>CAZGQS010000007.1:47221-110654 GCA_964527775.1 uncultured Rhizobium sp. | reverse complement strand
CAAAAGTACTACTTATTTCTGCATTTCCAAACCTACACCCAGAAAAAATTCAACAGAATACACTAAGTCGCACATTTTCAGTCTACTAAAATTTGAACTTTTTTTGTCTTTTTTTGTTCAGTCCTAAAAAGCACCGTATACACTCCCCCCCTTAGCCCCAAATAAACCTCATTCTTCCCCTTTTCTACCTTCCACTCCCCCATCTTTCGTCCCAGGAAATTGTAGATTTCTATCCATCCACCCACTGAAACTTCAATGTTTAATGCTTCATCCTTATATATGGGCTGAGGATAAACCTGAAAAACTGCCGATTCCTTAACCTCTTCTCCCGATAATTTGAAGGTTGTATCTATCTTTTGGCACCATTCTACCATGGCATTCCATGAACCGTACACATCTAAACAACCTCCCATTTGGGTTTTTGTGCTCAAGGATGCAGATTTCTTGACACCTTTACTCAACCAACTCCGCATCAGTTGCATGGCAAGCTCTGGGTTTTCTACTTTTAACTTCATGTAAGTGTCGCATGTGAACGACTCCAACAACAACATCGATGCGGCTACCATAGGCGATGCGAACGATGTACCCGATTCATAAGAATAAGGCTCCCCCGGAAGTAACACATTGGGCATGGTCGTATAAGCATCGTTGCCAGGCGCTGCTATATCAATGAAGGTATCTGAATATCCGCTCCCTGAATGTTGATTGTTCAAGTCACATAAATTCACCGAAATCATATAGTTTGACGGACATAAACTTGGAAGATCACCTGTGGTTTCTACATTTACATTTCGATTGGTAGCTGCGGTAGCACTCCAAACACCCACTGATCCTAAGGAATCATACAAGGGACACCACCATGGAGCATCGGAAGGAAAGCCATTATCCATACCAACTGACATATTCAGTGCACCGATGTTTGCACCTTTCATTCCATTGGACTCCAAATACAACTTCTTCATCCTATATATATATAGCATGGCGCGAAGCACACCTGCTTCCACATCAACTTCATCATTAGGATAACAATTGACGGGCAAAATTTTGGCGTTCCACAAAACACCAGAAATTCCTTTCGAATTATTTGCACGGGCCGCCGCTACACCTGCTACAGCAGTTCCATGTCCGTCAAACTGCGATATAGAAGTATAAACAGTTCCGTTTTGGTCACCGGCATTCCATCCCAAATAATCATCCACGTAGCCATTTTGATCATCATCTATTTGATTGTTGGGTATTTCAAGAGCATTTTGCCAAATCTGAGACCGCAAATCTTCATGGGTGGTATCAATTCCATCGTCAATGACAGCAATAATCAACGTATCACCAGTTCTATTGGTCACGCCCGTGGTAAAATCCCACACTTTTTCGGCACGGATATGAGTTAGGTGAAATTGCTTGGCGAAATATGGATCGTTGGGTTGATACCTTTTAGAAATGGGTTTGGATTGGTAAACAAGGTTGATTCCATCGGTGTTTTTTATTTTTTCGAGGGACGCATTCACGCCTGATGCACTGAACCAGCCCCAATCCCTGTCAATTACTGATATGTTTAAATCTGAAAGTCGAACTTTTAGTTGTTCTATACTAATGTCACTTTGAAAGTGTATGGGCAGAGTATGGGTAGGAAGGTTTTGTGCAGAAACTAATTGGAAAAAACATCCCCCGAAAATCAAAAAAGCCCATTTCAACATAAAATCAAAGATAACAAAAAGGCCGACTCTTGTGAGCCGGCCTAATCATATTAAACGTTTAATTTACTTATTTTTTACCCGCTGCTTTTTGACGAGCCTCACGTGCGCGAAGTTTTTCGAGGTACTCATCAATACGAGCTTTAATGTCAGCGGTCACGGTATCTTCAGGATTCACTTCCAAAACTTTCCCGTAGTAGTAGCTGCAATCTTCGTATCTTTTGTTCTTCTGTGCATAGAAGGCCATGTTGCGATAGGCATTTTCAATGTCTTTTTTGAATTTCACCTGATCTTCTGGAGTAAGTTTATTCAACCAACGATTGTAAGCTGCTGTCACATTTCCAGTAGAATCTGTTGGGTCTAAAAGAGCAGATGACTGGGCCACTAAATAGTAACCAGAAATGTAGTTCGTATCTTGTGTAATGATTTCGTTGTAGGTTTTCACTGACTCTTCGTAGCGCTCCATGAAATCCAAGCAACGACCAGCAAAGAATAGATCTCTCAAATTCAAAGTACCGCCGTTCTTTACGCGCTTCAATTCCAAGGTTTTGTAGGCCTTATCAAAAGCACCATATTTCTTGCCTTTTAGTCCGGCAATCTGAACATCGTTCACACCATCTGTATTTTCTTTATCCAATTTCGAAATCTCTTTGTGCAAGTCTGAACCTAAATTGTAGTATTGTTCACGAACGGCATCATACATACTTTCTGTAGATTTTGCAGTATCTTGAAGTACTTTGGTAAATAATTCAAACGCTTCCTTTTGTTTATCGGCTCTGTAAAGTAAGGTTGCCTTGAAGTACATTTCGCGGTTGAACAATTTACGATTTTTAGGAGCTACAAACTTATCTTCATACATCTTGAAGTTTTCAAGTCCATCATTAATCTCTTCAGCGGTTGCATCTTTCTTACCTACAATTGCATAAGCAATAACACCGTAGATATTGGGTACTTCTTTTTGCTTTAAAAGGGCTTTACCTTCAGCAATAGCTCTATCGAATTCACTATTCAAATAAAGAGCTTCCACATATTTAACGCGAGCAGACAAGTTATTGTTACGCTTCAAATATTGCTCGAAATAGTAAATAGAACTATCTTTCTGTCCCATCAATTGCAATACCTCTGCCATTTGTCTGTAAGCAGGCGCATATTCTAAATCCTTACTCAAAGCTTCAGCGATACGCAATTTAGAAAGTTCATAGTTTTTTACTCTTCTATATACGTAGGCTTCTTTCAACAATGGACGAGGATCTTCGGGTTGTTCGTAACCAGATACGATGAACTGTTGAACGGCTTGAGATAGATCTGCTTTGTTAATGACCATAAGAGCATCACCCAAAAGCAATTTAGTTTCGAAATCATCAACGGCAGCTTCCAAATAGGTTTTTGCTTTTTGAGCATTGGCAATTTCTGCTTTCTCGTCGGATGTTCCAACCGAAAGGTAGGCTCTACCTATTTCTTTGTTGATTAGTCCTTTTTTCTTTTTACTGATGTCTTGTGCTTGAACAAAATAGTTTTCGGCTGAAGCGTTATTGCCTTGACGAAGTGCCAACATACCTTTACCAACCAAGATCATTTTACATTTAGGAGCGTTGATTGCGCCTTGATCTAAAATTTGAATGGCAGAAATAGAATCGCCTTTAAGAAGGTGATTCACGGCTGAATAATAGTAATTCATACCGTCTTTTGGTTTCTTGGCAATAAGTTTGGTATATACACCGGCCGCGTCTTCGTATTGTTCATTTCTCACGAAACGTTCAGCCTCTTTAATGGTTTGAGCATTTAAACCCTGTAAGGAAAGCCCGATGGATAATACTGTAAATAAAAGATGTCTTTTCATTTTGACTGCAAAAAAAATAAATATATGTTAAAAGTAGGTTAGCTAATTATTAATTACGACAAATATACCCTTTAAATTGTTCAATTACTTCTTCAATTAGGAAGGTCTAATTCTATTTTACGGCCTTGGTAGTTTTTAGGCAACAACCCCGATTTCTTCATGAGCGCCTGTCCGGCTTGACTGTTACAATAAAGCACAAAACCCGTAATTAATCCTGAATAACCTTGCATTTCATAACTTACAACGGGTTGATCAAACGGATATTGTGACAGACTAATTTGCGATTGAAAGGGATAAGTGAATTTTCCTTGGTTATTTTCAACGGCCAACACCTTCACATTTTGGGAATTAGCCAAAGCAAGACTGTCTTTTTTATCTGCAATACAATTTAACGAAACCACCCCTACTGTATTGGGATTCCTAGAAACGTATTGAATGATATCTTGATGGCTATTGATCCAACGAACATGATTTCCAGGTTGATGATTCATCCATTGTTGCTCCTTACTTTCTGAAGAATCAGATAGTCCGCCTTTTGAGTTTGTGACGTAATTCTGACTTGAGAAGAATTTCGCTAACCTTCCCCACTCCGATGAAGACCTAGAGGGAAGTATCCAATTGTAACTTGCCTCATTGACTGGTTTTTTGAAAATCCCCCCAAAAAGTTCATTTCTAATTTGGTCTAATTTCAGGTTTTCTATTCGAGACTCCCGAGAAGTTATAAAAACCAAAGAAGTGGTACCTAATTCAATTTCATTGACTGTAGAATTTTTTTGTTGTTTCAACCAAGCTAATTGGTCTGAATTGAATCTTTCGTGCATGAATACACCGTGTAACGAATCTTTCAACAGCAAATCTGTCAATTCAGAATAGTTGCCGTAGATAGGGGTGATTTTTGCCTTGGGATATTGAGAGTGAAAAATTTCTAGCCACTGTTGAACCATAAAGGTATCTCCCCATTCGAAGCCAATAGATACTTGCCCAGCCGTAGGAACGTCTTTTCCCTTTCCAGAGAAGGATATTTCCTGACATCCCCAAAAAGCTACAGCTGCTAGGAGCAAAAGAATTCTCATGCTTCCTTGTTCTTCCGGTGAATAGACAACGCTTTATATCCTCTGAAAGCGCCCCACAAAAACAAGACCATAGCGAAGATTAAATTGGAATATTCATACTTGCTGATATTTATAGCGGCTTGAGGAACAACCAAAATATATATCCCAATGGTAATGAAAAGAATTGCCGTAAAAAGATGGTATTTGTAACCCGGTTTCATGCCAACAAAGTTAATAAAAAAGGCTACCCAAATTGAGTAGCCTTTTTCTTAAAAGCAATTATTTTTTACTTAACCATCATGGTTTTGCTCACTGAATTCGCTCCTGAAATTACCGTGTAAGTGTAAATTCCTGAGGTCAAACCTTCAGCGTTGATAGTCAATTGGTGGTTACCTCTCAACAAGTTGTTGTAATCAAAAGATTTCACCAAAGCACCCATGGTATTTCTAACTTCAATTTTAACATCTCCAGGTTTGGTCAAGAAGATGATAACGTCTGAAGTTTGATCGAATGGATTTGGTTGGTTTTGATTCACAACAAACACTTCTCCAGTATGAGGAAGTTCAGTGCTCAAACCGTGCACCATTCCAATTGACTCAGACAAGATTTCGCTCACGGGTACCGCTTGGTACATGATTTTGTTTTCAACTACTTCGTGGTTCGCCATCAAAACATCGTTGTTCTGAAGGTTGGTACCAGGAATCTCGTCTTGCTGCCACATGAAGTGCAAGAAATTGTCAGCTTCACGAGCAACACAACCAAAATCGTCTTCTTTCAACAAATACTGAGTTAAGTTCTGAGGATTTCCCCAAGTCATACCACCATCGGTTGAGTAAACAATCCCGATATCGCGGTAGTTTGCATCCAAATCAGAAATATCACCTTCTACAGGGAAACTGAATATGCAGTATAAATTTCCGTTAGGGTCTAATGCCGCGTTGGGCTGACGCATAGCATTGGTATTACCCAAACGCGCTACAGTTGAAAATCCGGAGGGCAAACTGCCGCTAGATAATGCCTGAGTAGTTGCAGTACTTAAAGTCACACCACCATCTTCATCACGATCAAAAGGTGTTGAAGTAGAAATGATTTTTCCTTGTGCCATATCTTCATTCCAGTAAACAATGGCTTGAATTCCAGGGAAGAAACTATAAGATTCGTCAGCTGTATCTGTATCTAATACGCGGCCCAATCCCCAGAAAGCGTGTACTTTTCCGTTTGGATCGATAATTACGTCTACTGTTCCATCATTGGTGATAGGAGTATCAAGCATCAACTTCTTAGCATTGTATGGCGCGTATGGGAAAGAATCTGCTAAATAGCGTCTCCAAGTTTGTCCGTAGTCAACACTCTTCCACAAAGCCACACCTTGTAGGTTGTCGGCATTAGCAATTACAACTACATTTCCACGAGAATCAATGGCATATTGATCTGCACCACCGTTGTTGGTAAGCGTACTGTCGTAGTTAGGCAACATTTGGTGTTGTATGTTCCATGTTTCACCACCGTCAAAACTACGGCTATAAACCATAGGTGCATAAATACCTTTTCTGCGAGGGGCACGTGCTTCGCCAGGAGCAGCTGAATCGGTGTAAGAACAAATCAAGTGTATGGTATCACCGGTGTTTGCGGTTCTAGCCCATATAGGTTTATAAGGAGTTTCATTCAAAATGTAAGAAGTGGTTGACGGACGATCGCCTTCTTTAGAGGATTTAGTCATGAAAAATCCACCGTTTGTAGCATCGTGTGCAATGACAAAAACACCACCGTTGCTCAACTCGCCAATGTTTGGCCAACCTGAACGGTTGGTCGCTTCTACTTTATTTGCAGATGCTTCACCCCAAGTTGAACCTTCTCCAGCAGCCTTGAAATTATATCCTGAACCACGACCAGGGAAACCAGCAGCACCGGAAGATGCAGTTGTCCAAGTGGCAGATACTGCACCACTTTTATGACGAATGATACGGTGCGGCATTGCCCCGTTAGATTGAAGATCGTAGAAGGTACTACCTAGTTCAATAAAAGAACTATGATCAGCAGCCCTATTGGAAATACCTTTTGTAGATTGGCGAACTTTACCTGTGTATTGTGGTACATCCGCTAAGGTTTTTGTTGGGTTCCATTCAGCTTTTGCAGGATACTTCATAGCATCGGCTGAAATTTGAGAAGTATTTACTTGTTGAGAAAAGGAGATTCCCACCAAGCCAATACCCATAAATAGAGAGTATAACTTTTTCATATTGTAAAAAATGCTTTTTTGCGAATTACGGACATTCCCACAAGAAATGGAAATTTTAAACGTTTAATGACTATTTTTTGAGAATATTTACAACGGTTTCAACCAACAAATCACCGTCGGTGGCATTTCCCCTGTTTATACCCTTGAGACGTAAATCTAAGTACTTCAAGATGTTCATCACCTTCTCAAGATCTACCATAGAATAATTGGCCTTGGCTGCAAAATATTCATCCATGAAATAAGGGTTTACACCAATCTCTTTGGCTAAATCAGTTTTGTTGGATGATTTGCTGTTGTGCAACAGCAAAATTCTATTAAAGTAAGCAAATAACACGGGGAAAATACGCATCATTTCACCGCGCTCCATTTTTTGTCCCATTTGATGGGATATTTGAATGCTCTTATTGAAGTTTCTGTAAGCCAATGCAGATTGAAGCTCAAATACATTGTATTCTCGGTTGAATCCTACTTGTTCATCAACGTGGGCAATTTTTATGAATTCTTCTTTAACCGAAGCGAAAATCTTCTCGAGCTCATTATGAATGACGCTCAAATCTGCTCCAATCAAATCTAACAACCTTTGGGTTGCATCTTGATCTAAGACCTTACCCTTCATTTTTGCAAATTTGGGAAGCCAATCTTTAATCTGGTAATCGCGCAATTTTTGAAAATTGACGGTAGTATATTTTGAAGCTGTTTTTGCAAATTTGCTTCGCATATCAAGCTTTCCGCTGCGGTATACCAAAACTAAAACGGTTGAAGTAAGTGGATTCTCTAAATACGGAACCAAATTTTCAACTTCTTTTAAATCTTGGGCATCTTTAACTACCACTAATTGATAATCGCTCATCATGGGATAGCGTTTACAAATTCCAATCAGTTCATTGCTAGAAACTTCCTTTCCATAAACGATGGTTTGATTAAAACTGCGTGATTCAGGGGCAACAACCGAATTTTCCAAAACAGAGGTTACTTCATCCACAAAAAAAGTCTCCTCCCCTTGCAGCAAATAAACAGGCGAGAACTTTCCTGACTTTATTTCCGTCAAAATTTGTTGGAACTGTGGAACGGTATCGGTTGCTTTGGCCATGATTGTGTATTTTTACCGCAATGGAAAAACTGAACTTTCCGGAATTCCAATGGGGCAATCGTATTGATGAGCAAAAAAAACTCATTTTTGACAGAGTACGTAAAAAAAATTATCCCCTTACACCTGAAGAATGGGTAAGGCAAAATTGCTTGGAGTTACTTTTAAACCATTATGAGATCAACGTAGGTAAAATTGCAGTAGAGCGAGGTCTTAAGGTGTCAGGAATCTCTAAACGCTTTGATATTGTAGTATTTACAGATAAAATACACCCAAAAATATTGGTTGAATGTAAGGCTCCAAAAGTTGAAATAACCCGCAATGTGGTTATACAAGCTTCTCAATATAACACTAAATTGGACAGTGAATTTATTTGGTTAACCAACGGAATTACGCACGTTTGGATGCAAAAAAACAACGACAAAGAATACGGGCTGATTGATTTTCCGGAACAAATTTAGGGCCCTACAAATTCCAATTCCCCTTTTCGGTTTGAGATTCTCACCAATGAACTGCAAGAACCGTTCTTAAATGGGTCAAAATCTATGAGGAAATCATCATCTTTGGTTGATAAAGACAAGCTTCCAAATTGAAAATAATCAGAACAACCCGGTTCAAAGCTCTTAGTTAAAACATTTACGATGGTGAATTCTGCCTGATCATTTGAGTCATCTACTTCCAATAATTTACCGTTTCCTGTAAATTGAATTTGATCGTTCCATAAACCATCGGTTTCAGCACCTAAGAGCCAAGAATATTCAACATCAGCACTCCAGTCATACGTATCAGAATCAAAAATCACTTTAAAGTCTTTGTATTTTAATTTTACGGTACTTACGGCTGTGCGCTCCATTTCAATGGTTCCGAAAATTTTAACCAAACCAAACAAAGGATAATCAATGATAAATGGATTGTTCTCATCAATAATTATTTCCGACTTAGACCCAATTTCTCTATAGTTTTGATCAACAACCACTTTCAATTTACCATCAAATTTATACGTGGTAAAATGTTCATATGGATTGTAATTGCTTGCGTTCTGGGGATTGAAATACAGTTCGTATTCAATACCGTTATTATCCAGATAGCTTGAATCATTAATGAGGTAAGTGGATTTTAATTGCTTGGTAAGAGAATCCATCATAAATGTATTCAACCCAAGGGTGGAACCGGTTGAATTGATGTGTTCTGCTATTTGTACAGCAACCCAAGTTGCATGCTGCGCGTACAAAAACTCTTTAGCTTCTTCAAAATCTTCTGCTTCCGATGAATCATTGATTCTTTGACATGAGGAAAACCCTGCAAAAAAAAGCACAGCTGCAAAGGCAAATCTCACACGAAGGAATCGTTTCAACATTCTTATAAAACAAAGATAGTGTGATTATCCCCCAAAAAAAACATCCAATTGACCTAAAATAGTTGAACAAACCTGATTGATTTGCTCTTCCGTGATAATGAGAGGCGGGGCAATTCTGATGGCATTCATAGTGAATAAGAACCAATCTGTAAAGACACCGCTCCTCAACAATGCTTTATTGAATTCGATGATATTGATACTCACATGCAGATGACATGCCAACAACAAGCCTTGTCCTTCTACTGAAACTATGGCTTTATGTTTGAGCAACTCTTTGAAAAGTTGGCCCTTTTTCAATATGTTTAATTGCAAATGATTCTCAAAAATAAACTTCGATGAGGCCAATCCGGCCGCAGTGCAAACGGGATGTCCCCCGAAAGTGGTAATATGTCCGAGGATGGGATTTTGAGTAAACGCATTCATTATTTTGGGGGACGTGATGATACAACCCAAGGGCATGCCGCCACCTAGACTTTTACCCAAAACCAAAATATCAGGTTCAATTCCATATCTTAAAAACTCAAAGGGTATCCCTGTTCTATAGAGACCTGTTTGAATTTCATCAACAATGAGAAGGGCTCCTGATCGGCTGCAATAGTCCTTCACGGCCAAAATATACTCGGGAGATGCCACTTTCGCCCCCCTTTCAGATTGAATTAGCTCAAGAAAAACAGCGGCTACACCCGTTTTTGGCAGTCCATCGAGTGCTACGATGTCATTCTGTTTTATATAATAAACATTGTTCAATAAAGGACGGTAAGCTTGAGTGAAATAGGCATCATTCATCAACGATAACGGACCTTGTCCACTGCCATGATAGGCTTGATCTTGAGCCACAAAAGCAGAGTTACTTGTAAATCTCTTAGCCAATTTCATGGCGGCATCAATGGCTTCTGAACCAGAATTCACAAAGTATACTGAGTTTAGATTTGCAGGTAATTGTTGAGTTAACCAATGTGCGTATTCCACAGGAGCACTTTGAACCACTTCGCCATAAACCATGATATGCATGTGCTTGTCAATTTGTTGGTGGATGGCTTTTTTTACCGAGGGATGTTGATGTCCCAAAGCACTCACAGAAATGCCAGATATCAGGTCTATATACGAATTGCCGTTTTCATCAAACAGTTCACAACCTTGAGCCGATTCAACTACCAGAGCGATGGGTTCGGGATTGGTTTGTGCTGAATGGTCAAAAAATAATTGTTGTTTGGCCGAAAGTGAGCTTTGATGCATGTGACAACAAAGATAAAAAAAAGAGGCTGCCAAAATTTGACAGCCTCTTCTTATACGGTAGAGTAAAATATTACTTTACGTTGTTGCTCAATTCAGCACCTGGCTTGAAACGAACCACTGTTTTTTCAGCGATGTTGATTTCTTTACCAGTTTGTGGGTTACGACCTTTACGAGCGCTACGAGTGCTAGTAGAAAAAGTACCGAAACCTACTAAGATTACTTTGTCGTTTGCCTTCAAAGCACCAGTAGTTGCATCGATGAAAGAATTCAAAGCCGCTTGAGCTTGAGTTTTGGTAATACCAGCGTCTGCTGACATCTTACCGATTAAATCTGATTTGTTCATTATTTAACTGTTTTTAGATTTGGTTAACTTCTCAAAAGTATAAAAGTCAATGTGATTCACAAATAGTTGATGCACATTTAGTAATACTTTTTTATTCACTATTAATTAACAAAATATAACATCGAATTTTATCTACTGCTAACTAATTGATTTATAGCGTTATAAAGAAAGTCGTTTGGAGTGCTTTTATTCCAAATAATTTTGGATTGATGATAGAATTTTGCCCTTTCTTCGAGCAAATTCATCAATTTATCGGTAATTTCCTCGCCATGAAGTCCTTTAAACATAGGTCTTTGGGTAGAATTACCGGCAATTCTTAAAGATAATTCAGAAATCTCTGGATTTAAATATACGGTAAGACCTTGATTTAAGACCCAATCCATGTTATTAGAATGGGCTACAGTTCCGCCCCCACAAGAGATTACGGTGTTGTTAAATAGTTTAGTTTCTCGCAATAATTCTGTTTCTAATTTGCGAAATTCTTCTTCCCCTTTTTCTTCAAAGAAACGGAATATACTCATTCCACTTTTGGAAATTACAGCCTCGTCAATATCATAGAATTCCCACCCTAGTCGTTCAGCCAACCATCTTCCAATGGTGGTCTTGCCTGAGGCTGGCAATCCAATTAAATATATGCGTTGTTTTGAAGTCATGAGCTCTTTCGTAATCGAGGATCAATCCAAACATACAACAGTTCTGTAATGCTGTGAATGGCGAAAAACACACAGGCTGTGAATAAAACGGCCCCCATCACCAAGGGAAGATCACTTTGCTGAAGTGCATCTATGGTCACTTTACCTAGTCCCTTCCATTGAAAAATGTACTCAGTAAAGAAAGATCCCGCTAAAAGGCTGCTAAACCACCCTCCCACTGACGTAACCAATGGATTCAAAGCGTTGGGCAAAGCGTGTCTGAAAATAACTACACTTTCTTTTAACCCTTTTGCTCTAGCTGTTTGGATAAAATCCATTTCCATGATATCAACCATGGTATTTCTGGTTAATTGAACCAAAACAGCCAAAGGTCGTATTCCCAAAGCAACCGCCGGAAGAATCAAATTTGACCATTTTATGTGAATCTCCTGGCCCAAATCATCAATTTCAAAAAAACTACCCGTCATGGGTAGTCCTGTAGTTGAATGATAAACATATCCGAACAACCAAGAGAAAATCATGGCCGAGAAGAACGATGGTACCGAAATACCAATAGCCGATATCCAAACGATAAAATGATCAACCCAAGTATTGCGCCTCAAACTCGCCCAAATGCCCAGTGGAACGCCTAAAATCACTGCAATCAACATCGCCGAAAGTGCCAATAATAGAGTGCCTAAAAAGGCTTCGCCCAACATGCTAGATACCAATCTTCGGGTTTGAAAGGACTGTCGTAAATAAGGAAATTTTATCCATAACTGCCATTTACCCAATGATGCATGCAAGCCGTTGAGCTGTGAGGGCACTGCATCGTTTGAATAAATGGATATTGGCGAAACGTCGTTTAAATATTTAAGCGCCTGAATGTAAAGCGGTTGATCAAGACCAAGTTCTTTTACAATGGCTTTGGTAGTTTCTCCATCAGAACGTTGAGAGCTCAAAATTTGTTCGGGCCCAGGTAGTGCCTGAAAGAGGATGAATATCAATAAGATCAATCCCGCCAAAACAGAAGCTAAAAAGGGAATCTTTTTTAACGCATTTCTGATCATGGACGCATGTATTTTTCAAGTTCTTCCTTTTGGGGGATAGCCTTACCACTCCATTTATTCACTACCACAGATCCTTTGAACAAATAAATGGTGGGATTATAACGTGCCATGGTCATCAGCATTTTTTGATCAGCCGCAAACAATGAAAACTTCAACCCATTTTTCAGAGCAAATTCCGTTGACGCTTCAATTGATGCAGACGATAAGGCGTAAAACTTAACTTCTGGTTTCAGAGAAATAACCTCGTGTAATTCTTTGATTTCATCAAGATTTGAAACATCGGTTTTGCTCAAAAACGGCGCAATGAACAATACCTGATAACCGGAATACTTCAAGAAACTATCTTTATAATCAATTCCGTTTTTAAGATCATGAATGGCAAAATCATGAATAGGGCTGCTGTATCCTTTAACTATTACCTTTCTATCTTGTCTTACAAATACATATCCTCTTTGAGCAAAATCAGCGTATTGTAAAGTGGTTACTTTCACTGAATCTGAACCTTTTTGCATGACAAACTTGATTTCAACGCTATCTGTAGCTCTTTCTCCCGGAGGAATGTGATTCATGATAAAATCAATGTCATTGCCTTTTTTATAAGGAAGAAAGTCCCAAACCGGCAAATAAAAATAACAGTACAATCCAAATCCAAGGGTCATCACTGTGGCGCCCATCATGATTTGATTTGTTCGCATTATTTGAAAAAGTGTACGGTTGAATTTTATACCAGCCAATAAAATCCCCACAAACAAGAGTAAAATGAGGTCTTTTTTGAAACTATCCCAAGGCTCCAAATGAATAAAATCTCCAAAGCAACCACAATCGGTAACCTTATTATATACCGCTGAATAACCGGTCAAGAAAGTAAAAAACACAATCAAGGCGGTGGTTATGGAAAGCGTCATTCTCATTTGCCATCCCAATAGCATGGCAAATCCAAGGAGAACTTCGAGGGCGCAAAAGGATCCGCTCATGAATACAGAATAATCCTTCAACGACTGAAAAAACGAATCCAACGAAGATATATCTTGAGAGAATACATCAAAATACTCGTTCAATTTAATGGCAAATCCACTAGGATCATTCAATTTCACTATCCCCGAAAACACAAAAAGTGCACCCGTAATGATTCGAACAATCAGAAATAGAATTCGCATGTTACTCAGTTTTTGATTCTACCAATCTGATAAGAGCAAAGATGGCATAGTTCATAATGTCTTGATAGTTTGCATCGGCGCCTTCTGAACTCATAGTAATTCCTTGATTATCTTCTATTTGTTTTATTCTAGCTAGTTTTACCAAGATCATATCGGTAAAGGAGCTAATTCTCATTTCTCTCCAAACTTCGCTGTAATCTGAATTTTTCAGAAGCATCAAATCAAAGGTTTTCTTTGACCAAAGGTCGTAGAGATGCATTAATTCACTGGTAGATTCTGTTGGTGTAAAGGTGGCTTCTTCGTTCATTTGAATCATTCCCATGATGGCATAATTTACTATACCCATGAACTCGCCGAAGACATCATCTCCTACATTATTTACACCAGATTGCTCAATATTCCTGATACGTTGGGCCTTGATAAACAATTGATCTGTCAGACTACTGGGGCGAAACAACCTCCAAGATGCACCATAATCTGAATTCTTTTTCAAGAAAATAGTTCTGCATTGATCAAGAACCTGTTGATATTGTTCTTTGGTATTGGGCTTAGCAGCAGTCATTGTAACAAAGTTATCAAATCTTGGCCATAGCCTTTTGTAAATTTCCGGAAATTTTCGTATATTTAGTTTTCTCATGTCAAATTTTGATGAATTGTATGCTGGGCTAAACGCCCGACAAAAACAGGCCGTAGATGCCATTGATGGACCTGTTATGGTTATAGCTGGACCAGGAACCGGTAAAACACAAATTCTTGCTGCGCGCATCATGAACATACGGCAGCAAACAGACACCGCTCCAGAAAACATTTTATGCTTAACATTTACGGATGCGGGATCTACGGCCATGCAAAAACGATTGATGAAATTCATGGGTAACGATGCTTATCGTGTGAACATTCATACTTTCCATAGCCTCTGCAATCGCATCATCAGTGAATATCCAGAACATTTTTCAAAACGCGACCTCAGAGTAATGGATGACTTAGAGCGAATTGAAATTGTGCAAAAAATCATAGCTGATCTTCCTGCATCTTCTCCTATCAAAGATTATTCATCCAATAATTTCAGCACCCATAAAACGCTCCTCAATCTTTGGAAGATCATGGATGACGTCAATATAGATGCCCATCAAATTGCCCAAAATGTAGAAGCTCTTAAAGATCACGCGAGATATTTAGAAGCTTTCCCTGATCATGCTTACAAAAAGAACATGCCCAAGGAAAATGCGGTTAAAGGTGATGTAAATAAAAAGAAATACGCAGATAATCACGGATTTTGGGCCAAACTAATTGAAGCCGCCCAATTGCTGGAAGTGTATAAAAAGCACAAAGCAGATGCCGGTGTTTACGAGTTCAACGATATGATTGATTGGGTTTATCAAAAATTCAAAAACGACCCTGACTTCAAGCAACTCATTCAAGAAAGATACCACTATGTTTTGGTGGATGAATTCCAAGACACCTCGGGCAAACAAGCCGATATCCTATATTATTTAATTGACTATTACGAGGAAAATCCAAATTGTTTCGTTGTTGGCGATGACGATCAAAGCATTTATGCATTTCAGGGTGCAAGGGTTCAAAATATGATTGAATTCAAAAATCGTTTTCAAGAGCATTTGCAATTGGTCATGCTCAAAGACAATTACCGAAGCGCCTCTCCAATTTTAGAAGCTTCAACCCAACTGATTAAATTTAATCAAGATCGATTGGTAAATTCAGATAACAGTTTGATCAAAGATTTGGAATGTTCTGGAGACAACAGAAACTACCCACTTTTGCCTTTTCAAGCAACCGCCTATTTCAATGAATTCCATCAGAGCATTGGAATTTCAAATGAAATTGAAATACTGATACAATCTGGAGTAGAGCCAAACGAGATTGCTGTTTTATATTCAAAACACGCATCATCTAAAGCATTGATTGATTTATTTCAAATCAAGAAAATTCCATTTGTTCTCTCAAAAAATGCCAATATACTTACTGAACCTATCATCGTATTGTTATTAAAATGGTTGAATTTCATTGACAGAGAATCAAAAGAGGCGAATTCAGCTGATCACTTGATTTACGAACTTCTTGTATCCCCTATTTACCGCATTACGCCCATTGAAATCAATCAACTTTCTACCGAAATTGATGCATGGAAAAGAAATAAATACAAAGATGAAGGCTTGTCTGTTGGATGGAGGAATTATCTGAATGCCTTATTGATCGGAGAAATTACAGCTGAATATTTAAGCGAAAATTCAATCACACAGTTAAAATTACTCTGGAAACATGCAGAAATATGGATTCAAAATTGCCAGCAGGAAAATGTTGGGGTTTTGATTTCTAAGGTTTATTCGGAAGGCGGATTTGTGTCGTTTGCCACTCAAAATGAACAATCACGATGGAATTTAGAAGTTCTGCATACCTTTTTAGATTATGCCATGAAACAAAGCGATAGATTCCCGTACATCACCTTAAGTGAATTATTGGTTCAAATCGAATCGCTCAAAAATGCCCAATTAGAAATTCCTTTGGCCAAACGATTAGGACAAGAAAACGGGGTGCAATTGATGTCGGCCCATGGATCTAAAGGATTGGAATTTGATTATGTATTTGTGGTTTCATGCACGGAAAATGAATGGTTACCGTCCAGCAACAACCGCTATCCCTATAGAATCAATCATTTATTGCTTGCCTTTAACAAGACAATACCCAGTCAAAATAGCGCAGACCAAGAGATCGAAGAACGAAGACGTTTATTTTTTGTTGCCATTACCAGAGGAAAAAGACAAGTTCGATTATCGTACTTCTTAAATGAATACGGGAAGAAAACTGAAACCATGACTCCTTCCCAGTTTATAGCAGAATCGATTAAGGATTTCACTGAAAACACTCCAAATACGGTTGATTTTTCGGATAAAGATCTTCATTGGGCGCATTTAAACATCTTGATGAGGAGCGCAAAGCCATCCCTCGAAGAGGAAAATATGGATTGGATCAATCACAAGTTAGAAACTTTTACTTTTTCTCCGTCCTCCATAAAAAATATTCTGAAATGCGGACTATCATTTTTCTACAGCAACATTGTACGCATTCCTTCCGCACCGAATGAAAATACGGCATACGGAAACGCCGTACATGGAACTATGAGAATTTTGATTGAACAATTTGTTAGTGAAGGACTTTGGCCCTCTGAAAAAGAGCTCATTTCGGTTTTCCATTCTCAGATGCACAAATTCAAGGGCAATTTCACAGAAAAGCAGTTTAAAGCCAGAACCCAGCAAGGTGAACATCTAATTCCATTGATTTTGGCGAACAAAAAAGATATTTACTTGAAAAACAGAATCTTTAAAACAGAATATTCCCTGCAATCTACCATTGGAAATGTGCCTGTTAAGGGTTCTATTGATAAAATTGCCATTGACGGAAATTTAGTGCAAATTTTTGATTACAAAACGGGAAGTAATTCTAGAATGAAAACCGATTCTAATTTAAGTAGCAGATATTCCGAAGATAAACTACCACCCAATTATTGGTTTCAGGTAGGCATTTACGGATTACTCATAAAAAACAAACCTGATTTAAATTGGGAATTTGTTTCTGGGGGAATTGAATCTATGAACCCTGAAGATGATAATACATTGCCCGTTTGGAACAACTATTACACGAAGGAACATTTTGAGTTGATTGAAAAATGGGTATTAGAGGCTGACCGAAAACTCAAGAACAAGGAGTTTTTAACAGGTTGCGGCGATGAAAAGTGTTACTGGTGCAATTTCTCAAAAGAGAATGATTTGGTAAAACACCTGCCAGAGGTGGAAGATTGATTATTACAGTTGGTGTGAAAGGTCGAGTTTTCTGCATGCTTTTTCGCAGCACAATTCTTCGGCCTTTTTACGACTCTTATTCACCTCAGTAAACCAAAGCTCTCCATCTATAAACATGGATATTTCATGTTTATCCTTTCGCTGATCAGATTCAGCTAATTTCCATTCAATGGTCTTCTGATTTTTTTGAGCCCATTTCATAAAGACTGCTTTGTAGCTCACCACCATAGACATCAGTCGATCCATATCTAAATATTGACCTATCAATCTATGTCTAATAAACCAAGAAGCTTTTTTATACCCTCTATCCAAATAAATAGCACCGATGAGTGCTTCCAAAGCATTTCCTCCAATACCCTTTAGTGCCACTTTATTGGTGAAAAGCTCAGCCTTCATATCCATCAGTTCCAACAAACCAAGTTTATAGGCTAAGTCTCCCATTTGTTCTCTATTGACAATACGGGTTCGCATTTCGGTGAGGAATCCTTCGTCTTTAAAAGGAAATCTATTGAACAATACCTCAGCAATAACAGCATCGAGAATGGCATCGCCTAAAAATTCGAGCCTTTCGTTATTAATTACGGAGTTGTTGTGAGATTTATTATCTCGGGTAGAAGAATGGGTAAACGCTTCGCGGTAAATTTTCACTCTAATTGGACGTACGCCAGTTAGTCGGTGAATCTTGGTACGAAAATGATCTTTTGTGAACAGAGAAAAACCCAAACGAAAATATTAGTCGATGAATTTTTTGAAAATAACAGATGCGTTGTGTCCACCAAATCCAAAAGTATTGCTCAATGCAGCATTAACCGTTCTTTTTTGAGCCACATTGAATGTTAGATTCAATCTTGGATCAATTTCTGGATCATCTGTAAAGTGGTTTATGGTTGGAGGAACAATGTCATTATACACTGACATTACACAAGCGGCAGCTTCAATAGCGCCAGCACCTCCCAACAAATGGCCTGTTTGGCTTTTTGTAGAGCTAATGTTAAGATTGTACATGTGTTCACCAAACACACCGTGAATGGCTTTTATTTCGGCGATGTCACCAAGGGGAGTACTTGTACCGTGAACATTGATATAATCAATATCTTCAGCTTTAAGACCAGCATCTTGGAGCGCCATTTTCATCACATTTCTCGCACCCAATCCTTCGGGATGTGGAGCAGTAAGGTGATAAGCGTCAGCGGTCATACCGCCACCCACTAATTCAGCATAGATTTTTGCACCTCTAGCTTTGGCATGTTCTAGATCCTCTAAGATCAAACAAGCACCACCTTCACCCATTACAAAGCCATCACGGTCTTTATCGAAGGGTCTAGAGGCGGTAAGCATATCATCGTTGCGTTCGCTAAGGGCTTTCATGTTTGAAAAGCCGCCTACAGAAGGCTCATTCACACAAGCTTCTGAACCACCAGCTACAATTGCATCGGCTTTACCGAGGCGAATGAGGTTGAAGGCATCGATCAGCGCATGTGTAGAAGAAGCACAAGCAGAAACGGTGCTGTAATTGGGGCCTCTTAGTTGGTGTTTGATTGAGATGTAACCTGCGGCTATATCTACAATCATTTTAGGGATAAAAAAGGGCGAGAAACGAGGGGTTCCGTCGCCCTTAGCGTAGTCTACTACTTCGTTGAAAAAGGTGGTTAACCCACCAATACCTGCGCCCCAGATAACCCCAATTCTGTCGGGGTCAAATGATTGCTGCAACAATCCGCTGTCGTTGAGTGCTTCATCGGCACACACCATAGCATACTGAGTAAAGGGGTCCATTTTACGGGCCTCTTTTTTGTCAAAATACTCCATGGGGTCAAAATTTTTGACCTCGCAAGCGAACTTCACTTTGAACTTAGAATGATCAAACTTGGTAATTTCGCAGGCACCAGAAGTACCCTTAACCAAAGCTTCCCAATAATCGTTCAAATTGTTTCCAATAGGCGTCAAGGCGCCCATACCGGTTACAACAACCCTTCTGAGTTGCATAGATTACTTATTTTCTTCGATGTATTTGATGGCCTCACCCACAGTCTGAATCTTTTCAGCCTGATCGTCTGGGATGCTAATGTCGAATTCTTTCTCAAATTCCATGATTAATTCAACGGTATCGAGAGAATCTGCTCCCAAATCATTGGTGAAACTTGCTTCGGGATTAACCTCAGCTGCATCAACGCCTAACTTATCGACGATGATTGCTTTTACTTTTTCTGCAATTTCTGACATGATTCGTAAATTGATATTTTGCGGCTACAAAGAAACATTTTTTTCATGAGATGCGAATGAAAAAATTATTTTTGTTAGAATTTTTATCCATTCATACACATTGAAACGCCATAAATCAACGGTAACCCTTGATGGCAGTGACTTCCAAGTCGTTGCTATTCATAGTTCACAAGCACCTTATTTTGTGGCTTGGTGTCTTTTTGACACTTTTTCCTTAGAATTTGTGTGTGAGAAAGAACCTTTTACAATAAATTTGTCGAAAGAAAAGAAATCACTCCATTTAGAGTACTTTTACCAAGGCAGCGAACAATGGCCCCGAATGTGGCTCATTCAGAATCAAGGAACACAAGGAAAACTGCTAACAGCAAAGCCCTCCCCTGATTATCTGCTGATGTTTGAGAAAGACTTTGGAATGTTGAATTTCGAGCATTGGTTAAACAAGCTCAAATCATCAAATAGGTTTGAGTTGGTTTATCAGATGCAAGATGAACAAACATCCAAATGGAAATGGGTTTCTCTTCTAGAGCACCTAATCATTGAAAAAGAGTAAAAGAGTAAAATGCACAGACTGAAATTTAACAAAACAAAAATTGTTGCAACCATTGGGCCAGCAAGTAGTTCCGAAGAAAATCTTGAAAAAATCATCAATGCTGGGGTTGATGTTTGCAGGTTAAATTTCTCACACGGCGAACACACCGTTCACGCCGAAACCGCAGAACGCATTCGTAAAATCAACAGAAAATTGGGTTGTCACGTTGCCATCATGCAAGATTTACAAGGACCCAAATTGAGAATTGGAAAAGTAGACGGTAAAATGATGATGGTGGCCGGTGAAGGACTTATTGTCACCACCAAAGAATGCATCAGCACTCCTGAAATACTGTATGTAAGTTACGAACGACTACCCGATGAAGCTCACGTTGGAGACAGAATTCTCCTCAACGATGGTAAAGTAGAACTTGTAATTACTGAAAGAATTGACAGCGAACATCTTAGAGCTCAAGTAGTGGTAGGTGGCGAACTGAGTTCCAACAAAGGGTTCAACTTGCCAAATACCAAAATTTCAGCACCCTGTCTTACCGAAAAAGATTTAAAAGACCTTGAATTCGGACTTTCTCTGGATGTTGATTGGGTGGCACTGAGCTTTGTTCGTACCGCAGATGACATTATCGAACTGAAAAAACTCATCGCCGAAAAAGGAAGTCGCGCAAGAGTCATTGCCAAAATCGAAAAGCCCGAAGCAGTAGAAAACTTTGATAGTATTGTAAAAGTAACTGATGCTGTAATGGTGGCACGCGGCGATTTGGGAGTGGAAGTTCCACTCCAACAGGTACCATTGATTCAAAAAAGGTTGGTAGACACTTGCATTTTGCACGCCAAGCCTGTCATAATTGCCACTCAAATGATGGAAAGCATGATCGTTGACTCAATGCCTACAAGAGCCGAAATTACTGACGTTGCAAATGCAGTTTTAGACGGGGCAGATGCCGTCATGTTGTCAGCAGAAACTTCAGTAGGTAAATATCCGGTGAGAGTCGTAGAAATGATGAGTGATATTGTTGGCGATGTTGAAAAAGACCGTAGAGCCTATTACAAAGGGGTGAGACCCAATTCAGAGTCACCCTCTTTCGCCAGTGACGAAGTATGTTTTACAGCAGTTCGAATGAGTGACCACTTAAAAGCAAAAGCCATTGTAGCCATGACTAAGAGCGGATACACAGGTTTTAGAGTTGCTAGCTACAGGCCAGAAGCGAATATTTTCATATTTACCCCTGACAAGCAAATGTTGACCACACTAAATCTAGTTTGGGGAGTTAGAGGTTATCACTACGATCAATACGTGAGTACGGATCAAACCTTCGAAGACGTTATAAATATACTTAAAGATGATGAATGGGTTACAGCACAAGATTATGTTATCAACTGTGCAAGCATGCCATTGAAAAAGCGTCAGCGTACCAACACCATAAAGGTTAGTTTGGTAGACTAATCAATTTATAACTCTTTTTTGGGAGTCTTGTAAACTGGAACGGTGCTGCAAGGTTCACCAAACATGAGTGAAGAAACCACAGGTGTTAACTTTTGAGTTATCAGTAGGTAAGCGGCTTCGCTTACAGGCAAATTAGAACACCCTTTAATTACCATTTTCTGATCTCTGTATTTTTCTTCATCGATGTCTTTAATGGCATCTTCCCATAAAATTGATTCTAACGTTTTTAAGTCCCCAAAAACCACTTTAGCGGCAATTCCAGATAATTTTGAAGCCACAAGCATGTATGCCCAAGTTGGAATTATGGCATCGGTACTGCAATAAACGGCTACAAAAGCCTTTTGGTATTGACTCCAATCGTGTTCCTTCACCCATTGTCTAAAGTCTTTCTCTTTGAGAATCATGCCCATGAACAATACCTCTTTCAGATCTATTTGCTTTCGATCTCCTTGGGGATAATAATTCTCCAAATTGAGGGTAATCAAACCACTTTGGGCAACCTTATTAACGATGGGTTCTTGCATAAATACAAAGATAACATAGACCTATCATACAACACGGTGTTCAATTTGTTTTTACGTATATTTGAACATTGAATGACCTCATGAACTTAAAGGGCAGAATTCTTAAAATATCTTTACTTCTTTTTATTTCTTTCTCGTCAGAGTCTGCTGCTCTTTTACACGCCCAAACTTTAGAAGATCAAATGAAGCAGGTAGAGAATATTTCCAAATTCTACCAATCGTTTGCCAATCAATACGCTAAGGACCTTTTCACTACCGTTTACCCAGCTCAAAGTTTCATGACTTTTCATGGAACTCAAATGTATGCACCAAGTGCCTTTAGCCTTGAACTTCGAACTGGAGTAGCTGCCAGATTACCACAATCAGTAATCGGTGACCATTACAGCAACCTCGACTCAGCGCCCAACATAGAAAACCAATTAATTTATGGTTCCAATTTACTGCAATTTAAACCAAACAGTGAATTGTTTCAACCTGAAGAGAAATTGTTTTTTCAATTAGAAGACCCCAACGGAAAGCCGTTCAATGGTCCATTGAGAGATCAAGATAGCATACGTTGGAGAATTCCGTCTCTAAGCCAACTTGGACTCACCGAAGCCATCGCTCCAAGAACCATGTATTTATTGAGATTCGCCCCTGGTTACGCATTTGAGTTGGCTGGAACTTACATGCTCTACAATTCTAATCCACTAAATGACAGGGGATTAGCCACCTCAAATAGAACCCGCTTTTATATGATGCACATTGCTCATGATGTACTTTATTGGCTTCAAAAATACCACTATATGGGTTGGCATGTGACAGTGAACTTCACTTTAAGTAACTGGAATCAAAGTATCAACCTCACTCCTACCGCATTAAATTACCAAGATTTTAACTTTAGGGGAAACAGAGTTTGGTTCAATCAACAATTTGAACGTATTGACTTATTCAATAGATCCATACAATACGGTCTAAATGTGGGAAAAAGCTTCCGTAGAGGCGAAGTTTGGGGAGGTATTACCTCTTTAACCAATTTCGGAGCCCTCAGCGATGCTGGTTTCGTTTCTGCTTATTTTGACAATGACAATGACAACGAAAACGGATTTAAAGTTCGTCGTTATCGCGGAATGTTTGGCTCTGGAGTCATCAATTCTCAATTTATCAACTTTGGAATTGGAGCTAGCTTAGGACAAAAAAGCATTAGATACGGTTTTCAATACAACATGCTTTCAAACGGAACGCACCAAGCTTCGGCAATGGTAAAATACGTATTCTACGATAATTTGAGACATCCCTGGCAAATGAAAAAAGATGAAATGGAATATTTCAATCCCAACGTTCGTCAACAAATCAAAAAGACCGTAATCATGGTCAGAGACGAAGAGTAACTTTAAAGATGATCTAAATGCATTTCCTTTTTCAGAGGATTTGATCTCGGCACCAAAATCAATAAATCCAAAGACTTATACTTAAATCTCCAGGTTTTTTCGAAGAACTTGAACTGAGGAAGTCCTTCTATGTTCAAATCCAAAAATGAATAATCATAATTAGAACTCCAAGTACCTACGTATTTTGTGCCATTGGCCAATATTTCTAACGGACCGTTATAAAAGGTTTCCTTTCTCAAATAGATCACCATGTCTGAAAAATCAGGCGTGATGTTTGTGCCTCCGGTATCAATGGCTAGTTTTATTCTGGTTGCTTTATTTAATACATAAAGTTCAAAAACCTTCTGAGCCAAGGAAGCCGTGTCCATCACCGTATCTTTTTTTGTTGTATCGGTGGGATTGGTTGGCTTATTATCTTCATCACACGAAGCCATGAACATAACTAAAAGCGCTATCATTCCTAATGCACTAAAAATGCGGCGATTAAACTTGAACATCATCATAATTTTTGACAGAATGAACGAATATACATTATTGTTACCATATTTACCGAAATTTGCGACATGCGGAAAACAATACTCGTTATATGTTCATTGATCAGTTTAACCACGTCTGTTATGGCAAAAAACCAAGTTAATTATCAAATTTCAATCCCTACTCCCAACTCCCACTATGCGTTTGTAGAAATAGACTTTGTTGCAGAACACGATGGCCCAACTGGCATTATCACTCTGCCCACATGGACACCCGGGAGTTACCTTTTACGTGAGTTTTCCAGAAATGTAAATAGGGTTTACATGCAAAAAAACTCAACGCCCAAATCCATTATACCCTTAAAGCAACAATCTAAAAACCAATGGGTGGTTGAGTCAAAAAAAGGCGAGAAAATCAAAATATCTTATGAAATTTATTGTTTCGATTTCAGTGTAAGAACCTCTTACATTAGCACGGAACAAGCTTTGTTAAACATGGCATCGGTGTTGATGTTTGTAGAAGGCCAAACCACTGAATCGGGAACGGTGAACATCAAATATCCTGAAAGTTGGAAATCCGTGGCCACGTCCCTCGAAGAGGAAAAATCAACTAATAAAGGTCTTGGACAAATCACTTTTAAATACAGGAACTACGATGAATTGGTAGATTCTCCGGTTCAATTGGGCAATTTTGAAACCTTTGAATTTGAAGTAGCTGGCGTTCCTCATAGAGTGGCATTGGTGGGTAGAAACAATGCGAACTTGTTGCAATTGAAAACCGACATGCAAAAGATTTGCACCACCATGTATGAAATCGTAGGAGAATTCCCCTGCGAAACAGAACCGTGTAAATCCTACGTATTTATAGTACAAAACGTTGAAAATGGCGGCGGTGGAATTGAACACTTAAATTCTACCGTATTGATGATGAGCAAACTAGGATATACAGACCCCAACAAGTACCGCGGATTCTTGGGACTGGTAGCGCATGAATATTTTCACTTATGGAACGTAAAACGAATCAGACCCATAGAATTAGGTCCCTTTAATTATTCGGAGGAAAACTACACTCGATCTTTATGGATCGCGGAAGGAATTACCTCCTACTACGATGAATTAGCGTTGGTTCGGGCCGGATTTGCAACGTCAAAGTCATTTTTACAAACCCTCAGTTCAAGCATCAATGCCCATGAAAACCGTCCGGGTAGCGAAGTTGCGACACTACACGATATGAGTTTCAACACTTGGGTAAAAGAATATCGTCCCTACGAGCACAGCAAAAACAACTCTTATTCCTATTATTCAAAGGGAATGATAGTAGCTGCTCTGTTGGATATAGAAATTTGCGCTGCAACCAATGGCAAAAAGTCATTAGACGATGTGTTCAAAGTGCTTTGGAACGATTTTTACAAAGCCAAGAACTTTGGATATCTAGGAACCGGTTACACTGAAGAAGAGTTTTGGAAAGTCTGCAATTCTTTGGCTGGAATAGATTTAACTGACAAGTTCAAGGTTTGGCTTGAAACCACTCAACGCCCAGATTATAAAGGAACCTTTGAAAAACTTAAGTTTATTGAAGTTGAAGAAACCAATCAATTTATGAATGAATGGGGTCTTACTTTTGAGACCAAAGATGGACTCCCAAAAGTGGCTTATGTGAATTATAAAGGAAATGCCCTTAAAGCAGGAATTCAAGTGGGCGACGAAATACTATCCATCAATGGATATAGAACTACCAATGATTTAGATAAAATCTTCGGTTCTTTAAAAGCAGGCGGTGAAAATCAATTTACACTTTTGATAAATCGAGCTGGAAATATTCAAGAACTTAAATGTGGATTTGAACCTTTGCCACAATACCAAATCAATCTTAAATTTACAGGAGATGCTTTGAGGGCCCAACAAATGAAAACGGATTTTTGGCAACAAAAAGGTGCCATTCAAACTTGGTTAAAATCAAAAATATGAAGTTAACAAGGCATGAAGACTTGCATCAATTTGTGCAAGACGTATTCTTGAATAAAGGCTTTTCACAGGAACATGCTTTAATCTCCGCCAATGTTCTCATTGCTGCTGATCTTCGAGGAATTGATAGTCATGGAGTAGCTCGATTGAGCGGATATGTGCGTTTGATAGACAAAGGAAGAATCAATCCCAATCCATCATTCAACTTTATTGCCCGTAAAAAGACCATGGGAAATTTAGACGCCGATGGTGGAATCGGACTGGTTTCTGCCCATATTGCCATGGAACATGCCATGAAAATGTGTCAAGAATACGGTTCGGGATGGGTAGGAATTCAAAATTCCAATCATTTTGGCATTGCATCTTATCACGCCTTGAGAGCTTTTGAAATTGATGCTGTTGGGTTTGCCATGACAAATGCGAGTCCGCTAGTTTACCCTGCGGGAGGACGTGAACGCATGTTGGGAACCAACCCCATTTGTGTGGCTATACCGGGAAATGAGGGACGAGAATTTGTCTTAGATATGGCTACTTCGGCGGCGGCAAATGGGAAACTTGAAATAGCCAGTAGATCCAATAAGGAAATACCCCAAGGTTGGGTTTTAAACAGAGAAGGAAAAGCCAGTAAAGACCCCAATGCACTTAAAGATGGCGGCGGTTTATTGCCCTTAGGCAGTGATGCTGACCACGGGTATCACAAAGGATACGGTCTTGGAGCTTGGGTTGATATCTTCAGCGGAGTTTTAACAGGTGCGAATTTTGGTCCTTGGGTACCTCCATTTGTTTCATTTTTGGACCCCGCTACAGATGCTCCAGGAAAAGGCATTGGGCATTTTGTTGGATGCTGGAGTTTGGACGGATTTTCAGATGCACAAACCGCTAAAAATCAGTTAGATATTTGGATAGACCGATTTAAAAAATCCATACCATCAGATCCCAAACAACCCGTTATAGTGCCTGGTGAACCTGAAAGAATATATGAAAGCCAAAGGATGGAAAAAGGAATTCCACTGAATGAAGTGGTTTTTGAAGATTTAAAAAATCTGAATACCGAACTAAAACTGAACTCAAAACTATTTGTTTAAAATTCTATGGAAAAGCAGCAGAAACAAAAACTAGCCGTTGCCATCATTTTCTTGACCATAATATTGGGTATGGCAACATGGGCCTATATCACCATTCTTCTTCCCAATAGAGAATACAGAAAAAGAACCGGTGAGAAATACACTCAAAAGTTGCAATACAAAACCAAATACAATCCAGATTTTGTAGATTCAGTGATTGATTCTAAAGAAAAATCAAGCAAACCAGTCGTTAAGTAGAGGCTTTATTGTATCAGCGTTTTCCAATTGATCTTCTAAATGATGATCAATTAAATGTTGAATAAAACGATCATTCTTTTCGCCGGCATTTAGTGCATCACGGTAATTGTCGTTTGAAAAGGTAACCCTTTCGTATTGGCTCCTGTATAAACCAGGATAATTATCTACCAATACTTTTTCAATTTTCTTTTTGCGCAAAAACTCTGGAAGTCCCACAAGATCTCGCATTTCAATGAAGTTTTGAAGCGCTAAATCGGCAATGGCGTCTGCGTTGGTTTTTCTAGAAATTTGGTATTCATGCAGAATTTTATCCCAATCGCCTTCAAACTTCGAAATACATTCATCCAACACCACACAATCTTCAAATGAGCAGTTCATACCTTGACCGTAGAACGGAACTACCGCATGCGCAGCGTCACCCATCAATGCTGATCTATTTTTCACCCAAGGATAGGTTCTCATGGTGGCTAAGTGCCCAATGGGATTTCCTTTAAAATCTTCCAACAGGTTAGGCATCATTGGCATGGCATCAGCAAAATATTCATTGAAGAACGCCATAATCTCTTCATCGGTATTCAGCTTAGAAAAGCTTACTTCTCCATCGTAGGGCATGAATAAGGTACAGGTAAAATTGCCACCTGGATTGGGCAATGCAATCATCATAAAGCTAGATCTAGGCCAAATGTGTAGTGCCTTTTCTTCCATTTGGAAGGTGGAGTTTGGACCTGGTACTATTTCCAACTCTTTGTAACCATGACTTTCATAGGTTTGAGAGAAATTATGTCGTGGGTTTTTAATCATGGCTTCTCGCAAAGCTGAAAAAGCGCCATCGGTGGCCAAGAAAACATCACCCTTTACTTCGTGTTTATCGCCATTAACATCTTCAAACCATGCTACATTTTGGTCTAAATCCATTTTGTAGCATTTATGATCAAAGTACATGTGAATGTTGGGGTATTGATCTGCTAACTGAAGCAACCTAATGTTCAGTTCTCCCCTTGAAACAGAATAAATGGCTTGATCATCACGTCCGTAGGCTTGATAACTCAATTCACCGGCAGTGCTGTGCATCATTCGTCCGTACATGGGGATGGAAATATCCAATATTTCTTTGGTAAGTCCTACTTTTTCAAGGGCCGTAATTCCTCTAACCGATAGCGCTAAATTGATGGAGCGACCGCCCTGGTAGTTGCCGCCTCGCATATCTGAACGACGCTCGTACAAATGTACGTCATACCCTTTTTTTGCTAAATAGATTGACATCAAGCTGCCGGCTAACCCGCCGCCTACCAAAACCATTTTTTCACCCATGTTTACAAAATTAATGAATCGAAAGGATGGAATCATTATAAAAAACAAGCAACTTTGCACGGATGGGAATGCGCATTTTTCAGATTCCGAAAGGGTTTTCATCCTTGTTCCCCAATATGCTTTGGCGGAAAATAGATTCTGAAAATTCCCACCCCACTCTTTATTTGACTTTTGACGATGGACCAGACCCCGAAGTCACCCTGCAAGTACTTGAAATACTGAAGAATTTCAATGCTCATGCCACGTTTTTTGTAGTTGGTGAGAACGTTCAAAAACATCTCGAAGTCCTCCGAAAAATCAAAGACTCTGGACACTCCATCGGAAACCACACCCACAACCACATCAAAGGCTGGAATTCTAAAATCGACATTTATATTGAAAATGTTCAACAATGTTCTGATGTTCTGAACGCGAATGGAATTAATACCCAACTTTTTCGTCCGCCCTACGGGCGAATCAAACCCAAACAATCCAAATTATTGAGAGAAAAAGGTCATATCATCTGCATGTGGGACATTCTCACTTATGACTACGATAAAACATTAGATTTACCTAAGTCGATAGATAAAATTGAACGCTGTGCTAGAAACGGAAGTTTGGTGGTTTTTCATGATTCCCAAAAATCAAAAAATCAAACCTTAATCATGCTCCCAGAATTGCTCAAAAGATGGGCCGGCAAATTCACCTTTAAACCTCTTCCCCAAAATGTTTGAACTCATTCTAATTCCGCTGCTGTCGTATATTTTGATCCAAATTTGGCAATTGAAATGGCTTATCAAATATAAAACACAGAAATACTCGCTTCAAGAACTTCCGCCAATAAGCATTTGGGTGGCTTGCAGAAATGAGGAAGACAACATAGCGGGTTGTTTAAACTCACTTTTGCAGTTAGATTACCCTGTAAACAAACTCCAAATCTTAGTTGGAAACGACCAAAGCACCGATAAAACCGCTGAAATTGTTCTACAATTCACACAAAAAAACCCTCATATTCAATTGATTAACATAGTTGAAGATGATCGTGGCTTGAAAGCAAAAGCACGGGTGATGGCTCAATTAGATCAACATGCCGTGGGCGACTACTATCTAATCACCGATGCTGATGTGAGAGTCAAACCTCAGTGGGCCAAAGCCATGTTGCAATCGTTAGACACAAATACGGGTGTGAGCAGCGGCACCACCATGGTAAAAAGTGATGGCACCGATGGCTGGTTACAAGAAATGGATTGGGCCTATTTCATGGGACTTTTAAACGTCATTTCGTATAGTGGAGTACCTGCCACAGCCGTTGGAAATAACATGATTGTCAGAAAAGAAGCTTATTGGCAAACGGGAGGATATGCGAATATTCGTTTTTCCATCACCGAAGACTACAAGTTATATTCTGAAGTTTGCGCCAAAGGCTGGGGATGGAACAACGTCATGCACCCAGATGTCTTGGCTTATTCTGAAAAAACCAAAGGATTTATGCCTTTGCTGCATCAGAGAAAACGTTGGCTCAGCGGCGGAAAAGAACTTCCTTGGTATTGGTGGATTTTGTTCGGCATATACGGTAGTTTCTTTTTTTTGATTCCAACCCTATTTTTCGTAGCCCCTTCTTCCCTAGTTCTACTGATTTGGTTAACAAAATGGTTTATTCAAACCGCCCAAATATCTATCATCTATAAAAAAGTGGGAGAACCTCTTCCAAAGCTCTCCCAATTCATTGTTTACGAAATGTATTTGTTCATACTCACCATTAGTACGGCCCTTTTTTTCCTCTTACCCATCAAAACTCGATGGAAAGAACGCAGTTACAAGGTTTGAGCACTGATGGAATCCCACAACCTGGCTTGCCAATCTCTTTTACCAGTTTTGATGTTTGCCCCCAAGTCAGCCATCATACTGTAGATACCAAAGTAGGTACGATTGATATATAAAGCATGCTTGCTGCCTCTTGGCTTGGTGGGTTTTTTTACTTCCTGAATTTTGTAAATTTCCTCACCCGTAGCGTAGATTTCATCTATAAATTCATAGGTAAATTCAAACTCTTCCGTGCAAAATGGCCTGCTCAACAAACGCGTCATTCTCAGAAAAGCATTGGTTAATTCCTCCTTCACCGCGGGTGAATCATCAGGAAAAATGATTTCAATATTCATCAACAGCTGATGAATCAACTCCGCATCCTCCTGCACTTCCTGCAGCAGTAGCGGAAAATAGCTTTGATAGAAATCTTCGGGCACCTCTTTGATACACCCAAAATCAATCACACCTACCCTATCTCCCTGGAACAAGAAATTCCCTGGATGCGGATCTGCGTGGATGGCCTTCAATTCATGCAACTGATATTCATAGAAGTCCCAAAGAGTCTGGGCGATGTTGTTTTTTGTTTCGGGGGACGGATTTACTTCTAAGAACTCTTTTAGGTGAAGTCCTTCCAAATAGTCCATAACCAACACTTTCTCGCCGCTAAATTCTGGATAATACGTTGGGAATTGGATATTCTTGATATGCGCGCTCGCCTGAGAAATTTCTGTACCTCTTTTGAGTTCAAGGTGATAATTGGTTTCTTCAATCAATTTATCTTCCACCTCCTCGAAGTACTTTTTCATTTCCTTTTCTGACAAACCGAACATGGCATTGGCCACTGGCTTTACCATTTTCAAATCGCTTTTAATGGAATCAGCAATTCCAGGATATTGAATTTTCACCGCGTACTTTTTGCCGTCTTTTTCGGCAAGATGCACCTGACCAATACTGGCCGCTGCCAAACTTTTGGTATCGAATTGATCAAAAACTTCGTTTGGATATTTTCCTGTTGCAGATTTAAAAACCTTCATGACCAAAGGCGGTGACATGGGAGGTGCTGAATACTGTGAAAGTGCGAACTTTTGAGTGTAGGCTCGGGGAAGTAGGTTTTTATCCATACTCAACATTTGAGCTACTTTCAATGCGCTTCCCTTTAACTCGCTCAATGAATCGTAAATATCATTCGCATTCTGTTCGTGAAGTACTTCTTTTGAATCTTCACCAGTGATGCTTTTTTTCGCGTAATACTTCAGGTAATTACCCCCTATTTTGGCACCAGTGCCCACTAGTTTCGCTGCCCGGCCCAATTTTGAGCTGGCTATGGAGTCTTGAGTTTTCATTAAGTTTAGAGTTTAGAGTGGAGAGTTTAGAGTGGAGAGTTTAGAGTTTAAAGTCTGATACTAGAAACTTTCCTAGGTCAATCACTTTTTTGAGAGAATTGGTTTCCATCATGTCAAATGACAATGTAAACAACTTCTCAATTAGGGCATCGGTTTTTTCAAATCCCTTACTCCTATCTTTCACCCAATAGTGCAGTACAAAAATCAAATTCAAGTACAAAGCATTTGAATTCAACTTATTGATTGGTTTGTTTATTTGGGGAATACCGAGGTCAGTGGAAGGAAGATCTAATTGATCGATGTATTTCATCACCACCTCCCGGAAATTTTTAAATCCATGAAAAAGATCTTTTGGTGAATTCCAATTTCCGAAGAAATTCAAAAAGAAACTGCGTTGATCTTTTAGATTTTCAAAGAAACCGTAAGCTACTGCTAAAAACTTTTCGGCATCGTTGGTGTTTTGATAGAATTCTTGTTCCTCCAACTTAGCTACTGTGTTTTTCCAAAAATCACCTAGAATCTCCTCTTGAAGATGTTCGAAATCAGAAAATTCATCAAAAAACTGACGCTCCGATAGTCCGCAATCCTCACAAAACTGAAACACAGAAACAGGCGCTTTGCCGTTTTTGTTGCTGAAGCGAATGTAGTGGGCAATAATTTGGTCTCTCATTGATAAAAAAACACACGAATGATACGAAATGTTTACTAAATCCAAGATTCTAACCTTAATTTGCATAATATAATGGGTATCTTACAACAAGATTACAATACGCAACGCACCGAACTGAAAATTTCCGAATACGGGCGCAGTGTTCAAGACTATATTGAGCACATTCAAAGCCTCACCGAAAAATCAGAACGCACCCTATGGGCACATAATTTAGTCAACATCATGGCTATCTTAAACCCAGAAATAAAGCTTCAATCCAATTATCAGCAAGTTTTGTGGGGACATTTATTTCAAATGGCCGATTATTCACTTGACGTTGACTGTCCTTATGAAATCCCCAAGGCGGAAATCAGAAACAGAAAACCCGACCAAATAGGTTATCAAGATACCAATATTCGTTTCCGCTTTTACGGCCGCAACCTTCAAAACATGATTGAGCGCGCCACTGAATTGGAAGACAATGAATTGAGACAAGAACTGGTGAATTTAATTGCCTCATTCATGTACAATAGCTGTAAGATGTGGAACAACGAAAATTTGAGCAATGAAGTAATTGCAGAGCATCTTCGAATTTTATCAAAAGGCAAATTACACGTAGCGGGATCAGAAATCACAGTTACTGCAGACAATACCAGCCATTACAATCCCCGGAAACAACAACAGTTTGGAAGTAGAAACAACAACTTCTCAAACAACAGAAATAAGAATCAAAACCAAAAAAGAAATAACAAGGGTAAAAACTACCGTAGATTTTAAACATGTCGTATTTCGAAATTCAAGGCGGACATTCCCTTAAGGGAGAAATCCAACCCCAAGGGGCCAAAAACGAAGCATTACAGGTCATTTGTGCTGTATTATTGACCGATCAAGAAGTAATCATAGAAAACATCCCTGAAATCAGAGACGTTCTAAAGCTCATTGAGCTTTTAGGCAATCTAGGAGTAAAAACCAACCGATTGAGTAAAGGTGTTTATTCATTTAAGGCTGATTCGGTTGATTTGGCCTTCTTAGATAGTCCTGAATTTAAAAAACAAGGAGCAGCACTCAGGGGTTCTATCATGATTGTAGGACCACTTTTATCGCGATTTGGTAAAGGCTACATTCCCTCGCCGGGAGGAGATAAAATTGGAAGAAGACGTCTTGATACCCATTTTGAAGGTTTTATGGCATTGGGTGCCAAGTTTGAATACCTACCCGAACAAACTTTTTACAGAGTTCATAGTGACCATCTACAAGGAGCTTACCTTCACTTAGATGAAGCTTCGGTAACCGGAACCGCAAACATTGTAATGGCCGCTGTATTAGCTCATGGAACCACCACCATTTACAACGCAGCATGTGAGCCATATCTACAACAATTGTGCAACATGCTCAACAGCATGGGAGCAAAAATTGAAGGCATTGGATCAAATAAGCTTACCATTGAAGGCGTAAGTAGCATGAAAGGTTGCACTCACAGGTGTCTGCCTGATATGATTGAAATTGGGAGTTTCATTGGTATGGCTGCAATTACGCAAAGCGATATCCGATTGAAAAATTGCCGTGTTGACCAATTGGGCATCATTCCTAGAACGTTCCAAAGATTGGGTATTCAACTAGAAATTCAAGGCGACGATATCTACATCCCCCAAAATGATCACTACGAGATTGATTCTTTTATTGATGGTTCTATATTAACCATCAGCGATCAGATTTGGCCAGGTTTTACCCCTGACTTAATTTCCATTGCCTTGGTTACGGCAACCCAAGCTCGTGGAACCGTTTTGATTCATCAAAAAATGTTCGAAAGTCGTTTGTTCTTTGTAGACAACCTCATTGATATGGGAGCACAAATCATATTGTGTGACCCTCACCGGGCAACGGTGATTGGACTTGACAGAAGAACTCAATTAAAGGGCATTACCATGTCATCCCCAGATATTAGAGCAGGTGTTGCATTGCTGATTGCCGCAATGAGTGCGAAAGGAAAGAGCACCATCAAGAACATTGAACAAATTGACCGCGGATACGAGAAAATAGAAGAGCGTTTGAACCCGCTAGGGGCTCAAATTACCCGATTCGACTAAGACTCTACCTCAATAAGGTACTGATTCCAAAGTAGAAATTCACGCCCTGAAGTTTTGAGGGATTGATTGATTTTATGATGTTGTCTGTCCCTAAGAACACAGGTCCAAGCCTCATAAATCCCCCAAAACCGAAACTTCTGTAGTTATTATACAACGAAATTGGCGTTGAAAACTCAAACCAAGCGTGCTCAAAACGAGGAACAACTACCAATGAACTATTCGATTGAATCTGATAGGGATTGTTCAGGTCAATGGCTTGTGTAAGTTGAGCCGCTACATTGAACATAGAAACAACTTGATAATCAAATTGCAGTTGTAGAGTTGTTGGCAAAATGATTTTTACTTCTTCGGGTTGATTGATGTACGCACCATCTTGAATTGCCTTTTCTTTGGTATATTCAACTATAGAATTAACCCCTTTTGACGCTGCCAAAATGAATTCAGGGGTTTGAATGGGAATGCTAAAATTTTTACTTCCGTCAATGATAAAACCTTGATTTTTGTTGGAGTAACCAATTCGGCCTAAGTCTAAAAGCGCCGCAGCAATTTTCAATCGGTAATCTTTCACTTTAGAACGATCTTTCTTGGTTTTGGTCATATTTTCTCCCAGTAGAAGTGTAACTCCAAGATCAAATCCGTAGCCTACTCCAGAAATGTCATTGAATCGAGGCAGACTGCCTGCCAAAACCCCACCTGATAATTGTTGAAACAGATTGTTCTCGGTGTAGGAAACTTGCATTTGTCCACCACTAATACCAATACTATCAATTCCTTTCACATTCAATAAAACACCCGAATTCTGAAGTTTGAAATTCCCATTTCCCAAAATCAATTTCAGGTTGGTTCCAATGCCTAGTTTTACCTTGGAATTATCAATAACACGAATGGCCAAAAGCCCTGAATATTCTTGATACGAGTTTACAAAAACACTGAACTTCTGGGCTGAAATTTGATTGATGTTATTGATAGATTGTGAATCAATTAGGTTTTTCGCCCAACCAATCATTTCAGGTGTTATACCATCAAGATTTGCGGTGTACTTTGTTCTCATGCCTAGTCCCCAAATGAGTCTTCCATAGTGATTAGCATAAGATGGACCTCTATATTCTAAATTTAGATTAGCATTGATATTCTCACCGTTTCTATCTTCTTTGAGCCATGAACTCTGCCAATCAATGCTACCATCGTCTTTTTTGTATTGCTGGGGCACTTTTCCTCTGATGAGTTGCCATGCTGTAAAGGGTGTTTCAAGAGACACGTAGTTATTTTCAGCAGAAAACCCAATGGTTGAAATATTGGCGCTCCGTTGGTAATCCATCATGGTAATGAGCGACGGATTGTTTACGGCTGTATGAATTCCGGCATAATTGCTATTTTGCAGTCCAAAAAAACTTTGGGCGGAAACCGTTTGTGTGAAAAGTAACACACCAATCTTAAATGCAGATGCTAATTTGAATTGCATAAACAAAGGTATAAAAAAAGGGCCTCCCGTTTGGGAGACCCTTTTTAAGTGTCTATTAAATAATGCGATTATTGAACTACGAATTTAGTAGCTTCTACCGCGTTATCAGTTTGAACTGACAAAGTGTAGATTCCTTTGCTCAAACCTTCAGTTGAAATCACCATTTCGTTCAACCCTTTTTGGAATGCGCCAGAGGGCAATGTCTTAACTGTTCTTCCGTTGATATCCATTACAACTGCACTTACGTTAGCAGTTTTTGTCAGGTTAAACACGGCAGCAACTTGGTTACCAGTAGCTGGATTAGGATATACTTTCACCGCAGAAAGATCTTTAGCTAATTCACGAGCTGAAAGGTTCTCAACAGTAATGTTGAAATCAACGTCAAACATTGATGTAGTATTGTAAGCGGTTGTTGGCAAGTAAGACTTCCAACCGTTGAAAGTTTGACCATCAACCAAGAAACCAGGAGTCCAGAAAGTGTTGTTCAATCTGTAAATTGAGAAAATATCTTGAGCATGATCTGTCCAATACAAGAAACGAACACCTAATCCATTTGTAGTACGTTTGAAGTTAGGATTGGTCCAGTTTACAAATGTATCTTTCAACTGAGCTTTCTTCATCGGTTTGAAAAACACGCTCATTGCCACTACGTTAGCCTGAACCTGAGTGCCGTTAGTAGAAAGTGATTTAAAATCAGGAGGAACAGTACCAACTGTACGACCAAAAAGACGACCTTCTTGATAATTTACTGAATCACCATAAGCGTTATTCAATAAAATGGTATCTGTATAAAGAGCCGTTGAATTCAAACGAGTCTTTGCTTTGTAACCATCTACATTGGGAGCAGTGTTCAAATTATTTCCACCGCGATTAAACTGTCTCAAAGAAATTCCTGAGAAATCAAAATACTGAACAAAAACAGTATCGATAACTTCTTGATTTCCACTACCTAAATCAATTGAATCAACGTTACGCACGTAGTATTGTACCCAGCGAATGGTATCAACAGTGTAAGGATTGAAACGTGCTAATACAGTTTTTCCGATATCGATAAATGCAGAATCTTTAGGGTCGAATGAAGTTCCAACCACGTGAATTCCATTATGTTGAGCTGTAGAACCACCGTTACCATCATCATAAACGGTCAATGCGTTAGAATCTGCAGAAATCCAACGAATGTAAGACTCAGGAGCACCCAACATCATACTTTCGCCGTATGCTTCTGCAAAATTGTAAATATCTTGAAGAGTTTCAGCGCGCTTAGACATTTGGTTTTTCGCATTAGGACCCACGTAAATGGATTGCTTGTTGCTTACACCTTGATTTTTGTCTTGATCATAGATTTTATGGTTGATTGGTGCTTGAGCGTTCAAACTCAAAAAACCAATGGCTCCAAATCCAAACAAAAGTAATTTTTTCATCTATCTTAGGTTATTTTAGTTTAATAATTACAAATATAACAAAAAGGATTGAAAAAGAGTTTAAATATCGCCTTGAATAGGGCGCAATAAAACCTCTTCCATCTGAGTATCTTCATTGATTTGGTAGGCAACCGAAAGCACTTTGGCTACTGATTCAGCCGACATAAACCTTTCCTTGGGGAGATCAACACCAGCCCAAGAGTCTGTCAATGTGGCACCAGGCAAAAGACTGGTTACTCTTATTCCGTGGGGTCTACCTTCTTCTCTCAATGACTTTGAAAATCCTAAAAGAGCATGCTTTGTAACAGCATAAGTACCACCTGCTGAGTAAGATACAATACTCGCAATACTGCACATATTGAAAACATGCGATCTTGAAGTGGCTTTTAAGTTTGACCACAAACCTCTAGTCAAATGATATGCTGAACTTACGTTTAACTCCCATTCTTTTTCCCATTGCCCAAACGGCTCATCCATCATAGCTCCGGGTAAAAACGTACCTACGTTGTTTACGAGTATCTGTAACTGAGGATACAAGCTGGCAAGATTCTGTGACAAAGAAATTACCTCAGAGGGAGATGACATGTCACACAAACTTGACTGGGCATTATCAGCACCCAACTGTGCCACAGCGTTTGTTAAATTTTCAGGGTTTGACCCAATGATGTGAACAAAGAATCCATCATGAATGAGTTGTTGCGCAATGGCGAAACCTATTCCACGGCTACCGCCAGATATAATTGCAACAGACTTCATTTAATTAATCTTCGTCATCGTCAGGCTCTGGAGCATCTTTTTGGTTGTCGTCATCTTCTTCATCGTCTGACTCAACCTCAATATCATCTCCACCTTTCGAAATAGGACGAATCATTTCGTCTAAATCTTCATCAGAAAGAACTTCTTTGGCGCGGGCACTTAATTTCACTAAGTACACCTTATCGTCAGTTTCTAGTCTAACCGATGTAACAATTTCCCCTTTTGAGTTAGGGAAACGGATGGTATGTCCCACTATTCCATTAGGATAGGTTTCATTGAAAAGCTCAGTCAACTCGGGAGTGAGCTTTGCATAGTCGATTGCAACTTTCGGCTTGTCCATGAATGTGTAATTCGTCCGCTAAATTAGGATAGGAAATCCGTGCGAATTACGGTAGTTTATTCACATTTTAGCCACTTTTTTAACCATTCATGCTTACCAAGAACTCTAAATTGTCTTGTGTATTGGTCATGTACTTCAAAAATGTGTTCATTGCCTCCTCAGGATTCATATCTGCGAGGTGATTTCTTAGCACCCACATGCGTTGAAGTGTAGTTTTATCAATCAATAAATCTTCTCTTCTTGTGCTTGATGCCATGATATCGATAGATGGGAAGATTCGCTTGTTTGCCAATCTGCGATCTAATTGCAATTCCATATTACCGGTTCCTTTGAATTCCTCAAAAATAACCTCATCCATCTTTGAACCTGTATCTGTCAATGCCGTCGCAATGATGGTAAGTGAACCTCCATTTTCAATGTTTCGAGCAGCACCAAAAAATCTCTTTGGTTTATGTAAGGCATTCGCATCCACACCACCCGATAGAATCTTTCCTGATGCGGGTTGAACCGTGTTGAAAGCCCTTGCTAAACGTGTAATCGAATCTAAAAGAATAACTACATCATGTCCGCATTCAACCAATCTTTTGGCTTTTTCAAGAACCATGTTGGTCAATTTAACGTGTTTATCTGCTGGCTCGTCAAAAGTACTTGCTACAACTTCTGCACGAACACTTCTGGCCATATCAGTAACCTCTTCTGGACGTTCATCGATAAGTAGTATCATCATATAAACCTCTGGATGGTTCTTAGCAATCGCGTTAGCAATTCCTTTTAAAATCCAAGTTTTACCTGTTTTAGGCTGCGCAACAATTAGTCCACGCTGACCTTTACCTATAGGTGAAACCAAATCAATGATTCGATTGGGATAATTGCGAGGGTCGTCGCACAAGTTCAATTTTTCTTGTGGGAATAAAGGTGTCAAATGCTCAAATGCCACACGGTCGCGAACTTCTTCGGGCGTTTTACCGTTTACCGATTCAATTTTGACCAAACAGAAGTACTTTTCGTTGTCTTTTGGAGGACGGATGCTTCCTTTGACAGTATCTCCCACTTTCAAACCGTTCTGTTTGATCATGTAACTGGGCACATATACATCATCGGGCGATGCTTGGTAGTTGTAATCTGGAGATCTTAAAAATCCATAACCATCGGGAACGGTTTCAAGAACACCTTGAGTAATCACGGCTCCTTCCATTTCCATGAAGGCGTTGAAAAGCTCTTTTCTGCGCTTTTCTTCTTCACTCATAGCTGGGGCTTCGGGTTTAACCGGTTTTTCAGGTCTATCAGTAGACTCTGATTTTGGCTGTACCTCTGGCTTTGGTTGATTTTCTGTTCTAGGCTGATTTTCTGATTTAGGACCTACTGGTTTTTCAGGTCTATTAAACCTTTGAGACTTTTCTGGATTTGGTGTTTCAGCAATTTCAGATGCGGTTGGTTTTTCACCCTTATCATCGCGTTTTTTGAAGCGCTCTCTGTGGTTTCTTTCTCTTCTATCTAGGTTAGAATCTAAGTTAGAATTGGGAGCAACCTTCAATTCTGAAGTCTCCAAAACCACCTCACCTTCAGCCTTAGGATCAGCAGCAGTTTTCAATGCTTTTGCTACTTCTTCTTGGGCTTCTTGTTCCGTCTTTCTGCGTCTTTTGGGACGTTTATCTTCTGCGACATCAACAGGTTCTGCAGATATTTCAGGGTTGGGAGTTGTAATCACATTCAAAGTTTCAACGGGAGCTTCGTTAGAAGCTTCATTTGCAGCCTTCGAAAGAAGTTCTATCAACTCATTCTTTTTTAATTTGTCGGCATTCGGAATATCCAATGCCCCTGCCAGAGTGCGCAAATCTGCAACACCCATTTTAGCAAAATCGGGAGATTTTGTCATATAAAATTGCTATAAACGAACAATAAATTCAATGAAATAAGATTCTAGGAGAGTAGAGGATTCAGAGTCGATTCCTCTTTTCTTGTGATGCAATATTAAGTTAAATATCAGAGAAAACAAAAATTATGCCTCAATCATATTGTTCGAAGGCATATTGTTTACGATTGAAACCCAACAATTTGAGTCTTTCTCTAGCTTCTTTGCACATATCTTGCCAACCACAAACATAAATTCTGGCATCTGACTGATCTCTTAAAATTGATTCATAAATTTCATGAACATACCCCAAAGCACAATTTGTTGCCTTTTCCCTGCTTAAAACTGGATGGAAATGAAATCGCTCCTGTGCATTTTGAAGAGTTTCCCAATGTTCTCTATATAATATATCTTGTTGAAAACGGTTTCCAAAGACCAAATGAACTTCTGAATGAGTGAATTCAAGAGACGCATCAATCATGCTGCGAAAGGGAGCTACACCGGTTCCCGTTGCTATAAATACTACAGGTCCTGAATTATCATCATTTTTAAGGTTAAACGCCCCTTGAGCCTTTGAAATGTTTAGAAAATCTCCCACATTCTTCTGAAACAACCATGGGGTTATTAATCCTTTATCATTCAATACTATGCAAAGCTCTAATTTACTTTGATTTGCATTTAACGAAGCAATTGAATAGCTTCTTTGGTTGTCTCCATCAGGTAAATCCGGGTGTGTCAATACCACAAACTGCCCTGGGATAAAATCAAAATTTCCTGTTTCTAAAAAAAATCGGCGCACCCGAGGAGATTCTTGAATGATTCTAGAAATGCGGTATTCCATGGGGCGAAAATATTCAATTTGACGTAACTTCGTTGAAATGCTTCAGAAATACTATTTATTAGTGGGTTTAGGCGGCTTCTTGGGTAGTATTGTTCGAGGTTTTGCCGCAAAATTCATCCCTTTTAACGCACATTCTTTTTCATGGGCTACCTTTTCCTTAAATATGCTCGGAAGTTTATTTATGGGAATCATCTTACTCAACCCAAATGAAAACATCAAAGCATTTTGGTCTATTGGTTTTCTCGGTGGACTTACTACGTTTTCTGGATTGGCATTGGAATTATTGAATTACTTCGATTCAAAACAATATACCCTCATGGCCGTTTATGGCATTAGCTCACTCATTTTAGGATTTACATTGATATGGTTAGGTCAAAAATTAGCTTCCTTTTAGTTTTTCTGGGGATATTCACCTCTCTTGAGGCAACAAGAATTCTCATCCCCATGGATGAGTCCCAAAAAAATCACCTAAAATCTTATGGCATAGCATTTTGGATTTTAGACAAGCAAAAATCTGAGGTGTTGTGGCTGCTGAATTACCGCGGTGGTAGCTTCATGACCAATTACAACGCTGACGCGGAGCGTGAATGTAAAACCAGAGGCGTCTCTTTTGAAGTTATTTCGGAATCGGAAGCAAATTCAATTGAAACCACCATCTCAAATCCAGAAGTCAATATGAATATGTTGAAGCTTCTGAATGCTCCTAAAATTGCCGTTTATTCACCAAAATCCAAGCAACCTTGGGATGACGCCGTCACCTTGGTTCTTACCTACGCCGAAATACCATACACGGTCATTTTTGATGACGAAGTTCTGGAAAACAAGCTACCCGAATACGACTGGCTCCACCTGCACCACGAAGATTTCACGGGACAATACGGCAAATTTTGGGCCTCCTACTCTACCGCGCCTTGGTATATTTCTCAAGTTCAAGAGGCAGAGAGCATGGCCCGAAAACACGGGTACAAAACCGTCAGAGAATTGAAAAAAGCGGTCACTTTGAAAATAAGAGATTTCTGTCTTGGTGGAGGTTTCCTTTTTGCCATGTGCAGCGCCACCGATACCTACGACATTGCGTTGGCCGCGCAAAATACCGACGTCTGCGAGAGCATGTTTGATGGTGACCCTGCAGATCCACAGGCCCAGCAAAAACTCAATTACGACCAATGCTTCGCATTTAAAAATTTCACCTTAGAAACCAGTCCATACGTTTACGAATATTCCAACATTGACGTAAATCCCAACACTCGGAACGTTACCGAAGAAACGGATTTATTTACCCTTTTTGATTATTCAGCCAAATGGGACTTAATTCCGAGCATACTTTGTCAAAATCATACAAAAACCGTTCGTGGATTTATGGGACAAACCACTGCATTCAAGAGAGATCTCATCAAAAGTGACGTGTTAGTCATGGGTGAAAATGCCTTATTAAATGAAGCCAGATACATTCATGGTGAAATGGGTAAAGGAACTTGGACTTTTTTCGGGGGACATGACCCCGAAGACTATCAGCACCACGTTGGAGAACCTCCTACTGACCTCAATTTGCACCCCAATAGTCCGGGATTCAGATTGATTCTCAACAATATTTTATTCCCGTCAGCTCAAAAATCTAAGCAAAAAACTTAATTGGACTTCCTGAAAAGACATTCGTTTTTTATAGGGGTGTTGTTCACAGCAGCCATCCTTCGATTTTACGGGATTTGGGAGGTTCCCATGGATTCTGACGAGCTTGGTGCCCTATTCCGGGCCCATAACACACAAGGCTCCTTCTTGAAACACCTCACCGAAGGAGTGGCTATAGATGGGCATCCGGCTGGAGTTCAAACGGTTTTATGGTTTTTAATTAAAATCTTTGGCTTTGACGAATGGAAGTACAAACTTTTGTGGGGAGTATTCTCACTACTTAATTTGGTGCTTTTTTATCGATTTGCAAAGCAAATAAATCAACAAACCGCTGACTACTCTACCCTATTTCTTGCTTTTCTCTACTTGCCCATGAGCATGTCGGTTTGGGTTCGCCCTTATGAACTTGGACTTACCGCCTTGCTGTTATTTTTAAATTTCCGAAAGGAATCTAATTCTTGGTTTGTCGGTTTTTTACTCAGTTTGACGCTTTACACCCATTATTTCAGTTTTTTGGCAGCATTCATTTATTGGATAATTGATCAAGAATTCAGAATTCGCAGACATACAATTATCGTAGCTTCAGTTGCCTTGTTACTGATAATTCCACAATGGAGCGTGCTTGCTCATCAAATTGGTGAAGGTGGGTTAAGTTGGCTTGGCAGGCCTCAGCCCAAATGGTTTATAGACCATGTACATTATCTATTTAACCAATCTAACTTACTCCTATTATCAATTTTAATATGTACTGCATTTTCAATTTATCATAAAGAGAGAATTGATTCAACAGCGACAAAATTAATTATTTCTTGGGCATTGGTTCTACTGATAGGATGGTCTTATTCATATTGGTTTAAACCAGTATTACAAGATCACGTAGTGTATTTTGCTCTGCCGTTTTTCTTGACATTTGTGAGTAATTTTTCATTGTCATGGGTTCCTTCTTGGGGACGATATGTTGTTTTAGTAATATTGATTGTCAGCCTAGTCGAGGAAACCAATTTTCAAAAAAGAAGAACGGAAAATAAATTTTCATCGCCGTTTCAGTTGATATCTAGGGACAAAACATTGACCAAATTTCCTGTTTTTGCCGAGGGACCAGAGGATATTCTGAATTATCAATCAAAAAAGTTTCATTTGAACTTTGACGAATTAGCATCCCTCGAAAAACAAACAGTTCAAAAAAACATCGATACTTTCATTTTTATCAGCAATTCGGGAAGTCCGGTTTGGATGTTACCATGGCTAGAGTCAAAGTTCCAAAGAGTCAATATCTTTGGGAGCCAACTCCATTCAGGAATGAGTTCGAGTTGGTTCACAGCAGGTGGCCGCGTAGATGCATTTGTTAATCGTGAACCATCTTTAAACCCGAGCATCAATCTTCCCAATGACTCCAATGTTTTTATAGATTTCAAAAACATCAAATTAAATCTTCAGCAAAACGATTGGATTTATTTTGAAATTGAACCTCAAAATTCTGATACGTTTGAATTCATTACTGCTCTTTTTGAACCAGGTTTCAACAAGGCCTTGAATCAAATCGATTATCGTTACACCGTGGTTCCAGGACCGGTAAATCCGGCAATTCATGCATTAAAGTTGGAAGACATCCCAAATAAAAGCGCAAATAGTGTATTACGAATGAATATACATTCAAAGACTAATACCAGAGCCCACGTGGAGCTTAATGTAATGAAAGGAAACCCATGGCAATATGGATTTCCTCACAAACAGATTCTTACTTTTTAAACGCTTTTGGTTTAACCACTGTAAATACCCTAGAAAGATTAAAACCGAACCTAATTCCGACGGTTTTCCAAGGATCAGTGGTGTTTGAAATGAATTGTACTTCGTTCAATCCTGGGCTATTGGTCAGATGAAATTGGAAGACGTGGCCACCAGTTTCAACATCCATTCCTACAGAGAAGCTGTTTACAAGGGTTCCCTTATTTGTTAAAACTGGAATATACTCTAAGTTGATGCTGCTTCGCGGACTGATTTTATGTCTAAGTCCCACTCCAAGTGCAATTTGAGAAACTGCCGGTGTCTCTAAAGTGGGCATTGTTGGTGGATTTTTGGCATTGTACAACCAAGTTGGAACAATTTCTAAAGTAAAATCCTCATCAAACTTTCGAGCAACAATCAACTGAGCAAAATACGCGCTTCGTTCTTGGTTGGTAAGATCATTGAATTTACTACCTGACAAATACTGTGTTCCAACAACAGCCAGCACTGAAACGGGCATGGAATTGGTGGAATTTTGATGAAGCAGTCTTTGTTTTACAAAAAAATCAAGGTTTTTAAGTCCGTTGACATTTGACCTCCCCGCCGAAATCATGGTAGAGCGGGTAATTCCGTATTCAAATCCAAACCGAACGGTTGATTGGTCTAATCCAAAAGCTTCGTAAGCACCGGCATTTGTGGGACCAAAACGGTGCATCATCTTAAAATCGAGCACCCCTTTATCGGTCACTTCTGTACTTTGAAGATTGATTACTTTGGTGGTTTTAAAAGCATAATTCACTTTGGTTGCCACCGGTTTTTCCTCACCCAACAAATCAAAGTCATCATCTTGGGCTGATAATTGAGCTGTAAAAAGAATGCTGGTTAGAGCAATTATCATTTTGAATTTTCCTACCATCTTCTGATTAAATTAAAACCCAAACAAAATTGATTCATTGACGTTGAAGGTGGATTTTGGGTTAAAAATCCCGACTCATAAAGCGACCTTGAATTGGTTAAATTGATTTGAAAGGTATGTTTAGGCGTAAAATACTCAAACCCAAACCCCAAAGTAGGATTGATTTTGGCCGGAGTATTTACGATTCCATTCACCAAAGTAGAACCTTCAAAAGTCAGCGCCATTTTGGGAGAGAGTGTTCTTCTGACGTAGGCATTCACATATGGAATATCATTTGATTGGTTATTAAGATCTACCAAATTAAAATGCACTAGCGTTGGCGCAACACCAATCACCAATTTTTCTCCAAATTGTTGGGAAAAAATCAATTGGTGGGTATAGGCCAAACGGTGAGAGAAAAAGAAGGGTGATACTCCCCAATCGCTGGTTTTCCTGCCATCAATGTCTGTGTTGGCCAAGTAGGTTAAATTGAATTTGGTTCTTGGACTGCCAATCATTCTCCATTTGAAATAGGAGTTGAACATTTTACCGCGTGAACTTCGTCCGGCTCCAATGGTGATTCTATTCCCAAGAGCCCAGTCAAATCCTAATCGAACAGAATTAAAATTATCCAATCCATAGAGATTCTCTGCGCCTTCGTTCAATTCACCAAACCGATGTTGAATGACAAATTCAAAGGTGCCTTTGGGAAGAGTTGAAGAGGTATGTCCTGTAATGAGCCTAAGCGATTTAGAATTGCTCGGGGCATCGGTTATAGGAATGTTGTAATTGGGTTTTTCTTTTTTAGGTTTTTCTGTAATTTCTTGCGTTTTGGCCGTATTTGGTTGAAAAAACCCAGTTATAATTGCCAATTTTAGGGCAATGATTTTCCACAGTGAAATAGCGGTCATGGTTTCATTCCTTGGTTCACCCAAGCCTCCATTGAATTGATGTTGCAATTGCTCCATTTATTTCCACCCTTGGGCATGTTAGACGCTGTACCATCCCATTTTACTGAACCCAGTAAGCGCATTTTATTAGAACTCATGTAGGTTTTAACGGAAGTATAATCGTACAATTGAATACCTGCTGAAGCACTTGCACCGGAATGGCATCCAGCGCAATCGCGTTGTATAATGGGTGAAATAATTGAAGTGTATGTGACATTTGTGGTGTCACATTTGGTAACACCGTAAAGACTTTCAGACTTATCGTAATAGCATGAGCCAAGAACTGCCACTAGAGCAATTAAAGTTGCAGAAATCAATTTTGCTGAGCTCCGTTTTCTACCCATTTTCTAATTTGATTAATTTCACATTCAGACAGTCCTGCACCGGAAGGAGGCATTTTTTTATATCCGTTTGTACCTTGAATGCTATTCAAAAACGCTCCTGATTTTGCAATGTCACGTGCCCCCTGATAAGAGCTTAAATCTACACCACCGCTTGCACCAGGGTATTGATGGCATCCTACACAGTTTTTAGTTATTAAAGGCGATACAGCCCCTGAAAAAGTAAAAACCGACGAATCACAATTGCTGCTACAATTTACACCATTTGGCGCACCCGAGGCAATCCAAGTTTTTATAATCGCTTTTTGTTCTGCGGTCAAAGGATGGTTGGGTGGCATTTCATTTTCTTCTATAACCTCCCAAATTTCCGAATTTTTAGGCCTACCAGATCGAATGCCTTTATTCATAATTGTGGCATAATTGGTTAAGATATATTCTTCGGCAGCAGTGCCTGCATCGTGGCAACCACTCATAGCACAATTGGATACAAAAATGGGTAAGACGTCGCGCTCGAAACAAATGTCAGATGCATTAACCGAAGGAAGAACCTCATGTTTACAAGAGCCCACAAACAAGCCCGCCGCCGCAATGACCGCCCCAAAATAGACCAATTTCATGTCTGTAATTATTTAGTAAGAGAGCAACTTACAGAAATCTTTATGGTATCAGAAATCTGATTTACGTTGTTTTTTGGGATTTTTACTCCGTATTCAGCGCAGGAAATAGCGAAATTCGATTTCAATGTTACTTGGTCGCCATCAACCACAATTTTGCCAGGAATGACAACCTCTTTGGTTACCCCATGGATTTCTAAAGTACCTTTAACTGAAACCGAGTATGTTCCACTTTTAGCTAAATTAAACGACTTCAAATCTTCGATTTGCCCTTTGAAAACACCATTCGGAAATGTAGCCGATTCCATGTAATTCTCTTGGAAATGAGTTTGCATCAACTTCTTTTCAAAATCAAATGAATTTACCGGTGCTTTGAACTGTACTTTTCCTTGAGAAGAAATAGCTGCTGTTACTTGATTATTCACAGCAGAAAACTTTTCAAATTCAGTCTCACTAACAAAGGTTATGTTGCCAGAAGAAGTTTTATAAACGGTGGCTTGAGAGAATAAGGTACCCACTGTAAACAGCGTAGCCATTAAGAATACTGCAATGTACTTTTTCATATTATTATTTATTTTTTAATTGACAATGTTTTAAAGTGAACAAAACTTCGCTGATAAGATCATATTCTTCGGGTTTAGACACTCCGTTGCACTCACAGACTACAGTTACATCTTGACCGGGGGCAAGTTGCTGCACCTCCTCTGATGTTTTATTGAAAAGTGCTCCTACTATTACTTCTTCTTGGCCACTTTCCAGTTTTACGTTTGTACTATTCTGTGCCTCCAGTTCATTCACTGATGCCACTTTACCCGTAATTTCGATGATTTGTCCTACATACTTTTTGTTGAAACTGCTGTCTGAGGTTTCCAAACCTTCTTTTACCCAATCAGATACGGTTACTTTGAAATTAGCTTCATCTTCAACAACACCCGAATTTGATTCTGTTGCCATAAAAAAAACCACTGCAACTGACACTAAAATTACCGTTAACGTTAACATAATAAGATTTTTTCGATTGGCTAACTTCATAGAATGTTTAAATTTGAATAGATGTTAAAACAAAGGTATAACAATTCAAAAACGTTTATCCCCCAAAAAATCGTTCATTTTTTATTTATTTTCTTGGGACTGAGCTCGCAAAATTTGTGGTCTCAAGCTACAATTCATACAGCAACAAAGATTTACGTTTGCGATACTGCTATGTCTACCGTAGAGTGTTTTGTTGAAGAGAATGGATGGATTCGTTTTACGGGTTCAACACGTGAAGCACAGTTAAAATATCCAACAGCAAAAATCATCAAACACAACGGTTATTTATATCCTGGATTGATTGATGCACACTGTCATTTTTTAGCTTATTGCAGAGGCACAAAAGAGGTCAATGTTTTTGGCACTAAAAGTAAATCTGAGGTGTATAAAAAGGTTAAGAAATTTAAAACTAAACGGGCTTGGATTGTTGGTCGAGGTTGGGATCAAAACGACTGGAGCGAAAAATCGTTCCCGTCAGCCGAAGACTTGAAAGGTGTATCAAAAAAACCCGTTTGCTTGTCGAGAGTCGATGGTCATGCTGTTTGGGTAAATGACATTGCTCTGAAAACATTGAATTTGAATTGGGACACTACCATCGCCGGTGGTGAAATCATCAAAGATGCGAACGGAAAACCAACAGGTATTTTCGTAGACAATGCCTCTGATTGGATTCGAAAATTCATACCTCCCATGAATGAAAAAGAATTGAGCAAAGCCGTGGTGAAACAATCAAAAAACATCTATAAATACGGACTTACTACCCTAGACGAAGCTGGCTTGGAACTCAACGAGATGTACTTTTTACAGAAACTGCAAAAGGAACAAAAAATTCACATGCGGTTTTGTGCAATGCTTTCGGGCAATGATGAGAATCTGATGAAAGTCGGAACCAACGTAGTTCCCAATAACTATTTCATGCATTGCGAAAGCATGAAAATTTATTTAGACGGTGCATTAGGTTCAAAAGGCGCCTTGTTAAAAACAGATTATTGCGATAGAAATGGATACCACGGACTGCAACTTATGAGCTATGGCCAATTTGGATATTACACTCGATATCTATTGCAAAAAAACTTCCAAGTGTGTGTTCACGCTATTGGAGACTCAGCCAATAAATTGGTCATCAACAATTTCAAGCAAACCATTCCTGAGGGATTTGACGCTCGTTGGCGCATTGAACACGCACAAATTGTAGATCCTCGAGATCAAAAACAACTGTCTAATTGGGGTATCATACCCAGCATACAGCCCACACACGCCACTTCAGATGCACCTTGGGCCATGTCCAGACTTTGCGTTGATTCGAATCAACGGATTGGTTTAACTCAGTTTTACAATCCACAATCAGGGGCTTATGCTTACAAAGATTTATTAAAGAGTGCAGGTGTAGTGGCTATTGGCACTGATTTTCCTGTGGAGGACATCAATCCATTTGCTTCCTTTTATTCTGCTACGCAGAGGATGGATATTGCTGGAAATTTAAAAACGCCCTTTTTGCCTAAACAAGCCTTGAGCCGAAAGGAAACATTGTTAGGCATGACCCTTTGGGCAGCTTATTCGAATAGAGAAGATGAATGGAAAGGCAGCATTCAGACCAATAAAGTGGCTGATTTTATAGTCCTCAACAAAGACATTTTAGAATGTTCAACCGAAGAACTTAAACAAATTCGTGTAAAGCACACATTTATCGACGGAAAACGAATGAAAATCAGTCGATTTTAAGGACATTTGAATATATGAAACCCCACCTTCCCCTTTGGGTCGCTTTTTGCGCGACTTTACTCCTATCGTGCGGTGAAAAATACGAATCAGCGAACGCAGAAAGAAAGAACATTGTACACTCGGTGTATGCCAGCGGAAAGGTAAAGGCCCTGAACCAATATGAAGTCAGACCTTTATCGACGGGAAGATTTTTAGGTTATACTGTAAAGGAAGGCGAAACCGTGAAAGTGGGTCAAGAGATTGGCAGAATTAGTACAAATATCCAACTGAATAACATTGAGCTTGCAGAAATGCAAAGACAGCAAGCTGAACTTCCAGAATATGATTTGCTGCAATTGCGAAATCAAATTTTGTTAGCAAGAAAAACACTTGAACAAGATTCCATTGACTATGCCAGGCAGAACAAACTCTTTTCGGAGGGAATTGGAAGTAAAAATCAGTTAGAATTGAGGAAGCTGAAATTGGAAGCGTCAAAAAGTCAGTTGACAATATTAACATCCAAAAGATTGCAACTTCAAAAACAAAAACAATACAGTCAAAAAATTGCTGAATTGAATGAAAGCAATGCCAACGAAAACTTAAAGTTCTTCAAAATTAGCAGTGAAATTGAAGGGCAATTGTTCTCCTTGCCTCTAAACAAGGGCGATTTAGTTGGCCCACAACAAATTGCGGCTGTTGTTGGTTCTGGAAAATCCTTTTATATAGAATTAGAAATTGACGAAGTAGACCTTGAGAAAATTAAACTTGGCCAGGAAGTTTGGGTAAAGATGGATGCATTTTCCAAGAGTTTCAAAGGTAAAATCTCTAATATCACTCCTGCAATTGATGCTAAAACTCAGTCGTTTAAAGCAGAGGCCGTTTTCACAGAAAGCATTCCCAGGTTAGTTCCTGGGTTAACCGCTGAAGCCAACATTGTCATTGAAACCAAAAATAATGCATTGGTTATTCCCCAAAAGTTCCTAAAAGAAAACAATCAAGTTGAAACATCGGAAGGATTAAAAACCATTTCAGTTGGATTAAAGAGTGATCTTTACATAGAAATTTTGGATGGTTTAAAAGACGGTGAAACCGTTTTACTTCCTCTGAAAAAGAAAAAATAACCATGAACAATTCGGTCTTGGTGAAAATAGCCCGCACCCATTTAGTGGAGCGTAAAAAGCAATCAATCATTGCCGCACTTGGGGTAACTTTTGGCATTGGCACCTATATCATTCTAATGAGTTTCATGACCGGTCTAAATGGATTGTTAGACGGTTTAATTCTCAATAGAACTCCGCACATCAGAATTTACAACGAAGTAGAGGCGAGTAAAGTTCAACCCATTGAAATGGCAGACCCATTCAAAGATTCTAATTTTGTTCATGTGGTTGAAAATGTAAAACCACGAAGGTCTCAAGCAAGCATTCGGAACAATCAGGGCATACGACTCGCACTTCAGAAAGACCCTCGCGTTAAGGGCATCACACCCCTGGTTTCAGCGAGAGTTTTTTACCAGTCGGGTAGCGTACTTCTCAACGGAAACCTCATGGGGATAGATGCCCTAGAACAAGAAAAATTATTCAATTTCAATCAATACGTGGTGGGAGGTAAACCCGAAGACCTCAATAATAGCAAAAATGGCATCATATTAGGAGCTGGAGTTGCTAAAAAATTACGCCTTAAAGTGGGTGATTATGTTCCAATGATTACTCCCACTGGTGAATCGATGAGGTTGAAAATCGTTGCTTTTTTCCAAAGTGGGTTGGCCGAAGTAGACAATATACAAAGTTATGCTAACATCAAAACTGCTCAATTGGCTGCCAATGAAGGTCCATCTTATGCAACAGATTTATACATTAAACTAAAGAACATAGATGAAGCATTGCACATGACGGCTGAAATTTCTGAAGCGTTTGGGGTTCATGCGGTTGACATAAATACCGCTAATGCTCAATTTGAGACAGGTACCAGCATCCGAAACCTGATAAGTTATGCTGTATCAATCACTTTATTGATTGTTGCTGGATTTGGGATTTACAACATTTTGAACATGTTGATCTATGAAAAAATGAATGACATTGCCATTTTAAAGGCCATGGGCTTTTCAGGGGGCGATGTGAAACGCATTTTCATTTATCAGGCCTTGTTGATTGGAATTATTGGCGGTGCTGTTGGACTTTTAATGGGTTATAGTGTCAGCGTTTTGATCAGTAAAGCCCCATTTGAAACTGAGGCTTTACCCACTGTGAAGACTTTCCCTGTTAATTTTGAAGTGGCTTTTTACATTGGAGGAAGTCTATTTGCCATCATTACCACTTTTTTTGCAGGATATCTACCTGCTAGAAAAGCCAGCAAGATAGACCCGGTTGAAATCATTCGAGGACAATAACATGAGCACGATTCTGGAAGTCAAAAACATCAACAAGTACTTTTACGACCCCGTAAAAGTTCAAGTATTGAATGGGGTAAATTTCTCTATGAATAAAGGAGAATTTGTATCCATTCAAGGCAAAAGTGGATGCGGAAAAAGTACTTTACTTTACCTGTTAAGTACTATGGACACTAATTACGAGGGTGAAATTTGGCTAAAAGGGGAATTGCTCACAGGAAAATCATCTAATGAACTAGCCAAAGTAAGAAATGAACATATTGGCTTTGTATTTCAATTTCACTATTTACTGCCTGAGTTTTCGGTGTTGGAAAACGTAATGATGCCTGCTTTAAAACTCGGTTTAAAATCAAAATCAGAAGTTGAACACATTGCATATGAAAAATTAAAGATGTTGGATATTGCTGACCAAGCCAAAAAGAGGGCAACTCAAATTTCTGGCGGACAAAAACAGCGGGTTGCCATCGCTAGAGCATTGATCAATGACCCCGACATCATTATGGGTGATGAACCTACCGGTAACTTAGATTCTAAAAATGCCGATTTGGTTTTTGGGATTTTCAAAGATTTAACCGCTAGTCTAGGAATGTCAATGCTCATTGTTACCCATGACGATGATTTCGCCAAACGCACTGATCGAGTGATTACGATGGCTGATGGGAAAATAGTTTCGGAGAGTTGAGAGTTGAGGGTTGAGAGTTGAGAGTTGAGAGTTGAGGGTGCAGAGTTAGGGCTTGTCGTTAAATTAAATAATTTTATCGGTTGTAGTTGTGGGATTGCTTGAATTGGGTTATTTTTGCAGTCCTTAAAAATAAGGTCGGATGGCCGAGCGGCTAGGCACGGGTCTGCAAAACCCTTTACACCGGTTCGAATCCGGTTCCGACCTCACTGTAAAACGCCTCAATTTATTGGGGCGTTTTTATTTTTTAGCAATTTACCCTATAACATTGTATAACTTAATTTATAAAGTTAATGAGTAGATAAAGATTTAACTTAGATTGCATTACAAAATATACAACATGAAAAAAATAACTTCTTTTTTAGCTGCTGGTATCTTAATGATTGGCGCAGTTATGGCACAAGGGGAGCAGGTTGCTGGTATGCAATTCGCTCAAAATCAAAAGAATTACAACAACCGTCAAGTAATGGTAACAGGAATTACTGTGACTTTTGAAGCTACAAGTGGCCCAGGTCAACATGCTGTAGGTGCTCCTGCTGGTGCTCCTCATGCAGCTCCTCATGCAGCTCCAGGTGCAAAAGGTGCTCAGACTGCTCCTTGTAATCCTCCAGTGGGTTCACAAAAATTAAAAGTAAGCATCAAAGAAGATCCAGAATGGACTACTTGTGTATACATGTCTGAAGCTATGGCTAAGCAATTGAAAACCAAAGCAGGTGCGCAAGGTTCAATCACTGTAAGTTTGTCTTTGAAAGGAGACGCTAGCCGTGGTTACCAAGCAACTATGTTTAAATAATAATCTGAATTTTTAATAAATAAATTTTCAAAAAAAGGCTCGCTTAGGCGGGCCTTTTTTATGATTGAATAAATTTATTGAGCCATTTTAAATAAACCACTGCTATAACAACACCTGCGGTATCGGCTAACCAATCCCAAATATCGCAGGTTCTACCGAGGTTCATGGTGCCTTGTAGTATTTCAATCAGTCCGCCGTAGGCGGAAAAGAAAACAACCGAAATCAAATTGTATAAACCAGATGGATTCACTTTTTTCAAGAAGAGCCATGTCCAAATGAACCAAAAACCAAAATGCACCCATTTATCTAAATGCAAAGAGGCGGCCCAAAGTGGGATATTTAAATCAGTATGGGTTGTTGGTTTTAGAGTAGCCCAAGAAATAAAAAGTCCCCACAAAATTGCGGGGACCCATTTAAAAAATTTGTGATTAAAATTAAGCACCGATGAGGGCTTTGTACTGATCAGCAGTCAATAGAGCGTCAGCATCTGCGGCATTAGACATTTTTACTTTGATCATCCAACCATCGCCATAAGGGTCAGAATTGATTGATTCAGGAGTGCTATCTAAAGCAGTATTAACTTCTAAAACTTCACCTGCAACAGGCATGTATAGCTCACTTACAGTTTTTACGGCTTCCACTGAACCGAAAACTTCTTCTGCACCTAAAGTCTCACCTTGAGTGGCAATGTCAACAAAAACGATATCGCCCAACTCACCTTGTGCAAACTCAGTGATACCAATGGTAGCTTGATCACCTTCAACCAAGATCCACTCGTGGTCTTTGGTGTACTTCAAATTTTCAGGAAAATTCATATTAATTGTGTTTATTTATTCCAAATGATACTTAATAGACTGCTTAGTTTTTCTTTCAAAACGTTTCTCTCTACAATGAAGTCGAGGAAACCGTGTTCAACCAAAAATTCTGAACTTTGAAAGCCTTTGGGAAGGTCTTTTCCAATGGTTTCGCGAATAACACGAGGTCCAGCAAAACCAATTAGAGCCTCAGGTTCAGCGATATTAAAATCGCCCAACATGGCATAAGAAGCTGTTACTCCACCGGTAGTAGGATTGGTCATTAACGAAATGTAAGGAATGCCTGCTTTGTTCAAAAGGGCTAATTTTGCGCTGGTTTTTGCCATTTGCATCAAAGAAAAAGCGGCTTCCATCATACGGGCACCACCTGATTTTGAGATCATCAAAAACGGAGTTTTATGGGCGATAGAGTAATCAATGGCACGTGCAATCTTTTCTCCTACCACAGAACCCATAGATCCACCAATGAAGTTAAAATCCATGCAAGCCACGGTGAAGGGTTGTCCGTTCATTTTACCCGTTGCTGTTCTTACGGCATCTTTTAAGCCTGTTTTCTTTTGTGCAACTACAATTCTATCAGAATATGGTGCTGAATCTACGAAATTCAAAGGGTCACCACTGCTTAGGTTTTCATTGAGTTCGGTGAATTCGTTGTTGTCAAACAAGATTTCAAAATACTCGTGAGAACCAATTCTTTCATGATAGTTGCAAGACGAACATACATATTTATGGTCAATCCAATCTTTGGCAGTGTGAACCGCTTTGCAGCGTTTACACTTTTCCCATAAACCATCGGGCGTAGGCTTCTTATCTTTGGTTTTAGTAAGAATACCCGTTAGTGTTCGCTGATACCATTTTGAGTCGTTTGAATCAAGTTCATCGAACTCTTCAAATCCTGCAGACGACATATCTTTCAAAATTATGCGATAGTTACTGATGAGTCAAGATAAACATCTTGAACAGAGTTCAGCAATTGAACACCTTCGGTCAATGGTTTTTGGAATGCTTTTCTTCCTAAAATCAAACCAGAGCCAGCAGCACGTTTGTTTACAACTGCTGTAAATACTGCCTCTTCGATATCTCCTTGGCCTTTTGCTTCTCCACCTGAATTGATCAAACCTGCGCGGCCCATGTAACAATTTGCTACTTGATAACGAGTGAGGTCAATGGGGTGATCAGTGGTAAGTTCTGAGTATACTTTAGGATGAGTTTTTCCGTGCTTTGTTGCGTTATATCCACCGTTATTGGTTGGAAGTTTTTGCTTGATGATATCTGCTTGAATGGTAACACCCAAATGATTGGCTTGACCAGTTAAATCAGCAGAAGTGTGATAATCAACACCATCAACTTTAAAACCGTTGTTACGAGTGTAGCACCACAAGATGGTTGCCATACCCAAAGAATGTGCTTCTTCGAAAGCTTTAGCAACTTCCATGATTTGTCTAGAACTCTCAGGACTTCCAAAGTAAATGGTAGCACCAACGGCAGCAGCTCCTAAGTTCCAAGCATCACGAACAGATCCAAACATGAATTGATCAAACTTATTGGGGTAAGACAAGAATTCATTGTGATTGATTTTCACAATAAATGGAATCTTATGAGCATATTTTCTTGAGTTCATGGCTAGCACACCATAAGTTGAAGCAACGGCATTGCAACCGCCTTCTATGGCAAGTTTGATGATGTTTTCTGGATCAAAATATATGGGGTTGGGTGCAAATGAAGCCCCTGCGCTATGTTCTATGCCTTGGTCAACTGGAAGAATGCTCAAATAACCCGTGTTAGCCAAACGTCCGTGCCCGTATAGTGATTGCAACGAACGCAATACTTGAGTTGAACGATTGGTTTGAGCAAAAATGCGATCAACGAAGTCAGCACCTGGTAAATGGATGTTCTCTTTGCTGATGGTGTTGCATTTGTGATTCAAAAGATACTCTGCATCTTTTCCTAACAGTTGTTCGATGTTGGTGTTCGACATTCGTATTTTCTTTATTATGGGTTAAATTTGGAACAAAAATAACCATTTTTCTGATGATTGAAATTATTCAAGCGCGTACAGCCCAACAAATGACCGATATCTTTGAGATTCGACGTAAAGTTTTTGTGATTGAACAGTCGGTAGATCCCAAAGAAGAATACGACCAATATGAAGAAAGCAGTCAACATTTTTTAGCAAAACACCAAGGAATTCCTGCTGGAACCTGCAGATTCAGAGAAACCGAGAATGGCGTAAAACTTGAGCGTTTCGCTGTTTTAAAGGAATACAGAGGCAAAGGCATTGGTGCAGAATTGGTGAAATCTTGTTTAGAAAAAACGACCGAAATTTACCCTAACAAGCCAAGGCTTTATCTACACGCCCAAACCCATGCAGAGTCGTTTTATGCTCAATTTGGATTTGCAAGAGCGGGAGATTTGTTTGTGGAAGCCGATATTGAGCATTATAAAATGGTTCTTATTTAGGTCTGCTGTCGCCACATGGCGTAATACAGTCCCTTCAAATCCAAAAGCTCTGTGTGCTTGCCCACTTCAATTATTTTTCCTTTTTCGAGGACATAAATTCGGTCTGCGTGCATGATGGTGCTCAATCGATGAGCAATCATCACGTTGATTCTATCTTTTTGGGATGATATATCGCGAAGCGTTTCGGTTATTTCATTCTCCGTGATGGAATCTAAGGCGCTAGTAGCTTCATCAAAAATGAGCAGTTTCGGATTGCGAAGCAGTGCGCGCGCAATGGACAGGCGCTGCTTTTCTCCGCCAGAAACTTTGATTCCACCCTCTCCTATTTGAGTATCTAAACCATTTTCTGCTCTTTGCAATAAATTTTGAGTAGCGGCTGCTTTTAAAGCATTTAGAATATCTTGTTCCGATGCCTCTGGAGAAACAAATTGTAAATTTTCACGAATGGTACCTGAGAAAAGCTGACTTTCTTGAGATACCAGTCCTAATTGAGATCTGATTTCATTTCTATCTATTTCGGATACTGAATATCCATTAAAAACAATGTCGCCCTCTGTGGGTAAATACAAGCCTACCAACAATTTAACCATGGTGCTTTTACCGCTACCTGATGGACCTACAAAAGCAATGGTTTCGCCCTTGTGGAGAGAGAAATCAATATTATCTAGGGCATTTTGTTTGGCAGATTGATGCTTGAAACTGACGTTTTTAAATTCAATGGACTGAATATCGCCCATGATTTTAGGAGACGCAGGAATTGTTTCTTCTGGCATTTTTAGGAGCTGATCAAATCTATTCAACGAAACATCTGCTTCTCTATAAGCTTGGATAAAGGTACCTAGTTCTTGGAGGGGATTAAAGATAAAAAAAGTATAGAATAAAAATTGAATGTACATTCCGGGAGTGATCTTGGCTTGAAATACCATCCAACTGAGAAACAACAAGAGTACATTTCTCATAAGGTTGACGGTGGTGCCCTGCACAAAACCCAGCGTTCTGATTTTTTTCACTTTTTGCAGTTCTAAACCCAAAATTTTAAGGGTATTGCTGCTGATTCGTCGCATTTCTTGATTGACTAGCCCTAAGCTTTTAACCAATTCAATATTTCTCAAACTTTCAGTGGTAGTTCCCGCAAGAGTGCTGGTTTCTTTCATAATGATTTTCTGAATGAACTTGATTTGTTTGCTCAAAAGAGAACTGCTCACCCCCACTACAACCATAGCGCTTAAAAATACCGGAGCAATCAACCAGTGTACTGAAAAAGAAGCTGCAAACACAAAAACAATACCTACTACGCTGGTATATAATAAATTAATAGCCAAAGAAATTAGACGTTCGGAATCGGTTCTTACCTTTTGTAGAATATTGAGTGTTTCACCACTTCGGTGATCTTCGAAGGTGGCATATGGAAGTGCCAAAGTGTGTTTGATACCATCAGTAAAAATTCTGGCCCCCGCCTTCTGAATGGCAACGTTCACAAAATAGTCTTGAAGATTTTTAGCAATTCTGCTGATCATTGCAACGCTTACCCCTATCCCCAGCCAACCTAAAACACCCATGATGAAATCATGTTGACTGAATTTCTGAAATTGATTCAGGTATTTATCAATGATGTTTCTGCCCACCCAAGGATCCATCATGGAAAAAACCTGTGAAATGGTGGCAAGAAATAGAGCCCAGAAAATGAGCCTGCCTTGAGGCTTTAAATACTGAATGAGAATTTTCAATGTGTTATGATGTAGCGGAAACTATAAATTGGTTCAGTCTATCGAAATTGATGACTGGATTGTGATTTTCTTGGATGTATGCAGCAGCATTTTTGCCTATTTGAATGGCTTTCAATCTGTCATTCAACAACCCTATGATTTTGGCTGCAAATTCTTTGGGATTGTCTGCTAGTTCTAAATGCTTTCCAGATTCAACTTTAAGGCCTTGTGCACCAATGTGAGTTGAAACGCAAGGAATTCCGAAATTCATTGCATCCAAGAGCTTCATTCTAATACCAGAGCCTGCCAATATGGGAACAATGCATATGCCGTGATGGATCATGAATTCTCGAGCGTCTTTGACTTCTCCGTGATTCATCACCCCTTGTTGAAAGTATCTTGGGTCGTTTTTCTGTAGTCCTTTACCAGCCAAATGAAAGGTCAAATCAGGGTGTTCAGCAAGAACCAGGGGCCAAACCTTTCTCAAAAACCACTCCACCCCTTGCTGGTTTGCATCCCATTCCATAGAACCCAAATGAAATAAACTTTGCGGTTGCAATTTCGACTTGCCATTGATCTGGATTTCTACCCCTGGAAGGAAAAGATGCACGGGTTTAGGACTTAATTCTTGAAAAACTGCAGCATCTGATGGGGAAATAGCGATAGTTGCATTCACTTGATTTAATAAGTGAATTTCTTCCTTTTTCAAACGTTTCACTTGGAGGTTCAAGTAGGCACGCTTGACCCAAGACGATTCATTGTTGGCCAACCGTTGCCAAATTTGATGTTCGAGGTTATGTGCTCTATACATTACTGGGAATTGACCTTTAAGTACTTGTAAAAATGCAGAAGAATAAAAACCTTCAATGATGGCTAAGTCAAATTTCTCGGAAGAAATCAATTCTTTTAATTGGGCTTGGGCATTCGGTTGAACGTATCTTTCTAAAAAGTAGCTATGGGATGTAAAAATATTTTTTAAAGCATCAAAAGGCTTAACTTCAGCATTCAGCGGAACGGAAACAGTCTTGCAAAAAGAAAATTCACCCGCAATAGTTTCATCTGATACATGATGTTTTACCGTATTGAAGGAAAAAAAGACCACATCATGTCCTGCAGCACTCAAAGCCTTTATCAATCTATAGGAGGCAATGGCACCGCCATCGCGCAGGGGCCAGGGAAAACGATTTCCAACAACTAGAACCTTCATTTGGGCGCCTTTTTCGTAAATAACTTTTTGAATGAAAATCCGCCACCCACGGTAGACCTATCTCTTAGTGCTTGAAAAGTAATGATAACGGCTATAGGCAAGAGTACAAGTGTACTCATCCACATTCCAAACCAAACGGGGAAAACTAACTCTTTACCCATTTTTTCGCCGGTAATGTTGATGGCATAGAAAAGCACAAAAAGAAGTACTGAAATCACCAATGGTAGTCCAATTCCGCCTTTTTGGATGATGGCCCCAAGCGGAGCGGCAATGAGGAAAAGCATCATCAACAAAAACGAATAAGAAAACTTCTTGTGGAGTTCAGATTGGTAGAGTGCAACATCTTTATATTCATATTTTTGAGTTGCGGCATATCCGTCTAAGGTGCCCTTCATTCCGCGTGCGGTGGAAACGGCTAAAGACCTCATCGATGCCCATTGAGAAGAGTCAAAATTTTGATAAATATTCGGATTTTTTAACTCAATATAGTTGTTAATAGAATTTTGAGGTTGATTTTGGACAGGCGAAGGGAACAACTTTCTGTAATGCATCAATCTGCTCAAATATTGAGCATTGTCTTCCTTGTGCTTGTCCATTCTCATGTGAAATGAATCAATTTCGAGAAGCAGTTTTTTTACATTCAACAGTCTATAATCAGTGGCCATTCTTTCCCGATTAGAAAAGGTAAAATCAAGGCTAGATAAATCAATGACCATGCTTTGTTTCTCAAAAAACATTTGGTTGAATGGCATAGTTTTTCGATAATCCTCGGCCGAAGTCATTTCTTCATAACGCACTCCTTTGTAAAGGGTTAGATTGAGAAAGCGTTTATCTGGCGACATGATCATTTTACCGTGTTTGGCTCTAATCACGTTTAAGCGTTTACTGTCGTCTTGTTTGTATTCGTATATGAGGACGTCTTTAACGGTTTCGTTATCTGCTTCCTTCTCTCCTACCCTTATGGCCACACCGTCTATTTGCTGATAAAACTGCCCGGGCTCAATGTTAAAGGCGGGTTTTTTGGATCTAAGATCCAGCAGCATTGCTTTAAATTCTAGGTTGGCTTTGGGGATGATATAATTGAGGAAAAAGAAATTGGCAACAACCAATACAGACATGAAGATGAATATGGGTCTCAAAATTCTGAGCAAAGAGATGCCATTGCTTTTCATGGCAACAAGCTCAAAACTCTCAGATAAATTACCAAAGGTCATTAGAGCGGCAACCATTACAGTTAAGGGCAAGGCCATAGGAACCAAATCAGCCAGTGAAAGTCCAATCAACTTTAACATCACACCGGTTGGAATGCCTTTCCCTACAAGTTCATCGATGTATTTCCAAAGGAATTGCATCAAGAATAAAAATAAGCTCAATACGAAAGTGACAATGAATGGCCCCACGTAAGATCGGAGCACCAGTTTGTCGATATTCTTGATTCGCAACATGCGGCCGCAAAGATACGGTTCAGATTTTAGATCCCCACAAACACAAAGTCAGTAGGTATGACACCAGATTCAAAGGTGTGTTTCAATTGAAAGCTGGAGTTGTAAATAAATATTTTTCCGGCACTCACATAATCGCGAGCATCGCCCAGATAAAATTCACCTGTTTGAGGATGAATACCAAAGGCATATAGATTTTGCGCCCCAGAAACGCTGAATGCTTTTTGTGTTTGAATTGTAGCGGAAGATTCACTTAAAACGACATAATGAACTTCATTTTGGCTCAAAAGCCAAAGGGTATCTTTACTACCCCCCAAAGAAATGCGTTGAATGGGCTTATTAATGCGATGAACGGTAATTGAAAGGTCTTGTTTAACTTGAATCAAGCTAGATTCATTGCCAATTCTGCAAGCCACCCACAATTGATTGAATTTATCGACGGCAAGGTAACTTGCTCCACTGTCAATGGGAAGTAAATTTTGCTTTTTAGAAATAGGATCAATGATTAGAAGATTGCCATCAATATTGGCGGCAACCATTTTCTGATTCCAATCAACAATATGTTCGGTCCACCCTGAAAATTCGCCATTCTTTGAAGGCAAAACTGGATATGCATGCTTCAAGGTCAAATCTGTTGCATCTAACTCTCTTACCTGATTTTTCTTTAAATCTGTGACAAAAAGCGACTGGGTTGATAGTAAGTAGCTCAAGTATCTGGGAAAATTTGGGGTAATGTTTTTATTGATCTCCACCAAACTCTTGGGATCTAATTCCAAAATTTTGCCCGAATTATTAACGGCAAGCCATAGTCTACCTTTGGAATATAAACCCGACTGCAACACATCACCTAAAGGTTTGTTGTTTTGAGTTTCGTAGGCGTTAGATATGAGGATTTGACTGTCGGGCAACCATACATCGAGTTGGGCATTTTCCCACAGGAAGTTCCCCTCGCATAAAATCAGAACTTTGGCTAAAGGGATGTCTTTAGGCTTCGGTGCCGGCTTTGCATCGGGTGTGCAGGAAGTCAACAGGCTTCCTGACAGTAAAAACATCCCCAGAAAAAAAGCCAAAAATCTCATTTTTAATTCTTGATGAAAGAGGAACGATAGATATTTCCTTGAATATCATACAATTCAACCCAATACACACCGGCGTTCAAATGTCCAACTTGAGCCGTTCCATCCACATTTAAATGGAATGAATGGTTTCTTCCCAAAGCATCGATGCAAACGGTTTTAACTACATTCAGAGGTGTGTTTTTGAAATTTATTTGATCAACCGCTGGATTGGGATAAGCTTGCAAGGAAATGGCATTTAATTTCTTAGCGCTTGCAGGACCAATCAATGTGATGTTATCGAGCGCGAAATAGGCTGGAGTATTCATACCGAAATCACCGTTATCAGAACTCACCAATGAAAAAGCGATACTGTCTGTTTCGTTATTCATTATTACAGAAATCCATTCATTGGCAATGTAGCTATTGATGCCCAATCGAAAATCGGCAAGGTAAATCAGTTGTTGTTCTACCATTGAATCTTCACGGTAACCTTGTATGATCAACACAAACGTATCGTTGTCAGCTGCAGTGAATTTTTTTCCGATGTTATCACCCAGTTTCATGCTATTATAGGCATAGGTGGTGTTTGCTACTTGAAAACTATAAATTGACTGACCCATCTTATTTAAGGCACTAGTCAAATATGCATTTTGCGTACCGATGGCATGCACACGTCCGGTGTTGCTGTTGTCAATGTTTGGCTTGACTGCATACAAATGTTTCATAAAATCTGAGGGTTCTTCTTTGGTGTAATCTTTGGC
>CAZGQS010000007.1:4593-47121 GCA_964527775.1 uncultured Rhizobium sp. | reverse complement strand
CTGCCGGGCATATTTTCATAGACAGTATTTAGTAGATTTTGGGCATTCAAGATAAAACTCTGCTTTTTCAAAGTGAATTTTACTTGCGCTCCGAGGAGTTGGTATGATGGAATTACTTTTTCATTATCGGTTTGAATGAATCTGTTGCCCGTGTGTGCAAGGTCTGTGGCAAAGCTCCAATTTTTAATTTTCATGCCTAGTTGGATGTTTGCCATCAGGTCAGGGATGAATATTTGTTGCAAAAAATCGCTGCCCTCATAGGCTTGAACACGGGTTCTTACCCAATCGGTACTCAAGCGTGCAAACCATTTGCTTGACTGATATTGTAAGTGATTCTGAAAGCCATAGTACCGTCCAAAATGATAATTTCGCGCAGCCCAAAGTCCCCCGGAAGGCATCCAAATGATGGGATTTTGAAGTTCTCGGTAAAATAGGGTAAGCTCCCAATTGAAATGCGACTTTCGGTTTGCAATTCCAGCTTCTGCCTCCCAACCAAGTTCATTTTTGAGGGTAGCATTACCCGGTTGCGCCCAATAAAGATCGTTCAACGTTGCCCTTCTAAAGCTGGAGTGAAGATCAGATTTAAAGACCCAATTGGCACGAATTTGCGTTTCTTGTCCAATTCCGGCCGAAGGAATTTTCTCCTGCCATTCCCATCTAGCACTGGCTAGCCATTGGGTTTTATTTCGTTTTTGTCTGAGGGATATAAACTGAGCTGGAAGATTTCTAATCTGCGTTCTTTGGTAATATTGCGTGTTTCCTCGTTGTTGCTGGAAGTCAAATCCCATGAGAATTTGTGTTTTAGGGTTGATGGTGAAATACGCTTCAGACATAGCGAATCTCAATTGCGCATGGCTGGTATCTGGAATTCCCGATTGGGTGTAAATGATTTGATCTTGACTGGCACCAAATTTCTGAATCCACGCAAATCGGCCTTTTTGATATTTAGACTCAAAAACACCTCTTTGAGATACATCTTTCTGATTTCCTAGGGTGTTAAAACTCCCGGAAAGCATTCCCAATCCACGGTTCATCCGGGCGTTCTCTATAACTAGTTTTGCTTGGCTGTATTTTGACAGTTGAACCGTGGCTAAAACCCGACTAATGTATTGTTGAAACTCAGAATTAACAGCTTTTCTTTTCAGTTCAAAGGTTCGGTCGTAAAAAGAGAACGTATTCTGTTGATTCACCACCGATTGCGAAAATTGAACAGTGGCTTTTTTTCCGGAATATCCTAAAGTTGCGGCATATTGATGGTTATTGAAACTGCCTATTGAGCCAGTGGCTTGAACGATTTTTCCCTTGTTAAAATTGGCGTCGTGGTTCATCAAAACCGTACCGCCAACACTTCCGCTGCCGTACATGGCTGAGTTTCCACCGTCAATAAAGGTGAGTTCAGACAATCCGAAAGTGCTAAAATTGTTAAAATCGGTCATTCCCAACATGGGGTGATTGATGGGCAGTCCGTTCCAAAGCACTTGAGTTTGGGTGGCATCAGCACCTCTTTTGCTGATGGTTGCAGAGCCCGAAATACCGTATTGCTTGAAAAATGCACCAGATTGCAGAAGATCTTGGGTCAAAACAGCACCTTGTTCGGTGGGGGCAACCTCTTGCGAAAGTCGTCCAATTTGGGCAAAAGAAATTCTTCTGATGCTCACAAAAACGGTATCTGATTTTGGGATATTATCATGTGGAATGGAAAGGTTGCTCTGGGCTGAATCTTTGTCGATTTTACGCACGAGGTCTGTATAAGCTGAAATGGATTCAGCAGACAGCAAAAGAATGCACAGTGCGATATTATTAACTACCTTTCTCATGCGCCTTTATTCCCGAAAGCGGTTTGTTTGGTGAGTGCGGCAGGTCTTCTGACTTCCTCGAGTGGGGCGCCTTCCCGTAATTAAACAGTGGCTCAGATGCCCTAAACGTGTGCCTTACGGCGTGAGGTTACAGCTGCGGGTACAGTCTCGGTTTTTCACCGATGTTCCCATTTTAATTCCACTTCCAAGCCTTTGGTTGTGGAAACCAGAACTCGTTGCAAATTTAAGAGCATTTTGTTTGATATTCAATAGCCATCTTTTCCACACAATTAAACGAAGAATTACGCGGCTTATCGATTGATTCAACGAAGTTTATCTACATTACGGTACCTTTGAATGTTTATGATTGGCCGCACCAGTTTTTCCAGATTTCTTTTTTTCGGGGGATGTTTAATCGGTAGTGTTTTCTCAAACTCTCCATTGCATGCTCAAACTAAGTATCGTCTTTCTGAGTGCGTTCAAATCGCCCTAAAAAACAACCCAGATGTTCTACTATCTGCTGTAGGAATGGCGAGTGCCAACATTGAAATGGAGCAGTCTCTACTGAATTTAAGTCCAACAGTAAACGGATCGATGGGACAATATTATCAAAGCGGACGTAGTATTGACCGTTTTTCTAACCAATTTGTTCAAACTACGGTAGGAAATAGTTCGTTTCAGCTTCAAGGAAATTGGGTGATTTTTGCTGGCGGACAATTAAGAAATGCGGTTAAACAGTCAAAATACAACTATCAAGCCAGCTCCTTAGACTTGGAACAAAGCAAGCGTAACATGGCTTTGAGCGTAAGTTTAGCCTATTTACAGGTGATGCAAGCGCGGGAACAACTGAAAGCGGCTAAGCTGAATTCCGAGGCCCTTCAACAAGATTTGAAACGCACCGAAAAACTTCAAGCTTTTGGTGCTGCGAATGAAGGCGTTGTTCTTGCCGCGCGTGCCCAATATTTCAATGCAAGATCGCAAGAAACTCAAGCCTCAAATCAATATAAAAACAGATTGTTAAATCTGAAAGGCCTTCTAGCCATCCCGTTTGAGCAATCTTTTGAAATTGCAGAAAACGATGTATCTCTTCCTAGTTTAACCTTGGGAGTGACATTGTCATCAGAATTCATGGATAGCATCTTGAGTAAAAGAGCTGATTATCAAAGCCTTTCATACCGAGCCAAAGCCGCAGAAATTGGTGTCAAAATTGCCAAAGGCGCTTACATGCCATCATTATCTATGGGTGGAAGCCTGAGCACTATTTATTCCGATAATGCTAAACGTATTGTAGGATACACCATTACAGGATTTCAGCCCATTGGCATAGTTCAAGGATCTAATGAAATTGTGGAGGCACCTACATTTAGCTACAACGCACAAACCATTGAATTTAACAATCAAATCAAAGACAACTTTGGACAAGCGTTCGGGGCTACTTTATCGGTGCCCATTTTCGGACAATTGCAAAATCACAGCCAGGTTAAACGCGCTCAAGTTGCAGTGACTCAGTCTCAGTTGAATCAACTCAGATTGAAACAAAGCATCATCAATGAAGTGACTTTGGCATTTCAAAACTTCGAAAATGCCAGTGCCCAATACGACGCCGCAGAACAAAACTACGAGATGCAAAAACGCAACTTAGAATTTGTACAAAAAAGAATGGACTTGGGGCAATCAACCATTTTTGAATTGCAGTTGGCAAAAAACAATGAAGTTTCGGCTTATCAATCGTTCTTGAACGCCAAATACGAAGCCACTTTGCGGTATTTGATTATTGAAACCCTGTATTTGAATAATTTAGAAGCCCTCAATCAATTTTAAACATCAATGAAAAAGAAAAAAATATTGTGGATAGCCATTGCAGTTGTGGCTGTTATTGTTATTGCATCAGCCATTTTCAAGGGGGGCAAGGAAATCACGGAAGTTAGCACTGAAAAAGTGTCCAAAAGAACCATCACCGAATTGGTGAGCGTAACGGGCAAAATCCAACCTGAAAAAGAGGTAAAAATCAGTCCTGACGTATCGGGAGAAATCACTGAAATGTTGGTTCAAGAGGGCGATTCGGTGGTTAAAGGACAGTTATTATTGAGAATCAATCCTGAAATTTACGAGTCCACCCTAAGCCAATTGAAAGCCAACTTAGATAATTCTCGAGCAGCCTTGGCAGGTGCTGAAGCTCAAGAGTTGAGGGCAAAAACGGCACTAGAAACAGCAAAAATTACCTTCGATAGGCAGAAAAAATTGTTCGAATCACAAGTGATCAGCTCCCAAGAATGGGAAAATGCACAATTGCAATTTGAACAAGCCAAAACCGAAGCGGTTGTTAGTTCTAAAAACAAACTGGCATCCAGTTTTAACGTTCGCAGCTTGGAAGCTCGCTTGGATGAGGGAAGAAAAACCCTAGGCAGAACCAGCATTTATGCACCGGCATCGGGAATTGTGACTCAAATGAATAGTGAAAAAGGGGAACGCGTTGTAGGTACTGCCCAAATGGCGGGAACCGAAATCATGCGTATATCCAACTTAAGCAGCATGGAAGTGCAGGTAAACATCAATGAGAATGATATTGTTCGTGTTCATTTGGGAGACAGCGCCGATATTCGAGTAGATGCCTATCCTGATCGCATATTTAAAGGAGTGGTTTCAGAGATTGCCAATTCGGCGAAGTTCAACACGGCTCAAAATGTGAGTGAACAAGTGACCAATTACACGGTAAAGATTCGTATTTCCAGAGCAAGTTATGCTGATTTGATTTCTAAGGGAATTAAAGCTCCATTGCTTCCTGGTATGACCGCATCTGCCGATATCAAAACCAATACCCGCTCTCAAGTGGTTTCTGTTCCTATTTCGGCGTTGACTACTAGAAATCCGCAGTCGTTCAAAAACGGTAGCAGCCCAGTGAATGACTCGAAAGCTTCTACTTGGGTGTTTAAATACGAAAACGGGAAGGCAAAAGCCGTTAAAATTGAGGTGGGAATTCAAGACATTGATTATTTTGAGGTTCTTTCGGGACTAAAAGACGGTGAAGAGATCATTGTGGAGCCCAGCATGGCCATTGCCAAAACCTTGATTGATGGAGATAAGGTAAAAATTTCTGCCTCTAAAAAATAAATTGACTTGCAGGCATCCTGATTTTTGATTAATTTATCGACAAATAATTGATAATATTCTTATCAATTTCACTGTCGATATGTTGTACCATTGTCATTCCTATTTTAGTCTGCGGTACGGGCTCATGAGTCCGGAAGATATTGTGCGTTGGGCGCAGAGTCAATCAGATTTGACGAAGCAAAAGGTCAACATTTTGTTGGCCGATATCAACAATGTGAGTGGTGCGAGCAATTTCTTTCGGGAAGCGCAGAAGCATCCCGGTGTTCGGGCTTGGGTGGGCGTTGACGTTCGCAACGAAGATGAAGCCCTCTATGTATTGATCAGCACCTCACAAGCCGGCTTTTCAGAAATTAACGCGTTTCTAAGCAAGCACATCAGCGAGGCTGAGCCGTTCCCCTTTATTCCGCCTCCTTTCAAAGATGTGTTGGTGGTATACGCCTTCTCGAAAGTTCTTGGACTGACCGTAAAAGACTTGTACAAAAGCGCTTACATTGGTGTAACCCACCGAGACCTGCGCCGGCTACCGCTATCCTCTTGGAAAAAACACCCTCAGAAACTACTGGCCTATCACAGAGCCACATTAAGGAGTACCGAAGACTGGCAGACCCACATTTTACTCCGATGCATCGCCCACAACTGCCTCATTACCAAGTTAAAACCAACAGCTTCCGGCTCAAGGCATGACGTCTTGACGCCCATTAACGAAGTCAAAACGGCCTTTGAGCCCTACCCTTCTTTGTGGGCGAATGCGCAAAACACATTACCACAGAATGCTTGGCACTTTGAATTTGGAGTGGCTCAAAATAAGAAATCGTTCACCGGCGACCCTGACGAAGATTACCGCATGATGAGGGATTTGGCTTTCGAGGGACTTAAATACCGCTATCCGAAGTACACCTACTCCACCACCGAGCGCTTGGAAAAGGAGATGAAACTCATTTATGAACTCGGATTCACCGCCTATTTCTTGATCAATTGGGACATTTGCCGATTTGCGCGGGAGCAAGGCTTTTTTCATGTGGGACGAGGAAGCGGGGCCAACAGCATGGTAGCATATTGTTTGCGCATTACCGATGTAGACCCCATTGACTTAGATCTGTATTTTGAGCGATTCATCAATCCATTTAGGAGCAGTCCACCTGACTTTGACTTGGATTTTTCTTGGCAAGATCGCGACACAATAACGGAATACATTCTCACTAAATACGGGCCGCAGCATGCGGCATTGCTAGCTACCTACAATACGTTTCAGTCGAACGCGGTCATTCGCGAATTGGGCAAGGTTTACGGGCTTCCGAAATCGGAAATAGACGCTCTTTTGGAGCGGGAGAGTTTTTACTCGCCGAAGAACTATTTGCAATTTGCGGGGGCAGATTCGTCCGCCGCCGGAGGCGGCGGAATCAGAGACAAAAAACTGGTTTACAGTACCCCTGGCATAGGCCACCGCACCCGAGAACGAACTTTAGGCAAATCCGAATTTGAGATTGAAGGCCTAGACGCTGTTGATCCCCAAGACAAAGAATCTGTTTACCAAAATCTGATGCTACAAGCTGCCAAAATTCACGACCTCCCCAATTATAGAAGTCTTCACGTAGGTGGCATCTTGATTTCAGAGAAGCCCATTACCTATTTTTCGGCATTGGATTTACCGCCCAAAGGATTTCCCACGGTACAGTTCAGCATGCTCGAAGCCGAAGACTTGGGTTTGGCTAAATTTGATATTTTGAGCCAGCGAGGGCTAGGCCATATCAAAGATGCGGTTATTTATGTTCAGCAAAATCAAGGCATAAAAGTTGATCCCCACCAAATTCAGTCGTTTAAAGCTGATCAACGCATTGCACGAATGATCTCCAACGGAAACACCATGGGCTGTTTTTATGTGGAAAGTCCTGCCATGCGGCAACTCTTGCGCAAGTTAAAATGCAAAGATTACCTCACGTTGGTGGCAGCCAGCAGCGTGATTCGTCCGGGTGTAGCCCGAAGCGGCATGATGCGTGCATTCATAGAACGACACATTGACGAGAAAAAACGATCGGAGGGTCACCCCATCATGTTGCAGATGCTGCCAGAAACCTACGGCATCATGGTTTATCAAGAAGATGTAATTCGAGTGGCGAGTGAATTTGCAGGCCTCGGATTGGCAGAAAGTGATGTACTGCGCAGGGGAATGAGCGGAAAATTTCGCAGTAGAGAAGAGTTCCAAAAAGTCAAAGACCAATTTTTTGCGCAGGCAGTTAAAAAGAAACACCCTCCCACCCTCATTCAGGAAGTTTGGCACCAAATTGAGAGTTTTGCAGGGTACAGTTTCGCCAAGGGACACAGTGCGAGTTATGCCGTTGAAAGTTACCAAAGTTTACACCTAAAGGCATACTACCCTCTTGAATTTTACACGGCGGTCATCAATAATTTCGGCGGATTCTACCGAACTGAATTCTATGTTCACGCCGCTCGAATGTGCGGTGCTGATGTTCAAGCACCTTGCGTAAACCACAGCCATTTCCTCACCCGAATAGAACATCAAACGTTGTGGCTAGGCCTTGGCTTGGTTCAAAGTTTGGAGCAAAAGGTGATAGAACGCATCGTCTTGGCACAAAAACAAGGTCCATTTGAAGACCTTTACGACTTTAAAACACGCTGTGAACCGGGCTTAGAGCAGATGAAAATACTGATTCGCATTGGCGCATTGCGTTTTACTGGCAAAACCCGCCGAGCCTTATTTTGGGAATGCCACGCCCTTCACAACGAAAAAAAACTGGCCGTACCCCTTACCCCATTATTTCAAGAAAAGCCCAAAGAATGGTCGCTCCCTGACCTTGAAGATAGCTGGTTGGAAGAGGCCGTTGATCAACGAGAATTGCTCGGCTTTCCGCTTTGCAATCCATTTCTATTGACCTCAGATGACGGTGTTCCTCCATCAAACATTCGAGGCAAACATTTTGCCAAGATGTTGGGACAAAGTCTTTATTTGGAGGGATATTTAGTCACGGTAAAACCCACTAAAACATTGGGTGGGAAGGAAATGAACTTTGGCACTTGGCTTGATAGAGACGGATTCTTTTTCGATACGGTTCACTTTCCGCCGGTTGTGGCACGGAACCCGTTCAAGGGTCGAGGCATTTACCGTTTATGGGGCACGGTAGTGGAAGACTTTGGCGTTGTGGCTCTAGAAGTTAACAAAATGGAAAAGCTGGGCGTCAAAATTCTGGAGGGTAATTAGATATCAACCTTATTGAAAGTTCTTCAAAATTCTATTTCGATCTTCAGAATCTTTATCACTTTTGTGATAGAGTTCAATAAAAACAATTTTCTTTTCGTAGGGGAAATAGGCGTAAATCAATCTTAATCCTGAATTCACACCCCTACCTTTTAATGACTTACAAGCCATTTTCTTTACTTTTATAACACAAGTTTTGAGCTTTAATTGATCTATTTCAAAACTAAAAGGCGGCCTTTTATTGGGAAATAAAATGAGTACTTTTTTAACTACTTCTAGATCATCATTCAATGATTTAAACCTTTTCAAGAGTTCCTTCAAATCTTTTGAAAACTCAGATAATTCTTCAAAAATCATGATTCATCATCCGAATAATCATAATTCCTAACTGTGTAAGGTAGCTCTCTGTAGAAAGTCAATTCAAAATTGATTTCATCACCATCTGTTGAAGCTAACATTGGCAGATCATTCATTGAATACTGTTTCATAGCTAACTCAGACCAATCACCCATAAGCTGTATTACAGAATCAATGACCTCTTTTTCATTTGCCTTAATTTGGGAAAGATTAGCTTTAACGAGAGGCAAATAGCGTATTTGAATCTGACCCAAAAATGGAACCTTCAACCTCATGATTTCTTGATTTTCTAACATGTCATTTATCACAGAGGCAAACTCTTGAGGAACAGGTCCTGAAGAAAGCTTTTTGTAAGTAAATCCCGATAAATGAACTTCGTACAATTCATAAAAGTTAAAATCGATAAAGTACAATAATGAAAAAATCAAATTCTCATTAATACTTGGTTTCCCGGCGCATCGTTCAAAAAGATAAAGTAAAATATTTCTGCATTTCTCAAAATTGAAATTTGGCACGGCGACACGCTCCTCATTTTTATACAATACCTCTGGCTCATAAATTACTTTTTTCTCTTGGGCATTAAAATTCAATGACATTAGATCGTCTAATGAGAATCCCAAAACAGCAGAAAATCTTTGCAATTCAAAAATATCAATCCCTCTGTTGCCCAATTCTATTTGAGCAATAGAAGACCTAGACAATTCTAATAACTTAGATAGGTTCTCTTGAGAAAGTCCCTTCTGTTTCCGCAAAAACGCCAATCTCAGACCTAGTTGCTTCTGCGATAATTGATTATACATAACAAGGCAATAAACTCAAAGATAGCAATTGTCTTAAAATCAAACAAAAATATGTTTTATTTTCCATCAATACTACAAGTTCCGAACCACTTGTATCTATTTCGCGCGACCCATCTGTAGATAAATTGCCTGAATCTAAAAGGAAAGAGCCTTAAAAACCAATATAATACATTAGAAAAGCCACCAACATCCTTTAGAATCATCAAGATCGCATTAGATTCCAAAAAGATCTCTTGATTACGCAGATAAACAACTGAATCAACTTCAATAATTTTATTTTGCAATTTTTCCTTAGCCAAATCTGACTGTAAACTGGCCATATTTAAAGAGCCTTTTCGATCTACTTTTTGAAGAAATCGAACCCAAAAGTTGCATAGATTGCAGACTCCATCAAAGAAGACCCAACGACTCATTGAAGCTTAAGAATTTGATAGGCCCCTTTCAAAACCAGTCCAAAAACAACCGACCCAACCATTAAATCAGGAAGTGCAGACTCAGTAAATTGCACTAAAACTGCCGCCAAAATCACTCCAACATTAGCAATGACGTCATTGGAAGTAAATATGACGCTTGCCTTCATATGAGACTCTGTATTTTTTGATTTTTTCAATAAAATCAAACACCAAGCATTAGCCAATAATGCAAAAAACGATGCAATAATCATTGGACTATAATCTGGCAATGACTCTAACCAAAAGTATCGTCTCAAAACTTCCAACAATCCAAACACCGCTAAACTCAATTGAAAAATACCGGCCAATCTAGAGACTTTAATTTTTGCTTTGGCCGATTTACCTACTGCAAACAATGCTAGTCCATAAACCATGGCATCGGCGAGCATATCTAGACCATCGGCCATGAGTCCTACAGAATTAGAAACCCACCCAACAAGCGACTCAACAACGAAGAAAACTGCATTTATCAATAACACAGTCTGAAGCAACTTTGTCTGCGATTGATTTTCTGATGGAAAATCATCTAAATTCACTTCGGAAGTACCCAATAATACGGCGCCTAGTTTGAGGCTTATCAGTTTTTGTTCAATATCAGAAATCTGGTCAGTATGAAACACCAATAATTCTCTTTTTTCTAAATCAAAATCAAGTCGAAGACAATTTGAAAACTCTGACAAAGCCATCCTAATGAGTTGTTCCTCTGAAGGACAATCCATTTGGGCGATATGAAATTTAGAGAGAAGCATATGTTGGTGATCGGTGATCGATGATCGGTTATCGGTGATCGGTGATCGGTGATCGGTGATCGGTTATCGGTTATCGGCTGACCGCTGTCGGCTGACTGCTGACCGCTGAGAGCTGATCACCGATCACCGATCACCGCTATTAATGATGATGCCCGCCGGGACCGTGAACGTGACCGTGGTCTAATTCTTCTTCGGTGGCTTCGCGAACGTCAATGACTACGCCAGAAAAGCTCAAAGCTTCCCCCGCTAGGGGATGATTAAAATCCATCTTAACGTTATCATCGCCAATTTCAACGACTTTACCATCAAGGGGATTGCCTTCTTGGTCTTGCATGGGAAGAACGGCGCCTATTTGAAGAAGGTCTTCGGGAACATCTGGACCTGCAAATATGGATTTTGGAAGTTCCAACACGTAATTGGGATCTGCTACACCGTAGCCATCTTCAGCACTCAATGTGAATGAAAACTCAGCGCCAACGCTAAGTCCGTTCAATTGGTCGTCAAATGCGGGGAGGGTTTGTCCGATACCGTGAATGAATAACAAGGGGTGCTCGGCAGTGGCTGAGTCAGCCAACTCTCCGTTGCTTAGCATAAGTTCGTATGCCAAACTGACAACACGATTGGGTGCGATGATTTTAGCGTCCATGGTTCGAAGAACTGAAAATCTCTTGAGATATCCATAAATTGTGAATCAAAAGGACTGAAATTGTGCATAAAATCGATTAGTTTCGAAACCCTAAAATGAATCCATCCGAAGCGAAACAACGCATTGAAAATCTGTCAAATGAACTGCATTTGCACAACTATCGTTATTACGTATTGGCAGAGCCTAGCATCTCAGATTTTGAGTTTGACCAACTACTAAAAGAGCTTGAATACCTTGAAAATCAATTCCCTGAGTTCAAGTCCCCCGAATCCCCCACACAAAAAGTGGGCGGACAAACTATCGATGGATTTGTTACCGAAAAACACAAACGGGCCATGCTGTCGTTGGGGAACACATACAACGAAGATGAGCTGAGAGAATTTGACGAACGCGTGCGGAATTCAACGGGACTTGATGAGATTGAATATGTGTGTGAATTGAAAATTGACGGGTTGGCTATATCGGTGTTTTTTGAAAACGGCGAATTGGTGAAGGCGGTCACTCGTGGTGATGGCGTTCAAGGCGATATTGTGACTGAAAACGTTAAGACCATCCGGAATTTACCGAAAAAATTAAAGGGTGATTTCCCTTCAAATTTTGAGGTTCGCGGCGAAATTTTCATGCACCGAAAGGGGTTTGAGCGGCTCAATGAACAGCGAATTCAGGCAGGAGAACCCACCTATGCCAATCCGCGTAACGTGGCCTCTGGGTCCCTCAAAATCAAAGATTCAAGCGAAGTCGCAAAACGACCCCTTGACATCTTTTTATACCAACTTTACGAAGACCGAAATACCTTTTCAACGCACTCTGACAGTTTGGATGCCGCTTTTTCTTGGGGACTTCCAGTGCCGAAAACATCAAAAACCTGTAAAGGAATCGACCAAGTCATTGATTTCCTGCATGAATGGGACAATAAAAGACATGATTTGTCGTTCGATACCGATGGCGTTGTCATCAAGGTAAATTCAAAAAGATTGCAGGAAGAATTGGGCTTTACAGCGAAAACTCCGCGTTGGGCCATAGCTTACAAATTCCAAACCGAAACTGCGAGCACACAGCTTTTAGGAATCACCTACCAAGTGGGAAGAACGGGCGCTATCACTCCGGTTGCTGAACTTCAGCCGGTACAACTTCTGGGAACCACCGTAAAACGGGCGTCTTTACACAATGCGAATGAAATGGCCCGATTGGATGTGCGTGTAGGAGATACCGTTTTTGTTGAAAAGGGAGGCGAAATCATCCCCAAAATTGTTGGTGTTGATTTTTCCCTTCGTCCCGAAGGACTTCCCATCGAAACATATATCACTCACTGTCCTGAGTGCAGCACTGAACTGGTTCGGAACGATGGCGAAGCGCAACACTACTGTCCCAACGAAGAAGAATGTCCACCACAGGTGGTTGGAAAACTGGAACATTTCATTGGCAGAAAGGCGATGGATATACAATCGGTAGGCAGCGAACTTTGTGAGACACTTTACCAGAACAACTTAGTTCGAAAACCATCTGATTTCTATCGTTTGACCTTGGAACATTTGCTCCAATTGGAACGTATGGGCGAAAAAAGTGCCCGTAACATTGTTGAAGGCATCGAAAACAGCAAAAAACAACCTTTTGAGCGGGTACTTTTTGGGATGGGAATCAGATACGTAGGAGAAACCGTTGCCAAAAAACTGGCTCAAGCTTTTGTAAATATTGAAAATTTAGCTACCGCAACTATTGAAGAACTAATTGCCGTTGATGAAATTGGACAGCGAATCGCTGAAACTGTGCACGCGCATTTCAGAGAAGAAAAACATCTAGAGGAAGTCCAAAAATTAAAAGCTGCGGGACTTATTTTTGAGGCAGTCATCGCCGAAAAAATGGGAAACTCTTTAGCTGGAATGTCGTTTGTAATTTCTGGTGTCTTCGAAAAACATTCGCGTGATGAACTGAAAGATATTGTTGAAAGTCATGGCGGGAAGATGGCTTCAGGGGTAACTTCCAAAACGAATTATTTGATTGCAGGCTCAGGTATTGGCCCCTCGAAACTCGAAAAAGCTGAAAAATTGGGCGTACCTTTGATATCGGAAGATGATTTGATGGAGATGATTGGTGAACGGTGAACGGTGAACGGTAGACGGTGAACGGTGAACAGCGGTCAGCGGTCAGCTTTGCTGAGACTTTGAGACTCACGCTTCGCTATGAATTTGAGCCCCATAAGTCTTCAGCCGAAAGCCGGGTTGAGAGTTTAGAGTTTAGCATAAAGTCTTAGCTCTACACGCTCAACTCTAAACCAAGGACCAAGGACCAAGGACCAAAGACCAAAGAATAAAGACCAAAAAATAATGACTAACCAAAACGAGGTAAAATTGAGTTCGCTGAAATTGTCTTTATTAAAATTAAAGACTAAAAATGCGAGCAAACCCAAACCTTTGTCGTCTTTTACAGAGGTTAAACGAGCGGTGATCTTTTTGGGCCTGCATTTATGGCAGAGAAACCAAAAAGAAATTTTAGAATTCAAAGCCTATTTGAAAGGTCTTGGAATTGAGAGTACTTTGATCTTTTTATATCCCACAAAAGACCCCAAAACTGTTGCAGAAGGTACGCCAGCTGATGAAATACATTTGATTTTGAAGGACTTTTCAGGGTACGGATATCCCAAATCAGAAAAAGCCCAAAAGGCGGCGAACTTGCCATCTGAATTGTTCATTAATTTAAATTCGGAACCTGGTTTTCATGAATTAGCATTGGGTAGATTGTCCAAAGCTTATTTCAAAATCACCCCTTATCAGGCCATCTATAAAAATGATTACACCGTTCTGCTGAAAAGCAATCCAGGAAATCTGACTGACTATTTAAGACAAATCAGAGAATTTTTCTCTCACTTAACATAAACATCCATGAAAGAATTAATAGGAACAGGCACCGCCCTAATTACTCCATTTAAAACCGACTTTAGTATAGATTTTGATGCCCTGACGGCCATTGTAAACCACCAAATTCAAAATGGAACAGACTATTTTGTGGTTTTAGGAACAACGGGTGAAAGCGCCACGTTAAGCAAAGACGAAAAACGTCAAATCATTGACTGTATAAAAAAAGCAACCGCTGGTAGAATTCCTATGGTTTTAGGCATTGGCGGGAATGACACTTCTAAAGTACACGATGAATTCCAAAATACCGATTTGGAGGGATTTTGCGCCATTTTATCAGTGAGTCCCTACTACAACAAACCCAACCAAGAAGGCATTTTCAGGCATTATCAAACCCTGGCACAAGACAGTCCGTTGCCCATCATCATTTACAATGTCCCTGGTAGAACGGGGTCAAATATGACGGCTGAAACCCAATTGAGGTTGGCTGAACTACCCAATATTGTGGCAACCAAAGAAGCTTCTGGGAATTTAGAGCAAGTGATGAAAATCATTTCCAAAAAGCCATCTGATTTCTTGGTTATAAGCGGCGATGATGCATTAACGTTCCCAATGATTGCAGCAGGTGCATCGGGGGTTATTTCGGTGATCAATCATGCTTATCCTAAACAATTTTCTGGGATGGTACGGGCTGCGTTAAATGGAGATTTCACCACGGCACGAACCTTGCATTATGACACAATGGAAGGGGCAATGGAAATCTTTGCAGACGGAAGTCCAGGTGGAATCAAAGTCATGTTGAACCAAATGGGCCTATGTCAAACGGCAGTTCGTCCGCCATTATATGGCGTAAATTCACAAGTAGAACAAAAATTACGTAGTTTGGTAAAATGAACCCGAATTTAAATCCCAACAAAGACCACCTAAGCAAGGCCGACAATGACCTGGAAAAGGTTTTGCGCCCATCTGAGTTCGATGATTTCACCGGTCAAGAAGGGATTTTAGAGAATTTGAAAATCTTCGTACAAGCTGCAAAGCTGAGAGGCGAAGCATTAGATCATATCTTGCTTCATGGCCCTCCGGGACTAGGTAAAACGACCCTTTCTCACATTGTGGCCAATGAAATGGGAAGTTCTATGAAGATAACCAGCGGTCCAGTTTTGGAAAAACCCGGTGATTTGGCCGGACTTCTAACGAATTTGCAAAAAGGTGATGTGTTATTCATTGATGAAATTCACCGACTAAGTCCGGTTGTGGAAGAATACCTTTACTCTGCAATGGAAGATTATCGGATTGATATCATGATTGATACAGGTCCAAACGCACGCAGTGTGCAAATTGAACTTGCTCCATTTACTTTGATTGGTGCCACCACACGCAGTGGATTATTGACATCGCCACTCAGGGCTCGATTTGGAATCAATTGCAGGTTGCAATATTACACAGCAGATGTATTGACTCGAATTGTCACAAGAAGTTCTCATATTTTACAAACCCCTATACACGAAGAAGCTTCTTTTGAAATTGCCCGAAGAAGTCGCGGTACACCGCGTATTGCCAATGCACTGCTCAGAAGAACCAGGGACTTTGCCCAAATTAAAGGCGATGGAACCATCAATTTAGATATTTCACAATTTGCGTTAAATGCCCTAAATGTAGATGCTAATGGCCTCGACGAGATGGACAATCGAATTCTCACCACCATCATTGATAAATTCAAAGGTGGTCCTGTTGGATTGGGAACCATTGCTACTGCAGTAGGGGAAGACGCGGGAACGATTGAGGAAGTATACGAACCCTTTTTAATACAAGAAGGCTATTTGCAACGCACGGCAAGAGGAAGAGAAGCAACTCACAAAGCATTTACCCACTTGGGCAAGATTCCAAAACAAGGTAACTCCTTATTCTAAAATCCAAACTGTGTAATGCCACACGAGCCAATGGCAGTTGATATTGAAACTAGTATAAAATCAAAAGCTCAAGCGTTGGGCTTTTTGGCATGTGGATTTGCGCAGGCTAGAAAACTCACTGAGTATGAGTCTACTTTTCACAGTTGGCTATCGAAGGGTTTCCACGGTGAAATGTCATACATGGAACGCAATCAAGAGATGCGTTTAGATCCGCGTCTATTGGAACCGGGTTGTAAAACGGTAATAAGCCTAGCATACAACTATTTTCCTACCGAAAAACAAACTGAAGATGCATTGAAAATTGGGAAATATGCCTGGGGCGAAGATTATCACTATGTATTAAAAGACAAATGCAAAGAACTCCTGAATTATATTAAAAGTCTAAATCACCTTGTGGAGGGGCGTTGTTTCGTAGATTCTGCCCCAATTATGGAAAGACAATGGGCTCAACTTGCAGGAATTGGTTGGATTGGAAAGAACGCCTTGATTTTGAGAAAAGGCACTGGTAGTTTTTTCTTTTTAGCTGAAATACTCGTCAATATTGAGTTAAAATCCGACAAGCCCGTAACCGATCATTGCGGAACTTGCACAGCCTGCATAGATGCATGTCCTACACAAGCTATTGTTCAAGATGGAGTTATAGATTCCAACAAATGCATATCTTATCTTACCATTGAGAAAAAATCACCTTTAACTTCTCAGGAACAGAACTGGAGAAAAGACTGGCTCTTTGGTTGTGACATTTGTCAAGATGTTTGCCCATGGAACCGCTTTTCAGAACCGCACAACGAACCGCGATTTGAATCAACTTTCACTGCCATCAATAGGACAAAGGAAGAGTGGCAAAATGCAGATGCAACAAAACTTAAAAGTGAATTTAAAAAATCACCCCTGATTAGATCTAAGCCTTGGTTGGGAATACCAAAGTAAAGGTGGTTCCCTCATCTAATTTTGTTTCAAAATTAATGGTTCCGTTGAATTGTTCCACAATTTTTCGAGTGATAGCCAAACCCAAACCCATACCAGAGTTTTTGGTGCTGAAATTGGGCGAGAAAATCTTGTTAAACAACTCCGGCGGAATTCCTTTACCGTTGTCTTGAACGGTAATTACCACCTTCTGTAATTTTAAATCCAAAGCCTGTATAACCTTAATTTTTCCTTTTCGATCTTCGGGGATGGCTTGAATGGCATTTTTCAGAAGGTTGTTAAATACTCGCACCAACTGGTGCGCATCTGCCATGATTTCAACCTCTGATTCGCACAGTTGCACATCAATACTAAATCCCATTTCACGCTCATTCAAGGCAATGGCATCGGCAAGTACTTGTGTGATGTCTGTGGGTTCTAATTTGGGTTCTGGCATTTTAGCAAATGAACTAAACTCTTCGGCCATGTTGCTCAATGAATCAATTTGACGAATCAATAAATCTGCAGTTTTTGAGATTTTCTCTTTCAAATTATCATCACCTCGATTCATTGAATATTGCAAATGTTGCAAAGACAATCTCATGGGAGTTAGAGGATTTTTTATTTCATGGGCCACTTGCTTAGCCATTTCTCTCCAAGCTCCTTCTCTTTCTGTCGCAGCCAATTTATTCAGACTTTCATCTAATTGAGCCAGCATTTGGTTGTATTCTGTAACCAATTGCCCAATTTCATCTTCGCCCTCCCACTGAATGGGTTGATTTCGTTGACCGAGTTTAGTTTTAGCTAACTTTGACCCTATCAATAACAATGGCTCAGAAATCCTTTTTGAAACCAAATTGGTCAAAATCAAGGATGCTGCAAAAATGAGCGCGAATAGATTAATGATAGCAACCACAAAGTTGGATATTTCGTTGTATAAATCGTTTCTATTTGAATAATAAGGAACATTTACAAAACCTCTAATATTCAAATCATTATCATTGATTACAGAGTAAGCTGATAAATATTCTAGATCAGAAATTTTCTCTTCGGCAAGGATGGCATTTTGTTTTCCCGCATTGAAGTCCCTGTAAACCTCGGGATTCATCAAATTACCTCTGAATCGATCTCTAAAGAATGCATTGTGAGTTGACACTATCAACTGCCCATATCTATCAAACACATTGATATCAGCTCCATATGCTTCTGATAGATCATAAACTAGGCCTACTTCATATTTATTTTCAAGTTGATCTAAACTGATTTGAGAACTTATTTTGGTCGCTATATTGGTAGTTTTCCTTAATAAATCTTGCTGTTGTGCGAGTGTATTTTTCGAGACAAAAAAGTTCACTGTAACTACTAGTACGATAACAAATATCAACATCAATAGCCAAGTCATGTAAAGTTGGAGTTTTTTTGAAATCAACCAGTGGCTTGTAGGCATGGAATCATTGACTAAACCCGCTTTTAAAAACACCCATTTTTCAATCCATACCACCCAATAAATGAAGAAGTAGATTAAAAATCCCCCTAAAATAAACAGTGTATATTGAAACGTTTCATGAAGCAACCCACTATCAGTATCTGTCACTACTACTTGATTGTTGAAGGAATCATAAAGAATAAAATGTCTATTTTTACCTCTAGTGATGAAACCGTTTGTACTGCCAAATGGGCTTTGAAGTGGATATTCAAATGAGCCTGTGTTTTTGCTTAATCGATCTCTGTTGTAAATGGCATAACTGAAGGAGTTCTCATCTCTCAGCTTTTCTACTTCGGAAGGTTTTATTTGATCAGATAGTTGTCCGCTATTGTCAAGGCTTTTAGGCGTCAACAGGGTAAAATATAGTGCCGAAAATTGACTGTCTTTAAAAACAGGAAATCTTCCCACGTAGGCTCCTCGCAGTCTTCTTTCAGTTATTTGAACAAAGTGAGGAGTAATTTGCAGTGAACCGTCGCTATTGTAGAGAGAATTAAGCGCAGATAGATCTAATGAATTCTGTATTCTATAACTTTTACCGGCATCATCAAAATCGAAAACTTCAAATTCAAATTGATCATTCAATTCTGAAAAATATTGTGTTCTCAAATTCTCTACCAATTGGGCCTTATCTGCCTCAGAGTTTCCCGTTATAAAATGCAATACTGCAAGATCAGTGCTAAATGAATTTTCAATATCCAACAAAAGTCCATTCACAAAATCATCGTATTTCACAACAAGATTTTTTGCCAATAATTCTTGATGTAACCGTTCTTTTTTTAACAATTCGACTTTTATCACTGCACTGATAAAAAGTGCTGGTAAGATAATTTCAAGCCATCTTCTTAGACCTGGAAATCCCAAGTTATTCCATGTTTGATGTCCCAACCAAACCAGTAAAAATAAAAGTAGTATGGCACCCAGGAAAAGGTCGTGATAACCAACTACTGCAGAAAGCAGAAATGCAGAGAAGAACAGACTCCAATTAGACTTCCCCGTATGAATGACAAAATCTAATATCACCAAGGAAGTTGCCAACAAGATGACTATCAACAACAAAGACAATACCGAAACGTAGTCAATGAGTAGAAGTTTAGTGAAATCAAAGGCAATGTGTGTAGAGTGTATGATGTAAGCCGATAATTCGGCGCTGTAGTACAATATTGCACCCGACACAAGCAAAAGCGTCCACCTCAACAACAAAATCAACAAAGGAGCCGTATTGATTAACTCTTTCCGGTAAATTTTCAAATTTCTCACCAACCATAATCCAATCAACGCCCAAATAATGTTAACGCCCAAACTATTCAAGAAAGGATTAGGAGAAAACACGTTGGGGGAAAAGAGTCTAAATTGCGATAAACTTTGCCCTAAGTATCCGTTTGAAATACCCAAAGCCCAAATCATCCATAAAAGAGCACTTAGGGGAATTCTTCGCCACAAACCATTCTTTAAAACCGATAAACAATAAATACCCGCGGTTAAGAAAATCCAACCCAGCAGCAAAAGGAGATCGCCAGAAACGGTATTATTTACGCGATTTATTTTTACGAAGAAGTTAAAAACTTTATACCCTTTTTCCTGTTTTCCTAAGGTTTTAATTTTCAAGGTAAAACCTTTTGCCAATGAGAAAGAATCATTTGAAGCAATGACATCAATATCATTCTGAAAGCTCGATTTTGATTGAATTTGGGGAAACTTACATTTAAACGCATTCGATACAAAAACAAATGTGTAATTATTAATTTCCAAGTTCCAATGAGCCAAGTATACGCCATTTTGATTAACAAATCCAAATTGGTTTCCTAGTTGCGGAATAACTTGATAATCTTGACATGTCCACTCAATAGGCTTACCTTGATAAAATAAAAATGCCTCAATTTTTTTACTTTTCAGTTCATTCAACCAAGGCATAAACGACTTTGCCTGACCAAATGAATCTTTAAGTTTTAAAATCAAATCGTCTGCTGCTACTATTTCTTGTTGAGCTTCATCAATGATTTTCTGCGAATTGGGTTGACTACCATGTTCATTTAAATTGAGCCACACCCCAATGACCAATAGAACGAATCCTATGGCTCTAATTAAAACACCCAGTATGCTTAATACACGGCGCATTGTTTTTCTAAATATCCTGCAACATAATCATTGATGGCATCTTTGAAATCCCAAAATGGGACAGAATAACCGGCCGTTCTCACTCTAGCCATAGATGCCTCGGTGAAATATTGATAGTTATCTCTAATATCTTCAGGCATTTCTATGTATTTAATGTTAGGTTCAAACTTTAAGGCCTCAAAAACACCGCTTGCAAGCTCAAGAAAGGTATGTGCTTGTCCGCTTCCCAAATTATAGATTCCTGAATTTTTTCGATTTTCCATGAAGTGTATTAAAACGCTCAATACATCCTTAACGTATACAAAATCTCGACGTTGTCCTCCATCTGGGTAATCATCTCGATAACTTTTAAACAAGGAAACCTCTCCCTTTTCTTTAATCTGATTAAAGGCATGAAACACCACACTGGCCATTCGCCCTTTGTGATATTCGTTTGGCCCAAACACGTTGAAGAACTTAAATCCTGCCCAAAATGGTGGGTGATTGCCTTTTTCAGCGCTTTCCTCAGCCCAAAGATCAAAAATTTGCTTACTCTCTCCATAGGGATTCATGGGCTTTAATTGACTACGCCCCTCGGGTTTATCATCAAATCCAAATTCACCATTACCGTAGGTGGCTGCCGAACTCGCATAAATGAATGGAATGGAGAATTTTGTGCACGTATTCCAAAGTTTTTTGGAATAATCAACGTTCAAATGATTCAATACATCCCAATCAAATTCATTGGTTCTGGTTCTAGCGCCTATGTGAAATACAAATTGCACTCTATTTGCATTTTCTTCCAACCAATCAGGAAATTCTTCTCTGTCAATGCGGGCCTTTAGATTCTTATTTTCCAAATTGGGAAGCTTAATTGTATGGCTAAAATCATCAACGGCAATCAATTCGCCATAGCCAAGTTCCTGAAGTTTTCCCAAAAGAGCGGAGCCAATAAATCCGCAAGCACCCGTAACAATGATCATGAAACAAAAATAGGCATTAAATTCGTGTGTGTGAAACATCCGCCAGAGATCCCCAATAATCCACCCGAAGATTTGAATTTACAGTTGGGTAGCCCTTTATATTTAGAGGAAATTAGGTTGCAAATTGAAAAAGATTTTGGGATATCGGGCTTTCTTTTTTCGGGGGACGATTACACTGATTTGGCCTCTCTATTACCTGAACTATTATTGGTGGTTGAAAACCTGCGAACCCACAGAAACTCTGATTGGATGAAGATTGTTTACCGTGTTGATCTCACCGAGAAACAGTATAAGTTTGTCCAAAAAATGGGCGGTGACACCCATGAAAATATGGCAAAAGCCGTGCTTCTGAGAGAATTTCAAAAAGTTCATACCCGAAAACAACACTCCCATACTTGATAATCTACTACTATTTGTGGAAATTTGCATTTCTATGAAGTTAAAAGACATCGTTTCAGTAACCGGAATGCCCGGCTTGCACAAAATATTGGGACAAAATAAATCTGGTTTGATCCTTGAAGCTTTGGCCGATGGTAAAAAATTCTCTACCAACCTTAGACAACGCGTGAGTATTCTTTCTGACATCTCTATGTTTGAAGAAGAAGGCGAAGTTAAATTGGCTGTGGTTCTTCAAAACGTAAAAGCGTTGGAAGAAAAAGGTGAAGCTATCCCAACTGGAAAAGCTGACAACGATGAGGTTAAAGCCTTCATGTCAAAGGTTATGCCCAACTACGATCGCGAAAGAGTTTATCCAAGCGATATGAAAAAGTTGTGCGCATGGTATCACCTTTTGAAAGATAAATTAGATTTCGCAACTCTTCACGAAGAAGATACGGAAGGAGCTGAAGGTTCTGATTCAGATGCACCAGTTGCAAAAGCCAAGCCCGATGCAAGCAAGACCGCAGCTAAGTCAGCCGTTAAAACTGCTACCAAAACTGCTGCAGGAGTAAAAGCAAAAACCGCTACTCCTCGTAAAATGGGTAGCTAATACCAATCAATATGGCTTCATTTATTCCTGAGGGTTTCCGAATTGATTCGGCACAATCTGTTGTTACCCTATTTAATGAACTACTTGAAAGACCCATCAACCATGTGGGTGAATTCAACAGTTGGTTGAAAGATGCTAGCGACCTAGAAAGTCATATTTCCGAAGATATGGCTTGGCGCTATATTCGCATGACTTGTGATACCAAGAACAAAGATCATGAGTCTAGATATCTGCAGTTCGTTCAGGAAATCCAACCTCAATTGGCACCCCTAGAAGATCAACTCAATCGCAAAATTGCAGAATGCTCTTTCACTCAGGAACTTGAAAATGAATCCAACCCCCAAAGCGCTGCTCATCGCATTTATTTTAGGGGAGTTCGAAAAGCCATAGAAATTTTCAGAGAAGAAAACATTGAAATTCAATCTGAATTAAGCACTTTAGCTCAGGAATACTCTTCGATTCAAGGAAGTATGAGCATTGAATGGAACGGTGAAGAAATCACCCTCCAGAAAGCATCTAACTTTCTGCTTGAACCCGATAGAGATCTTCGAGAAAAAGCCTGGAAGAGCATCCAACAAAGAAGAACCCAAGACACTGAAAAGCTGGAGGATATTTTTGATCAGATGGTAGCAAAACGTCATCAAATGGCCGTCAATGCCGGGTTTGATAACTACCGTGATTATATGTTCGCCGCCTTGGGAAGATACGACTACAACGCACAAGACTGTAAAGATTTTCATAAGGCCATTGAAGAGCATGTAGTTCCACTCACCAAAAAAGTCACTCTCAAACGCAAAGAACAGATGCAACTAGAGGTTCTAAAACCTTGGGACACATCTGTAGATCCGCTCAATAGACCGGCTCTTAAACCTTTCAGCGATGGCAAAGATCTATTGGAAAAAGGCATCAAAAATCTAAATCAGTTAGACCCCTTCTTCTCTCAATGTTTAACCACCATGAAAGAAAAAGGTCTTCTAGACTTAGACAGCAGAGTTGGTAAAGCACCAGGAGGATACAATTACCCTCTGGCCGAAACCAACATGCCCTTCATTTTCATGAATGCCACCGGCAATTTAAGAGACGTTGAAACATTGGTACACGAGGCTGGACATGCCATTCACAGTTTTCTGATGGCTCCATTGTCGTTGAATGCATTCAAAAACACCCCAAGCGAGGTAGCCGAGCTTGCATCCATGAGCATGGAATTATTGAGCATGGAAGGCTGGCAAAACTATTTTGAGTCACCTGAAGACCTGCAAAGGGCCAAAATGGAACAAATTGAGGGGGTTATCAATACCCTTCCATGGATTGCCACTGTAGACGCATTCCAACATTGGATCTACGAAAACCCCAACCACAGCCGCGAAGACCGAATGTATGCTTGGAACCAAATTCAAGAACGATTCGGAACAGGTTTAGTTGACTATACAGAATTAGAATTTGCCAAAAATCACGCTTGGCACCGCCAATTGCACATATTCGAAGTGCCATTCTACTACATCGAATACGGCATAGCCCAACTTGGCGCCATCGGAATTTGGAAAAATTACGTTGAAAAATCTCGGGAAGAAGCCCTTTCTGGGTACACCAATTTTATGAAATTAGGCTACACTCAAAGTATCCCCGACATATATTCTGCTGCCGGCGTTCGTTTTGATTTCTCGCCACAATATGTATCTTCACTGATGAATTTCGTGGAGAGCCAATGGAACTAAGCAGAAATCAGATCATTACAGCCTTTGCGCTGATTGTTTCCTATTTTTTATTTGGACATTACATCGCTTTAGCGGGAAACTGCTGGGGCGGCTGGAACGAAATCTGCTGGAGCCGCTGGGATTCTGGTCTTTACCTTGGCATCGCCAAGGATGGCCATACGCTTTATCCTTGCCCTGACATTCCCTCTTGGAACTGCGGCAACGCTGGCTGGGCACCTCTTTATCCCGCCCTGATTCGTTTGGTTCATGAAAGTTCCATGCACCATATTTCCTTGGCAGATGCAGGTATTTATCTCAGCACTTTTTTCTGGATTGCCAGTCTTTACTGGGTCAAAAATGAATCGTTAGCAGGCGCACTTCTATTACTTTTAGCCCCTGGAAACATCTATTTCCACGCCATTTTCCCCATGTCCCTCTTGGTTTTTTTCGTTCTGGGGATGTTTTACTTTCTTGAACGCCAAAAGTACCTTTTCGCTGGCATCATGGGATATTTTGCCGCGCTCTCCTATTCCATCGGATTCATTCTCATTGCTTGTTTGAGTGTTTACGCTCTCTATCAATGGTGGAAAAAACAACTATCCATAATTGACTCTTCAAAGCTCGTCTTAATACCCTTAGCCGGAATCATTACCTGGTTCGTATATGACCATTATGCCACAGGCAAATGGAACGCACTCTTCTTGATTCAGGGAAAATATGGTCATCACATCAAGCTTCCGTTTGAGATGATGTACCTAAAATTCAAAGAATTACTAGAGGCTTGGGGCACCTTAAAAATGTCTGTAGAACTCCAAAACTACAGCATTTGGATTGCCGTAATCATCGCAATAATCAAATTCTATAAAGTGCGCTCGGAGCAACCGCTTTGGCCCCTTTTGATGGTATTTACTCTCCTTTATTGGTGGCTACCCTACAGCAGCAGCAGCGTCACCGCTGTTTATCGCAATGTATGTGTACTTCTACCCGCTTGGATCTATTTATTCAGACACATAACCCCATTACAACGATGGTTTGCCTTAACAGTGATGGCCATCTTCTCGGTAACCCAGGGAATTTTATTTATTCAATCGATATTGGTATAGGTCTTTGGTCTTTGGTCTTTGGTCCTTGGCTGACGGCTAACCACTTCCTGGGAGACTTTAAGACTCACGCTGCGCTAGGACTTGCGCTATGCGATGTTTTGGCCGCTGACCGCTGACCGCTGATCACCGACCACCGATCACCGACCTCCGACCACCGATCACCGACCACCAATTTACAAATTCCCTCTAACCGCTTGTTCGCGCTCGATGCTTTCGAAAAGAGCCTTAAAATTGCCTTTTCCAAATGATTTTGCACCTTTTCTTTGAATAATTTCAAAAAATACGGTTGGGCGATCTTCTACAGGTTTGGTAAAGATTTGCAACAAATAGCCAGATTCGTCTCGGTCTACCAATATGTTTTGTCTTTTAAGATCATCAAGGTTTTCTTCAATCTCACCTACACGATCAAGTACGTCATCGTAATAGGTTTCAGGAACGTAAAGGAATTCTATTCCACGGTTGCGAAGTTCTCCTACCGTTTCAATGATGTTGTGCACTTCTATGGCAATGTGTTGAACACCCGCACCTTTATAGAATTCAATATATTCTTCAATTTGGGATTTCTTTTTTCCCTCAGCTGGCTCATTGATGGGGAATTTGATGTATCCGTTTCCGTTTGATACAACCTTACTCATAAGAGCGCTGTATTCGGTACTGATGTCTTTGTCATCGAAGGTTAGTAATAGTTTAAATCCCATTACATCCTCGTAAAAACGAACCCACTCGTTCATTTTTCCTAATTCTACATTACCAACGCAATGGTCTACGTAACGAAGTCCTACGGGCTTAACATCCATGGCAAAAGCAGGCTTTTTGTAACCTGGCAAGAATGGACCGTTATAGTTTTTACGCTCAACGAACTTATGGACGGTTTCACCGTAAGTATGTATTCCAGAGATGATTACATAGCCGTTTTCGTCTTCAAAACGGGTGGGCTCCATATAGGGTTTGGCACCTCTTTTTACGGTTTCTTCGAAACTTTTGGTAGCGTCATCTACCCAAATACTTAAAAACTTAACTCCATCGCCGTGTGTGAGGTGATGCTGAGCAATTTCAGTATTTGGATCAATAGCAGTAGTTAAAACTAAGCGAATTTTCTCCTGTTCAAGAACATAACTAGCTCTGTCGCGAACACCCGTTTCAGGACCAGCATAAGCCACTAATTTATATCCCCAAGCTGACTGATAGTAATAGGCGCTTTGCTTGGCGTTGCCTACATAAAATTCAATGTGATCGGTTCCATTCAAAGGAAGAAAATCCGTTTCAACGGTAGCTTTTTCCAAAACTTCGCTTTCCATGAGCGCGAAGTTACGAAAAATTACGAAATCAATACGGGTCAACGTTGAATTCTACTTGAATTGCATTCATGCCATCGCTTTGCATCAACCGATCTTTTTGCGATAACAAATAGGCCTTAATTTTCGCTGGGGAAGGTGATTTGGAATTTAATTTGAGCAAGAAATGCTGAATATACATGTTTTTCACCCTTGCAACCGATGGAACTACTGGTCCCAAGAGAAAATCCCCCAAATGTTGACGCAGCAGATTATTCATGATCATGGCTCCCGTCATGCAAGTTGCCTCATTCTTGTGTTTTATGGAAATCTCAATCAACCTGCCATATGGAGGATAAGAAAACGTCTCGCGTGCCTCCAATTCTTCGGCTGCAAAACCATCGAAATTCGATTCGTTCAAAGCTTGAAAAACGGGGTGATTTTTCTTGTGAGTTTGAATGATAATCTTGCCCGCGACATCTCCTCTACCCGCACGTCCTGCTAGTTGATAGAGCTGCTGAAAGGCGCGTTCATGAGATCTAAAATCAGGAATATTTAACGACATGTCTGCATCTGGAACGCAAATCAGTTCTACTGAGTCAAAGTCAATCCCTTTTGATAAAAGTTGTGTCCCCACCAAAAAATCAATTTGACCGTTATTGAAATCTTGAATGATCTTTTGAAAATCACTCCTTTTCTTGATGCTTTGCTGGTCAAATCGGGCAATTCTTGCTTTGGGGAAATATATCTCCAGCTCTTCCACAATTTTTTCTGTTCCCGTTCCTTTCATTTGGAAGTGATTTCCGCCACAACCTGGACAAACCTTTGGTACTGCTTGTGAATGTCCGCAGTAATTGCACCTTTGATTCAGGGAACTCTTGTAATAAGTCAACGCAATATCGCATTGAATGCACTGCGTGGTATGTCCACACAAAGCACACTGCATATACGGAGCATAGCCTTTACGATTGTGAAAAACAATGATTTTCTTTCCCTTTTCCCAAGATAATTTCATCTCTTCGAGCATAGGATCAGAAAACAGCTCTTTCATCCTATTCTGCTGTTTCAGCTCCTTACTGTCTAGCCAAACCCATTGAGTGGCTTTGCGATCATCAAATCGGTCGTCCAACCTCAGTAAAGAGATTTTTTCCAACTTTGCCAAATGCAACATTTCATAACTGGGAGTTGCGGAACCCATCAAAAGCTGGGCGCCCCACTGTCTAGAAAGATAAAATGCCGCATCTCGGGCATGAAACAAGGGTCGCTTTTCAAATTGCTTGTAACTCGGTTCGTGTTCCTCATCAATGATAATGATTCCCAACTCACAAAAGGGTGCAAACAGAGCTGATCTTGTTCCTATGATAAAATTCACTTCCCTTCGAGCGATTTTATCATACAATTCCGTTCTTTCGTAGCTGGAATAATAGTGATGCCACACGCCAATCTCTTGAGGTACGAATTCCGAAATTCGTTCAACCAGGTTTTCTGTAAGCGCTACTTCGGGCACTAAAAACAAAACTTGCTTGCCTTGTTCAAGAATTTCTAAAGCGGCTTGTAAATACAAATACGTTTTTCCACTGCCCGTAACCCCTTGAATCAAAACAGGAAGCCCATTGTGAAATGAAGCATTTACCTTTTGAGCTACTTCCTTTTGTTTGGACGTTAACTCGAGATAGCTATTTCCCGCTGCCCTTAATTTAAGGTGATCTGTTTTCTCTTGAAAAATCCGCACCCAACCTTTCGATTGAAGACTGTTCAATGTGGTTCTTGAAACCCCAGAATCTGCAATAAATTGCTTTAAGGGATGCGGTGCTCTTGCTCGTCCCAAAAGATGCATAAGAGCTTCGAACTGTTTGAGTGCTCTTTTTTCAGTGTAATTGAGAACTTCATTTGCATAGTTATCGTCTTTCCAATCAGAAGAAAGTTCAACCCAATCCAACCATTTAGGCTTGTAATTTTCACGCAATTCTTCCTGCATGGAAATCAATCCTTTATGGTACATTGATTTGATGGTTTTCATCACCGTTTTCTGATTGAGCAGTTGCTGAACTTGTTCAACGGTAATGATTTTCTCTTTGATGAGTAGAGATAAAACCAGATTCTCTTTTTCATCCAGTACTCCCAAATCATCTAAATTGATTTCTGGATGCAACGAGATTTTGGTTTGTGATTGAACCCTATATCCTGCGGGCAATGCAACATTAAGTACATCGCCTAAATTCGACAGATAATACCGACTGATCCATTCCCAAAACTCCATCTGCAACGGTGTTACTATAGGTCGGTCGTCTAAAATTTCAATGATGTAATTGGCTTGGTATCCTTCGGGCGGTTGCTCGGTGATTTTCCAAACAATACCTGAATACACTTTTTTAACCCCAAAAGGAACGGCCACCCTCATGCCAATTACCAACAACTCGTTCCACTCGTAGGGCAAACGATAGGTGTAAACCTTGGGTAAAGGCAGCGGCAACAGTATTTCTGCAAAAAGGGTTATTCTCTCTTCCAAGTCCAAAAAATTACAGCGGAAGATAAATCAGAATGTACTTATAAACAATAAGAGCTACAATTCCAGATACGTGGCCAATGAGCAATAACTTTTGCCATCTCACAGCCCAACGAATTAAATTCAAGGGCATGAAATAAGCCCAAATTGAACCCAATGATGATAATCCAATGGAAAATCCAATCAAATAAATCAACCCTGCGTCGCCAAAGTATTTCCATGAATCAACGGCCAAGGTCCAGTCGAACCAAAATCGCAAATACAAGAACAGCAATAACGCCATTAAATTTATGACTATCAATGATAAACGCGCATTGTTTCTAGAAGTTACAACGGCAACCGTTTTGTATCCAAAAATCAAATTGCCCCTATGTCCGTCAAGACCTTTTAATACATCTTTTGTTAATATTATCAGGGCTAATGCGGTGAAGAACCCCAAAATTTCGATAGATGGAAGTCCTAAATGAATCCAAACCGCCAATACCGGTGAAACAGTCAAAAGCGATGATGTAAGTTCTCTAACGAAGGCGATTTTTTGCAATTTGTGCGAATAAAACCACGACAATATTTGAATCCCCAAGAAATAAGCCGCAATTTTTGCAGAAGCTACAACGGCAAACGTCAAACCAATAACATTAAAAATGATGTATAAATTTGCCAAGTGTTTGGTGCCAATTGCCGATGCCATCAAGGGATGCGAAGGGCGGTTGACCAGATCTTTGTCTCTATCGTAAAAAGAATTGATGATGTATGCCGCGGCAATGGTGAAAGCCGAAGCCACCACCATGAGATAGGTGTTTATATCGGTTAAAAAGTACCACAACGCCAACTTTTTAGAGGCCTCTGCGTGAAGCATCAGCTGCATGTAGGCTGCCAAAAAGATTTGAGCAAAAGAAATCAAGGCTACGTTGTACCAACGCACCAAACTCAAAAAGTATAAAAACCTTAAAAATCTTTGATTGCCCTTGGGCATATTACATTCTGTAGATTACTTGAACATTGTGCCCTTCTAAGAGTTTTTGAGCTTGTTCAAAGTCTTCGGTAAAACCAAGAACGAAACCACCCCCACCGCTTCCGCAGAGTTTCAGGTAATAGGCATTGGTTTCAAGTCCTTTCTTCCACAGGGATTCAAAGTTTTGAGGAATCATAGGTTGGAAGTTATTGAAGAATAACTGTGAAATGGCCTTAACGTGTTTAAACAAAGGCTTAACTTCTCCTTTCAAAAAGTGTGTTACGGCATTGTCATTGTGTTTTTTCAATTCCGTTTTCACCATATTTCTGAAACCTTCCTCCTTCAAACGTTCGAGGAAAATTTCAACCATGCCTTTCGTTTTTCCTGGAGAACCTGAATCCAACAAGAAAATAGCACCTTTACCCATGATGTTTTCTGCAGGCAACTCAGCGGTATCTAAATTGCCTTTCCCTTTTATGATGATGGGTAAATTCAAATAACATATCATAGGATCTAACCCCGAACTCTTTCCATGAAAAAAACTTTCCATGAGTCCCAAAACTTCTTTCAACTGCTGTAAACGATCTTCAATCATGATATCGTCAGCGGTGATGGGATTTTCAGCATAATTGCTGTAAATGGCAGCAACCAAAGCGCCTGAACTTCCAACTCCAAAACCCTGGGGAATGCTGCTATCGAAATAGAGACCCTTTTCTAAATTTGCTTCCAAACGAGCAAAATCAAACTTGCAGGGTAATTGTCCGCTAAAATGCATTTGCTTCAAATGCTTCACATACTTAGCGATGCTCTTGTTGCTTCGAACCTGACTATCATCAGCTTCTAAAGGGTCAACAAAGCGAAAACGACCGTTAAAATTATCAAAAGGAATGCTCAACCCCATAGAATCTTCAATGATTCCATACTCTCCGAAAAGAAGTATTTTGGCGTAAAACATGGAGTCTTTTATCATTTTAATTCTTTTGTGGTGAACCACCTATATCACTGCAAAGATACAAACTGTTCTTACAATAAGGTAACAACTCTGTTTCAATAAAGTTCATTACCTGTTCACTGTAAGATTTATCATACAGCAAATGCACATTGGCTCCCGCATCTAAAGTAAACGCCATGGGCCATTGAGTTTCCTTGCGTTTGTTCCAAATCTTTTCTATAATGGCTATGGTATTGGGACGAATCAACAAATAATAAGGCTCTGAAGACATCATCATGGCATGTAATTGCAGTGCTTCCGACTCCACCAAAGAAATAAATCCGCTAAGATCTCCCACCTTCATAATTTCCAGTAAACGTTCCAAATTGACTTGGGCTTGTTGATATCTTGAAGCTGCATAAGGATGATCTTTCAATAAATCATGACCTTGGGTACTACTCACCGACTTTTCGCCATCATCTACAATCAAAACGGCATCAGCCCAATTTTTCAATGACTCATGAACGTCTGCGGTGAAGGGTACTGCAAATTCATCTGTAGCTTCACCCCAAGCGTTGGTTTCTCCCCAAATTCCAGGTTGTCCGTATACACTTCTACAAGCAGAACCTGAACCCAAACGGGCATATTTACTGGCTATTTGTAGGAATTCTTCCTCGCTCCAACTCTGCTCAGCGGCAAGATCTTCACGCTGAAAATCGGCAAAACACAAAGCCAAAGCTCCAAACCCAGCAGCAGAACTCGCTATTCCTGTTCCGTGAGGGAAATTGTTTTCGGATTCAATTTTCCAATGAAACTCCTTTATTTGGGGCATAAATGGCGCAATTCGCTCTAAAAATTGCCTAATTTTAGGCTCAAATGAAGGTTTAGATTCGCCCGCTAAAAAGAACTCCAAACTGATAGCTGAAGATGACATATCTGTCAACCTAGATCGTGTGACCGTAGTTGTGGCGTGGAGATCTGACAATGTCCAGCTAATGCTGGGATTTGCCGGAAGTTGAACCCCTCCCGACTTTTTGCCCCAATATTTCACCAAGGCTATGTTGCTTGGGCAACGAAATTTAACACTATTATATTCAGACATTCTATATTCTAATTTGGAATCACCCAGTCGTTCCAGGCTACAACGGTTTTATTCTTAAAAATGGTTGGATATTCTTGCAAAATCTTCTTGTTCACCAACAACATGTCTCCACCCCAAGCACCTAACCACTTACACAATCCTTGAGACACCGGTTTCATATCGAGCGATTGATAAGGCGTTTCTAATCCCAACAATTGCGACAAAAACATTTGCATCATTTCCAAGGATGTTTCCAAAGTTGGAATATCTTGTGCATCTCTGGTCAAAGACAAAATCTTTTCCAATTGCATATTATAGGCAGTATCCTGACTGAGTTGCTCTAATGTATTTTTTACATTAGCACTGCTGGTTCTAGAATTAACTTTTTCTCCCCAAAAAACAATGTTCCACTGCTGGGTTAACGAAGAAGACAACTTCCAAGGTCTGAAATGTGCTCCTTGTTCATTCTTCCAAAATATCAAAGGCTTTTGGACCTGTGCAATAGCAACATCGTATCCACTTCCCCCGAAAAGATGAGCCTGAACCTCATGCGGGTTTAATCTGAAGAACTGAGACATCAATACCACGAAAGTACTGCTGCTGCCCAAGCCAGAATTCCTATTGAATCCGAGACGCGTCACCAAACGAATTGACTTACCTGGCTCAAAGAATACTTCGGGAACCATATTGAGCATCTTTAAAAACGTATCTGCAACGGACTTATCTTCAGATGAAATTTCACTGCTGGGCAACAGTTCTTCTAAACTTATGTTCAATTGAAACCAAGGTTGTTCGTTTTCATCCAAGGCCTGATAATATAGGGTATCAGCCCCATTGGGTGGAGTATTGAAGATCCAAGAATCGAGCCATTGTCCGCATTTGACCGGCAAGGCCATGCCCTCAAAGCCCACCAAAACGGTGTATTCACCGTTCAATAAAATTTTACCAGGTGCGTAAAAAGATTGCATTAATGCTTCTCTGAAGAAATTGCTCCTAATGAAACTCCTCTAACTTTAGAGAAGATTTCCACTGCAGCAGAAAAACTAACTACTTTATCTTTGAAATACTCAACGATTTCCTTTTTTTCCTCGTCGGTTGCTTCAAGTTGATTCAAGATATTCAATAGGTGCATTTTCATGTGTCCCTTTTGAATTCCAGAGGTAATCAAAGATCTAACGGCACTGAAATTCTGCGCCAATCCTGCAACAGCAACAATGCGCATCAAATCTGATGCAGAAGGATATCCTAAAAGTTCATGGGCAAATTTTACCATGGGATGCAAGGAGGTAATTCCACCAACGGTCCCTATACTCAAAGGTAAATCAATCCAAAACTTAAACTCGTCACCATTGATTTCGGCATGGGTTAAACTAGAATAACTTCCGTCTTTCGCGGCATAAGCGTGCGCGCTAGCTTCGGTAGCACGAAAATCATTGCCTGTGGCAATTATAATCGCGTCGATTCCGTTCATGATGCCCTTGTTATGCGTTACGGCCCTGTAGGGCTCAGCTTTGGCAATTCGAATGGCTCTCACAAATTTTTCAGCAAATTCCTGATTACCAATGCCACTACCCTCATTGATATCGCTGATTTTACAACTTACTTCAGCCTTAACTCTGCATTCGGGCGTGTAATTGCTCAAAATACTCATGACAATCTGCACCGGATGTTCCGCTCTCAACTCCCCTACTATCTGAGCCCATTCTTTTGCAATAGCCTCTAAACAAGAGTTGATAAAATTTGCTCCCATCGAATCACGGGTATCAAATTTTACCTGAAGTTGAAAATAATCTTCTTCCAAGTCAGACTTATCTATCAGCGAAATGTCTAGAATTCCTCCGCCGCGTTGACGCATGTTGCGGGTGATTTCTTCGGTTGCATCAAACAAACGTTGTTTGTGATTAACAAATGCCTTTTGTAAGAAATCAAAGTCTTTTCCTTGCCATATAAAATGCACATGTCCAATTTTGGTCATGCCAATGATCTCAGTTTTAAATCCGCCGCGCTCCAACCAAAAATTCGCAGCTTTGGCCGCTGCTGCAACCACGCTCGACTCTTCTATGGCCAAGGGAATGGTAAATATTTTACCGTCTATCAAGAAGTTTGGAGCAACCCCAAACGGAAGATAAAAATTAGAAACCGTATTTTCAATGAACTCATCGTGAAGTCTTTGAACCTCCGTTTGATTATGCCAATAACCAGTCAACATATTTAATGCCGACTCGGGCTCGCTGGCGTGATTCTGAAGAATCCATTCAATTTTTGCTTCTTTCGATAATTTACTGAAGCCAGAAATAGGTGCAGGTTTTCTCATTTTATTTAACCGTTAGGTAAGCTTGGGCCATTTTCAGGCCTTCAATTTGTGATTCTATATATTGATCTAAAGGCTCTTGTCCTTGTAGAGCATATTTCAAAAAGGGACTTGCTTGAGCATAAATAGCCGCATGATTGATTTTCTCGATGGCATAATATCCATCCAAAAAATTCTTAATACCGCCAGATGCGATGATAGTTTTCACGGGGGATGTTTTCCCAGCATCGGCCATTAACGTCAATATTTCATTGACCGTATCGACCATTTCCACGGATGAATGTCCCACGTGCGTAGCACATTTCCACTCATCGGCCCTTAGATCACTTCTGCGGTGATTTTCCAATAAGCTGAAGTTTGTTCCTCCAAACGAACCAAAATCCAATGCTTCCAAAGGCAGCTCTAACAAGGCTTTTAACGACTTAGGTCCAAACCCTTGTCCTACTTCCTTGACCATAATGGGGAATTGGGCAAAATCCAGAACCCATTTTATGGTTTCGATGGGCGCTTCAGAATATTTGTCACCTTCGGGTTGAAACCACTCTTGCAGTGGATTCACGTGTATGATCAATCCGTCAGCTTCCAGGCTGAGTATCAATTCATTTATTTTGTGAGCTTTATTGGCTGATTTTAATTCTTGCAACTGAGCGATACCCAAATTTGCAAAAAGAGGTTGATCACCTATGATTTTTCTAACTTTAAAATCAGCAGCAGACTCCTTTTGTTCTAACACAGGTCTGCAAGACCCTAGCCCCATGCCTAAGCCGTATTTTTGCGCTGCCCTAGCCAGGTTCTTATTGATTTCTCCAGCCAATTCAGCACCGCCGGTCATACTCGATATCCAAATTGGAGCATGCATTACAGTACCCGCAATAGGAATTTCTTTCAAGATTTGTTGATCAGGGGAAGCAGTGAACAATGGTTCGTAATAAAACCGTGAATCACCTTCGCTCAATTGCGAACGAAAGGTCAATTCAATGTGATCTGCTTTTCTTTTGTTGAGGTGATTTGCCGCCAATGTTTTACAAAGGTAACAAAAATTGTAGGCCGAAAGTTTTGCTTCAACGCAACTTATCGTTGTTTTTATGTCGTTCAGCGTCTCTTTGGGTTTTCTTTTGGATGTTCGATTCTATGGCCTTGGTTAAGTCTACCCCTGTCTGATTGGCTAAACAGACTAGAACCCACAGTACATCTGCCATTTCATCGGCCAATTTTTCATCGGTTTCACCCTCTTTAAAAGATTGGTCTCCGTATTTTCTTGACATTATTCGAGCCAACTCTCCCACTTCCTCCATTAAAACGGCGGTATTTGTGAGTTCTGAGAAATATCTAACGCCAACCGTTTTGATCCAATGATCAACCCTTTGCTGGAGTTCACTCAAGGTAATGTCTGTCTGGCTCATGGCTATTTCTTCAACAAAAGCATCTGTTCATCAACCCAACCCTTACCCCAATTCTCTTTCTCTTCTTGTGTCCACAAAGAGGGAAAAGAAATGATTCTTTGAAAACGAGGAGGTAGAAACTTTTGCCAATTGGTACCACCTGTGGCAGATACATCTGTTCCTTTGCTAGAAAGGTATCTCACAGCACTTCGGTAGTGCGATAATCTCCAATTTACGTTTAAATAAACATCTAAAGTTTTGAAATATCCTTTTAACTCCTCCGTCAATTTGCCATCAGCATCTAGCTTCAACAATTGCTTGTTCAAATTGATGTTTTTCCATTTATCAGCCCACTCCATGAAGGTTTTTTCGTAATGATCTTCAAACTGCTTCAAGGTTAATGTGCGTTGACCTGTAGTAGTATCAATAGAACCCTGCTTCCAATAAATATTCTGATAGCATCCCTGTACATCTTCTAATTGACTGTTTTCTCTTTGGGACTCTGCAGTCAGATAATACATGTCTGTACAAGCCATTTCAATCATTCTAAACTGCGCACTTTGAAATCCACTGGCTGGTAACAACGACATTCTAAACTCCAAAAACTGTTTCATTTCCATGCCGTCAATCATGATATCGAAACTATCAATCAAGTTTTTAAAGTACCTTACTACACGAGTTAGTTTATCTTTCCAACGCTCATCAGATAGACCTCCTACCGACATTTGTTCAAGCTCATGTATGATGAGTTTAAAATACAATTCCGTGATTTGATGATAGCCAATGAAAATGACTTCGTCAGGAATATCGGTTTTGGGTTGTTGCAATGACAGCAAAGTATCAACAGCAACATAACGCCAATAAGGTTCGTAATTATTGTAGAGCAATCCCTCAAGATAATCATCGAGTTTTTGATTCTCTTGACCGAATTTCTCTTGAAGCTTCTGAAGCAGCTCCTGGGTTTTGGGTGATAAATCTTGATTCATAGCTTGACGGGTATTTTAGGTAGTTAATCGTTTTTTCTTAAAATGGGGACACAAAATCATTGAACAGCGGAAGAATTTCATCTTTGGCGGACAATATTGGATTTTCTATGTTCCAAGGGATGTTTAATTCTGGAGAATTCCATCTCACACCGCCTTCGGTTTCAGGATGATAATAATCCGTGCATTTGTAGGTAAAAATGGTGTGATCCTGCAGGGTGAGAAATCCATGTGCAAACCCTGGGGGTATGTATAACATTTTAAAATTCTCCTCATTCAATTCTACAGCCGCAACTTGACCGTAAGTGGGAGAATCCTTTCGAATATCAACAGCCACGTCTAAAACAGCACCCGAAATCACCCTCACGAACTTCCCTTGAGCATGAGGCGGTGCTTGAAAATGTAGCCCTCTTAGAATACCCTTATTGGAAAGACTCTGATTGTCTTGAACAAAATTATTGGCTAATCCATGAGACGATAAAACATCCTCGCGGAAGCTCTCAAAAAAGTGCCCACGGTGGTCTTGAAATACTTTAGGGGTAATGAGAAGCAGACCGGGCAAAAGCTCTTCAACTTGCATTTATAAAAAGAAAGCAGTAAAATTACGCTAAATTCGTAAATCCGTCCAATTAATTTAAGAACAAACATGAGCAATCAATCCAAAAACAAATCCATCCTTTACGTCATTATTTTAATCTTGTTGGTATTCAATTTAGGATTGTTTTACCTCTGGCAAGCAGGCAAAGGCGAAAAGAATGCTGCTGTTAAGGTTAACGAAGAAATGAACGCCACTTTAGAAGAGCGTAACAAAGCCATTTCAGCTGCTGAAGCCCTCATAGAACAATACCGAAATGACTCTGCTACCTTGGCGCAAAACGGCGAAAAAATGTCGACCGAATTAGCCGCAAGAAGCAGTGAAATTGCTCGATTGACATACCTATTAAAGAAAAACGATAAGAACAGTCGTATGCTGGTAGAAGAGCTGACCAATAAAATCAAAGAACTCGGTTCAAAACTGGCGGCACTAGAAAACGAAAATGTTCAATTGAAAGACCGAAACGACAGTCTTCAAAACCAAAACATGTCGCTTTACGCTAAAAACACCAATTTAGAAGTAGAAAGTAAGAAGCTCAGAAACCTAGCTGCTCGTTTAACTACCCAAGACATCAGAGTAGAAACATTGAAAAAGCAAAGTCTCACAGGCAAGGAAGTTAATACCATCAGAGCGCGCAGCGTAGACGCCTTGAGAATCAGCTTCAACATTTCTGAAAACAACGTAGCAGAAGCTGGCGATAGAGAAATTTTCGTAAAAATCACGGGCCCTGAAGGCATTACTCTTTCACAAAGTGGACAAGGTGGTATAGTTGAATTGGAAAACGGTAAATCAACCAAATATTCCTATAAGACTTCGGTAGTATTTGAGAAAGACCTCAAGCAAGTTCCTTCAAGTATTTGGAAACCTTCTCAAAAATTAAACCCCGGTAAATACAGCATTGAAGTATATACCGAGGGTTATTTAATGGGTTCTCAAGTGGTTGATTTGAAATAATCAACCACCTATTTTCCTTCAATTCTCTTTACTCGATCTTTCGCTGTATCAGTGATTGCCTTGTCTGTAAAGTTTTCTAGTATGGTATTGTAAGTCACACGCGCGTTGAAGAAATCACCTTCTTTAGCAAATGCGTCACCGAGCAGCACCAACGCCTTTCCAACCCATTCATCATATCCGTTGAATTGATCAAGCAACTCGTAACAAGACTCTTTGGTTGCATTCAAACTATCCAAACCAAAGTGCAGCTCCGCCTCAAGGTATTTGGCTTCTGCTGCAAAACGATTGTCATTGCCGTTGTAAAGGCTCTTTAATTGAGAGAATAACTGATTATTTTCTTCTGCTGTTGAAGTAGAGCTGCGTTGTTTTAGTTGGTTCTTAACCAAGATAAGTTGCGATTCAAACTTCATGTCTTTATCAGCCGAATTAGAACTCATTACTTTGCTTGCAATTTTCTGCATACCTTCTGCATTGCCAGATTTTCCGTAACAATACATCATTGATTTCCAAGCCTTCTCTTGAATGTCGCGAGAGTTGGTTATTTGTTCAATGATTTCCAAATAGGTTATAATATCTGAACATTCAGCATTGGGTCCATAAATTTTCAAAACCGCCAGAGTAGCGTCTTCTTTGTACTCCCCTGAATTGGCTACAGCCACTTTCTTATACATCTCTACCGCCTTTTGAGGTTGCTTCAATTGTTCAAAGCTCATCCCCAAATAATACTGAGCCGAAATCACAAAATTACCTTCTGGCTTCTCAGACAAATACGACTCAAAACTTCCTGCGGCTTTCTTATACTCTTCTCTGTCATAAGCGGTGATAGCAGTTTCATAAAGTATGCTGTCTTCGGCCATAGAGCTCATGCCTCCGCGTGATGAAGCCCAACGCACAAAATCTTTGGCTCTCCCCTCTTCAGTCAAAATGGTTTTAACCATTTCAGCTGCCGATTGAGCATCTGCGGTTCCTTTGAACTCATCATACAATTTCGAATAAGAATTTACCGATGCGTCGATGTCTTTTTTCTGATAATAAATACGACCTAACGCACTGTATGCCTTACGTGTAATCTGAGTGCCTGGAAATTTGGTTAAAATTTGACTGTAAAATTCTTTAGCTTGATCGTAATTTCTGAGTTCCATGTACTCCGCTGCTACTTCATCATAACCATCCATCACGTATCTACTGTTTGGATAATCTCTCACCAAACGTTTCAAGGTGCTTATTTTCTCTTCTGAATTACCCAATAATCCGTAAATAAGTCCACTGTGGAACAGCGCATAATCCGCATCTCGGCCTCTTTTTCCCGATACATAGGCATAAGCTTTAACTGATTTATCCAATTCGCGAGTCATTAGGTAACAATCGCCCATGCGAAGGTGAGCATCGTGAACCACGGCTTCATCATAACCTTGATTTCCCATTTTTTGAGTGAACTGCGAGAAGTAAATCGCAGCTTCTGCGTAATTTTTCTTTTCGAAGAAATGATATCCTTGAGCGTAATATGCATAGGCAAACTCTGATACTTCATCAGACTTTGGCATGTTGATGAAGTCTTTATATGCCTGCAAAGCGTCGGTTGATTTCCCTGACTGATTGAGTGATTCTGCATACCAATAACCGGCTTGAGCGGCAAATTTTCGGTTGGCTTTTTTAGCCATGCAACGTTTGAAAAGGTCATTGGCATCGTCCCAACGTCGAGACTTGAACAATTCCATGCCCCTTGCTAAGGTTACTTTTTGATAAATTTCTTCAGTTTGGGCATCTAAATCGTCCATGCCTTCTAAAATCTCCACCGCTTCGCGGTATTTATCAGTATTCAGCAACAACCTTGCTTTCAACTTGTTAGCCTCTTTTGCTTCGGGTGACTTGGGAAACAATCTGGTATATTTATCCAATAATTTGGTAGAATTGGCCTCTCCCATTTGAACGGCAATCTTCGCTTGCGTGTAAAGTGCCAATCGGGCAATTTCTTCGTTAAAACCCGTTCTCCAAACTTCAGAATAGGCAAATTGGGCTTCGCGGTAATTTTTCATTTCCAACAAAACGTTACCCAATTCAAAACTGGCAATTTGAGCCAAACTATCGTTGTTTTGAGCTACTTCCCTGAACCATGGAATGCTCTCGTTGTAGCGTTTGCATTTGGCATAAGAATAAGCAATTTCAAACTGTTCTTGTGGTTTTGTGCTTTTTGGGGACGGATTCACAGCCTCAAAAAACTCCGCTGCCTTAGCATACGACTTCATTCTATAATAGCACTGTGCTCTCAACCAGTTTGCTTCGTTTTTCTTGACTTTTCTAGTATTTAATTTATCTAATTCGGAAATAGCTTCTTCGTATCTTGACAATTGATAAAGCACTTGAGCCATGTAAAAATGAACCATTTCAAAGTTCTTATCGGTGATGGTTCTGAAGGCTGAATAAGCGCTTTCAAAATCCTTTTCCATCAAACACGCATAACCGTAATAGTATTGAGCGATGGATTGAAATTCACCCCCGCTTTTAACCACTTTCTCTAAGTTCTCTTTACCCTCTTTGTATTTGCCGCGATTCACATAGCAAAATCCTACACGAAACAAAAAGCGACTGCGCAATTTTTTATCTACCGATTTCTCATCCACTTCGCGGTAATAAGAAAGCGCAGGACCATACTTTCCTTGATTGTAGAAATAATCACCCAAAGCCAAATTAGCTAGTTGTGCACGACCTGCATTGGGATTATTCTCAAGGTATGAGGTTAAAAATGGCTCCGCGTTCTCATGTCCGGCATACAACTTAGACATAGCATGATAAAACAACAGATCTCCGTCTTGTTGATCTAAGGGTTGATTTTTCAACGCTTCTTCAAACTGGGCAATGGCGGCGTTAAATCTACCTTCTTCATACAATTCAACACCTCTCTGGGTGTAAATTGATGGAAACGTATTCACCGGATGTTGTTGTCCCCACAATGCTGAAACACTAAACAGCAAGAATGCATAAACGCAATACCTCATGATTCAAATTTAACGGCATAAAACCAAGCAAATGACTGCACTTACACACAGAAATAGGCAGTGCATAGATTAATAAACAGTCTACAAACCCAACATATCCAACAACTTTCGAGCATTGAGTTGGTTGTTGAAAGTGGAGCCTAAAACTTGTTTTCTTTGCTCCAACAAATCTTGGGTGAATTCTAGATTCATCACGCGTTGAATTTGCTGAACCAATTCCGCAGGCGTCTGTCCTAAATGCACCAACGTATCCAACCCCGTTTCATCTACCATTTCTCTATTTGCCACAACAAATCGACCACGATACAACGAATTCAACAATTTTAATTTGATGCCTGTAGATTGGAATGTCACCATAACGTTGATGTGTGCATCTTGAATCAATTTCAATATTTCTTCGGCAGATACATTGGCTACCAACTTGATGTTTGGATAACGTTTTATAGCTTCCTGAAGCGTTTGCGAAGGCCTTGAACCCGCAACATAACAAGGAATATTCAAGCGCGAAAAAACCTCTGTCACCAAAAATATAGCCGCTCTGTTATTTTCTGGTACCGATAAATTTCCGTGATACAATACATAATCGCCGTTGCCCGTTTTGCAAATCATTTCCTCATTGGAGTGAAATGCAGGAATGTACTGAGCATTGCCATATTCTCCTTGTAAATAGCGAGTTTCCATAGGACTAATACCTGCAACGCCATTTACTTGCATCAGCATTTTTTCATAATCGCGTAAACGCTTGGCTTCGTGTTTAAAGAACAAGGTTTTTACTATATTTTCTTCGGCTAACGCAAGTGCTTCGTAATAATTATGCTCTACATTGTGAGCTCTAACCACCCTCACCCTATTGATCAATTGCGGTGAATTGCAATAATAAGTGGTGTGTAATCCCTCAAATAAAATGGGGGAATTATCTGACATCAGACGTTTCAGCAACAACTCAGATTTACGTGTTCTTACGATATAGGGCCATGTACCCGCGAAAGGATTTCTTCTTTTCCGAGGATAATAATACACTTTATCTGCTACTTGCTCTAACTCAGGAGCGGGTGATTTTCCGCCATACAAAAACACATGGAGGGTAATTTTCACACCCAATTCCTTCATAGACAAAACCTTATAATACATATCTGTTGAACCGCCGTAATTGGGCGGATAGGGTAAGTCAAAGGCTACAATATGAAGGTGCTTATCTGTCAATTCTGTTTAATCCTGCTTAAATTCTTGGTAAAGATCTATTAAAATTTGTTTTTCATGTTCCCAATTCCAAACATTTCTTGCCAATGAGCATTGATTTTTGATTTTTTGATATTCCACATCATCTTCCATCAATAGCTTTAAGGCGGCAGCGATTTCTTGATCATTGTTGGGAACCAAAATCCCCACCAAAAATTCGTTGCAATGTTCTACGTATTCTGG
>CAZGQS010000007.1:0-4493 GCA_964527775.1 uncultured Rhizobium sp. | reverse complement strand
GGAACTTCGGTGAACATTTCGTGAGCATCAAAAAAGAACGGCTTATTTTGAACGAAATTTAAAGCCAAAGCGGTCAAAGCGGTATCTAAATCAATGGCAGTCAACAAATAATCTTGTTTGCCGAACAAATAAAAAAACAACCTAAGATTGTACTCCAAGTAAAATAACTTTCCCTTTTCAAGCCAGCAATTCAATCGGGTTTGTTCAAAACCCTGAGACACCAGAGGTTTCGAGTCTCGTTTTTTCCTGCCCACCAATTCAACCTGATGGCCCGCTTCAGATAGGGCACAGCAAATGCGAATCATTCGCTGATCAGTGGTTAAATCGTTAATGACTGAAAAAATGAGTTTCAAGCCTACAAACTTAATTGATTATCGGCCGATTTCTGAATTTTACCTTCATCCAACAGTTTATTCAACTGCTCTAAAAAATCACTCTTAAACTCCAAGGGGAAATTCTGAGTAAACTCAAAAAAATCTGCGGGCTGCGACAATCGTTCAAGAATTTCTTGTTGAATTCTGCTGGGTTGAGGTTTGGCGAATTTCTTTTTGCAATTATCGCAAGTAAAGCAATTGCCAGAAGGATTCCCGGTGAAATACTGCACCCAAAAATCGGATCTACACCCTTTATTTTGAGCATATTCTTGCATTTTTGCCAATGCCTCGAGCCTTGTTTTCTTCAATGCCTCGACTACTTTCATGTCAAAACTTGGATACATGGATCGGGGTTCCAACAAGGTCAACATGGGCAGATTGCTTCTGGGGATGTAATCTATGACTCCCGCTTTTTGGAGTACGCCCAATTGTTTGGTTAATTCCTCTTCTGTTAATCCTGCTTTTCGGGCCAATTGGGGCTCAATCACGGTGGTAAAGTGTTCAAAAATTCCGCCAAATCCACGCATCAAAACATCCAACAGAGCGTCGAACTTTTCATATCGAATTTTAAAATCATACACCTCCGAATAATCCATTTGCATTTTGATTTTCGACGGACTATTAAAGCCTTCACTCAGGTGCCAAAGCTTCAATTTCTCCATGATTTTTACAGAAAAGAACATTTGCGACACCGTAATCTTATACTTCTCGGCAATCAAGGTCCAATCAATGGCATTGACGCTGTCTTGTCCGTTTCCTGGAGCAATTCCCAAAGAATTCATCACTGCGTGGTAGCATTGTTTCAAGGTTTCTATCGGGGGATGTTGCTGCGCAATAAATTCTTTTGATTTCAACCAATCTGACGAGTTGTAAAACAAAATGCAAAAGCTCTTGTTGCCATCACGTCCAGCTCTACCCGCTTCTTGGTAATAATCTTCGGGTGTTGCGCTGGGCGACAAATGGAAAACATAGCGAACATCAGGCTTATCAACGCCCATACCAAAGGCATTGGTACACACCATGACTCTGACCTTATTTTGCATCCATTCCGTTTGCTTTCTGGTGCGTTCCTCGCTGCCAAGTCCACCGTGATAAAAATGCGATGAAATTCCTTCCTCGGCAAGCCATTGGGCGCAATCTTGAACTTCTTTTCGGGTACTTCCAAAAACTATGGAACACCCCGTTGTATGTTTCAAGGCATGCAACAATAAATCGCGTTTATTTTCCGCATAAAGTGCCTGAAAAACCAGGTTATTTCGACCAAATTCACCTTGAAATTTTTGATGGTTCTTCAGTTTCAGCCCAGAAATAATGTCCTCTTGAATCCAATCTGGAGCCGAAGCCGTAAAGGCTGCAACGGGGGTTTTCGACGGTAAAAATTCTCTAACCTTATATATTTCCTTGAACGATGGCCTGAAATCACTTCCCCAAGAACTGATGCAATGGGCCTCGTCAACCACCAATAATTTTATATTGAGGTTGGGCAGATATTCCGTAAAATTTTGGGAAAGCAACCTTTCGGGCGATACATATAAGAAGGAATAATGTCCTTTAAGGGCATTATCCATGATGCCTTTAATCTCTTTCCAAGTAAGGGCACTGTGAATGAAATTCGCCGAAATATTCCTTTGTTTAAGTCCGTCAACTTGATCTTTCATCAAAGCAATCAAGGGTGACACAACCAGTGTTAGTCCTCCTAAAAGAAGTCCAGGCACTTGAAAACAGATGCTTTTTCCACCACCGGTAGGCAACAACGCAAGGGTATCATTCCCATCAACAACCGATTGAATGATATTGCGTTGACCATCTCTAAAGCGATCAAAACCCCAGTGTTTCTGTAAAATTTCTTCGGGCGTTACTTGGGCACTCATGGTGAAATTCGTTTGCGCAACTGCTCCAATTCTTGAGCAACTTGAGCAAAATAACGATTTCTATTCTTTTCTGAAACACCAGAAACCTTTTCGCTTTTGGTAATCAGATTTTCAAGCCATCCAATAGATTGTCTATTGAACGCTTCATTTTTAGTTTGAATAAAATTAAACGTATTGTACCCCAAATAAGAAGCGTTTTGTCCCGATGACCTCAAGAATACACAGTTGGTTCCAATCATCACATCGCTGATGTAAAGTTCGTAGGAAGTATCGGTAAATTCCTTTTTTATGGGATTGTATTTCTTTCCTTCAATGGCCTGTGCCTTGAGCATACCCACCAGTGCTTCAATTTCATCAACCACCTCTAAAGCCACATTGATGTCCTTAAAATAGCCTGCCGATGCATAATATTCCAACTGTCTAAAAGTACTTTTCAGTGTGTCTTCATGCCAAATTTCGGTAGAGGGCATCTCCAAAAAGGTTTGTTGAATTTTGGGAACTTCTTCTCTCCAGGAGTCGGGAATATGAATATCTTCCACATACGACTGCTTTAAATCAACTGAGCCCAAGATGGACTTATTCCAATACACCATTTTGAAACGCGCCAAACGCGGAAAAAAGAAATGATAAAATACAGGAAGATCTTCGGCTGCGTAAATGATTTCAGCATTTTCCCACTGTCTTACCCATCGCAAGTCGGAATAAAGCACCTTCAAATAGGCGGCAAACGACTGAGATTCGTTGGAAAGGTCATTGGCACGAAAGCTCACCATTTTACTTCTGGGACTGAGGGCGTCTTCTAGGGGGATATTGAAATTATCACAGAGTGCAACCACTTCTTCCAATGAAAAATCGGTTTCACCTCGCATTCGTCTGTAAACAGAATCAAGGCTTATTTCGAACAGAGATGCAATTTCTTCTGCAAGATTGATATTCAGTGGTGCAGCTCTTTTTAGAACTTCCACAAATGCCAATTGGGCGGGTCTGTTAGATGGTGTATTTTTCAAAATAGTATAGCAAATTACGGAAAAGCCTTAAAAATAAAATCTCTATTTGTAAAATTCCGTTATTTCTTCTGTTTGTAACTACACAATTTTGTACACAAACCAAAAAATAACGACCATGAAAAAATTGAGAATTTTATTTTTAGCAAGTATTGTACTGATTTCAAGCAACTTATCTGCGCAGTATGATGTTAATGACAAACAAAGCATTGCAGTCATTGATTTTGACGTTCGCGGATATAAGATGAACCAAATTCAAGCCATTCAATTTTTAACAAACGAATTGATTCGCGTAGGCAAATTCGAGGTTATGGATAAGTACGACATTGAATTCATCGCTCGTCGTGATTCTTTAGATCTTCTGAATTGTTTCTCTAAAATCTGTCTACAAGAAATTGGAGGAAAATTAAAAGTGAACAAAATGTTGAGCGGTTCTATTTCACAAATGGGCGACAACTTAAACATTTCCTTACGTATTTTAGACGTTAAAAAAGGCAATTTCGAAACCCAAAAAGTTCGCGAATTCCTCGTAATTCCAGGAACAGAATTTCAAATGTTACGCATTTGTGTTAACGATTTGTTTGACATGCCCAACGACAATGAACTAGTTACCAAATTAACCAAGCGTGCTGATTTTGACAACGCCATCAACAATCCATACTCACCCCGCTTACAATCTGACGGTCCTCGTATGGGAGCTACCTTTTTAACTGGCTACATCGGAACCATGATGACCCGTGAAAAGGCAGCCGGTGGATACGGTGGAAACCCATTCATGTTCCAATTCGGTTATCAGTTTGAAAAACAATACCTCAACGAAGGAAACTTTCAAGCCTTGTTCGAGGTAATACCTATGATCACAGGCTTAGACCAAGGTCGTGTTATTCCATCTTTGACCTTATTGAACGGATTGCGTAATAACATCAACGGATGGGAATTCGCTTTTGGTCCCAACTTCGCTATATCAAGATCTGCTGAAGGATATTTCCCAAACAATGATCAGAATGAGAACTTTGTCCTTGGTTACCCCACTCAAGGAGCCTCTGGCGATTTTGTTACTGCTCCAGACAGTCGCGGAGATGTTGTAATTGCAGCCGGATTCTTGGTAGCTGCAGGTAAAACATTCAAATCAGGCAAATTAAACATTCCTGTAAATATCTTCTGGGTGCCAGGTAAATGGGGTAGTCGTTTCGGTATTTCTATGGGCTGGAACGCCAAAGACCGTTTCGAGAGGAATTGATTAT
>CAZGQS010000006.1:68413-121960 GCA_964527775.1 uncultured Rhizobium sp. | reverse complement strand
TCCTTTAAAAGGACTGCAAATATAAGGGTTTTTCATTATTTTTGAAATCTCTTCCAACGCATTTAAATGAAATTTCATCGCATTTTCTTCATCGCTTTGTGCTTCGGTATACAACTTTCAGCATTTTCGCAAGTTGGAATTAACACCACAACACCCAACTCATCCGCTCAACTTGATGTGACCGCAAGCAATAAAGGATTTCTTCCCCCGAGGGTGGCATTGACTTCAATTACCGATAATTCTACCATTTCGTCGCCTGCAAATGGACTGCTCATTTACAATACCGCATCGGCGGGCTCATCTACCAATGCTGTGACACCGGGTTATTATTATTTCGATGGATCTAAATGGCAGCGCCTAATCAATCACGATAAACAAACCACCAAGCATACCGTTCTGATTAATAACGTATCGGCGAGCAGCACCAGTGTGAGTGGGCCAAACAATGTATCCAATTGGACAGGCACTTATTCCGCTAGCGGAGGCGATGTGGTTGTAACTGCGAGTTTTTCAGCTTTTACAAGCAGTACAAACTTCGTCACATACAGGCTTATGCGAGATGGAAATTCTGTGGCCACAAGAAATTTCTACTTTAACAATACCAGCACACACCACACCCTGCCAACTCTTATTGCTGTATTTGAAAATGAATCAGGATCACACACTTACGGCATTCGAATTGATTCAGGAATTATTGTGGACACAGGTGACTTTTGCACTATACTTGTGACAGAATCAAATATCCCTTAGAGAAATGAAAATTGGATTGTTGCTGTGTTTGAGTTGGATTAGTGCCTTTTTCCCATCAAAAACGAATCAGCATCCCCAGAAAGAAAAAGAATGGCACAAAAGTCGCGAAGGCGATGGAATCACCGTTTATACCCGTTCTCAAGAAGGAACACCTTTTAAAGAAATCAAGGCCATTGTTACCATCGAAAGCTCTCTCAATGCCATTGTAGGTGCCCTGATTGATTATGACAACTACAAAAATTGGGTGTATTCCACGTCTAAGTCTAAGCTGGTCAAAAAAATCAACGAGAAGGAATTCCTCGCTTATCACTACGTTGACGCGCCCTGGCCCGTGAATGACCGAGATGTAGTCATGCACATTGCATTGAGTCAAGACCCCAAAACATTCAAAACTACCGTATATTCAACTTCACAGCACAACTATCTCAAGACCGTTGAAAATGTTGTGCGCGTCAAAAACAACATTGCTACTTGGGAGCTTCAACCAGTGGCTAAAAATAAAATTGAGTGCACCTATTATTTGAAATCTGATCCCGGGGGAAGCGTTCCCGCCTGGATTCTCAACATGTTTATATCGGAAGGCCCCTACGAAAGCATCAAAAAGCTCAAAAATACCGAGGTGCAGAAACACAGCAGCTTCAAGCACCCCGATATTAAAGAACGGTTTTGAGGACGGTGATCGGTGATCGGTGATCGGTGATCGGTGAACAGCTTTCGGTTGAGGGTTGAAGGTTTAGAGTTGAGAGTTGAGAGTTGAGCCATCTCTACACTCTACACTCTACACTCTACACTCTACACTCTACACTCTACACTCTAAACTCTAAACTCTCCACATTACACTTTATTCAAAAACTATTCTACCTTGAATTTTACCTGAATCTGATTGAATCAAGACCGTGTAAACTCCTGGAGTTAATTTCAATGTAAATGATCCTTTTTTGAATTCTTTTAAGTCTTCCATGTGAACAATTTGCCCAGATGAACTATAGACCTTCATTTCTGCATGATGCAATAAATCAGGCACCTCCATGGTGAATTGACCTGTACTTGGATTTGGCAAAATAGCCATTGGTTGAATTCCCATGTCATTCAATCCGGTATATGCAAAAACCAAGCATACCGATGTATCCGTACATCCGTTTTGCTTAACTTCAACGGCAAACTTCCCATTTCCAGTTGGCATATACGAAGCGTTGGTCTCTCCGTTAATGGGTGATTGTGCTTGATTGCAATCCAACCATTGGAATGCAGCTCCGGTTGCTGTGGCCGTTAATGTATTCCAGTCCCTCGAAACCGATGTATTCACATCAACAATGGCAACATCGATGGTGTAAATGATGCTGTCGCAACCTTCTCTTGACTTGAGCGTTTCAATTACCTTGCCCGATTTTGTCACTTTCTTACCTTGAGGAGTCACAAACATTCCGCAGCCTTTTTCAGATAAATTCACAGAAGTTGGCTTGATGATGGTCAAATCAATGTTGATGAAACTATCGCAGGCCTTGTAATTTCCACCAATCAAAGTATCGCGGTATTTGCCCGACACGTTCCAAGTATATTCTCCGCTTGGACTTTTATAACTTCCGCAGGTTCTCACGCTGATGTTTCCGGTGGATTTGGTGGACTTTACTTCGTATTCGATGATGCTGTCGCAGCCCAAATAATTGGTAATGGTATCGTAATAAAGTCCCTCGGAACGATAAATAACATCTTTATCTGTTGGACAAACTACAAATCGACAGAAATCTAGTCGGCGTTTGGCAAAGCTTCTATCCTTGATGGTAACCGTATGAATTAGAATGGAGTCACATCCACCCCAACCCTTAAGTGTGTCGTAGTACTTGCCTGACTTGGTCACGGTTCTGCCTGATGGGCCGTTCAATTTTACAGAATAACACGCAGAATACTTGAAATTAGTTTCCATCTTGGAAGTCACCGTCAAGAATATGGTGATGATTGAATCGCAACCCAAATAGTTAGACGTTCTTTCTTGGTACTTCCCTGATTTATAGTAATGTGAACCCTTGTATGTTGGACTTTCAAACGAATCACACACAACGGTTTTGATATTGTAGGAACTGCTCTTTTTGATGGTTACATCGAAGGTAATGACCGAATCGCAGCCATTTACCGAGACAATGGTATCTGAATAAGTTCCCGTTTTGGATGCGAACCTTTTTTTCGAGGGAAAAGTATACTTATCGCATGCTGTAACGGTAGCTTTCCCATAAACGGTAGAGTCACAAAACGACCTACCTATGACAAAATTCGACGTAGAATCATCTAAGTAGAAATTGTTCAATTTTCCGTTGTTACCGTTTGGACTATCGTCTTTTACAGAAGTCACGGTTGTATTCTTTTTGTATGGGACTCCGTCTTCATAACTTAGCTGCAATAGCAACCCTTTTTCATTGGATGGGAATTTTTTATACATTCCATCTTGAATTTGTTTTTTAGTTCGCGCATAGTCCCAAATTCTGGTTTCTTCAATGATACCTCCGTAACCCGTAACTGGGTCACCAATCCAAATGGGGGTTGAACTCGAATTATATCCTATAGCACTGAATTTTGCAGAGGCTGAATCTTTTAGAACACCATCAAGATAAATCCTCATCCAACTGCCGTCAAAAGTGCCCGCAATGTGGTGCCACTGATTCTGATTTAGTCCGCCAGAAATACTGAACGACTGAGTGTTGGAACCATCACTTATATCAAAATGAATTCCCTTGGCATTACCCGTTCCAAATCTGTATGCATCATCTTGATGCCAAACTACGGGAGCGCACACATTGCATGGCGAACTGTTAAAATTATCTACATAAATCCACGATTCTATGGTAATATACTTCGGACCACTTAGACCGGTATGATTCGATAATTCCACGTAATCATCTACACCATCAAAATGTAGCGCACGATTTTGAGCATTCACATGGCTTACAGCCCAATAAAACATTAAAAATAGTAAAGATTTTTTCATCGAAATTGTTGTTGTTAAATCAAATGTTCATTTTTTTATTGAACATTCAAAACAATTTCTAATAAAAACCTTATTTTTTTACAAACAAAATCAACGACTTACAAAATTTTTAGTCTAATAAATCACTTAACTAAAAATAACTCTTCTAATGATTTTCTTACCTTTTTTGCTTTCGCCAAGAAATCCTTTTCCGCATCTCTATATCCCACAGCCAACATTACCGTAGAGAACAAACCTTGACTTTGAAGATTCAATAGTTCATCCATGGCTTTGTTATCAAATCCCTCCATTGGAGTAGAATCTACCTCCAAGTGAGCTGCGGCTGCCATTGCCGTTCCTAGGGCAATGTAAGTTTGCTTAGACGTCCACGACATAAATTCGTCATTGCTCATTTTACCGGAATACGACTTTATGCCCATCTTAAACTTCTCCAGTTCCGTTAAGTCTTGGCCTCTAGTATCGGCGATTCTCTGCATGTATTGATCAATTTGATCGTCGTTCAGCTCCGAATAGGCTGCAAACACCAGCAAGTGACTTGCTTCAACTGTCTGAGGTTGTTTGCACACTTTGGCCAACATTTCTTGTCTTATTGCTGAATCACTAATCACAAACACCTTAAATGTTTGCAATCCCATAGACGTTGGCGTCAACCTAATAGATTCTAAAATTTGATCTAGTTTGTCTTTTTCAACAACTTGATTTCTATAATTCTTAACGGCGTATCTCCAACGCAGCGATTCAATCAATGACATAATGCAAAAGTAACACGCAGTCTTTTTAAAGGTTTTGAAATTCCTATATTTGTTCGATGAAATCTTTTTTCTTTTTTCTAGGGATATTTTTACCGTTCATTTTACAAGCCCAAACTTCAGATACAGAAGATGCTCCCGTAAAATCAGCAGAAATTGATGTTGTAGATTTAGATGCAATGAACTCACCATCCTTCGAGCGAGCAAACTACCCCGGAGGAGAGCAGAAATTCTATAAATTCATCAGCGATCAGGTAAAATACCCCACAAGATGCATGGATGAAGGAATCAGCGGAAAAGTGGTTGTTCGCTTCATGGTAACCAAGAACGGAGAATTGAGCAATTTCAAACCCATGAAAACAGTTGCTGCATGCCCTGAATTCACGCATGAAACCATCCGAATCCTTAAAAAATCAAAACGCTGGAATCCCGGCAAAAAAGACGGACTTCCAATCAATAGTTATTTCGAGATACCGTTGATGTTTAATTTGCAGTGAAAAATGAAAACTGCACGGTTATCGGTTATCGGTTATCGGTTTTCGGCTCTCGGCTGACCGCTGTCAACTGACGGCTGACGGCTGTCGGTTAAACGGATTTTCAACCACATAAAATCGAGCAAATAGTTCTTCAGAATACCAATTCGTTTCTTTGGTTTTCTTTATTGCTGCGAGATGATGCTCATTCTTATAAGCATATTCCCTCATGTGTGCTTGTGACTCCCAAATACTTAGAGTTGCTTGAAGAATCAGCGGAAATTCGCCTATTCCTAAGCTGAAAATCCTTCCTTTTATATGATTCAAAGCATCGCTCGCCCTCGGAACAAAATCCCAGAATTTTTTAATCTGGCTGAGTCTAATTCGAGCACGAGTTAGAACAATAATTTTCGACTCTATTTGATCTGTCTGCTTAGTTACTTGAAATGGTTGAACTCCATCCCATTTGCCATGTGATTGAAAAGCTCTACCATAAATTCTTTGAATGGAAGAACTGATTTTTTCATATTTCTTAAAAAGCCCATTTGTTTTTTCAAACTTTGCCATGAATTCAGGACTTTCCCAAGTTAAAATAGCGGTATATATTTTAAAATTTGGAACGAGTCCAAATCCGAGATTCCCTCCCCCTGTGCCCATGATTTTTGCAAAAGTGCAACCCGGGACTCTTCTAAAAAATGCCCCAGCATAAGCCATTTTTGAAAGAGCGTTATATTGGAATCTTGCCTTTATGTTAAAGACGTAAAAAGATGTGATTTGTATTGACATAATTAAAAAATAGCCGTTTTACTCTGAATGAATACTCTCAACATAATTAGTCCTTTATGCAAATTTGGAACTCTTATTCTTATTGATTTTAATTCAAGTGGAGTGGCTGAACAAATCTTTTTAAACAATGTATGGTAATAAGAATATGCCAACAAAACACCAAATCTAGCACTCAACGGCAATTTCAAAATACCTACTTTTGCTATTTCCAACTCTTTTGCTATGTCTGATTCTATCATCCTTTTTTCCATTTGAGAAAATTCTTGAAATTGAATCTGCGGAAAATACACTCTACCCCGATCTTGATAATCGCTTTTCATATCTCTCAAGAAATTAATTTTCTGGAATACGGATCCTAATGCTAAAGCATACGGCTTTAATTCTTGATACTTGCGTTCATCTTGAGTAAACACAGATAAACACATCAATCCGATGACCTCCGCAGATCCAAAGATATAGGACTCATATTGCGATTGATCATATTTCTTCTTGTCTAAATCCATGGCCATACTATCTAAAAACGCCTCAATCAACTCCTTGTCTATTTGAAACTTATTAACCGTTAATTGAAAAGAATGTATGATGGGATTAAAACTAATGCCTCGTTCAAGAGCAATGAAAGTATCTCGCTTAAATTCTTGAAGAATCTGATCTTTGGAATGGCCACTATATGTGTCTACAATTTCATCGGCAAACCTAACAAACCCATAAATATTGTAGATGTCTTGTCTAATCTTTCGGTTAAATAGCAGTATTCCTGTACTAAAGGATGTTGAATAAGAGGATGTAGTGTTTTTACTAGCATTAAAGCAAACACTGTTAAATAAATGATTCATTTCTTTAATAAGATAATCCTACAATTCGTTTATTATGGTTTTCATCTAAATCCTTACTTCCAAGGAATAAAAAATGAGCTAAATCCTTCCTAGACAAAACCTTATCATCATCAAACCATGTATCTAAAACTATTCTATATTCCCCTTTCATTTTTCCATTAGTCAAATAAGGCGGACGCACTATGGTATAATTCATTGAACTATTCAAAATAATTTTCTCCATTTCCCGCATGTCATCGTACATTGGATTCAGAAAATAAGGCTTTAACACTTTCTTCAAAATCCATGGTTCGCCCGCTGCTTCAACAACTCCACCGCTTGTTACCACAAAGACTCTATTTGGATTGAATTGCAGCGCCATGCTTTTTAATAAATTAGCCGTATTTTCATACAGCTTATTTGGTTTGCGAGCGGCTAACAAACCAGAGATACCAACAATACTGATCCATACATTGCACTCAGACAATTCTTTTTTCCAGCCCTTATCTCCTCTAACATCGAAAGGAACAATTTTAAGATTCTTTGGTAATCTGACAAATGCAGACTCTAATTTTTTTACATTTCGTACAAATGCAAATACTTCAACACTGGCGGCTTCCGAATACATTTTGATTAATTCAATTCCTGTTTTACTAGTGGCGCCTAATAATGCTATTTTTGAAAAACTCATACAGAATCAACAAAAGAATATTAATATTGTTCAATATTGAACTAATTTTTTATGAATCCTACAGAACATAAAATCACCCAATCAATTTTAGAGCATACAAATGATTACGATGTAACTTATTCAGCCTTAATCCATTGGAGATGGAGTCAATTTGAGCGATTGAGAAGGAGTATAATCCGCGTTGAATTCCGCGATTTATTGATTACCAACACTGAGGAATATTCCATATTGGTCTACATAGATTTAAATTCATTACCCACTTTAACTGACGTTGCGAACTATTTGATCATGGAAAAAAGCACAGTATCTGAGTTCATAAAGAGATGCATGAACAAAGAATTAATCAAAGAGGAACAGAGCACCAAAGACAAACGAAAAAGATTTTATTCATTAACAGAAAAAGGCAAAGAAGTCCTATTACAATGCCATGTCAGAATGCAAACTATCAATGATAGATTATTTAGTTCCTTAAATAAAGACGAAAAACAAGACGTTTTAAAATTGCTCGTCAGATTAAATTCGTGAACCCGTCTACTTAAGGTATTTACCGGAATCCTCCTCTATAAATAGGCGCACTTTTCCCTTCGCTAACGGTGTAGTAGCTCTTTGAATCGTTCGACCAACATACAGCTTCACCTTGGGTTTCTATTTTATAGGGAACCACTTTGGGCTTGCGGCTCAAGGCATGGGTTACGGGTTCTCCCTCTTTGCGTGTCCAATAAAATATTTGTCCGTAATTTTTGATCAATATGTGCTTACCATCAGGACTGATATCTCCACCAACCAATCCGCTGAAAGGTAATTGAGCGACCTTCTGTAGAGTGATTTTGGTTTCACCTGCTGCTAATTTAAAAGGATATTCAGCTTTATAAACTCGCGCCTTTGACTCTCGTTTTGTGACTATATATAAGTGATGAGACCATGGATCGACTAAAAGAGTTTCCGCGTCGCGGGGTCCATCGGGATAAACAAACGTGAGCTTTTCAGCAGATTCAACCGCAGTGTCTCCCGCATTGGATGATAAAATAGGTTCCGAAAACCTGTAAATGTAAATCTCCGGATAAACGGCATTATTGTCACCAAAATCAGCGAGATACAGATATTTCCTTCCATCGATAGGGTTTTGATCAATACCCATGTCTTCGCAATCGCGGTTTGAAAATCCCGGAACCGTTATATGGCGAACATTCTTTCCTGCAGTATCGAAAACAAAAAAGCGGTTAAAATCTCCACCGTCATTATGTCCGTACAACCAATCACTGCGGTAAGAGCACGGTGCTAGTCCAGAATTTTCTTTGAGAGACGGATTCTCAAGTGCCCCGATTTGACTAAAAGACCCAAACGATGAATCAAGAGTCACATCACTGACTGAGTAATCAAATTCCGTATATGTTTCCAACCACGGGTCACCAATCAATGGAGGACCAATAACCGCGGGCTTTTCACAATGCGCAAATGCCGCGACCAAGGTCGCGGCAATGCTTATTTTAACAATTTGGTACACAATTTCAAATATAATCGCTAAAGTTTAGAGTTGAGGGTTTAGAAATCGGCAATCAGCTGACGGCTGACGACTGATCACCGAAAACCAATCACCGAAAACCGCCTTAAAAATACTGATTACCAGAATTATCTGTTGGGAATGCACCCAAATCTTTGTTGGGAGCAGCAGTACTTGGAGCCATTGCGCCAGTTGCGTGAATCCATTGAACAGATACTGGTGAAAAATCAGTTTTACCTTTGCCAATGCAAGGAGAACCTGACTTCAAACGGAAATCATTGGTGCCTTTTTCGTTCATCGCACGTGGCTGTGCACTTCCTGCTTCGAAATCAGCTAACGCAAACTGAGTTACATTTACATTGGCAAACATAGGATCGTTTTCACCCGCTTTACCAAAGATATTATTGGTACCCAAAACAGAAGTTGTTGGAGTAGTTGCATCGGTTGGAATGAACTCGTCAACCATTGCTTGGTGTGCTGCATAGTAAAGGTTGTTATCAAATTTGATGTTTTGCAAATCACCGTCCTCCAAAACACGCATACCGCGTTTGCAGTTTACAACGATGTTGTTATAAGCATATCCACGAGCACCTACTTCGTAATTGATGTTCGCTCCGCGAGTGTTACCTGCACGACGGTATCCACAGTTGATAGCTATATTGTTGTATACGTTTACATTGGTTTGAACCGTTGAAGACCCTTCGTTAGATACTTTGTAAGCGTTCGTTGCACCACCTATGAATAGGTTGTATGCCATGTTACCAACAGTACCACCTTTGATGTTCAAGCCATCTCCGCCGGTTTCGCCGGCGAATTCAAATACGTTGCGCACCAAATGAATTTTCCCTCCGTTAGGACGGAACATATCATCTACTGAGCCACGGAACCAACAATCTTCAACAACAATCTCAGTATTTGGGTCTAAAGAAGAGAAACCATAACGGCTCTTACCCGCACGAGGAGAAGCAGGTCCACCCTCTCCGCCTAGATATTCTGCTTGACACCACTTCAACACCAATGCTTTTGCAGTGGTCTTGCATTGAAATCCGCCCCAAAGTCCGGCAAAAATGTTGCTGATATCATTTTTATCAGCAGGTACCGTAAATTTGATTGGCTGAGCTTTTGTACCCAACGCGGCAAAAGTACCTCCTACGGTAATTTCAGGGCCAATACCAGTTCCATCTCCAACTGCAATTACAGTTACTCCTGGTTCAACGGTAACCGTTTCGTTTTCTGGTACAATCAAGTCAGCAATTAAGTAATAGGTCTTTCCTGCTTTAAGGGTTCCACGCATGTATCCCTTTAATTCAGTTGTGGCATCAGAGATGGTAACAATGCTGTCTTGTTTTCCGTCGTCAATTTTTGTGTCTTCTTCTCCGCAAGATGCCATAAAGGCTAAGGTTGCGAACGACAATGTGTAGATAATTTTTTTCATGTTATTAAAATTTAAATTTGATTCCTGCGAAATAGGATTGTCCGTAAAAATCTTCCCTAACCAATACTGAACTACTCGCATCCAGATAGGGCGCTTGTTCAGGATTGAATGTATTCGGAAGAAGGATATCTGCCCTCATGGGTGTGTTCAAAAGGTTGTTTATTTTGGCATAGAAAAACCAATTCTTAGCCAATCTTTGCTCAATAGAAAAATCCACAATAAAATAGGCTCGCTGCCAAACATCGTTATCTAAATAGGGAGATACGGTCATAATTCTTTGTCCGGTGTAAACTCCTGACAGTTGAATATCTGTTCCCATCTTGGCATTTTTATACAATAAGGAGGCATTGAAAATATGCTTCGATTGGCCTTGAAGTGGACGTGTCTGATCTTCGTTGCGTTGGGTTAAACTTCCTTGATCGTTTCTGAATTTGACTATTTTAGAAGTTGTAATGCTAGAATTGGTGTAAGTGTAAAATCCTCTTATCCCAAAGTTTCCAAAATAACGAGATGCATCCACTTCTACTCCATAATTGTACGCCGTTCCAAAGTTGTTGGGCTGAGCATAAACCGTTTGGCCCGTAATGACCAAAGCGCTTTCGATGGGGTTGATGATCTTTTTATAAAATGCCCCAACCATAAACTTGTTCACCTGTTTGGAAAAATGCTCCAAACGCAAATCAAAATTGTGTGCTTGAGTTCTTCTTAGAAAGGGATTTCCTCTCTCGCGGAAATCTTCTTCGTTGATCTCGTAGGGAATTACCTCGTAGAAACTTGGTCTAGAAATTGAAGCAAAATAAGAGCTCCTTACCTGCATGTTTTTATGAGCCAAATACTTGATATGAATACTGGGCAATAAATCGCTGTAACTTATACTACCGGTTCTTCCATTAACGGTTTTGGGTGCTTGAGTTTCCCAATCGAATGCTGTGTTTTCAAATCGAACACCACCCAAAGCTTGCCATTTCAAATATTCCCATTTTGCCATTCCGTATAGGCCGAGAACATTCTCATTGCAATCGTAATTCAATGGATCAGTGGGTGTACCCAAAGAATTGAATAAATCCCAAGTATGATTGTATGGTGAACCCGTCCAAACCTGTCCAACGGGAACATTTCTGAATAAATAAGAATTGAATTCGTGACTCCTGTTCTTCATCCTGTAGAGCCCACCAGCAGAAAAATCAACCACAGACTCTCCCAATTTGGTTAGATAACTAGCATTGTAATAAAGTGCAATATCTTGGTCGCTGTTGTGCACCCATCTGCGGGTAAAATCGCGATCAATCACGTCTGGTTTATCAATAAAATTGCCTGCACTGTCCTTCAAAACCTCAGTTAACAGCGCGAATTGAGCCATATCAGGATCATCTTGAATCGCTAAGGAATACACGGCCGACCAATCCATCTTCACCCCACCCAATTGGTGTTTCCCTTGAAGAGTAGCATTATATATATCTTGAAACTTCTGTCGACTTCTATTGCGAAGTTCTACTCTACCCGTTCCTGGACCTTGTCCACGGCCAATTTTCAAAATGGTATCTACCCTATCACGTACTTCACGGTCTAAAAGTCCTATATAAGCAGCGTATAAACTGATTTGACTGCGGTTACTAAATTTATAATCCCACTTGGTATGAACCCCGGTTCTGCGCTGTTGAGCAGAAAACTTCCGTAATTGCATAATCTCGTAATAGGGAGTGTTTGTTTCGGGCTGAATGAACGTAGACATGAACATGGAATTAGCGCCGCGGTAGGTGTTTTGATAACTCAACGCCAAAATCCCACCCAAACGACCTTTCATAAAACGATTGCCCATGGAAAGTCCGAAAAGCTGATTCAAAGGTGCTTGTCCGTCAGTAAATACCAAATTAGACATTGGAAAATCACCCGTTTTCGCTCTATAATCAGCACCATTCAATGCATGAGGAGATCTTCTGGATACATCTTGAGTCTCAAAAGACCGGTAATCTCTATCTAAAAATAGTTGACTGTAACCAGTACCCACATTCACATTAAAAATCTTGCGATTGGGAGCATCTTTCAGCTTCATATCAACCACACCTCCAATAGCATCTCCCTCCATATTTGGAGTCAGTGCTTTGGTAACTTCCAACCGATCAAGAAGATCGGAAGGAAAAATATCTAAGGGAACGTATCTGTTTTTATTGTCTGGTGACGGAATTTTAATTCCATTTACCAAAGTGTAATTATAGCGCTTATCCATGCCACGCACAATGGCATGCTGCCCGTCTCCATTGTTATTTCGCTCAATGGAAATCCCCGATACTCGCTGAATTACGTTTGCCACAGTAATATCTGGCGATACATCAATCTCTTGAGAGGATATGATATTTTTTATTGTAAGGGACGTTTTCTCGGAAAGCCTCGCACTCAGCTCAGTTCCGTCGTCTTTCTTGGTAGAAATGTTGACTTCGTCAATTTGAGCGTCCAAAGGCATCAGAGACACCATGTTAAAACCCGAAAATTTTAACTCAATGGATTTCTTGACAAAATCAGGATGCTCAAAATAGGCTTGACTTGTCGCAGTTTTTATTTCAAAAGAGCCATCAAGCTTTGAGAATCCCAAAACCGCACCCCCTAATGTTGTTATTTTACAAGAGGCAATGGGTGCCTCCGTGATGGCGTCTGAAACCACCCCACGAATGACACCCACCGACTGGGCTTCTGCAATTGCGGTTAAGAAAAATGCTGAGAATATGGTAAGAAGTCTCTTCACTTTTTATTGCTGTACTATCAATTGCTGAGTGAAGCCCATTTCATTCTTCACGAAATACACTCCATTGGTTAAATTGCTAATATCTAACTTATTTTCTGCAACAACAGACTGGTACACTACTTTACCTGCCAAATCCAATACCGTAAATTTCATTTCTTTAGAGATGTAAACCACTCCATTTGAAGGATTTGGATATAGCTTGAAGCTATTTCTTGTAAGTTCAATGTTGGAAGCTGCTTTCCCTGTAAAGTTCCAAGTTTGCCAAGTTTGAGCTTCGGTTCCTGCTCCAGCGCCGTTCCAGTTTTTATAATCTGCAACCAATTTCTTGATTTCATCGAAGGTGCCTTCCATGGTTCCGGTGTAATAAGCATTCACGGTATTGCTTCCGTCGCCGCCGTTGGTTTTCTCGTGAGATATTGCGTTCACGCCGTTGATCAAATTGGTTGGTAAGATACTTGTGCTCTTGGACGCACAGGTAATTCCAGATGTAGCCCATGCATTTGAACTCAAAGCTGTAATATGATTTGCTTGTGCTGCTGGACCTTCCCAAATCATCACTTGGTCTCCACCGCTGCTCAATCCAAAAGAAGCACCAGTAACAGAACCTTTATCAACGGCAGGATTATCATTCAAAACATCAATAACTTCACCGGCTTTAACACCGCCCGAAGGAGCTGTCCAAACCAATCCGTCATCGCACTGAGCAGTACCTGTAAATTTCGCATCAGCAAAATGCAATTCAGTTCCCTCGGCGATATCAACGAAAGTCAATAAAGCAAATTCATCTGGTGTTGATGCATTCATTCTGTATGCAACAATTGCCATATCACCTGCTTTGAATTTATTTACATGTGCAGCAGCCTTTCGCGTTAATTTAATTCCAAAAGGAGCTTTAGCATTAACGCTATCACCACTTCCCAAGAAAGCAGTAACAGTCCATTTCAAGTTGATCGATTGTCCTTGAGTCAATCCCAAGTTGGCCAAAGTAGCATCAATGGCCGAAACCGTTAAAGTTAAAACGGTATCAACTCCTGAATTATTGGACGGTATTACTAACGCAGGTTTGCTAAAATCACCTGTCAATACATCTGCTTTCCATATATATTTAGTAGCACTATTCAAAGATTCCCAAGTAATATTCACGGGAGTGTTATCACCAGATTCTACAGTAAGATCAGTAGCATCAACTGGAGATAACAAATTAAATTCCAATGCTTGGGCCTTTTCGAAGAACTTCCAATCTGGCCAAGTTTGTGTAGCCTTAACCGAGTTACCGTTCCAATTTGTTGTATCCATGATAGCGGCCAACAAATCAGCAGCAGATGCATCGGTAATTCCGTTATAGTAAGCATTCATGGTGTTGGTACCATTTCCGCCTTTGGTAGATTGATGTGAAATTGCGTTTTTTGCATTAGTCAAAGACGTAGGAATCAATGAGCTACCACCAGAACAACTGGTATTCGCCGTAGCCCAAGCATTTGTACTCAATGCAGTAATATGAGTTGGATTGTAGTAAGTACCGCAATAGGCTATGATTTGGTCACCGCTTGAACTCAACCCAAATGTTTTTCCAGAGATAGATCCAGTGTCTACCGTACCTTTATCATTACCTACAACAAAAACCGAACCTGCCTTTAATCCGCCTTTTGGAGAAATCCACTCCAATCCGTTAGCGCATTGTGGCAATGCGTTAGATGTAAATTTAGAATCGGTGAACATGACCTTAATGTCTTCGGCAATGTCTGTCAATGCCAAAACCGCAAATTCATCTGAAACATCTGCCGAGGTTCTATATGCTACAATGGCCAAATCTCCCGCTTTCAAAGGACTAGCAGGTACAGTAGATCTTTTTAATGTGATGGTAAAAGGGTTGAATGCCCAAATTGAATCTGTTTTAGTATAGCCGGTAACTGTCCATTTAACCGTTACTGAATCACCTTCTTTCAAACCCAAACCAGCCAGCTGCTGATCAATAAGACCACTAGTTAAAGTTAAAACTGTATCTGTTCCGTTGTTATTGGAAGGTATAGCCAATAAAGGTTTAGAGAAATTACCAATAACCAAATCTGCTTTCCAAGTGTATGCCACACAAGAATCGTGCTTTGACCAGGAAATATTGATGTTGGATGGATTGTTTTTCTCAACTGCAACACTTGCATTGTTTGCTGGACTCATCAAAAACAAGGTATCTGTTGAAGTGATTACTGGGATATCATCCCCCAAAACAGCGACACCGTCAAATCTGAGTGTTCCCCCGGCGTAGGTTGAACCTATTTTTGATGCAATGTATGATGTAGTCCCTGGAACAAAAGCAGTCACAATTCTGAATCCAAACTTTGGATTGTCATTCACTGAGTCAATGCTCGATAAATTTGCCAATCTATTGTTATTCCATACGTCACCGGCAAGGGCTCTGTAGTGTCCCAATGTATCTGTTCCGGTTCCAGTGAAATCAATCCAGTTAATTGAATCTACGGTATACTGCAATGCAACCCACTTAGAGGCAGTATTTGAATGACGATTATCCCATTTTACAATGATGTTCTTTTTACCTACGGTATTCACGTAAAATGCTACTCCGTGTTCTTTTGACTTAGTACCTTGGGTTGGATAATTAGTGCTATTCAAACCACTGTTGTCGTAAGAAAACGTATCAGAACTACCAACGCCTGAGGCAAAAGTGGTTGTGGTATTTTGCAAGACTATTTTCCCAGCTCCTAAAATAGGAGAGGTTGTACCTGTTGATGTTGACCCATCGGGGGTGGTTGAGTTGAAGTTCCAATAGGAAATCACTTGGGCATGAACCGTGTTGACTCCCGCGAAAAGGACTGCAACAACAGCACCCAAATTAATTGCAGAACGTAAGTTTTTGATCATAATTCAAAGTTCAGACCCAATTAAGTACAACTCGTTAACCTTGGGTTATCATTAAATTAAAAAGCCCTACACCGAAATAATCATTTATTAATATTCTGCTCCTATTTTTTTGATTTTGACCCCTATTTACCCTTATTTTTGGAAAATGCATTCACTCAAACCAAAGTGTTTCCTGTTATTCACTTACTTATTTTTTGTTACTGCAATTAACGCACAAACCATTGTCACCACCCACGATAAGGTTCTCATACAAACAGATCCTTCTCGAGGAAGCACCGACTACAGTGGCTGGGGAGTTTTCCCGAAAGATAAAAACTTTCAACGAATGTACTGCGAACTCTCGTTTCAGTGTCCAACAGGAATGACCTGCGGAGAATGGGACTATCTCAACTATATTTATCTAGATAACCGAAGAGGCACTTTCAACGATTCTTTGGGATGGGAAATCATGCGATTCATTACGCCCTACGGACTTACCTTCAACAGTCAGTGGAAGCACACTTGGAAGTTTGATATCACCGATTTTCAATCACTGTTCAGAGATTCAGTTCAAATCAAATATAGACACACCGGCTATGAAGCCCGCAACGGACGCGGCTGGATCATCACTTTAAAATTCATCATGCATGAAGGACCATCCATCAGAGATGTAGTTGGCATTCAGCGAATCATGCAAAAGAGCATCCCGTATGGCAACGATTCTATCTTTGAGGCTCGCGCCGAAGATTTTTCTTGGACTCCAACCGTGGGTACCAAATACTCACGTTTTAAAGTCATACAAACCGGCCATGGCATGGATCAACCCAGCAACTGCGCTGAGTTTTGTCCCAAGCGCCGTTACCTCTGGCTTGATAGCCAATACGTTGACACCGCTTGGGTTTGGCGCGACGATTGCGGCAGCAATCCGGTTTTCCCTCAGGGTGGCACTTGGGTTTACGATCGAGCCGCTTGGTGTCCGGGCCAAAACGTAGAAGAATACAACTTTGAAGTCCCAGAAAACGGGAAGCCTCACACTTTTGACCTCGACATGGAAACCTATGTGCGCACAGGCGGAAGCTCAAACTATGTAATCACCGCGTACTTGGTTGAATTTGGGGAATATAAATACCAAACTGACGCAACTGTTGAAGACATATTGAAACCTTCCAATCACCCTCAATATTCGCGCATGAATCCCATTTGCAGCGAACCCGAAGTGAAAATCCGAAACACAGGTAAAGAACCCATTCAAAGTTTAGAATTGGAATACGGAATCACCGGTGGAAAACTGGAAAAATACCTTTGGAAAGGCGTGATTCACTCAAACGAAACCTTCAATGTTTATCTTCCCTCCTATTTTGACTGGACGAGTGTGAGTAACCAATTTGAGTGCCGTGTTCTTAAAGTAAACGGCAAAACCGATGAAGATGCTTCCAACAACTATCACCAAGTTACCATGCCCGCAGTCCCTCCTGCGCTGCCCAATAAAGTCATTGTGGTATTTAAAACCAACAACGCGCCAAGCGAGAACAGTTACAGAATTATTGGACCGCAAGGAAACATTGTGCATGAAAAGAAGAATTTCACCGCCAAAAATACCATCCACAGAGATACCATCATCTTGGGCAACGGGTGTTTCTCGTTTGAATTCTCAGATACGGGCATTTCCCCTAAAGACTACAATCTCAATGAAGACGGATTGGGATGGTGGGCAAACACCTATGATGGTAACGGCTCGCTTCAATTAAGAAATGGGGTTAGCGGTGTATTGCACAAGAACTTTGGGATTGATTTTGGGACATCCATTCGCTATGATTTTACCGTAGGATTTCCCGTTAGTACTGCAGATTTGGAGAAACAAACCACTGTGTTGAAGGTATATCCAAACCCAGCTTCGGAAGGATTTGCCGTAGAAATTCCTGAATTATTTGCAAAAAACGCAACTCCAGCAATCATCGAAATCAGGAATATGCAGGGGCAACTCATTGAATCTAAAACTCTTGAATCTAATTTCAGTGTATATCAATGGATTGACCTCAAAAACAGACAACCCGGGGTCTATATGGTCAATTTCAAACAAAACAACGACCTTTGCACTTCCAAAGTTGTATTATACTAAGTTTTGAATAAGCTCCTCATCTTTTCAGCGCCTTCGGGATCAGGCAAAACCACTGTGGTGAAACACCTGATGGAAAAGCTGCAGCATCAGCTCGGCTTCTCTGTGAGCGCAACAACCAGACAGCCTCGTCCAGGTGAGGTAGACGGCCGTGAATATCACTTCCTTTCCGAAGATGATTTTCGCCAAAAAATTGAAGAAAATGCCTTCCTAGAATATGAAGAAGTCTATGCCGGTATTCTATACGGAACTCTATGGAGTGAAGTAGAAAAAATATGGGCCGATAATAAGATGGTAGTATTTGATGTTGACGTGAAAGGCGGACTAAACTTAAAGCGCAAATTTGGCGATCAAGCGTTAGCAGTTTTTCTGAGGCCTCCCAACGTAGATGTATTATTAGAAAGACTCACAAAACGAAGTACCGAGGTAGAACATCAACTCAAGGAACGCATAGCAAAAGCCAATTATGAATTGAGCTTTGAAAACCAATACGACGTGGTAGTTGTTAATGATGTATTGGATGAAACATTTGAAACCTGTGAAAAATTGGTTTCAGATTTTTACCACAAAGAATCATGAGAGTAGGCTTGTATTTTGGATCTTTCAATCCCATACACATTGGGCACCTTCAAGTTGCAAAATACATTTTGGAACATGGCAATTTCGATGAAATGTGGTTTGTTCCATCGCCCCTAAATCCCCACAAATCAGAAGAAACTTTAATACCAGCAGCGCTGAGATTGCAATGGGTTCAAAACGCATTAATCAATGAGCCGCAACTGAGTTGTTCTGATGAAGAGTTTCATTTGAGTTTACCCTCTTATACCTATAAATCTGTTTTGCATTTTAAAGAGAAATATCCTGAAAAAGACTTCTCTTTGATTATGGGTGCTGATAACCTTTACACCTTTAATAAATGGCAATTTGCAGAGGAATTATCGCAAATTTGTCCGTTACACGTCTACGCCCGTCCTGGCTTCCCAAAGCCAGATGAACCCATGCCATTTAGAGCTACTTGGTATGACGCTCCGTTGATAGATATATCTGCTACTGAAATTCGAGATTTGCTGTGGGAAAACGAACCCATACATCATTTAGTACCCGCAGAAATAGTGTCAGAACTTACTGCGTTTTTTCAGGCGATGCAACCTGAACCTAATGAGTAACCAACTCACTCCAAAAGTTACAGCAAAAGAATACAAGGCATAAACCAAGGCCGGTTTTTCCATTTCCGTATTGTGCAGCAATTGACCGGCAATCAACAAACCCAATGCTGTATTATGCAAACCCACTTCAATGGCCATGGTGATTCTATTCTTAAATGATAACATAAATGGAATTCCAATCAAAAATCCCATCAACATTGAAAGCACATTGAATGCAATGACGTAAGGAGTAAGTACCAATGTTTCATTGGCCGTCATGCTTGTACCCCCGTGATCTTGACCCGCTAAAAACTTGATGGCAAAAACCAACAATAGCAAAAGGGGTAAAACAATATTGATCACCTTTTGAATTTGTAAGATTTTCTTGCCTAAGAATGTTCGCACCAACATTCCCAAACCCGCGGGCAATAATGTAACCAAGAATATGGCTACAAAGGTGTCAAATAAGGGAAGAGCAATAAAATCACTGTTCTTATCAGGCATCAACCACCATAGAAAAACATTCACCAACAAAGGAATTGAAATCAATGACAAAACCGCATTGGAGACCGTCAAACTAACCGAAAGTGCCACATTCCCTTTGACAAAGTAACTTACCAAATTGGAAGTAATGCCTCCTGGACAAACACTCAGAATCATGAGTCCCACCTTAAACTCCACTGGCAAGGATGCATTTGACACTAAGAAATAGGCTAAAATTGGCAGCAATATCATTTGTGAAAACAAACCCACCGCTAAAGAGCGCGGTTGATCAAAGAGCACTTTAAAATCATGTTTTTTAAGGCTTAGTCCCAAGCCAAACATGATCATACCGAGTACCACATTCAATAGAAGATTGATATTTTGGCCTATAAAACTCATCAAAATTTATTGAAATAATGCGGGTACTTGACTGATCAGTAACTTAACAAAATGATAGGCATAATAAACACCAATCAATAACAAAAGCAACCCTACATATTTATTGAAATAATAATAAATACGAAGATTTAATTTCCTTCCTATATATTCACTCAAATGCACTTTGCCAAGATCTAAACTAAAGACTGTAAGCAATATACTCATCATCTCCACCAAAATTGTGTATTCTTGATCAATTGCGCTGTCATGTCCCACAGAAATGGCTCCCAAAATACCCACCCATAAGAGAATCATGAAGGGATTCATCAAATTGACAATGAAACCTTGCAGTAAATTTGCATTGGGATTCATAGGTTTTTGCAAGTTTTCAATGAAATTTCGGTATTTCACTACAAACCCTCTTACTCCCATAAACAAGATGCCAGAAGCTGCAAATCCGGAAAATACCAATTGAAACCAAGGCGTAGAGAACAAACCTGCCAAACCATAAAAACAAGCTAAGGCAACTACTAAATCGGCTAAAAAAATACCCGTGGCCATTCGCCACCCCGCCTTCTTTCCACCTTGCATTCCTACTTGAATGAGCGCAAAAAATGCAGGCCCGAAACTCATCATTCCTAAGAACAATCCGTAACCGATACCGCGCACAACTGCAAAAGCCCATTCCATGTTTGCAAGTTAACCCTGCAAACTTACAATGGCAAAGTTTAACCCAACTTTAAAGCAACTTCTTTGGTGAAGGTATCATATATCACGCTCGAAGCAGCAATGATTTCTTGATCAAACACAATATCTTCCTTACCGTGAAAATCTGTTACTTGCCCTCCCGCTTCTCTTACCAGAAGTATGCCAGCGGCAATGTCCCAAGGAGATAAATTCATTTCAAAAAAGGCATCAAATCGACCGCAAGCAACATAAGCTAAATCTATTGCAGCAGAGCCCATACGTCTCAATCCTTGTGTAGACCTCATGAAGACCTCCAGCAATTCAAGGTATTCAGACATCTTCCCGAAGGTGTAGTATGGAAACCCAGTGGCAATTAAGCTATTCTTCAAATGAGCATTGGCAGATACAGCAATGGGTTCACCGTTCAAAAAAGCTCCCTTTCCCAAAGCAGCTGTAAAAGATTCTTTCAACGCTGGACACTCTACTACCGCCAAATGTGGTTGTCCGTCAACGAACAAAGCCACGCTGATGGAGAATACGGGCAGTCCATGCAAGAAGTTTGTGGTTCCGTCTAATGGGTCAATGATCCAGGTTTCGGAGGTCAACGTTCTGTTTTCTGGAGCACTTTCTTCGCCTATTATGGTTGAATTGGGTAGTAGAATTTTCAGGCCATCAACCAGCATTTGCTCGCTGTTTTTGTCTACAAAACTCACCAACTGATTGGCGGTTTTTTCTTCAATGGCTTCCAATCCTACCTTTTGAAGATGTTGAAGTTGAAACTCTCCAACCTCCTTGCACAACTTCAGAACTTCAGGCAGTAGATTAGCAAAATTGCTCATAAGCAGCTGCTAAATTATCAGCCACCATATCAGCAGTTCTACCTTCAATCATGTGACGCTCAACCATGTGAACCACTTCACCATTTTTGAAAAGAGCAACTGCAGGAGACGATGGAGGGAATGGCACCATGAATTCACGTGCTTTAGCCACTGCATCCAAATCTTGCCCTGCGAAAACAGTCACCAATTTAACTGGCTTTTTAGACGAAATTTCCAATGACTTTAAAATTCCTGGCCTTGCGCTTCCCGCAGCACAACCACAAACTGAATTTACTACTACCAGAGTAGTGTCGTTATTTCCGTTCATAGCCGCTTCAACTTCAGCAGCAGATTTTAATTCGGTAAACCCTTTATTGGTCAACTCGGCTCTCATAGGAGCCACCATCATTTCTGGATAAGGCATAATCACAAAATTACTACATTCTGTGGCGCTAGTGTTGAATTTTAGGCAAAAAACTCTTGCCCTTCGATGAACACTCTTTCCACCTGATTTTGTCCCATAAAATAAGGAATCGTTTTTATGGAATCGCGGGTTTTCATCACCAAAAAATCAGCCCTCATTCCCACTCCCAATGAGCCCACTACTTCGCTCAACCTCAAACTGTGCGCAGCATTACAGGTAATGGCATGAAATACCTCTTCGGGAAGCATCTTCATTTGAGTGCATGCCAACGATGCTATGTTCTGCAAGGAATGTATTGGACTAGAACCCGGATTGAAGTCTGTTGCTAGAACCACCGGCAAACCAAAATCAATCATCTTTCGAGTTGGGGAATATGGAATTCCCAAGAAATAAGAGGTCCCAGGCAAAGCCACAGGCATGGTACCCCCGTATTCATGAGAAAACGAATCTCGCATCAATTCAAATTCCACCTCGCTGCAATGTTCTAAGTGATCAACACTCCAAGATTCCATTTTCACCGCCACTTGTACTCCACCCGTTAATCCCAATTCATTACCATGAATCTTAGATGGCAAACCGTATTTCCGCGCTTGAGTCAAAATCCTTTCGGTTTGCTCTTGCGTGAAAAATCCACGGTCGCAAAAAACATCTATATGATCTGCTAAATCATCGGCAATCACTGCCGGAAGCATATCTCTTAAAATTAGATGAATGTAGGCATCGGGCTGCTGTTTGAACTCCTTCGGAAAGGCGTGCGCACCCAAAAACGTGGCTTTAATTAAAATGGGAAATGCGGCTTTCAATCTCTTGATTACCCTCAACATTTTGAGCTCTGAATCTACACTCAGTCCGTATCCACTTTTAATTTCTATGCACGTGGTGCCATGTAAAATCATTGATTTCACTCTTTCGGAAGCATGCTCAAAAAGTTCATCTTCCGACATCAGCCTCAATTTCGCCGCCGAATTCAATATTCCACCGCCCGCTTCGGCAATTTCTTCGTAACTCGCCCCCTTGATTCTCAGTGAAAATTCTTCGTGACGTGGCGCCGCAAACACCAAATGCGTATGTGAATCAACGAAACCAGGGATTACTTCTTTTCCTTGTAAATCAATCACTTGATCTTCATCTTTCAGTTCAGGAGTTCCACTTCCAATTTCTAAAATACGGCCGTTTTCAACTTTAATGTAAGCATCAGAAAGACCGTCAACTTGAGACATCTCCTGGCCAAATTTCAGGTTGAATTTGTTTCTTTCTGGGGACATTAACCCGTGTATCTTCGATATGTTGGTGAAAATCGTTGACATGCTTGCGAAGTTAATCCTATGTTTGTAGATGTACACATTAATCGCAAAATTCGAACCATGAAATCTCTGAAAGAACGCTTAAAACATCCCCCGAAAAAAGCATCGACTGCATTCATCGCACCAAACGCTACCGTCATAGGCACCGTTGAGTTGGGCGAGCATAGTAGCGTGTGGTTTGGAGCCGTTCTTCGCGGAGACACTGACCTTATTCAAGTGGGAGACCGCACCAACATTCAAGATAATGCCGTTTTACATGCCGATCCAGGTGACCCTTGCTTAATTGGTACCGATTGTGTTATTGGACATTCGGCCATTGTTCATGGAGCCATTCTAGATCATCATGTACTGATTGGGATGGGTGCAACGGTGTTAAACAACGCTAAAATTGGGGCCTATTCCATTGTAGGTGCAAATGCTTTAGTTCCATCTGGAATGGTAGTTCCGCCTTATTCCATGGTCTTAGGGGTGCCAGCCAAAATAGTCAAAACTTTAGGTCCCGAAGTGGAAGAAAAAATACATTCCAACGCCCAAGAATACGTAAAACGAGCTGCTGAGTACAAAGAGTTTTTCGAGGAAAATTAGACGGGCGGGCATAAATTTAGGGTGGTTTTCGTTATACTTGTACGATTCGGAAACCATGGCAAGAACCAAGTACTTTTATAATCCCAAAAGTCTCAGCTTCGAAAAGGTTTCCGAAAACCGTCGCTACATGATTTGGCGGGTGATTGGTTTTTCAGCACTAATCATTGTATCTGTTGGACTTACAGCCTTGGTACTTGCTCAATTCTTAACTGAAAAGTTTGATAACTCTGCGGCAGCAAGTCAATCAAATACTTTGAGTGCCATTCGTTCTCTGGAAAAACAAATTGAAACTTTAGACCAACAAATATCCGAACTCCAACAAAAAGATCTTGAAGTTTATCGCGCCATCTATGGGGTTGATCCTCCAAAATTGGAAAAGCTCGAAAAAGCCAACTACAACGCCTTGTTAAAATTGTCTTACGGCGACAACCTCAAAAAACTTCATGTGAGAATGGACCAAATTAAATCGTTGGTTGCCACTCAAGAAAAGTCATACAAACAACTCGATAAACTCATTAAAAATAGGTCTGACCTAGTCAATTCCATTCCCGCCATTATGCCCGTTGCCAACAAAGATCTGAAGCGCATGGCCAGCGGATTTGGTTATAGACTGGACCCCTTTTATCATACTTTTTCGTTTCACGGAGGAATGGATTTTACCGCCGAAGTGGGTACGGAAGTTTATGCCACCGGTGACGGACGCGTTTCTAAAGTTTCCCAAGAAACTTGGGGATATGGAAATCACATCATCGTTCAACACGGACATGGATACACCACCTTGTATGGTCACTTGAGTCGATTTGCAGTTAGAGCTGGCGAAAAGGTAAAGCGCGGACAACTAATTGGTTACGTGGGAAATACCGGTAGATCTACTGGTCCTCACCTTCACTATGAAGTTCGCAAAAACGACAATCCGCTGAACCCTGCGTTCTTCTACAGAAACGACCTTACAGACGAACAATACCAACAAATGCTAGAATTATCTCAACGCGAAGCCAATCGTTTTGACTAATTTTGCACCTCGTACCCTATCTCATGAGCCTCGAAAACCAATCAAATACTGAATCTACTCGTAAGTACTTCAAAATTGGAGACGTGGCTGAAATGTTGGGGGTAAACGCCTCTACCTTGCGTTTTTGGGAGAAGAATTTCCCCCAAATCCAGCCCATGAAAAACAAAAAGGGCGATCGTATCTACACTCTTAAAGACATTGAAGTCTTAAAAGAAATCCAGTATCTTTCACATAACAAGGGACTGAGACTATCTCACGTATCAAAAAAAGTAAGCCGAAACCCGCAAGAAACCGATGCTCGGCGCATTTTAGTTGACCAATTGAGAAGTTTCAAATCTCAACTGTTAAAGTTGAAAGAGCAGCTGGAATGAGGGGATATAACAAACAACACACATCAATTTTCGTCTTTTGTTTTGCATTTTTTGCAAACGTCTACATTTTAAAATCACAGGCAGTCCCTTGGAACTGGATTCAATTTCAAGAACAACCTCATGAGTTGGTGAATATTTTGCGGCATGCCAAATCATCTGGATTTGAAACGGGTCTAACTTCCCAAAAAATAGTCACCGGAACTGACCTCAATGCCTTTGATTTTAGTTGCCTTTACCACAACAAGCAAACTTACGGCTTGAATCTAATGTATTTTGGAAGTCCTGATTTTCAAACAACACATGCTTCTTTGGGGTACCTGTGGCAGCATCCAAAGTTTGATGTAGCCCTATCAACTCAATGGCAAAAATCTACTTTAAGTTCATGGAATTTTGTTCCAGGTGCAAGTGTATCCTACAGAAATACCAAAAATTCCAGGTTCAGCGCCTATTTCCAGAACAATAAATCTATGGGATTGGGTTACCATATACGCTTAAAACAAGGCGGAATGCTCAACGTAAATTACACGGTACCCTCATTTAGCATCAGCGAAAACACGCATTTATTATCTTGTTCTTTTTACTATCCCGCTTCCAATCAGATTTGGCTGGGCATTGAATCACACCCACAACGAAGATTCAACCAATTGACCCTGTTGTATCAAGTTTCTGACCGCATCAATGCGGCCATTCAGTCTGGCTACTTTTCATCTTTTCAAACTTTTAATCTTTCATTTTATGCCGGACTTTCATTGCCCTAAAATCCTTTTGACAATAAGTATCTTTTTGGGGAATTCTATGCTGTTTTCTCAGTTTGAAACCGACCTAGAAATTCAAGAATATCAAGATGAATCATCGTTTTTTACTGAAACCATAAAAATCAATGACCTAACCGCAGACCAACTTTCTGCGCATCCGTTGATTGGCTCCGAAATGGCTTTAAACATCATCCATCACCGCTCCCTTCACGGCCCAATTGTAGAAATGGAGGAACTGCTTTTGTGCGGATTCTCACCCGAAGTTCTCAGAAAATTAAAGGGTAAGATTCTGTTCTATGAGCTAACATTCTTGAAACCTTCATTCACCCAACGGATACTCTTGAGAGGCCCGAATAACCTCAATTTTAGACTTTCAGGTCGCGCCGAAACCCTCAAATACGGCAAACATTCATGGCTCATGGAATATGATACTTCTACCCAAAAGCCTGTCTTAAAATCTTGGTCGTCTGAATTCAGATTTCGGCACTTAAAAACCTACATAGGGAACGTGATGATTCAAGAAAACCAAGGATTGATCGCCTCACCCCCTTTTCCCGTAGGAAAACTATTTAACTTAGGTAGTTGGTCATATCAATCAGTTAGTTTAAGCAGGTATGGAGGAAGCCAACCCGTCCCTTTGGGATTTGGCTTTCAATTACCTTGGCGCAAGAAATTGGATCTGGCATTTTTCTCTTCTACAGATGGACGTTCATTTGCCGCACTCACGGTTCATAAATTACCCGTAGATGTTCAATGGATTTCCACTTATTCAGCTCAAAATCACGCTCATCAACTATCCTTAATGAAATCTTCCTTGCTCGGCATTCGATGGAATATTCAGTGGGCATTTGACCAAAACCTACATTCAGCCCTATATGTTTCAACCTTGGGCTCGCTAAACTCAAATTTGCAATGGGGATTGAGGTATCAACGAATCAATCCTGGATACTTAAGCCCCTTTTTCTCTTCCTTCAAGAAATCAGAAATAGGCAAACACCTTTTAAGTTGGGGTATTGACAGCAAGCTAAACAAACATACACTCCTTCAGTTTAGGTATCACCTTTACGAATCGCTTGCAAATCATTTACCCCTTCAGCGGCGTAATCAACAAGAAATTTGGACTATCAAATCAGAGTTTAAGTCAGGAAACACCCGCTCTATAGTGAAAGTAGCTCAAACCCTAAACCAAATCCAACTATCATTACAGAATACCTGGGAAATCAAAGAGGAAACCAACCTTAAGTTTGGATTTCTCGCCGTAAAAAGTAGAGATTTGGGCACATCAAATTGGATAAGTGCTCAGTTCGAGACGCAATGGAGTATTTTCAAAGTTCGAGCACAAATTCTCACCTATCAAGCCCCTTTTTTACGAATTTACGCGTCACAATCATTGATTTATCAACCTGTAGGAGTGATTAGTTTCAAAGGTTCTGGACATTTTTACAATCTTCAAATTTCAGCAAAATTAGCACGTCATTGGAAGTTGCAATTTCAGTACATTTTGTTGCACAAAACGCAAATCTCTGATGCGGCATCCCCAGAAATACCCCGTATTTTTGTCCAACTTACAAAACAGTAATTTTTGAGCATGATACAAAGAACGAAACTGAGCGTTAATATCAATAAATTCGCAACCATTCGCAATGCACGCGGTGGTAATAATCCCAATCTAGTTCAGATTGCCAAAGACTGCGAAGCTTTTGGTGCACAAGGAATTACCGTTCATCCAAGACCAGATGAGAGACACATTCGTTTCGCTGATGTTTACGATCTCAAAAAAGTGGTCAGCACTGAATTCAACATTGAAGGATATCCATCGCCTCAATTCATTCAGCTCATTCATGAAATCAAACCTGAACAAGTAACATTGGTTCCAGACCCTCCGGGAGTTCTTACTTCTAATGCGGGCTGGGATACCATCAAATATTTAGACTTTTTGAAAACGGTGGTGGCAGATCTGAAAAAAAGCGCCTCGAGGGTGAGCATATTTTTAGAAGCCAATCCAAAGCTCGTAGAATCAGCAGTACTCACCGGAGCCGATAGAATTGAACTTTACACTGAATCGTATGCTACAAATTTTAGCACCAATAAAGAATTGGCTGTAGAGCCCTTTATTGCTACCGCGCGTGAGGCAGAACGCTTGGGAATTGGCTTGAACGCAGGGCACGACTTAGACCTGCATAATTTAAATTATTTATCTCAGCAACTCCCTAACCTTCAAGAAGTTTCAATTGGTCACGCTTTGGTTTGCAACGCACTTTACCACGGCTTGCAGAACACAATTCAGATGTACTTACATCAACTTAAAGTATAGAAACATCATGAGGGGTTGGATTAGAGGAGTTTTGTTTTTATTGATTTTCAATGCGTTCGAAGTAAATGTGCTTCGCGCTAATGCACAATGGGGCTTCGAACCTCACAGATTCATCCATAAACACGCATGCTTATCACTGCCGCAACCATTATTTAAATTTTATAAACCACACATTGCTTATTTGATGGAGCATGCTGTTGACCCAGACATGCGGCGCTATATTGACACTTCGGAGGCATCTAAGCACTACATTGATATCGAAGATTATAACATGCCCTTAGATTCAATGCCTGTTTACTATGATTCGGCGGTTTCTAAATTTGGATATGAACGACTTCATGAATCGGGATGGTTGCCGTGGAACCTCATTTTCCAAATTCACCGGCTTAAAAATGCATTTGCTTTAGGTGATTTAGACAAAATACTAAGAGCTACTGCAGATCTGGGACATTATGCCGCTGACGCCTGTGTACCGTTGCATACCACCACCAATTACAATGGACATCTCACTGACCAACAAGGAATTCACGCTTTGTGGGAAACCCAAGTTCCTGCTCTATTTATGGATACCATACTGAACTTACCACAAGACGCCAGGTATTTTGAATCGCCAGCTGCTGAAATTTGGCTGCAAATCAATCGTGCTCATCAACTGACCACAACGGTTTTTGAAGAGGAATTGAAAATCAGAAAGAACTTACCTCAGCATTTACAACAAGGCTTCCAACAGAAAAAATCTGAAGTTTCCTTATCATTCAGCGAAAAGTACATCGCAGATTTTCATCGAAGTCAACAAGGCTTGGTTGAACAACAAATGTTGACTTCTATCTCCTTCTTTAGAGATTGCATTTATACTGCATGGATTCTTGCGGGTCAACCCGAACTTTAGAAGTTGGGTTTCATTTGATAAGTTTGATAGAAATCAAGAAGCACATTCACCGCTTCATCTGCTGTATCTACCACAGAAAACAACAACATGTCACGTTGACTGACATATTCTTGTTCCACAATCAACGTATTTTGAATCCAATCCAATAAAGGACTCCAAAAGGTTTTATCAACCAAAATAATAGGAAACTTAGCACGCTTATCTGTTTGTACCAAGGTCAATGCTTCGAAGAGTTCATCAAGGGTACCAAAGCCACCGGGCATAACCACAATTCCTTGAGAATACTTAAGGAACATCATTTTCCGCACGAAGAAATAATCAAAAAATAACCTTTTATCATCATCTTGATACGGATTATTATTGGTTTCAAAGGGTAGATTGATGTTTAGTCCAACAGACGCGCTTCTGCCTTGTTTGGCTCCTTTATTTCCGGCTTCCATGATACCAGGGCCTCCACCGGTGATGATTCCCCAGCCCGCATCAGACAGCAATTGAGCAATTTGTTCTGCGAGCTTGTAATGGCGGTGTGAGGGATTGGTACGAGCTGAACCAAATATAGACACACAAGGACCTATTTTAGCTAATTTGTCAAACCCGTCAACAAATTCAGCCATAATTTTGAATATACTCCAGCTGTTGGAACTTGCAATTTCAGGCCAATCTTTATTGGCGAATGCTTTCTCTATTCTCGCTCTTTCGTTTTCACTTAAATCAGACATAACCGATCAATATACTAATTTATTTGGAGAATTTTCATCTCAATTCGACGATTTCGTGCTTTTCCGGCATCGGTATCATTCGATTCCATGGGTTGTGAACTTCCAAATCCTTTGGATTGAAGCCTATTTGCATCAATTCCAGCTGCCGTGAGGTACGATTTTACTGAATTTGCTCTATTCTCAGATAAGGTTTTATTGTGAGCTTCACTTCCGGTGTTGTCGGTGTGTCCAGCAATCAAAATGCGCATTTTGGGATTGGCCTTAAGCAAATTGATAACCACCTTAAGTTCGGTTTCACTTTCTGGTTTGAGATCAAATTTATCAACATCAAAAAACAAATTACGTAGTTGAACTACTTGATCCACTTTGATTTGTTCCAATTCAGCCACTACTTCGAAAGGTTTATCGAGAGATGAAAGTTCAGGTTGAAAGTTCCTAGAATCAAACAAATATCCTTGTGCCATAGAATGCAGGGCATAATTTTTTCCTGCCACGATGGGAATGAGGAAACGTTCTACACTGTCAGCGTAAACCACTTTATTTTGTGCCAGATCAACCAATCTTACACGGGCTCTTACAGGCTGACCCGTATTTTTTGCAACTACCCTTCCCAATAAATAATTAACTGGCTGTGGTTTAAGTCTTTCAGGCAAAACCATTTGATAAATGTCTAATCCGCCCATTCCGCCATCGCGAGAAGACGCGAAATACGCTTTATAACCAAAGGCATCTACGTAAAAACCAACATCGTCAGAGGTGGTATTGATGCCTTTTCCAAGATTCTCAGGCTTGCCCCATTTATTGTCATCGCCCAAGCGAGTCAGAAATAAATCATGTCCGCCGTAACCCGTATGTCCGTTGCTAGAGAAATACAATGTTCGTCCGTCGTAATGCAGAAAAGGCGCTTCTTCATCGTATTCTGTATTGACAGTTGGGCCTAAATTAACGGGGGTTCCCCATTGACCGTTTCTTCTGAAAGACACCCAGAGATCCTTTCCTCCAAATCCACCGGGTCTGGCACTGGCAAATACCAACGTATTTCCATCACCACTCACCGAAGGTTGAGCATCCCATGCCGCTGAATTCACTACAGGACCCATATTTTGGCGTTTACCCCAAGTACCATTGGGTTCGAGCATGCTGTAGAACAAATCACAACTTCCAAAACCACCCTGATTACAGACGGTATAAAACAGCATTTGATTTTCAGCACCTAAAAATACCGAGGTGGTTCCTTCATTTTCGGGGGTATTGATTCGGCCGGGTGCTGGTCGTGATTTTAACCATTCACCGTCTTCGCCTTTTTGAGCGAAATAAAAATCTTCTTGCATATCCACTAAGCGAGTGTAAACAAACACCTTGGCATTGATGGGCATCCCAGGCCAGTATTCGTTGAGGTTTGAATTGATAGCAGGACCCATGTTTTCAATCTTCAGATTTGACAATTCAAAGCTCTCTTTCAATGCTAAATCACAAGTGCCTTTTAGTCGCTGAGTTTTGTCTTTAAGGGCTTCTGATGCGGCATGCTTTCTAGGTACAAATCCGTCTCTTGCAGAAGCTTTTTCGAAATCATTCAAAACATCTAGCGCTTCTTGATAACGGTTGAGTTGATATAAATAAAAGGCGTAATAAAAATAACTTGGCTGATATAACGAATCAGATTGAATGCACTTTCGATGGGCAGCTAAAGCACCCGCACTGTCTTTCAGACTTTCCAGCAGGACCGCTTTTAAAGCGTATCCCGATGAACTTTTGGGGTCGCATTTGATAAACTTTTCGGTCTTTTTTAGGGCATCTTTGAATTTGGCTTCTTCATAAGAAACGTAGGCTTCATTGAGCAATTTTTGACATTTAGACTGTGCGTTAAGCGGCACGATTCCGCATCCCAAGAAAGAAAAAATAAACAGTCCAACGGTGATTAATTTTTCCATTGGAAGGTTTTAATGGCGTGATAAATATCGTCTTGGAGAAACTCAAAAACAGGACGAATGGAATCATTCTCGGTCTTTTTATCAAAATAAAGCGCTCCCCTTACAAAGTGTTTTGCAGAATCTGTGGTATAAAAATTCAAATTGCTGGCGGTATTTCCTTGGATATGAAAAAGTACGCCGTGAATCTTGGGGTTGTAATTTTCTACAGGATCTTCCACAATATCTTCGGCTTTTTGGATGTGTTTATTGACCAAAGTTCGCGTATCAGCAACCATTGAATCGTAGCCTTCCCAAGTGGTAAAGCGATGATAGGTAAGGTGAAGGGTCACGTCTAAACTGGGAAACTTCATGTTATACCAGTGTTTTCCCGGGTTCAAAGTATCTTCTTGAATGGTTGCATAAGCGGGAATCTCAAAGCTAAAAGGAGCATCTGAAACTGGAAATGGTTTATATGACTTTTGGGGAAGCGCCATTTTGGGATAGGCGTGAGGCTTAGGTACGAAGTCATTATCGGATCCGCAAGAAATCAACGAAAACAACGCTGCGATTGCGGGAAAAAGGAATTTATTGCTCAATTTCATTTCTATCAACGGGGAATATCACTTTAATTTTTTTAACGCGCTTGGGATCTGCTGCATCTACTATAAACTGAATTCCCTTTATTTTTATTTTCTCTCCTCTGCGGGGGATTTTTCCAAGTTCTTCTGACATTAAACCGGCCAATGAATCTGAAGAGTACTTTTGATCGTTGAATATATCATGTGGAAGATCCACTTCGCGCAAGAAATCTACCAACAGGCAACGCCCTTCGAATATGTAGGTTTGATCATTGATTTTTTGGACCCACTCTGTTTCTTCGTCGAACTCATCGTTTAATTCGCCAAAAACTTCTTCCAATAAATCTTCCAAAGTAACAATTCCAGAGGTTCCTCCAAATTCGTCTACCACAATAGCCATGTGAAGTCGCTTTTGCTGAAACTCGTTTAGAAGGTCATCAATGGGCTTATTTTCAGGCACATAATACAGATTATGTATGAGTTTTTGCCATTGAAAATCAGCGGGCTCATCAATGTAAGGCAAAAGTGTTTTTACATTCAGTATTCCAATTACTTGATCTAAAGTCTCTTTAAAAACGGGATATCTTGAGAATTCTGATTTCTTAATTTCATTCAAAACCTCGTGATAATTTAGCGCAGAATTTAATGCGACTACATCCAACCTGGAACGCATAATTTGCTTCACCTGAATGTTTGACATGTTCACAATTCCTTTGAGTATTTGCTTTTCTTGATCAATATCGTCTTCTCTGGTGGTGAGGTCAATGGCATCTGCAATTTCTTCGGCCGAAATTACTGGACCGGTTGATTTAGAACGCCTTTCTAAGATCAATCCTAACCGTTCCAACAAAAAAGTAAACGGCGCCAGCATCCAAACTATACTTGACATCGGATAAACCAACCACTCAGAAGCGGCTTTATAGTTTTTTGTGGCGTATACTTTTGGAACCACTTCACCAAAAATCAGTATGACTAAAGTCACTACAAGGGTATCAAAAATCAGTTTTATCCAAGGATACTCTTCCTCGTTCAAAATCATATCGTAAAAAAACAACGACGAAATGATGAACGCAATGTTCACTAAACTATTCATCAGCAACATACTGGCAAGGAGTTTTTTGGGATTTGCCAATATTTTTATGATCTTCTTATGGGAGTTGAGATTGCTTTGGGAGTAAAATTCAAGATCTGACTCTTTATTTGAGAAAAACGCATTTTCACTACTCGAGCAAACGGCAGAAATAGCCAACAAAACAATCATCCATACGAAAACACCAATCAGCAGAGGCCAATCAGATGCTGCAATGGGCTTAAATATACCGAGGATGGTAAGAGGCGAAACTATAGCAGGGAGGGGATTCATGATTTCAAGCAAAATTACGGATGATTTTCGTCATCACCCGCATGTGACTCTCCGACTCGACCGTTTAGCGGCTCAATCATTTGGTAAGAGATTACCCTAATCTTACGTAATTGCTTCTCGTTACCGTCTGTATCTGTGTATTTATCTGTACGAATTTTACCTTCTACGTAAAGCAGCATGCCTTTTTTGAAGTATTTTTCTGCATTCAACGCCTGCTGGTCCCACATTTCTAAGTTGTGCCACTCGGTACTTTCCATGCGTTGACCGTCTTTGGTGTAATACTCGTTGGTAGCAAGAGATACATTGGCCACTACCCTGCCGCTGTCAAGTTTTCGAATCACGGGGTCTTTACCCAATCGACCCAGAAGAATTGCTTTGTTTATCATTGAGTTAAGTTGTTGTTAGGTCTAGATCATTTCCAACCTAGATATTCGACGAATTTAAGCATTAACTTGTGCATTGGAAAAAAATTTATACTTTCCATTTTCACCCACACAACTTCTTGATTTTCTTGACTCAAGTAGCTGTCAGAATCTACTTTAAACAGTCTTGCTTTGATGTTTTTGTGACTCAACTTATGTTCAAATTCAGTTATTTTTTCTTCTTGTTTCCGGGGATTTTTTTCGCTCAACTGCGGAAATTCGTGCAACCCGCCCCAAATACCTTTTGATTCACGTTTATGCAACAATATTTCACCGTCTTTCTCAATCAACGCATAGTTAATTTCCCAGTCAGTGGCTTTTTGTTTTTTTGCTACTACGGGATATGAATTCTGTTTTGATTCCCGTGCTGCAAAGCACTCATCTATAAGCGGGCAAACCGCGCATTTTGGTTGGGTGGGTGTGCAAACCAACGCTCCCAGTTCAATCATAGCTTGATTGAAAATATCTGGTTCTATTCGAGGAATTTGCTCGTTTAAATAATGCTGGGTCTCCTTCAGAAAAGCCATTTTATCAATGGGAGTCTGTATACCCAAAAATCTAGAAATCACTCGTTTTACATTTCCATCAATGGCTGCCACCGGAATATTGTAGGCAAACGAGGCTATTGCTGCGGCAGTGTAACTTCCTACACCGGGTAATTGTAAAATTTCTGTATAATTTGAAGGAAATTCACCATTAAATTGGCTCAAAATCATTTTAGCCGCTTTTTGCATGTTTCTGGCTCTGGCATAATAACCCAACCCTTGCCAAACTTTGAGTATTTCCGCCTCTTCTGCATGGGCTAAGTCGTGTATTTCAGGGAATTTATCGAGAAATCGAACATAATAGGAAAGTCCTTGATCTACCCGAGTTTGTTGAAGAATTATTTCGGAAACCCAGATATGATAGGGGTTTTGAGTTTCTCTCCAGGGCAATTGTCGATAATTTTCGCTGTACCAGGTCAATAACTTTGGGATAACTCTTTGCATCTTGATAGTGCAAAAAACGTGTTTATCTACTTATTTTGCACCTTGAATCATGACAAAGTCAGAAATCGTAAACGAAATTGCTGTTCGCACCGGTCTTGAGAAGGCTGCTATTGCGGACACCATCGACAACTTATTTGTGGTTGTTAAGAATGCAATGATTAACGGTAACAACATTTACCTTAGAGGATTTGGCACATTTGAGCTGAAGGAGAGAAAAACGAAAGTTGCCAGAAATATAAAAAGAAACACTTCGTTGGTTGTTCCTGCTCACCATGTGGCACGTTTCAAACCTGCAAAAGAATTTGCTCAACAAGTAAAAGAGAGCAAGGTATTGAGCGACCGCCTCTAATCAGGCATTTACCTATTTTTTGAGTGAACAACACCGGCAAACATATTTCCATTGCCCTCGCAGCAGGTGTAGCTTTGTCGGCGTTGTTCATTGCTAATCGCTGGAAATCGTCAGAAAGAATACCAACCGAGTCTGCCGCATCCGCTCCAGGAGAAACGCCTGCAATGGGTCAAGGACAGGATTTTTCACCTGTTGATAGAATTCAGTTCTTTACGGCTCTGTTTGACAAAACAAAGCCACCCCAAGACATTGCTCGCATCATTTTAAAAGATCCCAAAGAAAACTCTTCTGACAGTTTGAAAATTGCCTTGAAATGGGCAGAAGAGACGGGTTTACAGCCTTTGTATACACTGATTAAAAGTGATCTTACAGAGTTCCACAATCAGGGCAGTCCCATTGAAACCGCAAGACAATTCATGTTTAGCGGAGCCTCTGAGCACGACAATACCCCGGTTAGAAATTTCCTTTTTCAACAAGGGAAAAAATGGATTGATAAGAGCTTTGCTATTGACTCTAATTCAGTAGCTCTTTACAATGCGCTCATCATTTATCAGAGCGAGTACCTGAATCAACCCATGGCGTTTTTGGGCACACTTAGAAAAGCCATGACCATTGATAGCAACGATGTTGAATTGAACTTCATTCACCTAAACTTGCTTAAAAAGTCAAATCAATGGCAAAAGGCTGTGAAAAAATCGGAAAAATTGATATCTTTGCAACCCCAAAATCCTTATTGGTTGTTTGAAGCAAGCGACTTATACGGGCAAATGGGCGACTCTGTGAATGCGAAAGTGTATTTAGACTTAGCTATAAAACAGCAGCGCAAAACCAAGTAACAAACCTTAAAGAAATAAAGATTATGCCAAGCGGTAAAAAAAGAAAAAGACATAAAATTGCGACTCACAAGCGTAAAAAGCGTTTGCGCAAGAACCGTCACAAGAAAAAATAATTTCTAAAATTAGAATCTTGATTTGACGAACGAGTTATTCATAAAAAGAACTTCGTCTGGATTAGAAATCGCCCTACTTAGCGACAAAAAGCTCTCCGAGTTTCACAAGGAAGAGTTTGATGCCCCTTTTCAGGTGGGCGATTTCTATTTAGGAAAGGTGCGAAAAATATCACCTTCCCTCAATGCAGCATTTGTAGATCTAAAAGCCGAGAAAGACGGCTTTCTCACCTATTTTGATCTTGGACCTAACATCAAGTCCGTTCAAAAATTCACAAAAATTGTACGCGAAAATTCGCGTTTCCCTAGCGACCTTGACGACTTTGAGTTCGAAGAACAAACAAACAAAGCCGGCAAAATTTCGCAGACCATTCGCAATGGAGAATTATTACTTGTTCAAGTAATTAAGGAACCTATTGCCAATAAAGGTCCAAAAATTACTTGCGATATCTCCCTTCCTGGTAGATATTTTATTCTGGTTCCTTTCTCCAAAACTATTTCCGTTTCTCGGAAAATAGGCAACACCAAAGAGAAAAATCGATTGAAGGATATTGCTCAAAGTATCCGACCAAAAAACTTTGGAGTTATCATTAGAACTGTTGCTGAAGGAGTTGAATTGGAAGAACTCGACAAAGACTTAAGAGATTTATTGAAAAAGTGGGACGAGCTCGTCATCTCTTTGCGTAAAGCGAAAGTGGGTGAAAGAATGACCCAGAATGCCAATAGGCTTGACACTTTGTTGCGTGATATTCTGAACGATAGTTTTAGTTCTATTGTTACTGACGACACTGTGCTTCACGCTTCACTCAAAGTGACCATTGATAAGTACAAACTTGATAGTAACAAGATCTTAAAACTCTATCAAGGTAAGTCGCCCATTTTTGATCAGTTTGGAGTCAATAAACAAATTAAAAACCTTTTTGGTAAAAACGTTCCTTTCAGTGGTGGAGCTTATTTAGTCATTGAACATACTGAAGCCCTGCACGTTATTGATGTCAATAGTGGAAATACGTCTTTTGATCCTCAAAACCGAGACGAAAACGTATTCCAAGTGAACCAAGAAGCGGTTCATGAAATTGCCCGTCAAGTTCGATTGCGCGACATGGGTGGAATCATTGTGATTGACTTCATTGACATGAAAGATCCCAAGAAGAAAAGTGCCCTTCATGATGCATTGACTCAAGCAATGTCTACCGATAGAGCGAAACATACCATTCTGCCAATGACCAAATTTGGTTTGGTTCAAATTACGCGTGAACGTGTTCGTCCTGCTCTAGAAATTGCTACAGCCGAATTGTGCAGCGCTTGCAATGGAACAGGAAAGGCAGATTCAAGCAATCAAATATTGACTAAAATTGAAAATGAAATCGTGTACCTCTGGGAACAAATGAACCAAAAAGAGATGACACTTAGAGCCAATCCGCTAATTACCAATTATTTCACATCAGGAATTCCTTCTAAACGATTGAAATGGTATTTTAGCCATAAGAGGTGGCTCAAATTGGAAAGCGACCCCAATATGACATTGAGCAGCTACCAATTCATCAACGCCGATAAACAAATCATATCATAAAAAAAGGCTCTCATTTCTGAGAGCCTTTCTTTATTTAGGTGATGAAAATATTATTTCTCTTTTTGAGACAATGCATAAATCACCAATCCGAATCCGATTTTGTTCACAGCATCACCAATGTTGTAAACTACATCCATCATAGGATTAGGGTCATTAGAACCAAATGCACCGAACAATCCGCCTGGAGTTCCGATGATGTATCCCAAAGGATAGATCGCCCAACCTACCAAAACGAACCAGCCAAGAACGCGAACCGCAGTTTGTACGTTTTCGCCAGCGTTCTTTGCCAAAGCAGCAACTTCGCCATACCATACCAAGTAAACAATGTAGAAGTAAGCAGCTCCAGAAAGAACTCCCCACAATACAGAGCTTCCACGGTCAACAGCTTCACCGAAGTAACCAGTAACTAACATGATTACAGAAGCAAAGATCAACTTCCAAAGAAGTCCAATTTTAGCGCCTGCTTTCTTAGTGATTAAGTAAAACTCAACACACATCAAAGGTACAGTCAACAACCAATCTACATAACGGAAGAATGTAGGACTAGTTCCTGTTTCTGTGAAGAAATCACGCATGTAATAGTAGTGAACGGCAGCGATAAAGGTGATTAATCCACTGATTAACACCGAAGTACGCCAGCGCTCAGGAACATTGCGCATTTCTAAGAAGAAGAATACAGAGGCAGCCATCATAGCCATGGTGCCAACGAAAAACGTGAATGCTGTGTAAGACTTCAAGTCTCCAGCATTGAAGAGTTCTAATAACTTTTCAGAACCTCCTGCATTTAATAAACTTAACATATTTAATTGTTTGTTTGTTGGTGTTCAATGATAAACCAAGTAAAATATTTTTGGTTTATTCTTTGAGTAAAAACTTTAAACGCACAATTTATAGATTTTCAAAAAGTTAAACAGTTTAAAAGCTTATTTTTACTGCGCTTTTTGCCATATATATAAAATAAATATTTTTACTCCTTAAACAAGTGTAGAGGGTTTTTAAACAAAATCATGAAACAAAATATAATGATTTTCAATCAATTAAACAAATTAACAGAGAGAAATTCATCGAATAAATTACAACTTACACAACATTTTCAATTCACTACATAAAGTTTACTCTCCTACTCTCAATTTTCATATACTTGCACCTATTACTGAATATGACAATAAAAAACTACACCTTCAAAGTTTACTCTACTTTATTATTGTTCAGCGTTCTTGCAACTTCATTGTTCGCTCAAAACAAAACGCAACAATTTCAATCGGTTTTCGGAATTGTACTTGATAAAGAAACTCAGCAACCCGTTGTAGATGCTGAAGTGGCATTAGGATTGGGAAAATCTCCAACCTCAAACGAAGAAATATCCCTCAAAACAAAAACAGACACCAAAGGAAAATTTACGTTTGAGGAAGTTCCTATCGGACGTATTAACATCAGCGTAAGTGCAAAAGGTTACCAACTATTCACGCAAGGCGGTTATATGTTGTCTTCAGGAAAAGAAGCTTCCCTCAATATTGAAATGGATCAAGAAATTGAACGTGTGGCAGAGGTTAACATCACACGCAGAGGCGGACATCAAACCAACAATGATGCGGCGCTGGTATCTGCACGCTTGTTCACGGTTGATGAAACTGATCGTTTCGCAGGAAGTCGTGGAGACCCAGCCCGTATGGCATCGAACTTTGCAGGTGTTCAAGGAGCTGATGACTCCAGAAACGACATTGTAGTGCGCGGTAACTCTCCATCGGGAATTCTTTGGAGAATGGAAGGTATTGACATCCCAAATCCAAACCACTTTGCCATTCCCGGTACCACTGGAGGTTCTGTGTCTATCATCAACAACAAGATTTTAGGAAATAGCGACTTCTTTACCGGTGCGTTCCCCGCTGAATACGGAAACAGCATTGCCGGTGCGTTTGACTTAAAACTCAGACCGGGTAACACTCGTAAACTAGAGATTAGTTCTCAGTTAGGTATATTAGGTTGGGACGTTTTAGCCGAGGGTCCCCTCAATAAAATCAAAGGTTCGTCATTCTTGGTTACCTATCGTTACTCTACCTTATCTATGTTCAATGCGTTGAAAATCCCCATTGGAACTGACGCTATCCCAAATTACCAAGATGCATCGTTCCACTTGAAATTCCCTCTTAAGAAAAATGCTTCTCTTTCTTTCTTTGGGATTGGGGGAACAAGTAAGATTGACATCGTAATTTCAAAAGACTCTATTTCCAGTCGCAATTTATATGGAGACAATGATAGAGATCAATACTTTAAATCTAGTATGTATGTTTTAGGTTCAACATATACGAAACCTTTGAGCAAAAAATCTTATTTCAAAGCAGTATTCAGTTATAACCATCAAGTTGTAAATGCTTATCATGAATTAGTATTCAGAACCATCACTGATTCATTTAGAAAGGATGGCGAATTATTCAATACATTCAGAAACGACTCTCTTGTAAAAAATTTAGATTACACATTTAAAATTCAGAGTATTGGAACACATCTCTTTGTTAACAATAGTGTTAGTCCGCAATTATCTTGGAAATACGGTGTGCAATTCAGACACTTTATTTACACATTCCAGGATTCCAATCTCAACATCAACCCTGACTCGACAAACTACTGGACATGGTCAACACGTTGGAATGCTGCTGGAAACGCTAATTTGATCATGCCTTATGTGCAGTTCAAGTACAAATTCAACAAGCAATTGTTGATGGTGGCGGGAATCCAATCTCAAATTTTCGGAATCAACTATACCCCATTGCAAGAAACAGCCGGCACAAAAGCTGAGTCGCACTTGAAAGCTGCTTGGTTTTTGCCTCGATTCTCTTTGCAGTATCGATTGGACCAGAAAAACAGTTTCAACTTTGGAACGGGTATTCATGCGCAAACACAAAGTGAATACATGTACTTTTACAACCGTCCAGGCGAGCCACAACCCCATAACTTGGGCATGGACATGACCAAGAGCGCTCATTTTGTTTTGGGATGGGATTACAACATCAAGCGTGGAAGTCGCATCAAGATGGAAACCTACTACCAAAACTTGTGGAACATTCCGGTGGAAGTTATGCCTTCATCGTTCAGTTTAGCGAACACAGGATCTGGATTCAGCCGATTCTTCCCCAATAAACTTGAAAATAAAGGCGTTGGTTACAACTACGGATATGAATTGACGGTTGAGCGTTTCTTTTCTAAGGGATTTTATTACCTTTTCTCAGGAAGTGTTTTCGATGCTAAATACCAAGGCAGCGATGGAGTTTGGAGAAGTTCAGATTTCAACACCAATTACGCAGTTAACGCCCTATTCGCAAAAGAGTTCACCTTCTCAAATAAAAACATCTTGAACATTGGAGGAAAGGCCACCTTCGCTGGTGCTAGGAGATATTCTCCATTCGATACAGCCGCCTCAATTGCTGCTCGTGAGTATATAGAATTGGATGCAAAAAAGAACGATTTACGCTTTGGACAGCCCTACATGCGATTTGACGTTCGTATTTCATACCGCATCAACGGAAAAGGCATCTCGCATGAAATTGCATTTGACTTAATCAACGTAACAAACAGAAAGAACATCCTTAACTATACCTTCATCAACGAGCCTCCATTTAGACGTGAGAATTATCAATTAGGATTCTTACCGTTATTCTATTACAAGATAGAGTTTTAGGTCGGTGGTCGGTGATCGGTGGTCGGTGATCGGTGGTCGGTGATCGGAGGTCGGTGATCCGTGGTCGGACGAAAACCGACATCCGAAAACCGAAAACTGGTCACCGGCGAAGCCGTTATGTCCACAATAAACAACATGTTAAAAAGCGGCGTTGTGGAGGTGAAAATGCGGGACTATTTTCGTAGGGTATGAGAAAACTGTGGTTTCTATCGGTATTGGGAGTTGTTTTATTTTCTTGTGTAAGCAAAAAACAGTACCAGTCTATTCAACATGAGCGTGACTCTATTGTTTCTGTATGTGATTTCAGAACTTGGGAGTCGGTAAGATATCGCGATTCAATTATTGCGGTGTTGGAAGGAGTGAAATACAAATCGGAAGAAAATAGATTAAGAGCCTCAGCTTTAAGAGACAGCCTTCAAATATGCGCCAACGAATTGGAAGAAAACCGCGTTTATGTGCAGAGTTTGGGTGAAAATTTAACCGAGAAACAAAAGAAATTGGCGAAAGAATTGGAAGCCAAAAACAAAGCCATTGCCAATAAAGAATTAGAACTCAATGACGCGCTTGCCGAGGCAGAGAGAGAAAGAACCCGATTGGTACAATTGAGAGAGGAATTGGAGAAAGTAAGCAACAGAGTTAAAGAACTTGAGGCTGAACTTCGAAGAAAAGACAGCGCCGTTTTACTCTTAAAAGAAGCCATCATGAAAGCACTGGCTGGTTTTGAAGAGTTGGATGTAAAAGTGGAATACAAAAACGGAAAGGTGTACGTAATCCTTCCTGAAAAATTGCTCTTCAAAAGTGGAAGTACATCGGTTGACCCAAGAGGAGTTGAAGCACTGCAACAAATTGCAAAAGCATTGAAGGAAAAGCCAGATGTGCAAGTGGGTGTTGAAGGACACACTGACAACATCCCCATGAAGGAAACTGAAAGAATGAAAGACAACCTCGATTTGTCTGTTCTGAGGGCAACCAGTATTTCAAGAATCATGATTCAATACGGCGTTGGTGCACAGAGAATTACCTCTATGGGAAGAGGTGAAACTATGCCTGTTGCAAGCAATGATACTCCTGAAGGTCGTGCAAAGAATAGAAGAACTGAGATTATCCTAACTCCCCAGTTAGATAAGATCCTCGAAATTTTGAATACCAACTAAGCTGTGGCCATTGTTCTGGCTTACATAGAAAGCCATAAAAACGAGCACATTGATGCACTATGCAATGACTATTTAAAGAAATTGCAAGGCATATTTGCCACTAAAACTTGGGTTATTCCTTCGTCTAAGGTTTCTCTGCCTGAACAGCAACAGCTGATTGAAAGTGAGGCACTCAAAAAAAAGGTTAAACCTTCAGATACTTTGATTTTGTGTGATGAAAGAGGGAAATCTTATAGTTCACCCAAATTTAGCGAGTTTATTCAATTGAAAATGAATCACTCACGGGGAGACTTGATTTTTGCCATTGGTGGAGCTTACGGATTTTCGGAGGAACTCAGACAACAATGCGAATGCATCAAATTGAGCGACTTCGTCTTTCCGCACCAGATTGCCCGTTTGGTGTTGACTGAACAAATATATAGAGCCTACCAGATTTCGAAAAATACAGGATATCACCATATCTGATTCGTATCTTTGCAGTTCCATGAACATTGAAGATCTTATCATCAAAGGACTGTCAACGGCTATTGAGCAGTTGTACGGCACATCTACTGATGTAGAAGTGAAAATCGAGAAAACCAAGCCCATTTTTGAGGGTGACTATACGTTTGTCGTTTTTCCTTTGGTCCGAAGATCTGCTAAAAGTCCTGAGGCTACTGCGCAGGAACTGGGCGAAGCTGTTTTAAAAACCACCCCCCAAGTTCATCAATTCAACGTGATAAAAGGGTTTTTGAACTTGAGTGTTTCTCCATCGTTTTGGGCTGAGGCGTTATTGAATTTTGATGCGCAGTCAAACATCCCCCGAAAGGGAGAAAAAGTCATGGTAGAGTATTCGAGTCCTAATACAAACAAGCCTTTGCATTTGGGACATATCCGGAATATTTTATTGGGATATTCTATCGCGAAAATCATGCAATCTGCTGGTTATGATGTAATTAAAGCGAACCTCATCAACGACCGTGGAATTCATATTTGTAAGAGCATGTTGGCTTGGCAGCGATTCGGAAACGGCGAAACTCCCCAAAGTTCAGGCCTTAAAGGCGATCATTTGGTGGGAAAATATTACGTGGTTTTCGAAACTAAATTGCAGGAGCAAACTTCAGACGACGTTGCTTTGGCTTTGGAGGGACGTTGGAGCTGTACAGATCAAAACATCCAAAAACGATACCAAGATGCCTTTGAAAAATTGGGGCAAGCCAAGGAGGAAAAACAGATAGCCAAATTTAAGGGCGACATCAAAGATTTGGTGAGAAATCAGTCAGAATTGATGCAAACTTGCCAAGAAATGCTCAGACAATGGGAGGCAAAAAATCCAGAAATCATTGACCTGTGGAGCTCCATGAACGGCTGGGTTTACGAAGGATTTAACCGCACTTACGAACGTTTGGGCGTGGATTTTGACGCCATGTACTACGAAAGCAATACCTATTTATTGGGCAAGGATGTAGTTCAAGAAGGCTTAACCAACGGAGTATTTTTTCAAAAAGCGGACGGATCGGTTTGGATTGATTTGACGGCTGATGGACTTGACGAAAAGTTGGTTCAACGCGGAGACGGAACATCTGTTTACATCACCCAAGATATGGGAACTGCAGACCTAAAATTCCAGGAACATGGCATCAATAGAAGCGTTTATGTTGTTGGCAATGAGCAAGATTACCATTTCAAAGTATTGTTCTTAATCATGCAAAAGTTGGGTCGTTCCTATGCACAAGGCATGTATCACGCAAGTTATGGCATGGTTGATCTTCCATCGGGGAAAATGAAAAGTCGCGAAGGCACCGTAGTTGACGCTGATGATTTGCTTCAGGAAATGTACGATACGGCGAAAGCCAAAACCGAAGAGCTGGGTAAAACTGAGGGAATGTCTTCAGAAGAACTAGATAACCTGTACAATAGGCTTTCGTTGGCTGCCTTGAAATTCTTTATCTTAAAAGTAGATCCCCGCAAGCGAATGCTGTTCAATCCTCAAGAAAGCATTGATTTTCAAGGCGATACAGGTCCGTTTGTGATGTACACTTATGCGAGAATCAAAAGCATCTTGAGAACCGCGAATTTTGGTGGCTGTACCATTAAAACAGATCTTGTTTTGCATGCCACCGAAATGGAATGCATCAAGCTTTTGAATGAGTATAATGGTGTAGTTTCTTTAGCGGCAGAAGAATACAATCCAGCTGCCATTTGCCAATACGTTTTAGATTTAGCCAAGTCATACAACAAGGTTTACAACGAGGTAAGCATTTTGAAAGAATCGAACGAAGATTTACGCAACATGCGCTTGCAATTGGCATGGCAAACGGCTCAAATTATACAGCGTTCTCTTCGTCTAATAGGTGTTGAGACGGTGGAGAGGATGTAAATTTGCAATTTAGGAATCAGATTCCTAAATTTACAAAATGATTCCCGTACAACGTGATATTGCGCCCAAAATATTAACCGCACTCTCGCAATATCCCATCGTAGCTATTACAGGGCCCAGACAGTCAGGCAAAACTACCTTGTGCAAAATGATCAAACCAGAGTTTACCTATGTGAACTTGGAAGACCTTTCTCTGAGAGAGTTCGCGAAAACAGATCCCAAAGGATTTATTAAAACTTATCCCAAAAACATCATTATCGATGAAATTCAATATGCTCCTGAACTTCTATCGTACCTCCAAGTTCACATTGATGAAACCCAACAAAACGGAGAGTTCATATTAACCGGATCGCAGAACTTTCTATTGCTTGAGCATATCACTCAATCTCTCGCGGGAAGAGTAGCTTTATTCAACCTATTGCCATTTTCATTGGCTGAACTAAAGTCCGGCAACTTCCCTTTCCAAGATTGGGAAAAATATGCCGTCGAAGGTTCCTATCCGCGAAAATGGATGAACCAAATTGAAAATCACGACTTCTACGATAACTATCTAAAAACATACGTTGAGAGAGATGTTCGACTCATCAAGAACATCACCAATCTAGATAACTTTCAAAAATTCATCAAACTGCTTGCGGGTCGCGTAGGACAATTATTCAATCAAAGCAGTTTGAGCACTGAACTTGGAGTTGATAATAAAACCGTGAATTCTTGGCTGAATCTATTGGAGGCTTCTTACATTGCTTTTCGCTTGCAACCTTATTACAATAACTTCAATAAAAGACTAACAAAGACACCTAAAGTGTATTTCTATGACAACGGTCTTCTCTCTTATCTTTTGGGAATCCAAAACTCCGATGAACTAAATTTGCATTTTGCAAAAGGACAAATTTTTGAAAATTTGGTCATTCTAGAGCGACTCAAACATTCATTCAATTTCAAAACTCACGAAAAACACTATTTTTGGAGAGACTCAAGCGGACTTGAAGTTGATCTTCTGATTGAACAAAACCAAACTTTCAAAGCCATTGAAATCAAATCCGGACGTACCGTCCAAAAAGACCAGTACCAATCATTACTAAAATTTCAAAAATTCGCCGGAAATCAACAAAACTTCTTGATATACGCAGGTACCGAAAAACAAGAAAGAGAAAACCTTCATGTCATTGGTTTTGATCAAATTAACTCAATCTAACACCACCAACTTCTCTACCCTACCTTGGCTCTTCAGTTGATAAACTCCTCCTCGCAAATCAGCTGGAACCGTACCATTTGAGAAAGGGTAAATTCTGCCCATCATGTCAGTTAACGTACCTGATTCCACACTGATGGCTTGTCCGCGGTACGCGGGATTGGGGAAAACGGCATCCCTCGAAACACCAAAATCTCCCTCAACCGAAGTGTTACTGCAGTTTAGGGAATTGATGGCTTGCCAAATTTCAATTCCTAAGTCAAAGCTGACCAGTGGATTCTTAGTATCTGGAGCTTCACCCATTCTGATCCAAACCATGTTCTGAGATGGAATTACGTGGATTTGCTGTCCGTCTTTACCCAACGCCATGATTAAATCACTGGGTCCGCCAGGCATGCAATCACCAGTGAATTTAAACTGCGATTGCGGAATCATAAACTTATCCTTTCCGTTGAGCCAGGTTAAATAGCCGTAGGATGGATTCAGATTCTGAGAACTTGCGGTCATCGCCGCGAAATAATTCGACGGAATGATTTGCTTTGAGCCCCATTTCCCGCCGTTCAAAAGCAAAACCCCAAAACGGGCGAAATTTCGAGGAGTCGAAAAGGCAACATTGTTCAATCCAGCCTTGACAAATAAAACCTTCAGCCCCATAGTCTGAGTGAATTCAGTGTAAATCACTTGATTGAGTGTCTTACCCGATGCACTTGCAATCACTTGGTCTAACAAGGTATACGGCGCGTTGTGATAAGCCCAGCGTTTTCCAACTGGAGCTTTGTATTTCAAACAAGAAGGGTCCGTGCAATCTGCTGTCGCTGAAGCATCATCTAAACCGGTTGTCATAGTCAACTGATGCCAAACCGAAATGGAATCTTCTCTTGTTTTACTGAGGGACGTCCATCCGGCTCCCAGATATTTACTGCTAGGGTCGCTGAGCGACAATTTAGCCTGTCCGTTCAATACCCCAACTACAGAGGCAGTCAACGTCTTCCCAGCCGATGCCCAATACCAAAGGCTGTCTTTGGTGAATTGATCAAAGTACTTTTCAAGGACAATTTTGCCGTCTTTAAGAAGAATGAAGGCCTTGGAATTATTTCTATCGAGCAAACGGTAAAGACTATCTATACGGTCGTTGCAGTATCCAAAACGTTGAGGACTGAGAGTATCCCATTGATCGCCGGTTGTGGGTGGGAAATACTGTGCTTGAAGGCGGGTCATTGTCCCCAAGAAAAATAAAATAAGAGCTAAACGCATAACTGTTAGACGCTTAAAATTGAAAAAGGTTTATTTCAGTCGATCAGGATTTTCTTTGACAAATTGCGCCCAACCGCTTTTTGACTTAGCTGATGAATTTCTAGAGGATGTGCCTACGGCGGTGCTATTTGAGCCAAACGCGCGGGGTTGAAACTGATACACATGGCAAAGTGCCGCTGCTAGACCATCTGAAGCATCCATGGTTTCTGGCTGGGTTTCAAAGTGAAACTGCATCTGAAGCATAGCAAGAACCTGCTCTTTCGAAGCGTTTCCGTTTCCGCAAATACTCTGTTTTATTTTTCGGGGGACGTATTCAAAGACGGGTAATTTTCGGGAGATAGCAGCTGCGATAGCCACCCCTTGTGCCCTGCCCAACTTCAGCATACTTTGAACGTTTTTGCCAAAGAAAGGCGCTTCGATGGCTACTTCGGTGGCGCTATATCCATCGATAAGACCGGCGATTTTTTCGTAAATGTGGTGCAATTTTTCTCCTGCATCGGTAATCTTCCCCAATCGAACCACTCCAAGACTCAGCAATTCTACCTTTCCTGCGGTCACTTTGATGATTCCATATCCCAATAAATTGGTTCCCGGGTCAATTCCCAAAACAATTCTTGGTTCAACAGATGTATCGGCAGAAGAAAGCATGCACAAAGATGTCGAATTCTAGACATTGATGGTCGTAAAACATAGAAAAATAGGTAAAAATTCACGACATTCGCACAAAAATTTATATTATGGCTTTTGACATTGATGTAATCAAATCCGTTTACGACCGCATGCCAGAGCGTGTGAAAGCAGCTAGAGAGTTGTTGGGTCGTCCCCTCACCTTATCTGAGAAAATTTTGTATAACCACTTGTGGGAAAATCCTGTAAGTCAAAATTTTAAGCGCGGAGCTGATTATGTTGATTTCGCACCAGACCGTGTTGCCATGCAAGACGCAACTGCTCAAATGGCGTTGCTTCAGTTCATGCAAGCAGGTCGTCCTCAAGCCGCAGTTCCTTCAACCGTTCATTGCGATCACTTGATCACTGCTCAAGAAGGTGCCGTAGAAGATTTAAATACAGCCAACAACGAGAGCAAAGAAGTTTACGATTTCTTGGCATCGGTGTCAAACAAATATGGAATTGGCTTCTGGAAACCAGGTGCTGGTATCATTCACCAAGTGGTTCTTGAAAATTATGCTTTCCCCGGTGGAATGATGATTGGTACAGATTCTCACACCGTGAACGCGGGTGGTTTAGGTATGATTGCCATTGGTGTGGGCGGCGCAGACGCTTGCGATGTTATGGCGGGACTTCCTTGGGAGCTAAAATGGCCCAAGTTGATTGGTGTTAAATTGACCGGTAAACTAAACGGTTGGACTGCACCTAAAGACGTAATCTTAAAAGTAGCTGGCATTCTTACTGTTAAGGGTGGAACCGGTGCTATTGTTGAATATTTTGGCGAAGGAGCTACATCCATGAGCTGCACAGGTAAAGGTACCATCTGTAACATGGGTGCTGAAATTGGAGCTACTACTTCAACCTTCGGTTACGACGACAGTATGGAGCGTTATTTGCGTTCTACAGGACGTGCAGACGTTGCAGATCTTGCCAACGGTATTCGTGAACATTTGACTGCAGACGCAGACGTTTATTCAAATCCTGAAAAGTATTTCGATGAAGTTATTGAAATTGACCTAAATACATTAGAACCTCATTTGAACGGTCCTTTCACTCCAGATTTGGCTACACCTATCTCTAAAATGAAGGAAGTAGCTCAAGCGAACGGATGGCCAACCAAAGTAGAAGTAGGTTTGATTGGTAGCTGTACCAACTCATCTTACGAAGATATTTCAAGAGCCGTGAGTTTGGCAAAACAGGTTTCTGAGAAAAACTTGAAAACCAAAGCCGAATTCACCATCACACCTGGTTCAGAACAAGTTCGTTACACCATTGAGCGTGACGGCTTCTTAGAAACCTTTGATAAAATTGGTGCTAAAGTTTTCGCAAATGCTTGCGGTCCTTGCATTGGTATGTGGAACCGTATGGGTGCTGAAAAACAAGAAAAGAACACCATTGTTCACTCTTTCAATAGAAACTTTGCCAAGCGTGCCGACGGAAATCCAAATACTTATGCTTTCGTAGGATCTCCAGAATTGGTTACAGCTTTAGCTATTGCTGGTGACTTAACCTTCAACCCGTTGACTGATACTTTAACCAACGAAAACGGTGAGCAAGTGAAATTAGATCCTCCAACTGGAGATGAATTGCCAACCAACGGCTTTGCAGTAGAAGATGCAGGTTACCTAGCACCAGCCGAAGATGGCAGCGGTGTGAAAGTAGCTGTTGACCCAACAAGTAAGCGTCTGCAATTGCTAGATCCTTTCCAACCTTGGGAAGGTACTGATCTTAATGGCATGAAGCTATTGATCAAAGCCAAAGGAAAATGCACCACTGACCACATTTCAATGGCTGGTCCTTGGTTGAAGTTCCGCGGACACTTAGACAACATTTCAGATAACATGTTGATTGGTGCAGTTAACTTCTTCAACGAAAAAACGAACGAAGTTAAAAACCAATTGACCGGACAATACGGACCAGTGCCACATACTCAACGAGCTTATAAAGCGGCTGGCATTGGCAGTGTGGTTGTAGGCGACGAAAACTACGGCGAAGGTTCATCTCGTGAGCACGCAGCCATGGAGCCACGTCACCTTGGAGTTCGTGCAGTATTGGTAAAATCTTTTGCCCGTATCCACGAAACCAACTTGAAAAAACAAGGTATGTTGGCATTGACCTTCACTGACAAAGCAGATTACGATAAAATCCAAGAAAACGACACCATCGACATTCTAGGTCTTACCGAATTTGCCCCAGGCAAACCTTTGCAAATGGCATTACACCATGACAACGGCACTACTGATACTATCACTGTAAACCACAGCTACAACGACCAACAAATTGAGTGGTTCAAAGCAGGTGGAGCATTGAATATTATCAGAGCGTCGGTTGGGTAAAAAACGGTGATCGGTTTTCGGTGATCGGTGATCAGCCGTCAGCCGTCAGCTTTCGGAGGACAGCCGTCAGCGGGCAGCGGGCAGCTATCAGCTCTCGGCCGTCAGCGGTCAGCCCCACTACACTATAAACTCTAAACTCTAAACTTTAGACAATATTCACTAAGTTAGCAACATGAAAAATCAAACATTCACGTTGCTAACTTTTTTTGTTGGCCTAATACTTATTTGTGGAGGCTGCGATAAGTTAGATATAGAAGAAGGCACACCGAAATGCATTAAAAACCGAATTGAGGATTTCAATAAATCTGGAATGTGCTGCAGCGATGGATCCGTTAACCAATATACATTTCAAGGCAAAATCGTATACACCTTTGATCCTGGAACTTGTGGTGCTGATATGCAATCTGAAGTTATAGATGAAAATTGCAAGACCCTTGGGTATTTGGGCGGACTTTTGGGTAACACCTACATCAACGGTGAACATTTTTCTAATGCCACATTTGTAAAACGAATTTGGAAGAAATAATGACGCCCAAATTAATATCGATTGCACCAAAACTTCCTTCACGAAATTGTGAGAATACGAAACTATTTTATGTGGGTCTTTTGGGATTTAAATTAATTGGAGATTATGGAGATTATGTTTTAGTTGGATTGGATGGTATTGAAATTCATTTCTTTCAATTTACAGATTTAAATCCCCATGAAAACTATGGACAAGTGTATATCAGAGTATCAAATATTGATAACCTCTATTTGAAAGTCATTCAAAATGGTGTTCAAATACATCCAAACGGTTCCCTATCAAACAAACCATGGAACCAACGAGAATTTTCACTGCTTGACCCAGACAATAATCTGCTTACTTTTGGCGAGGGTTTGATGAATTAATGTCCCATGAAAGAAACAGAAAAACACAACGAGAAAATCGCAAAACTTCCTTTTGCATCAGTTTATCCGCACTACGTAACCAAGGCAACAAAAAAGGGCCGATCTGTAGAGGAGCTACATCAAGTAATTGAATGGCTCACTGGATTCGATGAGGCTAAAATTCAGGAACTGATTGATGAAAATGTTACTTTCGCAGTGTTCTTTCAACGTGCAACAATCCATCCGAACGCAACAAAAATCACGGGCAGTATCTGTGGGTATAAAATTGAAGAAATTCAAAATCCATTGACGAAAAACACCAGATACCTTGATAAGCTAATTGATGAATTGGCAAAAGGTAGACCATTAGAAAAAATTCTAAGAAAATAAAATATATGACCAAACAAATCTTCCTCAATTTAGCGGTTACGGATCTACAAAAATCAATGGATTTTTACACTGCTCTTGGCTTTACCAACAACCCCCAATTCTCAGATGAAACGGCCAAATGCATGGTTTGGAGCGAGAATATTTATGTGATGCTTTTAAATCACGAGAAATTTTCGAGTTTCACAGACAAAACTATTGCAGATACCAAGTCAAAAATTGCTGGGTTATTCTCATTGTCAATGGATAGTGTTGATGAAGTTCATCAAACCATGGAAAATGGCCTAAAGGCTGGTGGAATTGAACCCAATGAAATGCGCGATTATGGATTCATGACACAAAGAACCATCGAAGATTTTGATGGGCACACTTGGGAAATCTTCTTTATGGATATGTCTAAATTTTCTTCCTAATGATTTCAAAAAATGGAAATTTACAGATTCAAAATTTTTGAGACCATTTTAGTAATCGTTGGATATATTACAACCCATTACGTTACTAAGATTTATGTGAATAATTCTTTAAAGAGCACTCACATTGAACGAGGCAGAAGAAAAATGATAATCAAAGCGGTTCAATTAATTTCAGTGCTAACCGCAACTATTTTATTATCTGCAATCTGGGGACTAAAGCAAAATGAGATAGCTGTTTTTGTTGGAACAATTTTAACGGCATTGGGAATTGCTTTTTTTGCACAGTGGTCATTACTTTCAAATATCACATCCAGCTTATTGCTGTTCTTTAATCATCCTGTTAAAATTGGAGACAAAATTAAAATATTAGACAAGGACTACCCTTTTGAAGGCGAGGTCATTGATTTAACCTATTTTTTTGTCTACATCAAATCGGCTGAAGGCGAAATAACAACTATTCCTAATTCAGTTCTATTGCAAAAGTCAGTTTCAGTAATTGCAAAAAAATAAATGCGGTTTTTGTTTGCTCTATTTTTTTATTCAATATCCTATGAAGTAAAATCACAAAATGCTGATTTAGGCAGTTGGAACATAATCAATCTTAAATACACCCATTCTAAAAAAATAAGCACTTTCGGAGAGACTCAATTACGATCATTAAAGCTTTATAACCATTTTCATTATTACGAATATAAAGGTGGTATTAATTATAAAGTTCAACCAAATATGATTTTCACGTTAGGTGCTGGTAGTTACCAAACTTATAAAGAAGGTGGAAACTTTGTTTTACCAAAAAACAATGATGAATTGAGAATTTGGCCACAAATTACCCTTTTTCAATCTATTGGTAGCTTCAAAATTGAACAGCGATACAGATCAGAATTTCGATATACAAACAATGGCAACCGCAATCGCTTTCGCTACAGAGCCGGATTATCTTACCCCCATGTGAAAGAACAAAGCAACAAAAATCCTTACCAAATAAGTATTAGTAATGAAGTGTTTTTCACTGATAAAGAACCCTATTTTGAAAGAAACAGAATTTTATTGGGATTCAATTACAAATCCTCCAAAACCACCACATTACAAATAGGTTATTTACATCAGTTCGATTATAAAATAAATGATGAAACGGGACGTGACTTTTTGGTTGTGGGCGTTTATCTTGATCTTACCAAGAATTCACTATAAGCGGCATTCAAAGTTACTTCTGAATATTACAAAAGTATAGAATGGAGACAACCCCTACTTTAAACCCTAAACTAATCACCTGACCATTGAAAGCCGAGAGCTGACGGCCGACGGCTGATCACCGATCACCGATCACCAATCAC
>CAZGQS010000006.1:4743-68313 GCA_964527775.1 uncultured Rhizobium sp. | reverse complement strand
GAAAGCCGAGAGCTGACGGCCGACGGCTGATCACCGATCACCGATCACCAATCACTGATCACCGATCACCGATCACCGATCACCAATCACCAATCCCCTCCTCCACATAAACCTTCACACAATCGTGAACCTTGTCTGTGGAGTTGCCCTTGTCAACGCCGTTACCGGTGCGAACAATGACAGTGTTTTTGGAAGGTATTACACATATATATTGGCCCTTAAGGCCTTGATAGTAATAGAAAGGAATCTTGGTGCTTGGACTGATCCAGAATCCGTGTCCGTAGTTGATGTGCTTCCAAGGTTGGGCAGCTAAGGCAAAGAAAGAGCTATCAATGATTTGCTCGCCGTTCCAATTTCCTTGGTGAAGAGCAAGAAGTCCTAAACGACCAAAATCTCTGCTGATGGCGTTGAAGCAACAGTATCCCAACTCTTTACCATTTTCGTGATCCAGTGACCAATAGGCATCGGCTTCCATGTTTAGGGGTTTCCAGAACTTATCTGAGAAATACGACGAAACTGTGTTGTAAACCGGTAGATTATTTGGGGGATTCTGAAGCGCTTGCATCAAGCAAAAGGTCAATAATTGAGTGGCGCCGCTTTGATATTGCCAGTGCGTTCCGGGTTTGCGTACCAATGGAACGCTTCTCATAACTCCTTCAACATCGTCTGAATAATATGCTTTTGCCGTAACACCCCAAGGAGAAACGTAGCTTTCATCCCAGTCCAAGCCCGCTGTCATGGTAATTAAATGACGCAGGGTGAGCTCTTGTACAAACTGAGCACTCTCCGTTTTATTGGTAGCAAAATTTGCATTCTCGTTCAACCATGGAATGAACTTAATGGCCTTTTCGTCCCAAGAAGAAATATATCCCTCTTGGATGCTCTTTTGAACGAGCAATGCCATGATGGATTTGGCCATAGAGAAACTGTTGGTGCGGTGTGAGTCGGAATAACCATTAAAGTACTTTTCGCAAATCAGGGAATCGTTTCGGTAAATGAGATAAGATGCTGAATTGGTTTTTTCGAGTTCGCTCATCAACTTTTTTGATAGTTTATAATCAAATCTGTTGGAGAGTTTCACGATTTTTCCGGCAGTTGTAGAACCTTTTTTAACGGTTCGAAGGTTAAAGCCATACCAATCTGTAGGGTGTGCTGAGGTTTCGCCTTGTAGGTATGAGAGCCTAACTCCTTTGATCAGATAGCCAAAAGGCGACAGTCTTAGCAAGGAAATCAACAGAATCATTACGGCAATTACCAACGATACTTTAAATGCTTTTTTCATTTGAAATGGAATGAAATTCGAAGGTAAGTAAAAATGTAAAAAGGTTGTCATGCTTAACTTAGACTTCATGTCAAGCCCTGCTTTTCATACCTAAATGGCTATATTTGTAGATATATGTTGCGAGTTTTACGTTCATCTTCGTTCATTTCCATCACATCAATCACTCTCACTTTAACGGCATTGGGTTGGTTGGGACTTAAAATATCCCCCGAAAAAATAAAACCCCTCAGGGCTGAGCACCCTGGTTATTTCAGCCAATGGTTGGAGGAAAAAATGGATGCGAACGGACAAATCCCCACCTTCATGCGCACCAAATGGCAAGAATGGGACCGCAAACAGCAAAACTTTGGCAAACGTGGCAACTCCCCCATTTTTGACACCATCATTGAGCTCGGTCCTCGCGCCATTGGCGGAAGAACCCGCTCTTTGTGGATTGACCCTGCCACCGATAATCACATTCTTGCTTGTGCTATTTCGGGTGGAATTTGGGAATCCAACGACAAAGGAAAGTCTTGGGCTCCCATTAACGATCATGAAACTTCGTTGATGGCCAGCTCTATCACTTCGAACCCATTCAACCACAACACTATCTATTACGGAACCGGTGAAAGCCGCGCCAACAGTGCAGATGTAGAAGGCGAAGGCGTGTTTATGTCTACCAACAGAGGTAAATCATTTACACAATTGCCCTCTACCGTTGGACTTGGGGGCATGAACGCCATTTGGGATATTGCACATAGCCTAGATGATAGCAGCACCCTTTTTGTGGGCACGCATACACACGGTCTTTATCGTTCACAAGACCGCGGACAGACTTGGTCAATTGCTTATAATGGCGCCAACAAGCAAGTCAATGACATTCTTGTTTTGCCAAAAGGCAGGATCTTGATTTCCATGCAATCTAATGGAGTTTATTCTTCTGATAGCAGCGGAAATCCGGGCTCTTGGAAATCCGTTACTTTCCCCAATCGCCCTGCTTCCTTCAGGAGAATTCAACTTGCTGCTTGTGAGAAATTTCCCAATGTGGTTTATGCTCTTTTCGAGGGACTTGGATTCTCTGATCCTCCAGTGGCGTTTTATAAGAGTTCAGACGGTGGAAGAACATGGTCGGCAAGAACGATTCCCACTCAAATTGGAGCCGGTTATCAAGCCTATTGCGTTCTGTTAGGAGCTGGTAAAAACGATTCAAACCAAGTAGTTGCTGGTGGTGTTTACGCAGCATATTCAACCAATGGTGGATCCAAATGGACCAGTATTTCAGGTAGCCATGCAGATCACCATAGCTTCGCCAATTTCAACCAAACACCCAGTGAATATATCATTGGAACAGACGGCGGAATGTACCGTTGCAAATGGGGACAAGCACCCATTGTTGAAAATCTGAACAATGGATACCGTGTCACACAATTCTATGCCGGTGGCGAAGGATATAAAACGCTTCAAGCCATTGCAGGAGCTCAAGACAATGGAACACATACCGCAAGCAATCGCTTAGTAACTCAATATATTTTTGGCGGTGATGGAGCATACTGCCATGTCGGCCAACAAACCGGAAACATTGCCTATTTATCAACCCAAAACGAGGGAATTCGAAGAGTGGTTGGATTCAATACTGCAAACGACTACACCGAATCTATTGATGACCCAGCTTTTTCAACGGATGGAGTATCATTCATCAATGCCTACACTATGAGTGAATACGATGAGTATTTATTGTTCTACCGAACCAACAGAGGGGTTTACAGAAGTATTGATGGTGGCGGAAGTTGGGAAAAAACCAACAAAATTAATAGAGCTTCAATTAAGGCTCTTGGAGTGAGTTCAGGAGATAACCCTGTACTTTATTACGGTGGTGGATCAGCTCAATTATACAAACTTGAAGGTGCCGCAAATAATATTGGCACAGAAGTGAGTTATAACGCAAGCGTGCCTACTGCCATCACCAATGACTTCCTAAATTTCATTGAAGTAAATCCCACAAATCCTTATCAAGTATTTGTTGCATTCAGCAATTACAGTCTGCAAGGAAGAGTTTGGAAGGTTTCTGGTTTAGACAGCAATTCCAAGCCCATTTGGGAAAATATATCTGGAAACTTGCCTCCAGGACTACCTGTCAACTCGATAGCTGTTGATCCTTGGAGCCCCGAGCATTACATCTTTGCAGCTACTGATTTCGGACTGTACTACACCATGGATGGCGGACAAACTTGGCAAAAAGAAATGAGCATTCCTAACGTGGCAGTTCATGAAGTAAAAATTAGATTGAAAGACCGCGCATTATTTGCGTTTACCCATGGACGTGGAATGTGGTACCTTAAACTGAAAGACGTAAAAACAGCAAGTAAGCAACCGGTGAAACCATTGCTAAGATTGTTCCCTAATCCTGCAGAAATTGGAGCCTCTATCAAAATCGAATCCAATCAACCCATTCAATCATATCGTGTTTTCAATTCTAACGGTCAACTCATTGCCGATGAAAAAGGAAATCAACAATACGATTGTATGATAAAGACTGAAAATTGGAAAAAGGGTGTTTATTTTGTGAAGGTGAATGCCGCACACGGCACAACCACACAAAAATTCATCATAAGGTGATATGGACGAACTAAAACAATCTCTTGACGAACTCAAAAAACAGCTAAAAGGGTTATCCGCTGAGTTAAAAGAGGTAAGCAACGACATAATAGAGGCGAAATTCTCTGAATATCCCATATTCGTGGCTCACCAGGAAAACGCACGTATTGGTGAACTCTTATTTGATAGAACTGAATATGGATTTGCATACAGCATAAATGCAACCACCATTGAAAGGTTGATTGAATTAAACATCATACAAGAAGATAAATTAGCCGATTTTAAAAAAGCCTACGGCGACGTCAAGAAAAATTATTGTGTTCTTTGGTTGAAAGGTGAATTTACACGCTTTGTTTTCATGCCCTTTTAATACCAACTCATTGACTTCTAACAAACACACCTTTCAAGTTGACGTAGTTATTTTAAACTACAACACCAAAGATATACTGGCCCAATGTCTGCCCCAAGTTATTGAATTTTCGCAACAACCCTGGGTGAATATTGTAGTGGCTGATAATAATTCTACCGACGGATCTGCTGATTTCATCGCTACAGAATTTCCTGGAATTGAACTGATTCGATTAGAAGAAAATACCGGATTTGCAGGCGGCTATAACCGCGCACTAGAAGGAAGAACCGCAGATTACTTTGTGCTGCTCAATTCAGACGCAGAACCCGTCAGCGAACATTGGCTCCACGAATTGATTGATTTAGCCGTAAGACATCCCAATTTGGGTGCTGCACAACCCCACCTGTTAGACTATAAATTCAAAAATCAAGAACTTAAAAAGTTTGAATATGCTGGTGCCGCCGGAGGATTTTTGGATCATTTTGGATTTCCTTTTTGTCGAGGACGGATATTCGGAAACGTAGAATTCAATCAAAACCAATACAGCACAGAAATGCCCATATTTTGGGCAACAGGCGCTGCCATGTTTGTTAAGCGCGAAGCATGGGAAAAAGCAGGTGGCCTAGATGAATCGTTCTTCGCACACATGGAAGAAATTGATTTATGCTGGCGCATGCAAACCCTTGGTTACGAAGTTATTTCTTGCCCAAAAGCACTCGTATATCACATTGGCGGAGCCACCTTATCCAACCAAAACCCTCGAAAAACCTTCTTAAACTTCAGAAACGGACTCATGATGTTGCATAAGAACCTACCATCATCTAGTAGAAACGGCTTGATCTTAAAACGAAAACTATTCGATGGGTTAGCAGGTCTATTCTTCCTCATCCAAGGTAAACCCAAACATACCATTCAAATTATCAAAGCACATCAAGAATTTGACCGTTTAAAGTCTTCTCTAACACTAAACGTGAATGCAAAACCACTAGACCAATTGAAGGGTGTATTAAACCACAGCTTGGTCATTGGATACTTCTTCAAAGGCAAAAAACTTTGGAGTTCTTGGTATAAATAACCCCTCTATTTAGATCTTGGGTGAAACTGAGTCAATGTATCAGCCAAATAATTTCGATCTAAGTGAGTATAAATCTCGGTGGTGGTGATTGATTCATGTCCCAACATTTCTTGAACCGCTCTCAAATCTGCACCTGCTTCCACCAAATGAGTAGCAAAGGAATGTCTGAAACTGTGGGGTGAAATTACCTTTTTTACACCTGCAAGCATGGCTGCCTTTTTGATCATCAAAAACACCGATTGCCTGCTTAGTCCCTCACCGCGGTTGTTGAGAAAGACCAGGTTGCGGGATTGTGTTTTTACCTCCATGTGATTTCTCACATACTTCATATACAAATCAATGTGTTTCAGAGCCCTATCTGAAATGGGCACCAGCCTCTCCTTATTCCCCTTCCCTATCACTTGTACAAATCCCTCCTCTCTATGAACGTGAGTCAATGACAAACCTATAAGTTCAGAAACCCTCAATCCGCATGAATATAATGTCTCTAACAAGGCCACATTTCTTTCTCCTTCGGGCTTTGATCGGTCAATGGTATTGATCATGGCGTCAATTTCTTCAGGACTCAATACCACGGGTAATTTTCTACCCAATTTTGGCGGTTCTAAGAAATCTGCGGGACTTTCTGCGATCCAATCTTCCAACGTCAAATACTTGTAAAAAGCTCTAACTCCGCTGACAATTCTTGCCTGTGAACTCGGTTGAAGTCCCATTTCCGCTAAAGTGGCTGAGAAATTTTCTAAAATTGAATTGGTTAATTGTATCGGCGAATTAAACCCCTGATTTTCAGCAAATCTCTGCAACTTATCAATATCTCTAAGATAAGCTTCCACGCTATTTTCAGAAAGCGACTTTTCCAGCTTCAAGTGGGTATTAAATCCCAAAAGTGCATCTTCCCAACGCACCATAAATTTGAATTATGGCTTAAGTTTAGCTGACTCTACATGCAAAACCTCTCGGGTTGTAGCATCCATCACCCAAACCATGATGTGCAAATTATCTGCATTCCATTTTTTGTTTCTTGGGATGAAAACATGTTTCTCACGAGTAGCACCCGCGTTAACCATCCCCGAAAAAACGGGGTCTCCAAAGGGCGAACCCACCACTTGCCTTAAAACATGGCTGTGTTTATATTGTTCATCATACCCCGATGGCAATCTAGAGTCACTTTGCTTGCCTTTGATATCGTCTTCAACCACTGCAAAAATCCAATTCGTATTTAAATTAGCCGCAGTATTGGCAATGGCTTTCACTTCCAAACGGGCTTTATCTTCTGCATCGAGCCAAGAGGTTTTAATCTGGATATTCACTGGGGTATTCTTCGGAAGTTGTTGATTTACTGCCGCCGCCCATGCCAGCTCCCCAATAAGAACGCTCCCATTGTAAGTAATGTTATCAACCATACCTACTGGAAGGGAACTTGGCTTGGTTCCAATAAGCTGATCTGCATCCGTGGTATTTAGGGTATCGTATCCGTCCCAAGGAAAAGTCAACGTCCCCGCATTGGGATATAAGGCAATAATTTCAATCCTATTTGGATTATCTGAGGATATTTTCTTGGCCAATTCAGCTGCACGCGGACAGTTATTGCATCGAACCCCTGTAATGTCGCTCAACAAGATTTTTTTGGTTTGAGCAGTTGGCGCCGATGCTTGATATAGCGTATCCAAAAGGGGTTTTTCGGTAAACTTAATTGGCGGTGGTTCTTCTTCACAAGACACAAACCACACTGCTAGAACTGCAAATAACCATTTGTGGGACATAATGTACGAAAATACGACCTTAGCCCTTCAACCACAAACTAAATAGGCCTAATTTTGTTCTAAACTTAAATGAAAAAGAATTCAATCACGTCAAAAATCTTAGCATCGGGTTTAATTGCAGCACTCACCGGTTGTTTTTTCGGGAAGACCAAAACGGTTGAAGCCGGAACTACCAGCAATCCTCCTAAAACATCGTTTTATGCCATTAAAATCAAAGCTCTTGATGGCACAGAAATGGATTTATCTACATTCAAAGGCAAGAAAATTCTCATTGCGAATACCGCTTCTGAGTGCGGATTCACTCCTCAATACGAAGATCTTCAAAAATTGCAAGACCAATACAAAGATCAATTGGTAGTAATCGGAGCTCCTTGCAATCAGTTTGGCGGTCAAGAGCCAGGTGATGCAAGCACCATTAAAGCCTTTTGTCAAAAGAATTTTGGGGTAACTTTTCCTTTAACAGAAAAACTAGACGTTAAAGGTCAAAACCAGCACGAATTATTCCAATGGTTAACCCAAAAATCAGTCAACGGGGTCTTAGATAGCGAAGTCAAATGGAACTTCTGTAAATATCTAATCAATGAAAATGGCGAGCTTTTGGGCTTCTTCCCATCAACTACAAGTCCGCTTTCAAGCGACATTACTCGTTTGATAAAAAAATAAATCGACTCTTCCCTATGGGATTTTAGTCACTTAGGGTTATTTTCGCACCGAATTTCAGCACCATGAGCATTTTAGTAAACAAAGATTCAAAAATCGTCGTTCAAGGATTTACCGGAAACGAAGGCACATTCCATGCATCTCAAATGATTGAGTACGGAACCCAAGTTGTAGGTGGTGTTACCCCTGGTAAAGGTGGAAGCATTCACTTAGATCGCCCTGTATTCAACACTGTAGCTGAAGCCGTGAAAGAGGCAGGAGCAAACGTAAGCATCATTTTTGTGCCTCCAGCATTTGCTGCAGATGCCATCATGGAAGCTGCTGATGCAGGAATTGGAGTTATTGTTTGCATCACTGAAGGTATTCCTACCAAAGACATGGTCATGGTTAAAGAATACTTAAACAGCAAAGATTGTCGTTTAATAGGACCTAACTGCCCAGGTATCATCACCCCAGGCGAAGCTAAAATAGGCATTATGCCAGGTTTCATTTTCAAAAAAGGAAACATTGGTGTTGTATCTAAATCGGGAACCCTTACCTATGAGTGTGTAGACCAATTAACCAAATTAGGACTTGGACAAACCACAGCCATTGGTATTGGTGGAGACCCTATCATTGGAACTACCACAAAAGAAGCCATCGAACTTTTCATGAACGACCCTGAAACAGAAGGTATTGTTATGATTGGAGAAATTGGCGGTGGCATGGAAGCAGAAGCTGCTCGTTGGATCAAAGAACACGGCACAAAGCCTGTAGTTGGCTTCATCGCCGGACAAACAGCGCCTCCAGGTCGCAGAATGGGTCACGCTGGTGCAATTGTTGGTGGAAAAGACGACACAGCCGAAGCCAAAATGGCCATCATGCGCGAATGCGGCATTCACGTTGTTGAAAGCCCCGCCGAAATCGGACAGCGCATGTTTGATGTGATGAATAACAGATAATAGCTGTCTGTGATCGGTTTTCGGTTTTCGGTTTTCGGTGATCGGTGATCAGATGAAAGCCAAAAGATAAGATTGATAAAAATATTAGGAAATAGAGAAGGTCAGAGAAATCTGGCCTTTTTTTATACTTGGTCCTTGGTCCTTGGCTGGCGGCAAAGCCGCTATTATCAGCGTTCAGCTCTCAGCTCTCAACTCAGAGCTTTCCACTCTCAACTCTTATCTCTCAGCTGTCGGCTGTCGGCTGTCGGCTGATCACCGATCACCGATCACCGATCACCGATCACTAAATTACCTCAAATCAACAACCTGCACTCCCGGATGAGCCTTGGTGTCCCAAGTGAAAATGGCATCGTTGATGGTTTTGTTGCCCTGAACTTCTCCAAGGTCAATCACAACGTCAGTTCCGTTTTTGTAATGTTGAATAACGCGGCGAAGTTTGTAGGTGCCCTTTTCTACTTCTATTTTGATGTAAGCGTATTTTTCTTTTCTCTTCTTGGGAACCAATTTGATGACGTCTCTGGTAGATTTACCACTGGTTACTGGGCCTTCGTAGTTGGCCTTGAAGCCTTGGTTGAAGAAGGTGAAAATTTCTTGGGGAGATAAATTATTGGTGCGAGTGCTATAGTCTTCTAAGGTTACTTCCTCGTCTGTAGGATTGTAAGACCAAATGGTTTTACCGTCGCAATAAACTTCTTGGTTGTCGTATTTAACTTTGAACTTGATACCTTTTAACCAAAGTGATCCCGATGCAACCGATGGCTTTCTGTTTGCAACTTTCGTGGTGATTTTAAAATCAGTTTGGATGGTCTTATAAGATTTGTAAAGCTTTTCTACGTTTTGAAGAATTACTTTAGATTTTGCATCGGTTTGAGCATTAGTTCCCACACTTAAAAACAACGCACAAGCTAAAGCCCAAATTTTTATAATTGATTTCATATATTCAGTGTTCAAAGTTAATTCTTAATCAAGAGTTTGCAAAAACTGTTCCAAGGCAATTTCATCAGGAATGATCACCTGACGAGGTTTACTTCCCAAGTTAGGACCTACAACTCCCGCATCTTCCAATTGGTCCATCAATCTACCCGCCCTATTGTAACCTATTTTGAGTTTTCGTTGAATCATGCTGGTACTCCCCAATTGGTTCTGAACTATGATGCGCGCAGCGTCTTCGAACATCGAATCCCTATCGCTAGAATCAAAATCACCGCCACCACCTTTTCCTTCGTCGGTTTGAATTTCAGGAAGTATATAAGCTGTTGGATAGGCCCTCTGCTCGCCAATAAAGTCAACAATGTCTTCGACTTCGGGAGTGTCTACAAACGGACATTGCAAGCGAATCATATCGTTTCCGCCGCTGTAAAGCATATCACCTTTACCAATCAATTGATCGGCACCGTTTCCATCCAAAATAGTACGAGAATCAATCTTCGATGTTACCCTAAAGGCAATTCGAGACGGAAAGTTCGCCTTGATCATACCCGTGATTACGTTTACCGATGGACGTTGAGTTGCCAAAATCAAGTGAATGCCTATGGCACGAGCCAATTGTGCAAGTCGAGCAATAGGAATTTCAATCTCTTTACCCGCCGTCATCATCAAATCTGCCACCTCGTCTATTACCACCACAATGTATGGCATAAATCGGTGTCCATTTTGGGGATTCAATTTGCGCTTAAGGAACTTCGAATTATACTCAACTATGTTCCTAACCATAGCATCTTGAAGGAGTTTATAGCGATCATCCATTTCCACACAAAGAGAATTGAGGGTATGAATGACCTTTTGATTGTCTGTGATGATGGCGTCTCCATCGCCGGGAAGTTTCGCCAAGAAATGTCGTTCGATCTTGTTGTACAAGGTTAATTCCACCTTTTTGGGATCTACAAGCACAAACTTGATGTAAGCGGGGTGCTTTTTGTATAACAGCGATACCAAAATAGCGTTAAGTCCAACAGATTTACCTTGTCCGGTGGCGCCCGCCATCAACAAGTGAGGCATCTTCGCCAAGTCGGCCACAAAAATCTCATTTGAAATGGTCTTTCCCAGGGCAACTGGAAGTTGAAAATCATTCTCCTGAAATTTCTTCGAAGCCAAAACCGCTCTCATGGGTACTACTTCCGGATTTCTATTGGGCACCTCAATACCTATTGTTCCTTTACCCGGTATGGGGGCAATAATACGAATGCCTAATGCCGCCAAACTCAGGGCAATGTCGTCTTCCAAGTTCTTGATTTTGGATATTTTAACCCCGGGAGCAGGCACAATTTCATAGAGTGTAACCGTTGGTCCTACAGATGCCATGATGGTAGAAATACCAATTTTATAGTGCCCCAACGTATCTTCAATCAGCTTCTTACTCCGTTCAATTTCAGCGACGTCAATTTCCTGCTTTTTGGTATCATATTCTTTCAGAAGGTCTAACGTTGGAAATCTATACCCACTCAAATCAGCGCGCGGATCATACTCACTATCAATACTTCCGTACTCAGTTCCACTTTGAACATCGGCCAAATTAACCTCCAATAGTTCCTCATCATCTTGAGTCAAATCTTCAATTTTGAACGATGCTTCAATTTTTTGTTGAGGCTGATTGGGAGCAGTTTCAATCTCATCTTCCGGTTCTTCTTCTTCAAACTCTTCCTCTTCCGGTTCTTCTATTTCGGGGGATGTTTTTTCGAAGGGATCAGCAATAGGCTCATCTTCATCTACAAACGGAGAATCTTCGAAATCATCTTCAATGATTTGTGGTTCAAAAATGCTCGATTGAGATTTTGGGGTCTGTTTAACTTCTAAATTCTCTTCTTCATTTTCTTCTTCTATTTCAGGACTCGAATCGGGATTTTCAGTTTTGCGCATCAACTTTACAAACGGATTGGCATTCAAGAAAATGAATGAATAAAGAACGGCAAATGTGATCAGAAAGATGACCGTTCCAGCAATTCCAATTCCATTTTGAAGTTGTTGTACACCAAAATACCCGAAAGTTCCACCCAAAAGTGGAAACCACCACTGGAATGCAAATCCCAAGAAAAGAGAAAACCATCCCATGAAAAGCAGGGAATGAATGAGTATTCGAAGCAAAGAGAACGGGCGGTAATCGAGGAGCAAATACATACCAGACAAGACCACATACGGAAGTATAAAAAATGCGGCTATCCCAAAACCGTTGTGCACAAAAAAGTAACCCAGCTTTGCGCCCATCAGCCCCATCACATTTGCCACTTCGCCTTGATTTTCTTTGAATAAATCCCAATCGCCGTCAGCTAGAAAGCTCTGATCTGACTTCCAAGAGAAGAAGAATGACACGAAACTGATGGTAAGAATGAAAGAAAAAGCCAACAATAAAAAACCCAGTACCCTGCGGGTAGTTTCGTTTTTCATAGATGCGGCCCTAAATATTTCTGAACCAGAAATTCGTTCTGACTTATCGGCGGGCGAATCTTTGAGGAAATCTGAAACTTGCTTTTTATCGTTTTTTTTCTTGGGTGCACTCATGCGTTTTACGAATGTAAAACGAAACATGCCACTAAAAATTGAGTTTTATACACAGAAAAAGCGGTGTACTCAATTCTGCCCAACTTCAGTCAGCTCGGGAATCAACTCAAAAACTTGACCTTCTACCGCCAATTCTACCGATTCAAATTGGGCACCTGCCTCATCTCTCAAAGGCTCCAAATCGGTATATCTCGAACTAAAATGACCTATCAACAATTTCTTGACTTTTGCCATCGATGCAATTTTGCCTGCTTGCAGTGCCGTAGTATGAAAAGTCTGTTCCGCCCTATCTAACCGATCATGTAGAAACGTTGCTTCGTGATACAATAAATCAGCGTTTTCAATGAAAGGAACAATAGATTCATCGTAGATAGTATCAGAAATATAGGCGTATTTCCTGTAGTTCCCGCGGTGATTTCGACCCACTTTGACTTCCTCTATAACATAACCTGTACATGGAATTCGGTGTTGCAGATTTACCGTATGGACGTGAAAATCCCCACCGTCTAAAATCACGCCATTCTCCCTGTTTTCTGTAGAAATAAACTTAATTTCATAGGTAAATCTTCCATTGCCATGCGCTAATATATCTTCAATGAACTTCTTTAAATCGCTAGGCCCAATTAAAGTTATTGGCTCCTGCCTATTGTTCAACGCCATCGAGAACAACAAACCTGGCAATCCGAAGTAATGATCTCCATGTAAATGCGTGATCAAAATAGTTCTGATTTTATGCATTTTGAGACCATATTTCAACAATTGGTTTTGGGTGCCTTCCCCGCAATCAATCAAAATATGATTATTACCCAATCGAACATAGTGAGAGCTCGGATTCCGATCTCTAGTTGGGGTGGCTGAAGCCGTACCCAAAACCACTACTTCAAAAGGTTGGTGCATAAATTCAAAATAAGCAAAAACTGTACCAATTATTGGCCTGCGCTTAACCAAACACCACAATTACTTTGCGAGATCTAATATTAACTCTTCCACTTCATCTGTGGTGATTTGAAGCATGCATCTATTTTCAAATCTGCTGCAGTGAATTTGGTCACACGGATTGCATGGCAATACCTTATGAATAACTCTGGCTTTTTCTCCTTGAGGATAAAATACATTTTCAACCCCAGGACCAAAAAGTCCAACAGAAGCAACACCGGCTAGATCAGCCAACTGCAAAGGTCCGCTTTCATTTCCGATAAAAAGTTGGGCCTTTTGCAAAACCCCGTAAAACACCCTCAATGATTCTTTGGTTTCCCAAATCACTGCCTTTGAATTTAGTTTATCGAACTCCTCTAACAAATCACGTTCATCTGTGGAACCAAAAACCACACATTTAAAACCTTTTTCCTCTAATACATCAATGATTTTTTGAAACCTCTCAACGGGCCAACGACGCAATAAGCTCCGCCCACCAGGGTGAATCAAACAAACCTTTGAAGCATCAGAGATTCCCAACGTTTGAGTAACTAGCTCAACCTCTTGCAACTCATTTTTATTTAAATACAATTGAGCATTCACCGAATTCAAATTCAATCCAAGCCCTAACAAGGGTTCAACAATTCTAAAATTAGTTAGGGTCTCATGAGGTTGATTGCCCCTTTGTTTAAACCGAATACTTCCTCTATCAACTCTAAATTTGGCACCGCTAAATAAAGATTGCCACCAGGTTTTCCAAGTGCCTCGCAACTCTACCCATACATCTGCACTCAGATCTTCATTCAATTGATTAACAATACGATCTATACTCGGATTATTGCTCAACAATGAGCCCACAAAAGGCTTGCAAACTACGGTAATTTCCGCATTTGGAAATCTCATTTTCAACAAATCAAAGACATGCAAAGCAGTCACCATATCTCCAATCTCATCCAACTTCACACAAACAATCTTTCGCACCTCATTGACTTCTACTATTGATGGATTTTTACTCAACACTGAATAAATTCGTGAAGTCAGCGCATTGATGGCGTAAAGAAGTTTTTCCTGCATTGAATGTTCTATTAATTCTCAGTCAATGGATACAACAGCGGATTGGATGGCACGGCATCAGAGTGAATTTTAGGCAAAATTAGCTGGAGCAAATACAAACCATCAACTACAGTATTGGAGACAAAAATCATTTCTGTTATACAAGCATCCATTCTCGCTTGGGTTAAATCTGTGGTATCTTGAGGAACGTTCCACCAAATCCTATGCGCTGCCAAGGCCCCAGCATCTTCTTCTCTATCTACCGATGGAAAATCAGTCAAAAGCTGAGTAAATCCGGCATCCACAATCAATTTCATGGCTTCAACAGTAAAATACGGTGGATTATTTCCGCTCCATACCCTGTTTTTCTTGTCAGAATTGTTAGGCAAGCTTCTCACAATTAAGGCGGGTACCGATTCAAATGAAATATTCACTAAGCATTCAGAGTCTACCACCCAATCACCGTCTTTATTTACCAAATCAACACTAATTACCTGCGCAAGCATGGTAGGATTGAACTTACATTCTGAAACATGTACCCTATCCTTAGCGATGTGTCCAACACACTCCGTGTGCGTGCCATTTCCGTGGGCACAATATGTAACAACCTCACAGTTGGCACTTCCACCCTCAGAAACACTTCCAACAAAATCACCCACCCGTATAGGAACAATTTGCGCTGGATTAATATAAAATGCATTGGGGTTGTCTGCTCCGGGTCCAAATCCAAGAGCCAAAGAATGAAATTGGGTTAGATCAACAGAGTAGTTTTTATAGTTATGTTCAATGTTCAGTTTCATGCTGCCGTAAGTAGGTCAAATTTCTACAATTTTATTCAATGGCCTGCTCTAAAAGTTTCAAATATTCTTGATGTGGAATCTCATAAGCTCCAAATTGAGCAATGTGAGGATTCAAATATTGGGTATCCAGCAACTTGAAATTTTTCTCTCTAAGAAACTCTACTAGAAATACCAAAGCCACTTTACTTGCATCGGTTACCATGTGAAACATACTTTCACCAAAAAAAGCCTTTCTGATGCTTACACCGTATAGACCTCCAACAAGTTCACCATTTAAATATGCTTCGAAACTATGAGCAAATCCTTCGTGGTGAAGTGCCGTATATGCATCTATGATTTCTTCCGAAATCCAGGTATCATCATTTCTTAATTCAGCACATTTACGAATTACCGCCTCAAAATCACGATTTATAAAAAGGTCAAATTTATTGCTCTTATACAATCTTCGCAGATTTTTAGACACTTTGAATCTATCATCTAAAGGTATAATTCCTCTGATCTGCGGGGTATGCCAATAAATCTGGTTGTCTTCTTCAGGATCAGCCATAGGAAAGCTTCCCGATAGGTATGCCTGAATCAATAATTGCGGAGATAGAAACACAACTGCAAAAGTAGGACAACTCCTAAATTTATTGTTTTTTTGCACCTAAATGTCCAAAGGTAAAAATAAGCTCGAGAAATTCGCCGAATTCGATGCCTTCCCCAACACCCTCGATTATTCTCATGAAACCCGCGGACGTTGGCACGAAATTTTTGGCAATTCTAATCCCATAGTGGTAGAATTTGCTTGTGGCAAAGGCGAATACTCCATTGGTCTTGCCCGCATGAATGAACACATCAATTACATTGGTGTTGATATAAAGGGTAACCGCCTTTGGAAGGGCGCTAAAATTGCCTTGGAAGATGGCATTGAAAACGTCAGATTTTTACGCATTGAAATTGACAAAGCACCCGAATATTTTGCACCTGGGGAAGTATCAGAGGCCTGGATTACCTTTCCCGATCCTCAACCACACAAACGACCTAAACGATTGATCAGTGGCAGATTCTTGAATATTTATCGTCAAATCATGCCTTCAACGGCTAAGATGAATATCAAAACCGACTCTGACTTATTTTATCAAACTGCACTGGAGCAAATCACTTTAGACCAACTCATCTGCGAAGCAAACATAGATGATGTTTACAACATGTCACCCGTGCCCGAATTCTTAAAAATTCGAACCTTTTATGAATCTATTTGGTTGGCTGAGGGCAAAAAAATCAAATATGTCAGATTCCAAATTGGAAACGCGAAAAGTGATGAGTCTAAACGACTCGAACTTCCAGAAGATATGCCTTTTCCGCCTTTGACTCAAACTGCATAATTTCTGTTTTCCTAACGGCAACGGTATATATGATTTTATCGTTATACTGCCTATCCAAGATACGAGCATCAAATCCCCTCAGTAAATGGTGAATTTCTTGTTCGTGTTCAAATGTAGCAATAACAACAAACTGTTCTTCTTGAACCCGTTCAATTTTCCCAGATTCGTTGAGAACTAATTTTGCGGCGCCACCATAGGCTTCTATTAAACCGGGTATACCTAAAAGAGTTCCACCAAAGTACCTTACAACCACTATCAAAACATTGGTTAATTGAGCAGATAAAATGGCCCTTAGAATAGGTCTACCAGCAGAACCTGACGGCTCTCCATCGTCATTGAATCGTTGGGCTTCAGAGCCTTGTCCCAATACAAATGCATAGCAATGGTGAGTAGCATCGGGGTACTTAGATTTTAACTGATGCAACTTTTCCTTGATTTGCAACTCTGACTTCACCGCAAAAGAGTAGGCCAAAAAACGGCTCCCCTTCTCCCGCAGCGAAGACTCTGCGTCATTTTGAATCTCATAATATGTATCTGAAAAGAGCATCAAAACAACATTAAAATCCCAACAACAAAATGGCAATTATCGCAAAAACAACCCCAAATAGGGTCTTAGATTTGTATTTTTCGCCAAGGAAATATCCCAAAATAATAGTAAGGAGCAAAACTCCAATATTATTCAAGGTGAAGAAAACGCCCGTTTTACCCTCATAAGCATCAATGGCGGCATACATGGCCACAATGGAAAAATAGTTTATGGCTCCCAACAATACGCCTAAAATCAAACCCTTTGAACTCCCATGAAGTAAAAATAATTTCCACCTGTCTAACTGAAAAACAGAAACCATTAAAGCAACAACCGCCGCACCACCAAAGGTTATTGTGGCAAACTGCAAGTTGTTAAATCCTTTGAAATCGGAATATTTAATCAAATTCAAACCCGTATCTACCATACCTGACCCAATAAACACCAACAGCAAAATTGGATCAAATCTCACCCGTGAAACCGAAGCAGATGCAGATGCAGAAGCAGAACTAGAACCTGAAGACACTAAATAAACACTAACCAAGGCCAAAATTACACCTGCAATTCCTTTAATACCAATAGACTCACCCAAGAAAACCACAGCAACCAACACGGGTATCACTACACTCATTTTTGATGCCATGGCACTCATTGAGGCTCCTGCCTTGTGCGTTGAATGTCCCATCAAGACAAAGGTCCCCACAAAAATCAAACCCATAGATGCTGTAGGAAAAAAGCCGGGCAACTGAATAATCTTTAGATTCAAAACATGCTCTGAACCTAACAATAAATTCCCTAGCAAAAAGCAGGTCAAATAATTAATTACAACCACCGGAAAGAGCTCTATCTTGAGGCGTCCAACGGCTTTAAAAATCATGAAAATACCGCTAGAAAGCGCCACACTCAAGAGTAAATATCCCAATTTCGGATCTATCATTCAATCAATATATTCTTCTGTAAACCGTAATAAAATCATTATCATTTTCGCTGATTAAACCCTTTTCAAATTGCGAAGAATTGAATTTAGGACCTTCAATACCAGAGGTCAACAACATAGATTTACTTCGTAAAAGATGTATTTCATCTACGAGTTCCTTTGATAAAAAATGATTCAATGTTTGCAAACCACCTTCTATCAATACAGAATTCAAGCCTTGTTCTAGGCATTTTTCAATCAATTCTTCTGCACTTTGAACAACTTGAAAATCATCGATGGGACCTTTTTCCGCCAAAGAAGTAAGTACAAATTTTACCGGCTGAGGTCCACCAAAATATCGGTCGGTCAATTGAGGATTATCGCCTATCATGGTAGTGCGCCCTACAAGAATGGCGCTGCATTCTTGCCTTAAGGCATGCACGTATTTTTGGGATTCCAACCCTGAGATTGCCGTACGTTCTCGTGAAAGTGGAGCAATAAAACCATCTGATGATTCGGCCCATTTCAAAACAATAAATGGACGTTTTTTTTCATGATAGCATAGAAAAAACCGATTTTGTAAGCGAGCCTCTTCAATGGCCAAACCCATTTCAACCTCAATTCCTGAATCTCTCAAGCGCTGAATGCCCATTCCTGAAACCAAAGGATTAGGATCTAAGAGAGCCACATACACTTTGCGAAATTGATAATGTACCAATAAATCAGCGCAAGGGGGCGTTTTACCAAAATGGGAACAAGGTTCTAAACTTACATACAGATCAGAATCTTTTAGAACTTCTGAATCACCACCTTTTAAAAGATAATCATCAATGGCCATACGTTCAGCATGTGCTTGTCCGAAGGCCTTGTGCCAACCTTCCGCAATAATTTTATCATTATGAACAATGACGCATCCAACTAGCGGATTAGGGTTCACCCAACCCTTACCATGGGCTGCTAATTCTATGCAACGATGAATGTAATCGATGGGTTTCAAGGTGAATTGCGAAAATAACCTTTATTTTTGAAGTGCATGGAAAAACGCAGAGCTCCGAGAATCAGATTAACGCATCTTTTTAAAGAATTTTTTCAAAATCAGCAATCTGCTGGTATCCTTTTGGTACTTTCCACCGTGGCATCGCTTTTTATAGCCAACAGCATTTGGTCAACAGATTACGTGAATCTTTGGAAATTTGAATTTGGAACAGAAGCCTACCATTTACATCTAAAACACAGCGTCACTGATTGGATCAACGATGCGTTAATGACTATTTTCTTTCTTTTGGTGGGAATAGAAATAAAAAGAGAATTGGTTGACGGTGAACTTAGCGACCGCAAAAAAGCTTTGTTGCCCGTAATGGGTGCTCTTGGTGGCATGATTATGCCTGCATTGATTTACTTTTTGGTAAATTTAAATTCTCCCGAAACCATTTCGGGTATTGGTATCCCTACAGCCACCGACATAGCCTTTGCCATTGCCATTCTTGGTTTATTGGGAGACCGTGTACCGCCAGCATTGAAGGTGTTTTTGACCGCATTGGCCATCATTGATGACCTTGGGGCCATCTTGATCATAGCCATTTTTTATGGACAGCCCATTTCCTGGGGATGGATGGCTGCAGCTGCCGCCATCATCATCTTACTTGAAATTGCCGATCGTAAAAACTGGGATTATGCATGGTTATATTTAATACTCGGCGTTGCACTTTGGTTTGCCATGTTACACACCGGTATTCATGCTACAATTGCAGGAGTGATTTTGGCTTTTATGCTCCCAAGACAAACAAACAAGGAGAAGAAATTAGCCAACCAAATTGAACATAGATTATCAGGACTTGTATCATTCTTGATTTTACCTCTGTTTGCAGCAGCCAATACCGCCATTCCCATTGATACCCGCATTCTAGACGATGCATTTACCCCTCTTTCTCTGGGTGTTTTCTTTGGACTATTATTGGGTAAGCCTTTGGGCATTTTCTCTTTTAGTATCCTTGCGGAAAAATTAAAAATTGCAGAAATTTCATCGAACATCAGCAAGGGAATGTTACTCTCTGCGGGAATATTAGGAGGAATTGGATTTACCATGTCCATCTTCGTTTCCAATTTGGCATTTACCAATGAATCATACATCAACTTAGCAAAAATCAGCATCATTTCAGCCAGCGTCATTGCCGCTACTGTAGGTTATTTTGGATTCATCGCCGCTAACAAATCTAACAAGTAGTCTTCAACAACTATAAGAACTTGTAACAATTCATAACTTCTGTTAGAATTGATTAGGTGATTTGCTCTTTGTAGTAGAACTTCGACAAGACTTGTTGAACTTCTATGAACATCATTGACTCAGACGTTTTCATTTTTAGAGAATCCGAAAATCCTGCCGAAGTGATTCTCCACTATCAAAAACACCTTAAATTCTGCCTTAAACAAGAATTTTACATTGGCTTACCGTTTAATTGCCAAGAAGAATTACCTCTTCAACTCAAAAAGTTATTTCTAGAACATTCCTTTGATGGGCACATTTTTTTCTACTTCTCATTCAAACCACATCAAAGCATTCAATCTATCATTGATGAACACCATCAGAACACAAGATGGAGCAGTCATATTCATCTTTTGCCTCAATTAGATTTACAATATGGTTCTTATAAAGATGAACTTTGGGATCTGCATCTCGAGAAATACTCAATATATTTTCATGAATTAGACCATGCAAAGGAATTTTCTAAAAATCCAGAGTTGATATCCAAGTTACATGCACGAGGGGGCATAGTTGGTGTTTCTACAACGGGGTTATCTCCCAAAAAATTATTTCAACTGGTTCAGAGCAATTCAATAAACTTTTGCAATACCAAAACGGTCAATATTCAAACCAAAGATTACGCTGATCAACAGAAAATAAGACGTGAAATGGAAGAGTTAATCCTCAATTCTCGCGGTCTTGACCAACCCGGAGAGGTTTTGAATTAGTATTTTCTTCCCTTCGAGTAGAACCAAATTTTCATGCTTGAAATCAGATAACAGTCGAATTACTGTTTCAGTAGCCGTTCCAACTAAATTTGCTAACTCCTCACGGGTAATTTTCAAATTCAATGTTTTCCCATCTGCCTCATAACCGTAGGTTTCCTTAATAAACAAAAGTGCTTCGGCTAGGCGTTCTCTTACTGGCTTTTGTGCCATATGAGTGATGTGCTGGTCTGCCCTTTTCAAGTCATCGGAAAGGAGTTTCATGATTTCCATGCTAAGTACACCGTCTTTTTGAAGAATTCCCATAAACAAGTGTTTTGGAATAAAACATACTCCTGCATCTTCCATAACCACAGCGCTAGCAAAATATTTATCTTCCCCGAGTAAAGACCTATAACCCAATAAATCGCCGGCTTTAACAAGTCTTAAAATTTGCTCCTTCCCGTCTTCGCCTAATTTGGAAAGTTTAATTTTTCCGTAATTCACGCAAAACACCCCATGTGGACGCATTCCTTCGTGAAAAATGTAATGGCCTTTCTTGTAAGGAGTGCAAACCTTTTCTGCGTTGATGGAATCTAAAGAATCATTTTCTGCGCGACAAAAAACAGAATTAAAGCGCTTTACACAATTCTTACAGTCAAGTTCTTTGTGTTCGAAACTCATGGTGCATAGCTTAATTGGGGTACTCTCAAAGTTATAAGAAGTAACCCACTTACACAAGCCCCTTTTTTCAATGACAACAAGCGTGCTTTTGTGTTGGGGCCTTCATCTTGGGACTTAAAAACGGAATGCCCAAATTTGCTCCCCTCAGCAAAAAAACGATGGCCATAATAAGCAACCAATACGGTAAAATTCTTTGCGAAAAAGCACCCATTTTCTGAGCAATCACCCTTTTACCGAGCGATATCAAAAGCAGCATAGGAGCTGTTGCCACACCAAATCCAAACATAAATAACACTGAACCATGAAAACTCCCAAATCCCATGGAAGCCAGCAATGCACCATATACTAAGCCACAAGGCAAGAGCCCGTTTACCATACCTGCAATCCACCATCCCAACAAGGTATTTCTTTTCATTGATTGACTAAACAACTTGTTCAACCAAACCTGAATGGGCGAACTTCCTACAGATTTACGTCCCCAGAAATCATAAATCCATAAAAAGAGAAAAAGTCCTCCTAAAAATAAAGAAAACCACTGCTCATATTGCCGCACATCAATAAACTCCAACAATGCCCCTACCAAAACACCCAAAATAACATAGGTAGCAGTTCTTCCTAAGTGGTAAACAGCAGTTACGGAAAACGCACCGCCAGGCAAAAGCAAGGCCAATGGACCACACATTCCCACACAGTGCATGCTTCCGGCAGCGCCCAATACCAAACCACTAAAAAGAGGAGCAAAAATCATTTACTTTTTAATAAAATCTTTAACTGCAAAGAAGGTATCTCGGGAGGAGTTGTTCCATTTCAGCTTCACCTCAAAATGACCCTGAGGAATTTCCTCATCAATAATCCATTTGCCAAAAGTAGATTTACCCAAGGCAATATGACGATCTTTTGATTTATCCATGGCATTGTAAAACCATGCTGTAGCAGCTGTAAATTCAGTTGAAACATTGCTGTCATTGCTCAATACCGACAATATAATTCCAGATTCAGATTCATGAATTGCAACATTCATTTTCTGATCAATGGCATTTTTTGTCCAATTGATTTGATTTTGGAAGGCCAGTTCTTTTTCGTAGTAATTATCTTCTACGAGTTCAAAAGTGGTTTGAGTTGCGCCATACACTAAGTAGGCAATTCCGGCTACAAACAGCACGTAAATTAATATGATTCCTTTACCCCAATTCATGATTTTTTATTTGGTTTATGCGGAGACAAAAACGCTGTCTTTTCTGAGACCATCAGATGTTCGCCCATGTATAGGTCAATTTGAATGGTCTCTTTTCTATCTTTAACTTGTGCTGGATCAACCAGAATGAAGAAGGTAGTGCGTTTGATCTTCTCTTTCTCTAATTTTCGATAATATTCACCGTCAACCCATTGTATTTTATACCGTTGATCATCAATTTTCAAATACAAGGAGTCAATGTTGTTGTGGCTTTTATTGATCAACATCAAGTTAAAGGTATTTCTGTATTTACCATTATCTGTGATGGTGTAAAGTTGACCCGGAACTTTTCTGATTTGCATTTCAACGGTTGAACGCGATGTCAAAATCAACAACCAAATACCCAAAAGCGCAACCAATACGGCAATATATGCTTTGAGTCTAGGTGTAATCACAAATGGTTTGTTTTCAGCAATGGTTGCTTCAGAAGCATATCGAACCAGCCCCCTAGGCTTGTTGATTTTGTCCATGATGTTATCACAAGCATCAATGCAAGCCGTACAATGGGTGCATTCCAACTGAGTTCCGTTTCTGATATCGATACCCGTTGGACAAACATGTACACATTGTAGGCAATCAATACAATCACCCGCGCTGCGGTCCTGTCCTTTTCTCAACTTTTCTCTCGGCTCTCCACGGTTATAATCGTAGGCAACCACTACCGAATGCTTATCTAATAAAACGCCTTGCAAACGACCATAAGGACAAACCACGGTGCATACTTGCTCTCGGAACCAAACATAGACAAAGAAAAATACCGATGAGAAAATCAACATGGCTAAAAATCCGCCTAGATGCATGGAAAGTGGATCAGTCATTATTTCAAACAATTGATCTACACTAATGGTATAGGCCAAGAACGTATTGCCCACAAGAAATGCAACGGCATAAAACACTAGATATTTCAATCCTCTTTTTCTGATCTTTTCGCTGTTCCAAGGCATTTTATCTAACGCTCTTTGCTTGGGCGCATCACCTTCAATCCAAAATTCGAGCTTCCTGAATACCATTTCCATGAAAATGGTTTGTGGACAGGCCCAACCGCAGAACAGTCGTCCAAAAGCAACAGTAAAAACGATGATAAAGACCACGAAAAGAATCATTGTTAGTCCGAACAAGAAAAAATCTTGTGACCAAAAAACAAAACCAAACACCACAAATTTGCGCTCTAGAATATTCAAGAGCATGAATTGTTCGCCTTTGTATTTTATGAGAGGCAGTCCAAAAAAGACCAAGAGATAGAGCAGTGAAAGCCAAGTCCGGGCATTATAAAAACGCCCGGATGGCTTGTATGCATAAACCCACTTTCGCTTGCCTTTATCGTCTATGGTAGAAACCCTATCACGATACTCATCATTCTCGTCGAAGACGGAATTATCGGGAATTGACATTTTTTAAAGGTTATTTCATTGAAACTATTGGGGCAGGATTAGCAGCATTTGTTGAAGAATCAGCAGTATTTGTATTACCTTCTTGATACAAAGTTCCTTCAGGAGCCTTAGGTGCAGCTGTTCTTGAACCTTTGATTGACTTCACATAAGTTGCTAAGTTTGCCACTTCTTTTGCGGTTAATATTCCACCCCAAGCAATCATTCCCATCTCAGGAACTCCCTTTGAAATGGTTCTGAAAATGTCTTTGATATCACCTCCGTGTTTCCAATAATCATCTGTCAAATTGGGGCCAGTTCCACCCCCACCATCGGCGGCATGACAAGCTACACAATGCTTCACAAATAACTTTGAACCCTCAGCTATCATGTTTGCATCTGCAGTGTATGTGATGGTATTTTCATCTACTTTGGCTGCATTTTGTTCGTTGTAAAGAGCCTGTTGAATTTCGGCTTGTGCAAGGTCGTTCTTCAATTCTTGTACCTGAAGTGGCGCTGTACCGGCGATGTGATACCTCCAAACATAAATACCAGCAAAAACAATGGTTAAATAGAATCCGTAAACCCACCACGGTGGTAAGGCATTGTCTAGCTCTTTGATGCCGTCATAATCATGGTCTAATTGAACGTCCTTCTCTTTTTCAATCTCTACAGAATTGTTCATCTTATCCCACCAAACCTTCCAGAAAGCCAACTTTTTAGACTTTTCTTTTAGTACCGGAGGAAGTACCACTGCTTTCAACCAATTGGCGAAATACAAAATAATGAGCACCTCAAATCCAATGATGGTGAGTAAAATCACATTCAACTGAAAAGTGGTGAACCCTGCCCACATTTCAACGGCTGCAGCACTCTCGTTCATCCATCCCAAGGAAAACAACACCGCAATAACCTTTGTAGACTTTCTGAATTTATCAAGAGCTACTTTGCTTAATAAATTACCCATAAATAGAATCACAATGGCCAAAGCAATGGCGGTAACAACCAAAATCCAAGGAATATACTGTTCCATTGAAAACCCAGATGCCTCAGCAACAGGTAGTGCTTCTACGGCTGCAGGAGCTGCCTCATTTTGTGCCCATGCCAAAGATGACATGAACAACCCGCCCATAAGGGCTATCATGTTTTTAAAAGATTTCATAGTTTTAATCGTTTAGTGGGATATTCTTAGCGTTATCGATGTAATTGTTGTTGGCTTTTGACACCCACAAAATCACTACAAAGAAGAACAAAACAAATAGTGCCAGAGTTACAAGGGGGTAGATAGTTACACTATCAATGGTTTTTAAATAGGTTATAAACTTCATGATGGTGTATTTTTAGTTTTCTGGCAGAGTGTTAGCAGGGGCCTTTTTGATATCAGTTCCAATACGTTGTAGGTATGCAATAAGAGCCACAATTCTTGAGTGCTGCAAATTGCTCACTCCTTCAACTTCCAATATCTGTCGAATGCCTTCGTTAGACTTCAAATCATCGGCAATGACCTTAGCTTGAGCTTCTAAATCTTCGGTTGCTCTATTTGCATAATCAACATCGTAAGGCACATCCATGGTTTGCATGGCTCTAATCATGTCTGGTGTTCTACGAATGTCAATTCCCTTTGTAAACAACCATGGGTAACGTGGCATTATGGACCCTTCACTGGTAGATGTGGGCTCATACATGTGGTTGAAATGCCAAGCATTGTTGTACTTTCCACCCACTCGAGCTAAGTCTGGGCCTGTGCGCTTACTTCCCCATTGGAAGGGATGATCATAAACAAATTCACCCGCTTTTGAGTAATCGCCATATCGTTTTACTTCATCTCTGAATGGACGAACCATTTGTGAGTGACATGTATAACATCCTTCTGCAATGTAAATGTCACGGCCATGTAATTCCAAAGGAGTATACGGTTTTACAGAACTAATGGTCGGAATATTAGTTTTCACCAGAAAAGTTGGAATCATTTCTATCAAACCACCTAGTGCAACAACCACTAAGCTCAATACCAACATCTGAATGGGTTTGCGTTCAATAACTCGGTGCCAATGATCTCCTTTGTGCGCTTCGTAAGGAACCAAAGCAGGTGCTTCGGCTTCCTCTTCGGCCAAAAACGAACCTTTTTTCACGGTCTTGTATATGTTAATTACCATGAGAATAGCACCTGTTAAGTATAATAGTCCCCCAAAACTCCTCAACTGATACATGGGTAACAACATATTGACGGTGTCAAGGAATGAGTATTGCAAAGTGCCTTCAGGAGTAAAGGTTTTCCAGTTTAGACTTTGAGTAAAACCAGCCCAATACATAGGTATGGCGTAAAACACAATACCCAAAGTACCCAACCAGAAATGCGCATTTGCTAAACCTTTAGAATGAAGTTCAGTTCTAAACATCTTCGGAATCAACCAGTATAGAACACCGAAGGTCAAAAATCCATTCCAACCCAAGGCTCCTACGTGAACGTGAGCGATGGTCCAATCAGTAAAATGCGAAATGGCATTTACGTTCTTCAATGAGAGCATTGGTCCCTCAAAAGTGGCCATACCATAAGCAGTGATCGCAACTACCATGAACTTCAACACAACATCTTCGCGAACCCGATCCCAAGCACCTCTCAAAGTGAACAAACCGTTGATCATACCTCCCCAAGAAGGTGCAATCAACATCACAGAGAATACAACACCCAAAGACTGAGCCCAATCAGGTAAAGCACTATACAACAAGTGGTGAGGACCAGCCCAGATGTAAATGAAAATCAAAGCCCAGAAGTGAATGATAGACAAACGGTAAGAATACACAGGTCTATTTGCTGCCTTGGGAAGAAAATAGTACATCAATCCCAAGTAAGGCGTGGTCAAGAAAAATGCAACGGCATTGTGTCCATACCACCATTGAACCAAAGCATCTTGAACCCCAGCATACCAGCTGTAACTTTTCATGAAACTGATGGGCAATTCAATGCTGTTGACAATATGCAACATGGCAACAGTAACCCAAGTTGCTATATAAAACCAAATGGCTACATAAATGTGTCGCTCTCTACGTTTGATTATGGTACCAAACATATTGATACCAAAAATCACCCAAACTAAGGTGATGGCAATATCCAATGGCCACTCTAATTCAGCATACTCTTTCCCTGTGGTGTATCCCATCCAAAGAGTTAAAGCACCAAAAACAATGATCAATTGCCAACCCCAAAAATGGATTTTACTAAGCACATCACTGAACATTCGAGCTTTTACCAATCGCTGAAGCGAGTAATAAACACCCATAAATATTCCGTTACCTACAAAAGCAAAGATGACCGCATTCGTATGAACCGGTCTCATTCTCCCGAAGGTAGTTGGTGCCCAATCTAAATTGATGGCAGGAAAATACAAGGCAATCGCAGCCCATAGCCCAGCGATAAAGCCAATAACTCCCCAGAAAATAGTAGCATAAGCAAACCACTTTACCGGTCGGTTGTCATAGGAAAACTTTTCAATGTTCATTTCAAAGATTATTGGGATTAAATGATTTTATTTTTCTGATTTACCAATTCAGTATCGTGCAGTATTCTGTTTGCATTGGCTTCAGGGTCTTCAAACTGCCCTGTCTTTGCACTCCATAAATAAGCCGCTAGAAATACTCCAGCCACCAAAATGCTCATGATCATTAAGATTATTACTACCGACATTTCTGCTTTCAAAGTGACTATTTTTGTCACAAAATGAAAATGATGTTGCTCACCATCAAATATGATTTTCGTCATACTTTGTTTTGCAGCATCAAGACTTTAATTTCAACGCTCTTGCTGACAATACACTTCCTAACCAAGTAATCAAAACAATAGAAATAGAGCTAGAAGGCATTAATATAGCAGCAATGATGGGATTCAATTTCCCCTGAACCGCGAAACTCAAACCTATGATATTATAGACCACGGAAATGGCGAAACTGAACCAAATAATGTTGCGCATATAAGCAGCCATTTTTAGCAACTTGGGAAGCAAAATCAGTGATTTCCCTTCAATAATGGCATCGGCTCCAGGAGTAAAATATCCAATATCATCCGTCACTGCAACCCCCACCGAACTGCTCATCAATGCACCCGCATCATTCAGTCCATCACCCAACATCAAGGTTTTCTTTCCACTTCGTTCTAAATTCTCAATAAACCTCTTTTTATCATGAGGTTTTTGCTCAAAGAGGAGGTTTGTTTTCTCGGGGAAGATTTCACGCATCAGCCCTTCATCATCTTTCAAATCACCACTGAGAACTGTCATAGAATAATTTTGCCCTAATTCTTTTATTGGGGACGCCAAATTCTCCCTCACCGATGAACTAAAAACAAAGTAACCCATCACCCGGTCGCCTTTTCTCACCCAAATCTTGGAACCCTCTTGATGATCAAATACCTGTTCATTGGGTAATTCAACAAACTCCGAAGACCCCAATCTCAATTCTATTCCATCCCAAACACCCGTAATTCCGGCCGAAAGTTTATTTTCAATATCATCAATGGCTATCGCTACCCGATTCAAATTCCTGGAAAGTAATCTTGCATAAGGATGCACCGACTCCTTTGCCAAGGAAGCCACAGCATCTAATTCGCCTTCCTGTAATTCAATTCCAACATAATCAATGTGTGGATTTTGAGAATCAGTGATGGTTCCTGTTTTATCAAAAACCAAGTGGTTTACCTGATTCAAATTTTCTAACACTTTAGAACCTTTAACAAACAACCCATTCTTTGCAAATAGACTCAAAAAATGTCCGTGGGTGAATGTCACACTCAACAACAATGCGCAAGGACATGCCACTATCAATACGGCAGTTACGGCAGTCCAAACTATGGCGGGATTGAAAACACTCCAATAAATAGCGGCAAGCGATGCAACTGAAAATACACCTAGTGTAAAGTACATACTGGCCTTTTGAACATAATTGCTTTCGTTGGTGCTCTGTGGGTCTTTTTTCTGGAGGATTTGATTCGTTGACTTTTCCCAAAGAGAAACTAAATAACTCTGAGAAACCGCCTTTTGGGCCAATATTCTGACCGATGAACCCAATTGACGCCCTCCGGCATAAACCCAAGACCCAGCATTTAGTTCAACTGGGTGACTTTCTCCAGTAACAAAACTATAATCAATGGTGGCTTTTCCTGCAGCAATCAAGCCATCTACTGGCACTACTTCTTGATCGTGAATGATTAATTCATCACCCACATTAATGTGGTGTAACGATTTATAAATCTCTTTCCCCCGTTCAAAAACCGTCGCCGAAATAGGAAAATACGAAGTAAAATCACGGTTGAATGTAATAGATTTATATGTTCTATCCTGCAGGGTTCTGCCCAACAGCATAAAGAACACTATACCGCTCAACGAATCGAAATATCCTGGCCCGATGTGATGATAAATTTCATACAAACTTCTAAAAAACGTGATGGCCATTGCCAATACTATAGGCAAATCAATGTTGAGGTATTTTTCTTTGATACCGCCCCAAGCCAACTTGTAAAACTCCATTGAACTATACGTGATCACTGGAATAATCAGCAATATGGACAACCATTGAAAATACGGTTTCAAACCATCTAAATCTGAGCCATAAGCAAAGTACTCAGGAAAGCTCAACAACATGATATTGCCAAAAGCAAATCCGGCTACCCCCAATTGGAACAGCCGGTGATTTTCGGTTTTAGGTTTCAATTTGCTTTTTCCTAAATCACTCAAACTGAAGTAGGGTTCATATCCCAACTTCGTTAAAGCCAAAGCCAAATCAAAAGCAGATGTTTCGGATTTATTGTAAGCAACTTCTAAATTTTTTTCAGCAAAGTTCAGTTTACTACTGATGATACCAGGGTGAATTTTATAAAGATTTTCCAATAAATATAAACAAGAACTACAATGCACTTGGGGCAAATAGAACTTAATATGCAACCTATCACCTTGTTTAAAGTGAAGCAATTGTTCTAAAATTGGTTGATCATTCAAAAAAGCAAACTTATGCGCATGCTGCTTCACCTGGTCTATGGTTTGTCCGGGTGAGGAATTGAAATCGTAATACTTACAAAGTTCATTTTCTTGAAGTAATTCGTAAACACCCAAACACCCCCTACAACAAAATGAGTGATTGTGTTTCACTAAGGGACTTTTAGTCTTAACGCCACAGTGGTAACAAGCTTCTATCTCTTTTACGCTATCAATCATGCTTGGTTTCTCTGTTTGAATTGGCAGTTTCTAATTTGAACAACACCTGCGATTCGAAGAAATTCAAATAGTTCAAAAACGCTGCTTCCAATTGATATGAATTGTGGCAATGCAATTGTTTATGTTCTTTCCAGCCTGGTTCTACAGTATATTGGTTGCAAATATCTCTGAGTTTTGAAATGGAAATTTGCTGTCTTTTGTGTAACGCTCTAATTATATTAAATCCATTTAAGGCTGGGGCTTCTTGCATTTTATCCAATGATTTTCTGATTGCCGGAAAAAGTATCATAGACAATAGCCTGCTTAAATTCTGTAACTCCTGATCAAACTGAGAAACAATCACATAAAACTGCAAATCATCACCTTGAGTTTCATGGCTCGTATCAATAGATTTTAATAACTTCTCAGATTGGAATTGAAGCGATGGAATCAAATCAATCTCAATAAGCTTCAGGCTCTGGGCAATATCTGCAGTAGGAGTGAAATACATGAATTACAAGGTGCAAGTTCAAATTTTAATAAACGGTAACCAATGACCTAACTCAAAGTCAAATATGATTTTTATCATGATTTGCATTGGTCGTTAAATTCTGACGATCATCGCTTTGTGTATAAATGTTCATTCCAATTATAGGAATTGCATTATTTTCGCTTAACCCTAAAAATCTAACCTCATATACAATGAAAAATAAATCTTACCTCGTTGGCGGACTCATTTTAATAACCATCGGTCTACTTTGGTTGCTACATGCACTGAATATTCATTTACCTGATATTCTCTTGTCTTTCCCTTCGTTGGTCACCATGATTGGGTTATTGATACTTGTGCAAGCAAAATTCAAAAGTGAATTGGGTTGGATCATCTTTGGATTTGGCAACGTATTGTTGTTAAATAGATTAATGCCGCATCAAAACATTTTACAAATTGGAGTGGCCGGAATTCTGATCGTTTTGGGTATTTATTATTTGTTGAGATATTTTGGGCAACAAGATTCAATAAAAACAAATGACCCAAGCCAATAATTGCTTATTTTTGGCACATAATTTGTAATCAAAATACAAACAACCAAACACACTATGAAAAAAACAATCTCCTTACTTTCTCTTGCCCTACTTTTTGTTGGATTGAGTTATGGACAATTAGTAGTAGATGCCTTAACTTTTGCACAAAACCCTAGCGCATACAACGGAAGAACCATCATAATTAGAAATATTCAATGCCAACTCGCTAATACAGTGGCAACACCTCAAGCTGTATTGCCTCCCGCAGGGAATGTGGGTGTTGGAAATGCGCAAACGGTTACTGCACCAAGTGTTAATACCCAAGGCAGAACTGCTACACCTCAGGGTGCAGCTGCAACATCGCAGCAAACACGTTGCTTAGCACCTAGAAGTTGGGTGAAAATGGATGTCTTCTTCCCTCCAAAAAACGAATCTAAATTTTGCTTCGTCATCTACGATAAAATGGCAAATGTAATACCCGCAAACAGAGAGGTAAATGCAGATTTAACCATAAAAGTTGATACCAGAGCAATACACCGAGTTACCAGAATCAAGATTAATCCTTGATCTCTGAGATTTTCAAAGTACCAAAAACATGAAAAAAGTATATTCATTTATTATCGTTGCTCTTTTGAGCATCAGCTATTCATTTGCACAAGGTGTGGTAGTAACCTCTATGGACTTTACCAGAAGCCCACAGCGTTTTGCCAACCAAATGATTACCATCAAAAAAGCTACCCTTCAAATGAGCAATGAACAAGGAAAGCCTGGAATGCCAACATCACCTCGCATGGGAGCACCTGGAGCAGGAGGTTCTGAACCCGCGCCTTGTAATGCTCCTAAGAGTTTTGCTAAACTTCCTGTTAGCTTCAAAGAAACTCCAAGTTATCATGGTTGTTTCATCATTGCCGAATCCATGTTGCGCTCATTAACGGCACAATCAGGCGGAAGAAACATTGATATTGATATTACATTCAAAGGTGACGAAACTCGCGGTTATGTAGTAACCATGTGCGTTCCATCTAAATAATATTTGACCTTAACTAAAAAAGGCGGCCCTTAAAAAGCCGCCTTTTTTTATTTCAATTGCAACAGTAATTCTGTCCTTCTGTTTCTTCGGTGCTCATCCTCAGAACAAGGTGCTCCATCTATACAATGATTCAAAAGCAATTCTTCTCCATATCCTATGGCCTCTACTTGATTTGAAGGCACTCCTTGAGAAACCAAATACACCTTTAAAAAGTCAGCCCTCTCCTGTGATAGCTTTCGGTTTGCATTTTTTGACCCTTTACTATCTGTATGGGAGCGCACTTGTACCTTCCAATCAGATCTGCGCTTTAACACTTCAGTGAGAATCAATAATTCATTCTCAAAGTTTGCGTCAACTACAATGTCACCCACTGGGTGTAACAATGTAATAAACTGATAATCTTGATAATTGGAAGCACTATCAATATTTCTAGCCTTTTCCAATCGCACTGAATCAGATAGCATTAAAAAATTCAATCCTTTGGCATAATTATACTTTTCAGGTTCAGCTACAGCCATGGTTTGGATTAAGTTACTGATTTTAGTTTCATCTCTAACATCAACCGTTTCTTCAGGTAAGCTAGAGTCTGTATTCTCTTCAGGAAAAGTTGTTTCAACTAGGTAGTTTTCAGGAACCATGACACGGTCAAGCAAATCCATGCTCAATTCTACTTTCATGATCTTTGATTTATTGCCATATCTATCAGTAGAAAAATACAACACACCATCATAAAATTTCGGGGCAAATTCATTGGCTTGTGAATTAATTAACCTACCTGCATTAACCAAACGATTGTTCATGGTATTAAAGAAATAGATATCCGAACCGCCCCAGCCTATATGCCCCTCTGTAGAAAATGCAATGATTTCGTCTGTTATAAAAACAGGATCAATATCGGAAAGAATTGTATTGATTTGATCACCCAAGTTAAAATAATTACTCAAAATTGGGTTCTTATCATCAGACCAAACAACATCGCACATATAAATATCTGACCTCCCAAATCCGCCTGCCATATCACAATAAAACAAACCCTTTGTTTGGCTTTGGTTCATCACGAAACCAGCTAAATTACTGTTCCACTTATCAAAGTGTAAACTTTTTAAAGTGTAATCACCTACTTTCGGATTGAAGGAATACTTAAAAACATCCAATAAATAATCATCGCTATCATTCACCAAGGAATGATTGGTAGTGACATACATATTCCCAAAGGAATCAATAAAGGTTAATTCAAAATGCTTGTTCAATAATTGCTTCTCTAACAACACGCCTTTCGCACTCAAAGTGTCAGAAGCCCAATTATTGGCTTTCATGACCTTTGCATAAGGTTGTCCATCGGCCGAAGATACCGTAGATAATAGTCCTCCATTTACACGAACGCGTTCATGGAAGCACCAACTACCGGCAACTGGATCTTTCACAGGCAGAAAACACGCGTTATTAGTTTCAATCTTTTGCACTTGCGGCACAGACATCTGTGATTCAAGTGGCTTACTTTGCTGCAAGAATAACTCTGGATTTTCTTGATTTAAAATTGGCAAGCCTACATAATCAACCGTCTTTAACTCTATTAAGGCTCCGGAAAATGCCTCCTTCTCTCCCATTTTATTGAGCAAAAGAGCCATATTTAACTTATCTGATGGGGTGACTTTTGAGGGATATTTTTTCACCATTTGCTTGTAAATGCTCATAGCTGTATCCGTGTACCCTAGTTTGGAAAACGCAATTGCCAATGATCTCATCTCGTTGGCAGACTTGACTTTCTTCAATGTAGAATATTCAGCTATTGCTTCTTGGTATTGCATGCGCTCAACCAATTGAGTAGCTTTCATGGGTGGTTGTCCTCGCTTGGCAATACCCTTTGGTAATTCAACGGCTGCCAAATGGAAAAGTATCCAGAGGAATAAATATTCAGGTCTTAACATTGAGTTTCTTTTAAAATTGACGTGGAATTACTTTGGTTTTTTCTTTGTTATAATCAATCTGATAGGAGATACCAAACTCAATTGAATTGAATGGTGTTTGATCATCATATATTGTACCTGATTCATAAGCAAAAACCACTTTTATTAAATCATTGGCTCTAATCGATGCTAAAAATGCGTTTGAACCAGTACTTCTATACCCATATCCTAAAGTCAGAACACCCTCATAAATGCCGTAAATATTTGCATCCCAGATGATAGGCAAACTGGTATATTTACGGGCTTGAGCTGTTGTTTTAACTTGCCATTTCTTATTGAATTTGTATACGTAACCTGCATTAAACGACCAGAATGAACGGGCATTATAGCCTAGATTTACGTTGTCTACCAATTGTTTAGGCACAACAGCAAACTGCGGAAGCGAAGCTCCAATAAAATACTGCTTACCATAAAACATGATTCCACCGCCCACTAAAGGCGCATTAAAATTATAGTCATTCCCTGTTTGAGCTGCATCTGCAGGTGCATCTGAAATCAACTGTGAAATTCTCAAACTAGAATTAAATACTCCCAATCTCAAACCTGCGGCTGCATAAATGTTCTTATCTAATTGCTTGTGGTAGGCAATATCGGCTGACATAGAGGTCATGCTCATGGGTGATGCCACCTTAAATTGTCCAATAGATAGATTCTGGAAATTTGCACCAAGCGAAAAGTCTTTGTTCAACGGCGACTGAAAAGCCACAGCAGAATAGCGCGGTGTTCCAGGGAAATTAGCCCATTGAACCCTTGAAAGTGCATCAATTTTAAGAATTCTATTCAATCCGTTATATGCAGGATTCTGAATGCTGGAGATCAAATCATATTGCGTTGTTAGAGCTACTTGTTGAGCATGAAGAGGCAAAAAAGCCCCAACCAATGCCATTGCAACAACCCACTTCATCCTGATTTTGTTAAATTTCATCATGGCTTGATATAAAAATTACCCTTTGTTTGAGGTTTATTGAACTGTGGAGAGTCAGTTCTGTTGTGATTTAAAATATAGAAATACACTCCTTCCGGAAGTTTTTCTATAATAGTACTACTTGATACGCCTTTAAAAGTACCGTCCCAATCATTTCTGTATGTGCCTTTACTATCGTAAACAATCATACCCCATTGATTGAATACAACTAAAGATGCATCGGGGAAGTTTTTAAGTCCTCTAATAAAGAGAACATCATTTACACCATCGTTGTTAGGGGTAAAAATTTCAGGCACAAAGGTGTGCGGATCAACAAAGTCAGCAAAAGAGTTCTTGTCATTATCAATTTCACCTTCTTCTGAATCTAACATTTCGTCATTATCAGAATCTAAATCTAAGTAGTTTGCGATACCGTCAAGATCATAATCGGCATTAGTTTCTATCAAATCAGAAATGGCGTCACCATCAGAATCTAAATCCAAGAAATTAGGTATACCATCACCGTCTTGATCATTAGCCGTTTCAATGAGATCACTGATTTTATCATCGTCGCTATCATCATCCAAATAGTTCGATACCCCATCAAAATCAGAATCATTAGAAGTTTCAATTTCATCATCTATACCATCATCGTCTGAATCAAGATCTTCGAAATCTCGTATTCCATCGCCTTCAGTATCTATAGCATCTTTATCATATAAGTCACCAAAAACCCCGGAAATTCCATCTGCTTCATCTTGAATTCCATCACGGTCCGTGTCTATGCCGTCTACCCTACCATCGCCATTTAAATCTGTGTAGAACATTCCACTTTCAACAATATCGTAGATACCATCACCGTCAGAATCAATGTCATTTTGATTGAGAATTCCATCGCCATCTGCATCAACAGGCACTAAAACTTCTAGGGTATCAAGCATTCCATTGCCATCTAAATCAATACCACCAGCTTCCATGATGTCGTTTATTCCATCATTATCTGAATCTAAATCTAGTGAATTTACGATTCCATCTCCATCCAAATCAGCATAACCTTCAATTACGTCTTGAATACCATCGTTGTCTGAATCAGGATCAATGGCGTCAATTAATCCATCATTATCTGTGTCTTTATTGCCTTCAAGGAAATCTAAAACTCCATCATTATCACTGTCGTCATCTCTGTAGTCTGGTATTCCATCTTTATCTGTATCAGGTAAATTAGGATACCCTTCGTCATAATCAACAATGCCATCATTGTCACTATCAAAATCCCTAAAATCAAATTCACCGTCTGAATCTGTATCAGCAGGTAGTCCTTTAACATCAAATGGAATGGCTTCAATCCAATCAAGAATCCCATCATTATCACTATCTGGATCTTTGAAATCAGGAATGCCGTCTGAATCGGTATCGTCATTACCTTCTAAATTATCTGTGATGCCATCATTATCAGAATCATCGTCAATCCAGTTGCCTTTGCCATCTTTATCAAGGTCTTGTTCACCTTCTAGATCATCGTAAATTCCATCAGCATCCGAATCTAAATCTAAATAATTTCCAAACCCGTCACCGTCTTCATCGTTATTGGTTTCAAAAAGATCCAATATTTGGTCATTGTCAGAATCTCTGTCTAAGTAGTTAGGAGTACCATCTCTGTCAAAGTCATCAGTTGTTTCTATCAAATCAGAGATACCATCTGCATCAGAATCTTCGTCTCTAAAGTTGGGTTTACCATCACCGTCAGAATCCACAAATTCACGCTTTCCAAAGTTCTCAATCTTATCTGTAATACCGTCTTGATCTGAATCTACATCTTTATAATCAGCAATACCATCACCGTCAGTATCCATGAGTCCATAGCCATCTCCACCATTCGACAAAACAGGTATACCTCTGCTATTTACAGTAACTCTACCAATACCCACAGTTCCATTTTGGTCTGGATCAAAACCATTGACTTCAGCAACATCATAAATTTGATCACCATCAGTATCTACGTCATAAACATTGTAGAAACCATCTTGATCTAAATCCAACAATATTTTCAATCCGCTATTTTCAAAGCGGTCTAAAACACCGTCGTTATCTGAATCATGATCGCGGTAATTGGGTACACCATCACCATCAAAATCTTGGGCACCTTCAATGTAATCAGGAATACTATCGCGATCTGCATCGCCAATTTCAACATTAACCTTTGCATAAATATTTTTGGATCTATTACCGGCTTGATCAAAAGCGTAGGCAAAAACAAAATTCTCACCGATGTCTTTGATTCCAAATTCATATTGGGTTAGATAAACTTGTGCACTTCCGCAGTTTTCATACAAGGAATCTAAAACTTGCTGCACTGACAAAGTAGCCCTACCCGCTGTATCTATGTAAATAGTTGCAGTTTTGGTGAAAACCTCAGGCGACAATGTATCCAAGACATTTACTAAGAACGATTTTACTGCCCTATTTCCACTTGGGTCAGTAGCAATTAATTGAACTACGCGAGTACCGCGTTCAGAACAATCATAGGTAGAATCAGAAAGATAAAGTCGAGAAATTGAGCAGTTGTCATAACATTTTGGCGCGAATGCACTAACTGATAAACTGGTCTTACCTTGGGAATCTAAATAAACCACCTTATTCTCTACAAAAATCCTAGGTGCTAGTGTATCTAAAATACTAACATTTAGTATGGCTAGAGAGCTATTACCAGAAGTATCAGAAATGGTATAAATGATTAATTTATTACCCACATCGGAGCAATCAAATGATGATTGAGTAAGTGTGCGCTTTGTGATTTTACAATTATCAAAACTACCATCATCAAAATACATGGGCGTCACTGAGAATCTACCCGTTGAATCCAATACAATGGTTCTATTAGATGCTCTCAATACAGGCTTTACCGTATCTAAAACGTTAATATTCACGGCCGAAACCGATGAGTTTCCTGACTTATCGTAACTGGTAAAATCTATGGTATTTTGCCCTAAATCTTGACAGGTGAAACGATCTTTACTTAGGCTAATTTTATCTACTCCGCAGTTATCTGAAGTACCGTTATCAATATCAAAATAAGTGGTTACTGCAAATCCGTTTTTATCAAGATAAGCGATGCCGTTTCTTACTTTATTGATGGGTTTGGACGTATCTTTTACCGTAACTGAAACTTGCGTGGAAGTGGTATTACCTGATGGATCGGTCAAAGTATAACCAACCAAATTTGACCCTAAATTACCGCAGGTGAAAACTGACTGTGAAATAGAACGTGTGGCAATCTTGCAATTATCGGTGCTTCCATCATCAACATCTGATGGAGACAGTACTGCGAATCCGTATTGGTTCAAATACAAAGTGACTGGCTTGGTTTTAGAAACCGGTTTAAAGGTATCTTGTACGGTAACCCTCACCGATTGACTGCTTACATTTTGTGCAGGATCATATATTTTATAATCTATGAAATTTGTTCCTAGATTGTTGCAATTGAAGGTGGATTGACTGATTTCGTATTTTGAAATTTGACAATTATCAGTACTTCCATCATCTACATCTGCTGGAGTTATGCTCACTGATCCAGAAGAGTTCAAGAAAACTATGATGTTCTTGTATTTTAACACCGGTCTTAAGGTATCTTGAACTTGAATTTGAATTTGTAAACTATTGCTATTTCCACTACCGTCTGTGGCACTGAATAACACCGAATTACTCCCCAAGTTTGAACAATCAAATTGCGTTTTGGCAAGAGCAAATTGTGCAATAGAACAGTTATCAGAACTTCCGTTATTTGCTTGCGATGCAAAAATACTTCCTTTACCTGAAGCGTTCAGATACACATTCACAGATTGAGCTTTTAAAACCGGCTTAATCGTATCTAATACAGTAATTGTACAATTGTTTGATTCCGAATTTCCGGAAGCATCTATAGCTGTAACCTGAACCGTATTTACACCAAGATTATTGCAATCAAAATCTGTTTTTGACAGGCTAACCGACTTCAATTCACAATTATCAGAGATACCCAGATCAACATCTGATGCTGAAACTGTCACCTTCCCTGAATTGTTCAAATATCTAGTAATGTTTTTGAGGACTACTGTAGGTTTTTGAATGTCGTTATTCTTTAATCCAAATGAAACCGTATCAATACAGGCATTTTTGTCTTTGACTGTAACTACATAACTACCAACTCCCAAATTCTTGAATAAGGAGTCTGTTACAAAAGAACTAGAGTTGATTTGAAAATTATAAGGACGAACACCGCCAAAACATCCCAAAGAAGCAGAACCAGTCATGTCTTGGAGACAAACAGGTAAAGTAGTTGACTTCAACCTGAGATTCAATTCTGCGGGTTGATATATACTCAAAGTATCTGAAAAGTTGCATTGGTTCGCATCAATTACAGTATAGGTATACTTCCCAACATCAGCTGAAATTACATTTTGTGTTGCTGCATAAAGCGCTGAATTTCCATCCAACCATTCATAGGAATATGGAGATGTGCCCCCACTCACATTCAAACTCATACCACCTTTCAATCCAAAGCACAAGGGCTGTGTGGTTGAATGTACAGCAATGAGCTTATTTGGTTGAGTGATATTCACTATATCAGAATCTTTGCAACCGTTATTGTCAGTCAACATCAGACTATAAGATCCCGCAATTAAATTCTTGTTGGTTACAGAGGTTGAAAGATAACTTGAGGGACCTGTTACTTTGTAACTCCATGGGAAAGATCCACCGGTAGCCAATAAGGTAATACTTCCGTCACTTCCACCGTTACATTTAACCGAGTTGCTATTGTATGATAATTCTAGTCTTGTGGGACTTGAAACGCTGTAATTACGTGTTAATTTACATCCATTACTATCAACTAAGGTCAAGCCATAAACACCTGAAGATAACGAGGTAATATCTTTCGTGGATTGTGAATTTGACCAGCTATAAGCATATGGTTTAACACCCCCATTCACATTCAGATTAATCTGTCCGTTTGATTGTCCAAAACACCTTACATCAGTGATAGTAGGTATAATACTTAAAGCGGCAGGCTCATTTACAATACCCGTATCAGCCGCTGAACATCCACTAGAATCAGTAGTTGAAATGATATAAGTACCCGCAGCCGCATCAGAAATATTTGATTTACTCGAAAAATAACTATTGGGGCCAGACCATGAATATAAATAAGGCGCTCTGCCACCGGTTACTTTTATGTTCATCTGTCCATCAGACGAACTGTTGCACAAAGCCGCTCTTATTGCTGTGATTTCTACTTTTAGTTTAGTAGGATTTACTATAGTAGCAGACATCAATGCACTACAACCTGAAACGGTTTCGGTGACTTTAACCGAATAACTTCCGGCGGCTAAACTTGAAATGGACTTCAACGTTGAGGAATATGCATTGGGGCCAGTCCATATTTGGGAATAAGAAGTTCCTGTTCCTGAAATATTTACTACGGCTGTGCCATTGATTAAACCATTACATGTAATGTCATTGGTGGTAATTGACAAGCCTATTTTTACCTGATGTTCCAATTCAACCGACGTATCAAGTCTACATCCGTTGACATCTGTGACCCTCAGAAAATACTTCCCTTCAGGTAAATAACTGAGGTTAACTGTACTTGCTGTAAAACCTGCAGAATCTGTCCAATTAAAACTCTTACTCCCAGTTCCACCTGTAATATTGGTTTGTATAAAACCATCCGATTTATACTCGCAACTGGGATGTAATGCTGTAAATTGAGCAACTAATTTATTGGGCTCCGACAATGAAACAACCAGAGAATCTTGAGCACCAACACTATCAGTTGCAAAAAACTTAAAACTACCAGCTTTCAGCCCTGAGAATGTTCCGGTTGACTGAGTATCCCCATTCAGTGAAAACATTACTGGTCCGCTTCCACCTGAAACCGAAACAACAACTTGTCCGTTGGAAAGTCCATTACAACTAATATCCGTTTTGCTTTGCAAAGACAAAACGGGTAAACTCTGAGAAGAAGCATATCCAAACAGCGTTGAAAAGAGGCTAAAAATTAATGCTTTTCTCATCTTACTAAACTAATTTTTTCGTTAAACTGAGCTTGTTTGCCAAATATATCTTTCACTATCAACACCAATTGGTAATTCCCCATAGGGAGTGGTTGCTCATTGAAGGTACCATCCCACGAGGCTGTAATATCATTCGATTCAAATACTTTGATACCATCATCAGTGTAAATCTGCCATTCTGCAATATCAATAGAATGGTGATTACCTCTTATTCGATAAGTATCATTACTGAAATCGCCATTGGGCGAGAATGCCGTTGGCAAGAGTATATTGAAATCAGGCCACACTCGAACATTCGCATAGGTGGTATCATTGCAACCGTCTGCAGATGCTACAACCAATCTAGTTTTGTAGAGACCAGTATCTGCATATTCATGACTGGCTTCATAATCAAAAACAAAGTCAGAACCATCGCCAAAATCCCACTCATAAGAAGCAGCATTAGTGCTAGAATCTAAGAATGTAACTTGAGGCTTCAAAATAGTTGCTCGCTGAGTAAAGGTTGCCATTTGGGCAATCGGATTGCCATATACCATAGTAGAATCTAAATACTTGGCATAACAACCTTGATCTGAGGTCATTGCTAAAGTTATGTAGTACTTTCCAGGTTTATTATAAGTATGCTCCGGTTGCTCAAAGAAGTAGTTCCTTCCATTTCCCATGTTCCATTCGTACTGATTGATAAATCCTTCAGATATAGATGCGCCCGATACAATATTCACTGGTTGGCCTTCGCAACTTGGATCTATCAACAAAGCTGCTTCGGGTGTTGGATTTACTCTCACCGTAAGCATGGCAGTATCTAAACAATTAGAATCATTTTCTACTACCAACACCACTTCAAAATCACCTGATTCAGTATATGTTTGATTTACTTCATTGCCAGAACCAAATGCTCCATCACCAAATTCCCAGAATTCCATGGGTTCGTCTGCGTCGATGGAGACATTTCTGAACAAGAATTCATTCTTTTCCAGACATTGTTCATTGATATTAACCGCAATTCGTGCAATTGGAATTTTATTCACAACCAACAACGACTCGGTAGTATCGGTACAACCATAATTTGTGTATTCAACCAATCTAACCCTGTATTTACCCACTCTTTCAAAAGTTGGACGTAAAGTATCTAGATTTTCTGATTCCGTATTTCCGTAAATCCAACGATTAGAGAAAGTCGAATCTTTTTCGGAAATGTCTACCAACTCAAACTGTTGCTCGTTGAAACAATAACCGTACTGATTCAAATTTAATTCTGCCAATGGCATTGGCACTACCCTTACAAAACCCGAGCTGATATCTGTGCATAAATGCTCAGTTGTGGTGATTAACTCTACCTGATACGTACCTGTATCATTGTATGAATGCGAAATAGGTTCTGTTCTGTAAGCAGTATCTATAATGCCATCCCCAAAATTCCAAGACATAATTGAGAAAGAAGCACCAGTAATTTTTGAATCATTTCCGAAACTAAAATCATTGCCATATAAACATTGAATAGTATCTAAAATGCGCACATTGGAAACTCCTTGAGGATATACCGTTACATTTTTTGATATTGAATCAGCACAACCTTCGGTGGTTACACCTATCAACTTGATTCCAAAGTTGCCTGACTTGGCGAAGCTATAATTGAAGTAAGCGGAGGAATCAACGAATCCATCGGTAAGTTTCCAAATGTAAGTAACGGCCTCTGTTCCACTGTAAGTAGAAGAATTGTCTGCCACAAATTGATTTCCGCGTTCACACATAGCTGAGGAATTCATTGTGAAAGAGATTTTGGGAATTTCTGTAACCTTCACGTTATTAGTAAATGTATCAGCACATCCAAAAGCAGAAGTAGAAATCAATCGAACTTTATAGTTCCCCGCCTTTTTGTATTCATGTCGTCCCAACTGTGAAGTAGAGAAATTCGCATCTCCAAAACTCCATAAACTCACCATTGATCCAAAGCCAATGCTCGATTTATTCTCAAAGATGTAATCATTGTTATTGAAACACTGAATAGAATCATTGGTCACAAAAGCTGCCTTAGGTTGAGCATAAACTCGAACATTCTTACTCACAGAATCTCTGCAACCTTTGTTAGAAGTGGCCAATAATTTCACAGAATATTGCCCAAATTGGTTATATGATTTACGAATATTGGTGGTTGATGAAACCGAACCATCACCCAATAACCAATCATAACTCAAATTGCCTGACTTAATTTTAGATGTATTATTGAGCGCAAATTCATGTCCCCGGAAACACTGATCCACATCATTGATGGTGAAGTCAGCATCTGGATCAGGGTAAACCGATACGGTCTCAAAAGAAGAATCTCGGCATCCAAAATTGGTGATTGAAATCAATCTAATTCGGTATTTGCCATCAGAATTGTACTTAATCTGCGGATTAAAACCTACTGAATTTTGACCATTTCCGAAACTCCATTGATGGGTCAAAGTTCCCGAACTTACAGTGGCCAAATTATTCAATTGGAACAAATTCGTATTCAAGCATTGAATGGTATCTGCTCCGGTTTGTGCACCTGATTTTACAAAATTGAAATCAACAGTAGGCTCAGGATGCACCACAGCTGCTTTCTTCAAGCTATCAATGCAATTGAAAGAACTTTTCACCGTCATGAAAACGGTATAAGTATCTGCTTTTCCGAAGCTCCACTTTGGATTTTTACTTGTTGAAGAACTTCCATCACCAAAATCCCAAACATAGCTCAATGTTCCACCCTCTGTAGCAACGGTTGTTGCGTTTTGCACTTCGAAAGAGTTGTTGTTCAAACATTGATTTGCTTTAACTAAACTAAAAGATGGTAATGGCTGCGGATAAACCCTAACCCATTTAACCATACTATCCCTACAACCAAAACTTGATTGTGTACGTAGCTTAACCAAATAACGACCTGAATTTGAGAAAGACTTCACCGAATTCAAAGAATTCTGTGAGCTGGCATCACTGAATAACCAAGTATGATTTAAGCTAGAACCATCGGCATTACTACTTTGGTTGTTGAAGCTAAATTGATTTTGATACAAGCAAGACGCAGTATCAGACAAACTAAACTGAACCGTTGGCTGTGAATGTACCTTTACAGTTTTAATTACCGAATCTTTACACCCAAACCCTGAAATAGACATCAACTTAACGGTGTAACTGCCATATGCTGAATAGTTCTTAGTTGGACTAACCGCAGTAGATCCGCTAGCGTCTCCATATGACCAAACATAATTTAAACTACCTGAGCTGATTCTACTGTTATTGGTATAATCAAACTTGTTATTTTGCAAACACTGTTGAGAATTATTGATGGTAAAATCAGCTTGCGGTTTAGGATATACCACAATATTCTTGCTTATAGAATCTTTACATCCCAAGGAAGAAAGGCTCACCATTTTTATTGAGTATGACTTAACCTCTTTAAAGGTTGCAGTAATATTTTGAGCCGTTGAGATCAATGAATCATTGCTCTTCCAAATTTGACTCAATGTACCTCCTCCAAACGCTACCGAAGAATTATTTTTAAAGTCAAATAACTGATCGTTGATACATTGTCCTGATTGATTGATGCTGAAGTCAGCCACCGGATCTGGATAAACGGTCAAGGTTTTAGAAATACTGTCTGCACAGCCATTTGAATTCACCGCCAAAAGTTTAACCGTATAGTTACCAGCCTGTGAATAAGATCGTATACCATTAACTGAAGAAGAAATGGAATTGTCACCATAGTTCCATGTGTATTTTGCTGAGCGTCCGTTCAAAAGATTCGTTTGATTGGTCATCTTGAAAACATCAACACTATTGCACTGTTTATCAGCTGTTGCGAAAACAAAATTCACATCAGGATTTGCAACAACAGTAACGTTCTTTTTCAAAATTTCTATACATCCATTTGATGAAGTGGCTTTCAATTCAACGGCATAACTTCCATATTGTCCGTATCCTAAAGTAGGGTGAGTATTGGTACTGCTTACACCATTTCCAAAAGTCCAAGCATATGACAAAGTACCTCCACCTGTTGCGATGTTTGAATTATTATTGAAACTGTAAGAATTCCCAACCAAACACTGAGTGTCTTGATTCACCGTAAACGCTACTGTAGGTTTAGGGAAGACTCTGATTTGCTGAATAACCGTGTCTGTGCAATTAAACGTAGTTCTTGAAGTCAGTTTTACCGTGTATACTCCCGCCGACTTATAATTTACTCCATTGACGATTGTTTGATTTGATACGGTACCGTCGCCCAAGTTCCATACTCTCGACAATGAACCACCACCACTTTTAACCGATGACTGATCAGTGAAGATATACGACTGGGCGTTCACACACTGATTCACCGTGTTAATTGCAAACTTAGCTTTCGGCTGAGGTCGAACCAATACGGTCTTGTCAATGGTATCTAAACAACCATCGCTGTTGGAGGCAATCAAACGAATGGATTTAGTTCCATCAAATGCGTAGGTTTTCTTCGGATTTTTAGACGAACTATTTGTACTATCACCAAAACTCCAGAAGAAATTCATGGCAGAATTACCATTGTTAGGATTGGTATTGTTTGTAAGGGTAAATGCATTTCCAGATAGACATTGTGAACTTTGATCAATGTCAAAGTCGGCATCAGGATTTGCTAAAATGGTTACCTTTTGAGTCGATGAATCTTGACAGCCAAACGAATTCACAGCAACTTGCTTTACCGTGTAAACTCTTGCTACACCAAAAGAATATTGCGCTGTATCTTTTCCTATTTTACCCAATCTAACCCCATTATTAAAATCCCAAACCAAACTATCAATTTGTCCCTCAACGGCATTCGATGAATCTTTAAATACCACCAAATTACCACGTTCACACAGTGAGTACTTAGAAGCAACAAAATAACTCTTTGGATTAGCTCTCACAGTGTATCTAAACTCAACGGTATCTCTACAATAATTTGTATTCTCCAAATTTAGCACCACTTTTCGGGTGCCTGTCTGAGCATATTTCTTGATCACATTTACCCCCGAAGAACCCGTACCGTCGTCATAACTCCATGTAGCCGTTCTGATTCCATTTCCAGATGCATTTACCGCTTGCAATTTGGCTGTGGTGCTCAAACAAGAATCCTGACTTAAATATTTAACCACTGCCTGAGGTTTCGCAAACAATCTGATAGACTTCTCAATGCTATCTTGGCATCCAAACTCACTGGTGGCAATCATCTTCAAACCTAAGGTTCCCACTTGATTCTTGCTACGTGCAAACGACTTCAAAGTGCTGGTATCTCCATCGGCAAACTTCCAACTCACTGTATGAGTTCCACCCCTCTGACGAGTCAATGTTGTATCCAAGAAGTTGAATTTATTATCGTTTACGCATTGCGCTGAATTGTCAATCTTAAACTTCGCAAAAGGCTCGGGTTTGATCTCAATACTTCGCTTTACCGTGTCTGAGCAACCTTCATCGTTTGTAGCAATCAATTGGATGGTTTTTACTCCATACCACTGATATGTTTTCTGGGGATTCGCTGACGCGGACGTCAAACTATCGCCGAAACTCCAAGCATAAGCCAGGGTTGATCTTCCTTTTAAATTTGATTCGCTGCTATCCGTAAACTGAGTCACATTGCTGTGCCAACACTGCTGATATAAGTCTGCATTGAAATGCACCCTTGGATTTGGATTCACACGCACCACTTTTGTAATGCTATCCCCACAACCCAATGTATTCACCACTCTGTATGTGATGTTGTAATAACCTGAATCGCTGTATTTATGAAGACTATTTTTGGTTGACGCCGTTAGAGCATCGCCAAATTCCCACTTGTACTGACTGATTGATCCGTACTTAGAAGTTGCCGTACTGGTTAACTCGAAATTATTTCCTTCCAAACACAAGAACGTGTCTTTTCTTGTATAGGAAGCTACTGGGTTATCATAGATATTAAACTTCGGATAAAGAGAGTCTATACAACCATTGACATTCTCAATAAATAACGATGCTGACTTTTGCCCATCAAATGCAAAGGTTTGCGTAATGATGGAATCAGTAAATGTGCTTCCATCGTTGAACTCCCACAATACCGATGTCATCGTTGCAGCATCTAAATCATCCACTTTGAATGTGTGTGTATTATTCAAACAAGAATCCTTGGTGATTTTAGTATACAATCCCGTTGGCTTTTTAAATACCGTAATTCCTTTAGATAAACTGTCTTTACAACCATAAAAAGTGGTTACAACCAACTTCACTTGGTGGTTTGCATGTACTGTGTATCTATGGTTTGTATTTCTGGAAGTATCAGAAGCTCCATCTCCGAAAATCCATTTTGAATATAAATATCCCCCACGAACACCTGTTGTAGAATTTCCGGTGAATTGGAATAGGTTGTTGTTCTCACACTGGTCTACATCATTGATGGCAAAATCTACCACCGTTTGTGGGTATACTTCCAATTTTGAAGTAAAGGTATCTCTACATCCTTCGCCATTCTCTACGTACAAGGTCAAATCTTTTAACCCGTCGTAAACATATGACTTTACCGGGCTTGCAGAAGTAGATGTTGTGCTGTCTCCAAATCTCCAATCATACGTCAACGATGTTGTTGGTGAATTTGAAACGCTCTTATTATTGAATGCAAAACTGTTGTTGGTACGACACTGCAAACTATCAGCATGGGTGAATACCGCCTTCGGTTGTGGCAGTACGCGCAACTTCCTGGTGATGGTATCTCCACATCCCAATGTGTTGGTAATGCGTAATTTTACCGTGTAATTTCCAGTATCAGCATATCTGTTGTAAACCGCTGCATTCGTGGTTTTGGTTTGTGAGTTTCCATCCCCAAAGTCCCAAATCAATTGTGATACGGTTCCATTGTTGATGCTCGTGGTATCGTTATACTCAAACTCATTGCCCCTGAAGCACAATGCTGAGTCTGTGATGAAGAACCCTGCGTGCGGATTCTCATACACATTGAATATTCTGTTTATAGTATCGGTACAACCGTTAGAATTACCCACTATCACTCTCAACGATTTTTGTCCTTCAACCGCAAAAGATGCCGTGATGATAGAATCATTGAAGGTCTGATTGTCGCTAAACAACCAACTTACGTTCAATGGCTTGGCCACATCTGCATCCCATGCCTTGAACTTCGATGGTGTATTTCTACAAGAGTCTGCGCCAATTTTAGCAAATCTGATTTGTGGTTTTCTCAATACTTCAATGCGCTTACTCAAGGAGTCCTTACAACCAAAGCTGCTGGTCTGTACCAACTTCACAAATACCGTGTCATGTCCGCTGTATCGGTAACTGAAAGTAGAGGCAGTGCTCTGATTTCCATCGCCCAAGGTCCAGTTTCTGTTGATGCTTCCCTCGCCTGATGGAATGCTCGACAAATCTTGGTAGTTGAACAATTGGTTGTTCTCGCACTGAGTGGAATCGTTTACCGTGAACTTAACTACTGGCAATGAGTAAACTCTAGCCTTTGAGTCAAAAGTATCTTTACATCCAAAGACGTTTGTTACTCTCAACTGCAAGTCTCTCGATCCGTAAACAGAATAAGTATGGGTGGGCGATGCCACTGTGCTTATGCCTCCATCACCAAAGGTCCATGCGTAACTCAACGCTGAATTGGTTGTGTTCGATGTACTTTGTTGTACAAACGAGAAGCTGTTTGCATTGAAACATTGTAAACTGTCAACTATCGCAAATTGTGCCGTTGGATTAGGATGTACCGTGGTTGACTTACTGATAGAATCGATACATGAGTATTGATCTTCTACCAACAACTTAATGGTATAGGTTCCGGTATTTGCGTAACTGTATGTAAATCTCGATGGCGTTGATTTCACATCCATGTTGCCATCGCCCCAAGTCCATGTGAACTTGGTCTTGTTGCCTTCGCCTTTAACACTGAGGTCTGTAGCTCCAAATTCATTTCCTCTGATGCAATACAACACCGTGTCAAGCCCTATAACTGCATCTGGTCCTTTTCTTACGTGAACCGTTTGGATGCTGCTGTCTCTACATCCGTAGCTACTGATGCTCTTATGTTGAACCTTGATATAACCTGTTTTTGAGGCGTAATTGTGTGCTACTGAGTCGCCGCTTGCGGTGGCGTTATCTCCGTAAATCCATTGTGAACTTAAACTTCCACCGCCAGATAATATAGTACTGACATCCTCAAAAACATACAAGTTGTGGTTCTCACACTGTACAGTATCGTTGATGGTGAAATTAGACACCGGATATGGAGCTACATAGATGTCTTGTCTGAATGAATCAGCACAACCGCGCGTATCGGTAGATTTCAAGTACACCGATCTACGTCCAATGCTCGCATACACTTTAACGGGCTTCAATGCACTTGATCCCGACGTATCTCCAAAATCCCAACTGTGCTGTAATGTCAAAGCATTGGGCGAGGTACTTCCCACTTGGAACTTGAAATAGTTCACCGCAAAACACTGGGCTGAGTCGTCAACCGTGTAACTAGCCACTGGATTTCTGAAAACTCTTACCTGACGCGAAGTAGTATCAAAACAACCGTTGGCATTTCCAATAATCAAACCTATGGTATGGGTACCGTTGGAGCTAAAGTTATGACTGATTAATGAGTCTGAATAAGTGGTACCTCCTGAAACCGTCCATGCTACGCTGGTCATTGTAGTACTCAACGCATCTCGAACCCTGAAGTTCCAAGTAGTGTTTAAACATGAATCGGGATTCAATTTAGCAAAGCGCGTCTCTGGTTTTGCAAATACCGTAATTGATTTGCTCACCGAATCTTTACATCCGTTGGATGTGGTAACCACCAACTTAATATTTCTATTTCCGCTGCTCGAATAAGAACGGATAGGTGACAAAGTAGTAGCACTACCCCCATCGGCTAGATTCCACAATCTGCTTAAAGTTCCACCGCCGGTTCTCACCTTTGAAGTATCATTGAATGCAAATACATCATTGTTGACACATTGATCAACATCGTTGATGGTAAAGCCTACAAGAGGTTGTGGGTATACTTCCAGTTTTGAAGTAAAGGTATCTCTACATCCTTCGCCATTCTCTACGTACAAGGTCAAATCTTTTAACCCGTCGTAAACATATGACTTTACCGGGCTTGCAGAAGTAGATGTTGTGCTGTCTCCAAATCTCCAATCATACGTCAACGATGTTGTTGGTGAATTTGAAACGCTCTTATTATTGAATGCAAAACTGTTGTTGGTACGACACTGCAAACTATCAGCATGGGTGAATACCGCCTTCGGTTGTGGCAGTACGCGCAACTTCCTGGTGATGGTATCTCCACATCCCAATGTGTTGGTAATGCGTAATTTTACCGTGTAATTTCCAGTATCAGCATATCTGTTGTAAACCGCTGCATTCGTGGTTTTGGTTTGTGAGTTTCCATCCCCAAAGTCCCAAATCAATTGTGATACGGTTCCATTGTTGATGCTCGTGGTATCGTTATACTCAAACTCATTGCCCCTGAAGCACAATGCTGAGTCTGTGATGAAGAACCCTGCGTGCGGATTCTCATACACATTGAATATTCTGTTTATAGTATCGGTACAACCGTTAGAATTACCCACTATCACTCTCAACGATTTTTGTCCTTCAACCGCAAAAGATGCCGTGATGATAGAATCATTGAAGGTCTGATTGTCGCTAAACAACCAACTTACGTTCAATGGCTTGGCCACATCTGCATCCCATGCCTTGAACTTCGATGGTGTATTTCTACAAGAGTCTGCGCCAATTTTAGCAAATCTGATTTGTGGTTTTCTCAATACTTCAATGCGCTTACTCAAGGAGTCCTTACAACCAAAGCTGCTGGTCTGTACCAACTTCACAAATACCGTGTCATGTCCGCTGTATCGGTAACTGAAAGTAGAGGCAGTGCTCTGATTTCCATCGCCCAAGGTCCAGTTTCTGTTGATGCTTCCCTCGCCTGATGGAATGCTCGACAAATCTTGGTAGTTGAACAATTGGTTGTTCTCGCACTGAGTGGAATCGTTTACCGTGAACTTAACTACTGGCAATGAGTAAACTCTAGCCTTTGAGTCAAAAGTATCTTTACATCCAAAGACGTTTGTTACTCTCAACTGCAAGTCTCTCGATCCGTAAACAGAATAAGTATGGGTGGGCGATGCCACTGTGCTTATGCCTCCATCACCAAAGGTCCATGCGTAACTCAACGCTGAATTGGTTGTGTTCGATGTACTTTGTTGTACAAACGAGAAGCTGTTTGCATTGAAACATTGTAAACTGTCAACTATCGCAAATTGTGCCGTTGGATTAGGATGTACCGTGGTTGACTTACTGATAGAATCGATACATGAGTATTGATCTTCTACCAACAACTTAATGGTATAGGTTCCGGTATTTGCGTAACTGTATGTAAATCTCGATGGCGTTGATTTCACATCCATGTTGCCATCGCCCCAAGTCCATGTGAACTTGGTCTTGTTGCCTTCGCCTTTAACACTGAGGTCTGTAGCTCCAAATTCATTTCCTCTGATGCAATACAACACCGTGTCAAGCCCTATAACTGCATCTGGTCCTTTTCTTACGTGAACCGTTTGGATGCTGCTGTCTCTACATCCGTAGCTACTGATGCTCTTATGTTGAACCTTGATATAACCTGTTTTTGAGGCGTAATTGTGTGCTACTGAGTCGCCGCTTGCGGTGGCGTTATCTCCGTAAATCCATTGTGAACTTAAACTTCCACCGCCAGATAATATAGTACTGACATCCTCAAAAACATACAAGTTGTGGTTCTCACACTGTACAGTATCGTTGATGGTGAAATTAGACACCGGATATGGAGCTACATAGATGTCTTGTCTGAATGAATCAGCACAACCGCGCGTATCGGTAGATTTCAAGTACACCGATCTACGTCCAATGCTCGCATACACTTTAACGGGCTTCAATGCACTTGATCCCGACGTATCTCCAAAATCCCAACTGTGCTGTAATGTCAAAGCATTGGGCGAGGTACTTCCCACTTGGAACTTGAAATAGTTCACCGCAAAACACTGGGCTGAGTCGTCAACCGTGTAACTAGCCACTGGATTTCTGAAAACTCTTACCTGACGCGAAGTAGTATCAAAACAACCGTTGGCATTTCCAATAATCAAACCTATGGTATGGGTACCGTTGGAGCTAAAGTTATGACTGATTAATGAGTCTGAATAAGTGGTACCTCCTGAAACCGTCCATGCTACGCTGGTCATTGTAGTACTCAACGCATCTCGAACCCTGAAGTTCCAAGTAGTGTTTAAACATGAATCGGGATTCAATTTAGCAAAGCGCGTCTCTGGTTTTGCAAATACCGTAATTGATTTGCTCACCGAATCTTTACATCCGTTGGATGTGGTAACCACCAACTTAATATTTCTATTTCCGCTGCTCGAATAAGAACGGGTGGGCGACAAAGTAGTGGCACTTCCCCCGTCGGCTAGATTCCACAATCTACTCAAAGTTCCACCGCCAGTTCTCACCTTTGAAGTATCATTAAATACAAACACATCATTGTTGACACATTGATCAACATCATTGATGGTGAAACCTACAAGGGGTTGTGGGTATACAACGACTTGAGAAGTAAAAGTGTCTTTACATCCCTCGGAAGAGTTTACAGAAAGCCTTACTGTCTTGGTTCCATCATATGCATAAGATAAAGAAGGATTGGCCAAAGTTGATGAAGTAGAATCCCCAAAATCCCAAACATAATTCAAAGCATGACCCGATACATTAGATTTACTCTGATTTATTACGTTAAATCCATTCCCAGTTCTACATTGTAAACTATCTACCCAAGCAAATTTAGCTTTGGGCATTGGCAATACAGTTACTAATTTAGTTAGTGTGTCTCCACAACCCAACGAGTTGGTGTAAATCATCCTCACCGCGTAAGTTCCGGCTGATGAATATATTTTCTTGAAGCTTATAGCGTTGTTGGTTGCCGACGGACTTCCATCCCCAAAATTCCATGTAACAGAGCTCAGCGATCCGTATATGTTTGCCGTTGTTTGATTTATTTCAACTTCGTTTCCTCGTAAACAAACTGCAGAATCTGTGAAGTTAAAGTTAGCAACTGGATTCTTGTATACGTTAAATACCCTATTTGTAGTGTCTTTACATCCTACAAAATTGGTAACGATGGCTCTTGCAGATTTTTGTCCGTCAGAAGAAAAACTCACGGTAATGATTGAATCAGTAAAGGTCTGATTATCGCTAAACAACCAACTAACCCCAATAGGTTTTGGTGCCTTCAAATCAACCACTTTAAACTTAGAAGCGATGTCTTGACAAGAGTCAGCTCCAATTTTTGAGATCAACGCAATAGGGTGATTTTGAACAATAACGGACTTTGTAATTGAGTCTTTACACCCGTGGTTGTCTTCTACTAATAGTTTAATGTTTTGCGCACCCGCCGTTGAGAAACCTTGGGTGAACCTTGTAGAAACCAATCTTGTTAATGGCGTAAACCCATCAAAACTCCAAGTGAACGTCTTTTTGCTGGCATCTCCTATCGTAGAGTTTTCAGTAAATCCAAAGGCATTTCCCCTCAAACAATTATTGACAGTATCAATTGTGAATTTCGCTATCGGACCATTAAATACTTTAAGTTTAACTTGACTTGTATCTACACAACCATAAGTACTAGTGACCGTATGAACCACCGTGGCATTTCCGGTTAATGTTGAATAATGGTAACCTACAGAATCACCTGAGGCGGTGGCTCCGTTTCCAAAATCCCAAGACGATGTTAGTGAACCAGCGCCTGGAGCAACCGTGCTTGTTGTTTTGAAAATAAACAAATTGCTATTATCACACTGATCAGCATCGTTTACAGTGGCAAGCGCCTTGGGCATGGGTACCGTATAAACACCTTCTGAAAACGTATCTCTACATCCTCTAGAATCTACTCCAATCAGGCTAACCTGTTTTCTTCCTGTGAAACTGTATACTTTTACTGCATTGAATGCAACAGACGTGCTTGAATCGCCAAAACTCCAAGTGTAGTTTATACTTGAAGCAAAATTCTGAGTAGTATTTGTGAATTTGTATTTGTGTATATCAAAACATTGTGTAGAATCATCAATGGTGAATTTCACATCTGGATCTTGATAACTATGAGCCACCCCAACCGTCGTATCGCTACAACCCTTGTCGTTGGTGACAATCAATTCTACTTCTCTGCGTCCTGAACTTGAGTATGTTTTGCTTGGATTTGCCAAAGAGCTGTTGCTTCCGTCTTTGAAATCCCAGTCGTAGGTCAATGCCGCATTGGTAACATTCGAAATTGAACTGCTGCTTAGCACGAATGAATTTCCCTTCAAACACTGAGCCGTATCGTTCACGCTAAAGTTTGCTGTTGGATGAATGTGAACCTCCAACGTCTTGGTGATTGAGTCCAAACAACCGTTGTTGTCTTCTACCAACAACTTTACAGTTTTAACTCCTACAGTGCTGAATGATTCTGTAAATCTCGCTGAGGTTGTCTTTAACTGAGTCGACTTATCTGTGATGCTCCAACTGTATTCTTTTTTGCTGGCATCTCCAGCCGTTGAATTCTCGGTAAATCCAAACTCATTGCCTCTCAAACAGTTGTTTACCGTATCAATGGTGAATTTTGCAGTTGGACCTTGCAACACCGTCAACTTGATCTGGCTGGTATCTTCACATCCATAAGAAGTTGTTACCGTGTGAACCACCGTCAACAATCCAACATTAGATGTATAGGTGTGTGCCACAGAATCTCCAGATCCAGTGGTTGCATCTCCGTAATTCCAATCTGAACCTGTTATTGTTCCCGCTCCGCTTGGAACCGTGCTAACCGACTCTAATATAAATTCATTCTTGTTGTCGCACTGTGAGGCATCGTTTACCGTGGCAATAGATGTAGGCATTGGCACCGCATAAACATCCCCAACCGTCGTATCGCTACAACCCTTGTCGTTGGTGACAATCAATTCTACTTCTCTGCGTCCTGAACTTGAGTATGTTTTGCTTGGATTTGCCAAAGAGCTGTTGCTTCCGTCTTTGAAATCCCAGTCGTAGGTCAATGCCGCATTGGTAACATTCGAAATTGAACTGCTGCTTAGCACGAATGAATTTCCCTTCAAACACTGAGCCGTATCGTTCACGCTAAAGTTTGCTGTTGGATGAATGTGAACCTCCAACGTCTTGGTGATTGAGTCCAAACAACCGTTGTTGTCTTCTACCAACAACTTTACAGTTTTAACTCCTACAGTGCTGAATGATTCTGTAAATCTCGCTGAGGTTGTCTTTAACTGAGTCGACTTATCTGTGATGCTCCAACTGTATTCTTTTTTGCTGGCATCTCCAGCCGTTGAATTCTCGGTAAATCCAAACTCATTGCCTCTCAAACAGTTGTTTACCGTATCAATGGTGAATTTTGCAGTTGGACCTTGCAACACCGTCAACTTGATCTGGCTGGTATCTTCACATCCATAAGAAGTTGTTACCGTGTGAACCACCGTCAACAATCCAACATTAGATGTATAGGTGTGTGCCACAGAATCTCCAGATCCAGTGGTTGCATCTCCGTAATTCCAATCTGAACCTGTTATTGTTCCCGCTCCGCTTGGAACCGTGCTAACCGACTCTAATATAAATTCATTCTTGTTGTCGCACTGTGAGGCATCGTTGACTGTTACAAGTGAAGTTGGTAAGTCTACAATATTCAGCGCGAACGTATCTGCCTTCCAGCAACCAACAGAATTGGTCACTCTATAAACAACAGTGTAATTACCCACTGCCAACGCACCAATTTGTGGAACAGCAAGAGTGGATAATTCAGTTCCGTCAAATTTCCAAGAGTGACTCAAAGAATAACTTAGAGTATCTTGAGTCGAATTTGAGAAACCCGATCCCGAATTAAAACAGATATCTGAATTTACATTAGCGCCTAGTAATAATCCTCTACAACTATCGGTGGATCCAGCGGAAAAAGCACGACCAACATGCATCAAGAAGAGCAACAAAATTGCTAACTTGACGAACCTGTAGGTTCTATAATTAGATTTGATTGAATTTACGTTCATTTTTTATTTGAACAAGAAGCAATATTAAGCAAAATTACCCGTTGCAATGAGTTTCAAGGTATTAACATTATATAATATTTGGTGAAATTCATTTTTGAGGAAATAATATTCCGTAATATTGTTGAAAATTCATTGATGATATTCAATCGTTTTATTTCCAACAGAAAAACTTCACTTTACAGCCTCATTTTAGGGCTTATAACCCTATTAAATATTCCCAATCTTAAAGCACAAAACCCCCAATTCAGACAATTATACGCTCAAAGACATTTAACCAATCCAGCTCTCGTTGGGTTAGGGAGCGTCAATACTGAAGCAGCCAGCCGCATAACTTCGGGAACCAAGGCCCAATGGCTAGGCATCAGCAACCGCCTTTATACACAGACCTTGTCTTTTGATAGTCCCGTCAAAAAGAACAACACCTCTTGGGGGGTCAGTGCCTTCACAACAGACCTCAATTCTGGAGCAGATAAAATGTCTAAATATTCCCACTTTTCAGCTTCACTCACTTACGCTTACGACATTAAAATCAATGCTTACCAACTTAAATTGGGATTGACCACCCAGTTTTCCTCTTTCTCTTTCGGAAAAGATCAATTCCTATGGGAAGATCAAATCAATCAAGCAAATACCGGATTTGTAAATCCCACATCAGAACCCCTAAATAAGATTACTCGAAACGCAGTGCACGTTTCGGCAGGAGCATTGTTTTATGGTAAAAAAGGCTTCCTAGGGTTCTCAGCCTACAACATCAACCAACCCGATATCTCTTTTTACGGAGACGGCGTTCAAAATCTTCCTCTTAACCTCAGCATTCAAGGAGGTACTAAAATTTACACTTCCCCAACTGGCACCGAAATTATACCTTCCTTCAACTACCTCATTCAACAACAAACCGTTCTCGGCAAGCAAGAATCTGTGCACTCCAGAAGCATCATGTTCAACGCCAAAAGATCTAATTTCAGACTAGGATTGGGCGCTCAAAATACCCAAGCATTTAACAGACAAGCTTGGAGCATCAACTATTATTTTGGTGCCCGCTATGACAAATACTACTTCGCATATTCCAATGATTGGAACGTTTCATTGAAAAATACCGGCGTTCCCGTCACCCACGAATTCTCCCTCATCATCTTCCCTTACACCACCGGCCCTAACCGCAAATACAACCCCTTCCCCGAAATGTAATTTCAGGAAAATACCATGAATTTGAAGAATCAGCTACTTTTTTTGTTTTTCGGGGGATGCGCTATCGCTTACAATCCCCTATCCGCTCAATCCGACTCTACCGCAGTAGACTCCGCCTCCACTGTGATTGACTCCGTAGCAGAAACTGCAGTTACAGAAACTCCCGTTGAAGATGCCCTTCCCGAAACACCTGCAGGTACATGGACCTTTTTCGGTACATCCAATATTTCAACCAACCAAAGTCAGTTCTCTAATTGGCAAGGTGGAGGACAAAATTCCATAGCGCTTTCTACTACTTTGAACCTGAACCTTACCTATCAATCACCCAACTTAACCTGGGAAACAACCCTTGACGCCGGATATGGTCTAATTCTTCAAGGAAGAAACGGTCGTTGGTTTAAAAACGATGACCGACTTGAAATCACCACCAAAGTGGGTAAAAAAGCCAGCGAAAAATGGTTCTACACCTTCCTTCTTACCCCTTCTACCCAATTCCAACCCGGTTATTATTCTGAAACCGACACCAAGCCCATCTCACAGTTCTTTGCACCAGGTTATGTAGTTGCTTCTCTAGGAATGGATTATAACCCTTCTCAAAAACTCAGCGTGTTCATTGGCCCCGTTACCAGTAAAAATACATTCGTTTTAAATCAAGACCTAGCAGATCAAGGCGCCTACGGTGTGGAAGCCGCAAAAATGGATCCTATTACCTTTGAATACATCCCTGGAACAGGAAGAAGACACCGTTCTGAAACCGGAGGATTCATGCGCGTAGTCTACAACGAACCTCGCATCATGAAAAACGTGGGCATTCAATCAAAACTTGAACTGTTCTCCAATTACCTCAACAACCCCGAGAATATAGACGTAGATTTTGAAAATACCTTGAATCTTAAAATCAACCAATACATCTCTACCACCCTCATCTTGCACTTCATTTACGATGATGATATCATGATTGCTCTTGATCCCGAAGGACTTAGATCTGGCCCTAGACTTCAGTTCAAAGAAGTGCTCTCAGTAGGTTTATCAATCCAGTTGTAAAAGTCTTTTATCAGCGTTAGAAATAGCAAAAAGTCACTACCTCATAGCTGATTTAACGACCGAAAGGCATTCCTCTGCCATGTCCTCCCGGACCCATAGGCATCATCATGCGCATCTTCTTCATCTCTTCGGTTGCCTCGTTTCCGTTTAAACTGCGTAGATTGTACGTTAGATTGAACATAATGTAGCGCGTCAATACGTTGGTGCGCACATCTTCAAAATAGGTTTGTGTTACATTTCGTGTGATTGAACGGTTTTGATTCAATAAATCATAAGCCATCAAACGGAAGTCCCACTGATTCTTTTTTCCGAATTTTCGTCCCACAGAAGCGTTCCACAAAAAGAAAGTCTGATTGAACGAACTAGACAATCCATTGAATGATTGTAAGGTGATATCAGAAGAAATGACCCACTTGCCTTTAGGCATGAAATTAGTCCTAAAAGAAGCATTTTGTATGAAATAGTCTTGATCTAAATTGGTTTGCAAACTATTTCTTACTTGACTGTAATTAATGTTTCCGGATAAAGTAAAATCAACTTTTTCGCTGATGTTTGATCCCAAAGTCAAGCCTAAATTGGCACCGGGAGTTCTCGAAATGTTTGCCTGAGCCTCTGATGTGCCCATCTGAATCATCGAAGGATTCTCCACGTAAGTAACTCCACCGTTCGCATTGGCAAATATCTTCCCCTTGAAAAAGGGCTTACCAAAACTTCCTACCAATCTAGCATTATATGCCCCATTCATGTTGATGGGACGAGTAAGTTGTGATCCTGGTTTCAATGAATACGTAGAATCTCCCACCACATAAGTGCTTCCATCTCTTCCCGCCAATTGAGTCAACGTAGTGATGGCATTTTGCTTGGCAGTACCCATCAACATTGCAAAAAAGTTGGTACTCTTGGCCATGTCCATCTTGAAATACCTCAAGGTTAAATTGTGCGTGAAATCCTGAACCAAATTGGGATTACCTGTTCTCAATTGCAAAGGATTGCTGTTGTCAATAACGTCTTGTAAATCTTCCAAACTAGGGGCGCTATTGCTGGTTCTGTAAAAAATCCTCATGTTGGAACTTCTCCAATCACCTTTTCTGAAGGTAAATCGAGGCAAAAAACTGTAAAAGGTACGAATCACCGGAATTTCACGAGGGAAATACTGAGTTGCATCCAAATTGGCCACCTGCAAATCAAATCCCAAATCATATTCATAGGCCTTTTTCTTATACTGATAACGACCTCCCAAAGCCTGTCTTGAATACCCATTGATCAGCTTCGAAGACAACAAAGTATCTAAAACACTCCATTCGCCAGTAACTCCATTCCTAAGATAGTTCAAACGCTCACTGTTGTTTTGATTCACATTCAACTGATACTCAAACGACAAACTCCTCAAAGAATCTAAAGGTTCCGTGTATTCTAATTCTGCCGATAAACTGTATCTATTTCGGCCCGTATTGGTTTGTTGAGATCTTACAGACGTATCGTAAAATCCGCCCGTCACCGCAGCAATGTTTGAATAATTAAGATTCCCCAAATTCAACCCATTGTTGATGCCCGGAGTTACCTCCAAACTGATGGATCTTCCCTTTTTGCTCTTAATGGCATGCAACCATTCAAATCCGGCTTGCAAGTTGTAACCCAAGCCCGTATCACCATTCAAATTGTTCATCGCTGATAACGACTCAAAACTTCCCAAAGCCCCATAAATAATGCTATTTCCGGCAATCACTCCGTTGTTATTTGATTGTTGCAAGGTCAACCTTGGAGTAATGAAAACCTTGTTTACACTGTCCACATCCCAAGTAATTCGCCCGTTCAATCTGTGATTCAGCTGCCTATTGGTATTGGAATTATTCTCTAAATACGTCACATTGTTTTGAGCAGAAGATATGAACCAACGCTCCGTATTGCTTTCGCTCAAATTTTCAGTAGCACTGAGGAAGTAACTTCCGCTGACATCCAATTTCTTACTCCATTTATCGGCGTAATTCAGTCCCAACATAGCCGTTGTGACAACACCCGTTTGAGTTCCCGAAAAGAAATTACCTGCACCTCTGAACATTCCCATGCCTCCGCCTCTGTTTCCGCCCATGCCCAAAGCGCCCATGATGTCCTCAACGGCAAAATTTTGTTCGTTGATGTTGTTGGTTTGAAAAAGTAATGACCATCTTCGGTCGCCATTGAAGGTATTGTAAGTAGCCCCAGCTTGGTACTTTAACAAGTCACCTGTTCCATCAATACTCTGTCCCAGTCCCCCGTAAAACTTACCAAAACGCCCCTTCTTGAAGCCCATCTTGGTAATGATATTCATGGTTTTAGTGGTATTTCCATCGTCAAAACCCGTAAATGCACTTCTCTCACTCTGTGCATCAAAAATCTGCACTTTCGATATAACATCTGCCGGAACATTCTTCAACGCGGCTTTCGGATCATCTCCAAAATAAGGCTTCCCGTCTATCAATACCCGCTTCACCTTCTCGCCCTGCGCTTCCACCTCACCGTTATTTGAAGTCACTCCCGGCATCTTCTTCACCAAGTCTTCGGCACTAGCATCAGGATTGGTCTTAAAATTCGATGCATTGATTTCAGTCGTATCGCCTTTCATTTCTACCGCACGCGTCTTAATTTCAACCGCAGTAATGGCTTCGTCTGCCCTAAAAAGCACAATATCAGGTATCTCCATCTGCATGCCCGTCTCACTTCTATTCCTTGCTGGATCTACAAAACTGAACGAACTAACGTATCCGTCTTTGAGTACTTTCACCGCCATTTTCAGATCACGCATTCCCCCCATCGACCTCAATTTCTGAAAATCTTCCATGGTCAAATTACCGCTGAAACCACCGCCTATATTGGTTTTAAACACTTTGATTGGCTCTCGCCCGTCTATCTTTTCGGGGGACGTTTTCCCGTTAACTTCTTCGGCCGTGAAATAATAAATCTGCACCTCCGCCTCAGAAATTCCCTTATCGTCGCTGCCCGTAACCTTGCCTGAAATGGATACTGAAAACCCTTCTCTCTGAGCGTTTACACCATTGACCATCAACGCCATCAAACACACGAACCAAATTCTTAAAAACATACTACAAAGTTAGACGTAAACAAATGCAATTCGTTTAAACAAATTGGCATTTATTTTGTTGCTTCTGCATGAGTGCAGCAGGAGTTGTTTTTCCGCATCAATTGTTTGAAAAACACCCCCTTGAGGGAAAAGTAGACGTTTGGTACATTGTTGAAAGTGATTTGTTCTTTACCCAACTACAATTTCATAAAATCAAACTCGCTTTCCACCGTTTGAGCATGCAGCGTTTCGCTGAAAACCTCATTCAAAAAGGCTACAAAGTTCAATACATTGAATTCCACGATTCTCTTTCAAATGCTAAGAATTTATCGTCTTATTTGAGCCAAAAATTCCACCAAATTCACATCGTTGACCTCATTGACGATTGGCTCACCAAGCATCTTAAACTCGGACTGCAAGGCACCCTCACTGATCTCATCACCTACGAAAACCCATCATTCCTTACTCCAGCATCCGTTGCCCACGAATTTTTAAATTCCAAAAAACGCTACTTCCAAACTGACTTCTATTCCTTCCAGCGCAAGCGCCTTAACATCCTCATGGATGACCAACAAAAACCATTAGGCGGAAAACTCACTTTCGATGCAGACAACCGAAAAAGCTTCCCCAAAAATCACATACCTCCACAACCCAAATTCCCCGCAACACAAGCAGATTTTGAAAGTGCCTGTAACTATATAGAACAACACTTCCCAAACAATCCAGGCACCTTTTCTTACTTTAAAAATCGTCAGCAATTTTATCCCACAACTCCAGCTGAAACCCGAGAATTTCTTACTGATTTTCTCGAAAACAGGATGCCCCTTTTTGGCGATCTCGAAGACGCCTTCTCTCAAAACCCAGATGCCCGTTTCGTATACCACTCTGTTTTAAGTCCCATGCTCAATGCCGGACTCATCACGCCCACAGAGGTCATAGAAACTACTCTAGAATATCACGCAAGAAATCCCTTGCCTATGAATGCCCTCGAAGGATTCATCCGACAAATCATTGGCTGGCGCGAATTTGTGAGGATGATTTATGTTAGAGAGGGATCTAGACAGAGAAACTCCAACTTTTTGAACTTCCAACGTCAAATTCCAGCATCGTTTTACAACGGAACAACCGGCATTGAACCCATAGACAACGTCATCAAAAACCTACTTGAAACAGGATATTCCCACCACATTGAACGACTCATGGTCATGGGAAACTTCTTCCTGCTCTGTGAAATTCATCCTCATGAAGTCTACAAGTGGTTCATGGAACTTTACATTGATGCCTATGATTGGGTCATGGTGCCCAACGTCTACGGAATGTCTCAATTCGCCGATGGCGGACTTATGGTCAGCAAGCCCTACTTCTCAGGAAGCAACTACATTCTTAAAATGTCAGACTACCCAAAGTCCAAACAGCCATGGCAAAAACTTTGGGATGCTCTATTCTGGCGTTTCATGAACGAGCACCGTCAATTCCTCCAACACAACCCCAGACTGGGAATGCTCATCATCACCTACGACAAGATGAGTGTCGAAAGAAAGTCAGAAATCGTCGAAATCTGTAACTCCTACTTTTACAATGACCTATCTTTGTAAAACTATGAGAAAAAATTTAGTAAAACTTTCTGCGTTTGCGTTTGCTTTAGTAGCATTCGGAACCTCATGCACCGAAGACGAAAAACCAGTAGACCCATCCATTGTTGGCAATTGGGAAATCAACAAAACGTTATTCACCATGTCAGATTCAGCAACCAATACAGTACTTTTTGGTGACACCACCATTTACGCTGCTGGAGAACTTTCTATTGACTTCAAAGGAAATAACATGTTCATCTCCACTGAAAGAGACGGTACAGATGTTTCAGTTGACACTGGTTACTACACTGTAACCAACAAAATTCTCAAACTTGCTGAAACCCCAGATATGGTTGATGCAGATGAGTTTACCATTGCCACTCTAACCGCCACTGACGTAAAATTAACCTACTCAGAATACGAAGAAGGCACCAAGTGGTACCAAGAGATTTCAGGTAAGAGAAAGTAATTATCGGTGATCGGTTTTCGGTGATCAGTTTTCGGTTATCAGCAATCAGCAAAAACCAAAAACTGACCACCGACC
>CAZGQS010000006.1:0-4643 GCA_964527775.1 uncultured Rhizobium sp. | reverse complement strand
ACCGACCTACCGACCTACCGACCTACCGATCACCGACCTACCTCCTTGCTCACCAACTCCTCATCTTCCAAATACCCAATGCACAGTCCCAAACTATTCGCCCCGAAAGTACCACCGTCTCCAACGGTGTAATAGCGCTTCTCCACTCCCCGAGGGGTGTTAAATGTGAGAACCACGCGAGTGCCAATGACATTCTTCTTGAGCTCCTTGGCCGAAAAATTGAATTTTACAAATTTATGAACCTTGTTCTCGTTGATGAATAAGGCGTTGTGCGCGTTATCGCCTTCCACAGCTCCGCCCAAAGTAATGTATACGTCCTGATCTCCGTCGTTATCAATATCTCCAAAACTCACGCCGTGACCTTTTTGCAAATGTCCCATCCTCGACTGATAAGTGACCTCCTTAAAACCCTTGCCGCGGTCGTTTAAAAACACCCTGTTTGGAACCAAAGTGCTGAAGGCAAATGCCCCTGTTCCCGCATAAAAATCAATGTACCCATCGTTGTTAAGGTCTCCGGAATTAAGACCCATGGCATAGATCATTTTATCGATATTCCAAGCCTTGGAGGCATCTTTAAAACGGCCGTTTCCTTGATTCAAGAACAATCGCGTTTTTTCAATTTTTGTGGGGATGCCCAGCATCTCTTTCCCTACATCCTCCGCTAAAAAGTCCAATCGATCCATCGGAAAAGAAGTCACCAAAATATCGGGGAAACCATTGTGGTCAAAGTCTGTAACGATGGCCGGAAATGACATCACGGGATGAGTCACACCCGCCGCTTTCGCCCGGTCTTCAAACCTCACCGATCCATCTTTCTGCTTGCCCTTGCTCATGAATAAATGGTTCTCTTGTCCCAAGCATCCCAAGAAAAGATCTACCCAACCGTCTTGGTCGAAATCGGCAAAGTTAGCTGCCTTCGCATATCCAAAATTGCCCGCCATGCCCCATTCTTCGGCACGGTCAGTGAAAGTTCCGTCGCCATTATTGATGAAGAGTTCACACGGATAATCGTTGTTTTGGTTGTTCTCATTGGCAATAAACACATCCACCAAACCATCGTTATTGATATCGCCCCACGACGCCGTTTCGGTGGGAGCAAAATTCTTGCCCATGCCCGCCGCAAACGTCACATCGCTGAAAGTACCATCTCCATTGTTGTGCAGCAAACTGTTGGGCCACTCCCCGCCCTTGTCTAACCATGCACCCCTAAGTAACAGAATATCAATATTTCCGTCGTTATCATAGTCTGCTTGTTTGGCGTTCAAACCGCCCTTAATACCTGTGAGCTGCGCCGAATCCGTTTGCTCATAAAAGCCGCCCTTGCCATCGTTAAAAAACAACCTAACTTGGTCATACAGACCGTAAGAACTGCAAAAAATATCCAAGTTTCCGTCGTTGTTAAAGTCTTCCATGATGGCCCCGCCCGACAGTCCGTTTACGTCCAAGCCTTTATCTTTGGCCACGTTTTTCAAGGGCAAAAAGTCTTTAACAGGCTGGTCTTGCGCGCTAAAGTCAATGACTTTTTTCGGGGGAAGTCCCTTCGGGTACACTCCCAAAGTCATCGCCGCAATGTTCATGAGCCACCTCGACTGAACATCATCAGGATAAGCATCGGTGAGCTTCCCAAAAAGTTCAATCGCCTTAGTAGATCCATCCTTTTTCTGGTGAACCGCATCTGCATGAAATGGAATAATGCAACTTTTGTTGTTGTGCACCGATACACAATTATCGTTCTCGCCTAAGCGCAAATAAGCCACCGCCAAAGCATCAAACAAAGGCTTGATACCCTTCATTTTAATCTTTTCATCTAAGGTTCCGGGAATTTCTTGCAGCAAGGCTTCCATTTCGCGAATACTCTCTTCGGCGTTACCACTGTTCAGAAGCTGCTTGGTATATTCCAATGTCCAACGATATCTATCGCTTTGATTTCTGAATTGCGGTGGATTTGCCTTCATCATGGCCGCTCTTTTACCGCTCAAAAAGTAATTGGTTTCAGGGCTAGCCACTAGCGTCAAGCTGTCAAGCACCTGAACCATTCTACGGTTTCCGTCAAATCGGGCATCGGTCACATTTGGGGCGTTAGACTTTGATGAATCTGAACCGCACGAATGAAGAACTAAAATTAACAATAATATACTAAATAATCTCATAGCCAACTCACAAATACTGGGGTAGCAGCATTTTTATTGACTTGAAATTATACCCGTTATTATGGCATTAGAAAATTACAGAATATTAAATGGTAAATTATAACAAACAGAAGACATGAGTTATATTCTCGGTTCGTCATCCTCAAAAAAAAATTAGTGTCAATTTGACACTTAGCGTTTTTCATCCCCAAAAAGGAACTAATAAAATCTATCTTTGATAAACAATCTTTTCGTAGCCATTTGGCGGTCCACCAGGACTAGAGAAAGTGGTAATGCGTTCGCTGACAAATCCGTCTGATTCAATTTTATACGTGTAGGTATACTCGTAACTTGGCTCTGTAGATTTCTCAGGAAGGTTCTTACTTTTTTCACCGTCCAACCAAAAGTCCCCAAAGTCAATGGTATTCAATTTACTGCCGTATTCATAAGAGGCAATTTCAAACCTTCCCATCAAACCTGAAATGAGATACTCGTGGGTTTGATTGTCACCCTTCCAAGCAAAAACACTTCCGCTGTTCAAAGTATCATCCATGTAATTATAAATGCGATGCCCATTTTCATAGGTGTAATGAGACACATAAGTGGTAAAATCTGATAGATCAACAGTGCTGTCTTTTTCTACCAACTTGTTTGCATTCAAGAAAATATACCCCCGTTCATAGGCCACTTTTGTGCCGGTAAAATCGCTTGAATAGGTTTCAATAACTTCATTGTTTTTGTATTCATAATCATAAAATATTGAGCCCATCATGGAACCATCTTCATACAATTTTTCGGTTTTCAGGACCAATTGTCCTTGTGCATTATATTTAAAACTCACCTCACTTGTAAGTTGAAGTGCATCAAGAGTTTCACCCTCATAAACGGAATAGCTCTTGAACGTAGTTTTATCTACGGTTGTAGTGGGTTCTTTCTCACAGCCACAAAGCGCAAAAAGGGCTATTGCTGTAAAGGAAAATAAAGATTTTTTCATGATTGCAAACGTATAGTTGAAACTCAAATTGACTTTACGGAAAATCCTTAAACATTCATTTTTGTTTAAGGGGATTTCGTAAATCCATCAACGCATCTAATCACCAATTTATACCCTATTTTGGCGATTATAATCACCAAATTCATACCTAATTTGGTGATTTCGATGAATTAATTCGCATTCAACGCTACTGAGATCTCTCTCCAAGACAAAACAAAACTTGAATTTACAGACCTTAGATATTTTTTACAATTTCCAAAATACCTTCAAAAACTCCCAGATAATATTGGTCCTGTTTAAATTGAGGTGTCATAACCTCATCAATGATTCTCTTTGTCTCGTTGTCAGATAATTGATCTTGAACACCACTCCCATTTTGAATACGAATCGTTCGATGTCCTCTGGAAACTGCAATGAGAATACCGTTGTTTTTCCTCTGTTTACCCACCTTCCATGCACGGGCTATCTTCAACGATAACTCTTCAAAATCACCCTTTGAAACCGCCCACTTGGGTATGGTAATTACCGCTATTTCGATGGACGTTTTTTTCTCAAAATCCTTGATTAGTCCCTCTAAACTCCGAATTTCCGACAAAGTAAAATCCCCTTCAAAGTCGCTGACCCAGCCCAAAGGACTCGGTACCTCATTCCAAATTTTAGTAACATCTTGAGCATACAATCCCCAGGAATAAATAAAAAGACCAATTGTTAGAATCAGTCTTTTTAATAAGGAATTCATTCTAAAATAACACTTTATTTACGATTGAGTAAATCCAAACGCTGACTCACCGTATTTTCCCACTTCAACGGATTCAACATCCCCAAAAAGAGCAACGTAAGTAGAACGGCTTTAATTAATTGCATAATACAATAATACAAAATCTCAACGAATACTCAACCTGAGCGGCATTTCCCGCCAGGAATTCACATATCTGCCATTCATCAATCCGGGTATCCACTTCGGCGAACTTTGGAAAACTCTGATAGCTTCGGCCGTAAATTCCGGACATTTCACCGTTTCTTCCAGAGCGCTGACCCTTGTCACTGCTCCCGTTGAGTCCACCATAAACTTCATCAAGACATATCCATCAATTTTGGCTTTCGCGCACCTCTTTGGGTACACGAAATTCTCCACAATATACTCCCTTAACGCCGTCTCCCCACCCTTGAACGTCGCTTTATGTTCCACCGAGCACCACACCGCGCTGGTATCATATTTTACTGTTTTCTGGGGACCCAAACTCGGCGAATTCTGCGCATTAACCTTCACCCCGCAAACCACAGACAGAAAAACAATTACAACCAAAACGATGGAAGATTTCATGTGGCGAAGATATGGAGAAAAACTAATCCCCCCCCAAAGACCAACTCCCAAAGACCAAGGACCTGCATCCAAAGACCAACCCCCAAAGACCAACCCCCAACCCATAAAAAAAGCCCCAGATTACTCTGAGGCTTTCTCCCGGCGGTCTGGACGGGACTCGAACCCGCGACCCCATGCGTGACAGGCATGTATTCTA
>CAZGQS010000005.1:0-145203 GCA_964527775.1 uncultured Rhizobium sp. | reverse complement strand
ATTACCTATCGAATACTTTCATTCTTTATCGATAGTCTCATTAACTTTACCAACCCTTATTTTTGCTTTTAAGATGGCCAAACAAAAAACTGCATTTTATTGCCGCTCCTGCGGATTTGAAAGTCCCAAGTGGATAGGAAAATGTCCTGGTTGCAACCAATGGAATACCCTGTCAGAAGAAATGAAGCCATCAAACAACGTGCAGGCTTGGAAAAAAAGCAGTCGTAAAATAGTATCTCCCACTCCCATCAATGAAATTCAAACCCTGGAACAAGAGCGTTGGATTTTGAGCGACAGCGAGTTGAATTTAGTTCTAGGAGGCGGAGTAGTTGCCGGCTCAATCATTCTATTGGGAGGTGAACCCGGAATTGGTAAAAGTACCTTACTCCTTCAAATGGCTCTCCAAACCCAGGCCAACGTGCTTTATGTGAGTGGTGAAGAAAGCGAAACTCAAATCAAAATGCGTGCAGAACGAATCGGAATTACCAATGAAGGTTGCCAAGTTCTCACAGAAACGCTTTTAGAAAATATTTTAGAACATTTGGATCAATCAAAACCCGATTTACTGGTAGTTGACTCCATTCAAACCTTGTATTCTGACCAGCTCGAAGCGACACCCGGCAGCATTTCGCAAATCAGAGAATGCACCGGCAAATTGCTTCAGTTCGCCAAAGAAACTCAAACACCCGTTTTCTTGATTGGACACATCACCAAAGACGGCGCCATTGCAGGCCCGAAACTGCTTGAACACATGGTTGATACTGTGCTTCAATTTGAAGGCGATCGACACCACATCTACCGGATTCTTAGAACCTTAAAAAACAGATTCGGGAGCACTCATGAATTGGGCATCTACGAAATGCAAGGCTCTGGTCTCATCCCTGTGAAAAACCCGTCCGAAATTTGGCTCGCACAACGCGATGAAGCTCTCAGCGGTATTTCTGTGGGATGCGTTCTCGAAGGCATTCGCCCTCTTCTGCTCGAAGTTCAATCATTGGTCAGCACCGCCGTATACGGAACGCCACAACGTTCGGCAACAGGATTTGATCTCAGAAGACTCAACATGCTGCTCGCCGTTTTAGAAAAACGCTGCGGATTCAGACTTGGTCAACAAGATGTATTTGTCAATTTAGCAGGCGGCATGCGCCTCGAAGACCCCGCATTAGACCTGCCGCTCATTTCCGCCATCATGAGCAGCTACCAAGGAATTTCGCTTCCCCAAGGCTACGTTTTCTCGGCCGAAGTGGGACTATCGGGGGAAGTCAGGGCGGTTCAACGCGCCGAACAACGCATCACCGAAGCAGAAAAGCTCGGTTTCACAGATATCATTATTTCAAAGTACAACAAAGTCAGTGCAGACCCCAACCGAAAAATTCGCGTTCACGAATTCGGAAAAGTAGACGAAGTATTTTCTTGGTTGTTTGGGTAACCAAATACAGCTTTCAGCTCTCAGCTCTCAGCTCTCAGCTCTCAGCTTTCAGCCGTCAGCGGTCAGCGCCGTTAGGCCGACATTAATTTCTCACGCACATAGCTGCGCGCAAGCAATACTAATTTCTGAGAATTTGGAATGCGAATACGGCTGTTTAAAATGTCTGTAGCCGTAGTGCGTTCAATCTTTTCCAACAATTTTAGGTAATAGATGTAGGCCGTGTGCACTCCCAATCTACATCCTATGGGCAATTTTTTAATGCCAATAAATGCGTGGTCAAAATCTTTTCTAACTTCTTCTATGATGTGGAGTTTATCTGAATCCGAAAAATACTGAAAATCAACATTCGGAAAATAAACACGTCCGCGCTCTTCTATATCACTTTTGATATCTCGAAGGAAATTAACCTTCTGAAAAGCGGCACCCAAACTTCTAGCATAAGGAAGCAATTGGCTGTAATGCTCTTGATTTCCTTGACAGAAAATTCTAAGACACATCAATCCTACTACTTCCGCACTACCATAAATATATTGGTCATAGGAACCATGATCGTGAGTATTTTTGGTAAGATCCTCTTCCATGCTGAGAAAGAACGGCTCAATGAGCTCATGAGTAATACCAAATTGATTGGCAGCCATTTGGAAGGAATGCAAAATAGGATTCGTGGAAATTCCGTCTTCGATGGCTTGGTATGTTTCCTTTTTAAAGTTTCGCAACAAACGTTCTTTGTCAAAACCATGGAACGTATCAACTATTTCGTCTGCCAAACGCACAAATCCATAAACCGCAAAAACGGCCCAACGATAATCTTTTGCCAACAATCTAATTCCCAACGAAAAACTCGTTGAATAGTTCAGCGACACTTGTCTGCTGATTTGTTTCGAGGTTTTATCAAATAGTTGGATACTCATTTTCTATTCTTTCTAAGATTAATTTTGAACCGATTACTACGATTGGAAGCCCTGTGCCAGGAGTGGTACTAGCTCCAACGTAATAAAGATTATCTAATTCTTCATCTTTATTGGATGGTCTAAATGCCCCAATTTGATTCAAACCGTGCGCAAGACCAAGGCCGCTACCACGATATAAATTGAACATTGATTCCCACTCAATTGGTGTATAAACAACTTTGGTTAAAATATTGTTTTTTATGTCAAACTTGACACGATTACCAAGGTCTTCAATGATCTCGTCAACCAAGGTATCAGCATCGTCCCAATTGGGCTTCACGCGTCGGTCTGGAACTGGACATAGTATAAACAAATTCTCACATCCTTCGGGAGCACATTCCGGATTGCTTTTACTCGCAACATTCACGTAATAATAGGGCTTCTTGGGTGCTACGCTGCTGCGGAAGATGGTATCTGCATATCCTTTGAAATTATCTCCCAAGAAATAATTGTGGTGATGAATGCCGGGTATCTGTCCTTTAATACCCAAATAAATGGTGAAAGGCGCCAACGTCCATTCTAGCTTATCCAACTTTTCTACCGAGTACTTTTTCCTTCCTAAGAAATGCCCACGGAACCATGCCGCATCAGCATTAATCACAAATACATCTGAAGTATACTCCTTGCCATTTTGATCTGTTACCGAGGTAAGTTTGCCGCCGCTGTGTTTTACGGACTTGATTTCGGTGTTGTACTGAATGGTAACTCCTTTTTTGTCCAACAATCCTAGAATTCCCTCAACAATTTTATACATTCCGCCTTTAACATTCCAATAACCGTCATGTTCAAGCTCAGTGTAATTCAATAAATTATAAACTGAAGGGGTATTGAATGGTGTCGCACCTAAAAAGAAAGCTACGAGTGAAAAGATAATTTTCACCTCTTCCGAATCAAAATGTCGTTCTAATTCTTCCCAGAAAGTTCTGAACATTTTAGGTAAATGCTTCATTGGCACCGTTGCCATTGACATTAAGAAACCAAGAATGCTGTCGAAGTTCTTTTTAATTACCTTGTACTCGGTGTCGTGAAATATTTCGCGAGCACCTTTCAAGTATTTACGGGCTTTTACTTCAAAATCGTCTTCAATGCCTTTAAACTCTTCGGCTAGCTTTCCAAGGTCTTTGTAAATTTGAAAAACACGGTCTTGGCCTGCCATATTTACCGTATAAAGCGGATTTAACTCTACCAATTCAAAAGGAATTGGTTCGCCGATACTGTCAAACAACTCTCTAAATTCATAACTCATAGAAAAGAAAGATGGACCAATATCAAAGGTAAAACCATCCTTCTCAAGCAAATTCAAACGCCCACCGGCCCTCTCCTGCTTTTCCAAAATTTGCACTTGGTACCCTTTGTAAGAAAGTCGAAGCGCGGTTGCTAAGGAACCAAGTCCCGCCCCTACTATTGTAACTGTTTTATTTGCCATTGAAGCGTTTATAGAATTTAGGTAATACGAATAAAAAACCGAATGCTTCTGCACCTTGTTTAGAGTGCACAGCATGGTGTAAATGGTGAGTCATGCGCATGGCGCGGAAATATGGTTGATTGGTTCTCTTCAACCACTTAACCCTTTGATGAACAAAAACATCGTGAACCAGGAAATAAGCCAATCCGTAACCGGCAATTCCTAGTCCCGCAAAAAATCTCCAATCAAATCCGTCTGAACCCAACACAATCAAAATCACTGAAGGTATTGCAAACATGAAACCAAACAAATCATTTAATTCAAAGGCTCCATGTCTTGGCTCGTGATGGCTTCTGTGCCAAATCCACATAAATCCGTGCATCACATATTTATGCGTAAACCAAGCAAATGCCTCCATGAAAATAAAAAACCCTAAAAACACCAAAGTATTTGTCAAAGCATTCATACTAATGATTAAACAAAACACCCTTCAATATGTTTGAAACAATCAACAAAAAAAATTAAATATTTGGCGAGCCTAGCCTCTCAGACGTAAATTGCAGCGTGCTTTCAGAAGTAAATACCTCATTGTTACCCTACAATACTTTTGGGTTTGATGTTCAAGCAACTGAACTAATCAAAATTGAGAACAAAGAACAACTCGTAAACCTCTATGAAAATGGCTTTTTCAAATCTCCCTTTAGAGTAATTAGTGGCGGTTCAAATTTGCTCCTCACTCAAAACATTCAAGAGCCGATTTTACTCATTAGAATACCTGGAATTGCCAAAAAAGAGGAAACCGACGAGTATGTATGTATAGAATTTGGAGCCGGTGAGAATTGGCACGAATCAGTATTGTATTGCGTTGAAAATCAATTTTATGGAATTGAAAACATGAGCCTTATTCCAGGCTGTATTGGTGCTGCACCCATCCAAAATATTGGCGCATACGGCACCGAGCTAAAAGACGTGTTCCACGCACTATCAGCATACAACATTCATACAGGAAATTTTGAAAATTTCAACCTCCAACAATGCCAATTTGGATACAGAGATAGTTTTTTCAAACAACAAGGCAAGGGGAAATACATTATCACATCAGTTACTTTAAAACTAAGTAAAACTGCAAAAATCAATACCCAATACGGCGATATTCAAAATACATTGATTCAAAAAAACATCACAAATCCCACCATTAAAGAGGTAAGCGATGCTGTAATTGAAATAAGAAAATCTAAACTACCTGATCCAGCTATTTTGGGAAACTCTGGCTCGTTTTTCAAAAATCCAGTCATTGAAAAATCACTTGCAGAAAAAATCCAAGCAAATCACCCAGACTTAAAAATATTCCCCGTTTCAGACGAATGGGTAAAAATCCCTGCTGCATGGCTCATTGAAAAATCAGGTTGGAAAGGTCACAAAAGGTCGCATGTGGGTGTTCATGAAAAACAAGCCCTTGTTCTCGTTCATTATGGGGGCGGAAAAGGATCAGAAATTCAACAACTTGCTACTGAAATCCAAACCGATATTGCAAATAAATTCAACGTTCACCTAGAATTCGAAGTGAATATTTGGTAAATTCGTATGAATCATAAGCCTATGAAATCAAATTACTTTGCAATTATCAGTCTTTGTTTAAGCTTAAGTACTTCATCTTTGAACGCTCAATCCTCAGAAACGAAGATTTTCCGTGACATAATTACACCTAGGCACAATATTTTTTATCCTGACTCTGTCCCCAATTTATGGATAGAACCCTTGACCGAAAAATCAAGAGAAATGCCTCTTCCTGGTGGAATTAAAGCGTCCACGGCAAAAAAAGTAAACGATGAAAGAACGGCATTTTTAAAATCAAACAACATCAAAAAACGCGGTGTATATGGCTCTTCGCCTGCCAATCCTGTTTCATTGAATCCTGAAATCCAAAAAAACATCAACGGATTCCTGGGCACCGGCACCCCAAACGACAATCATATTGCAGTGGCCAATAACGGCCAAATTATTTCGGTGATGAACACCACCATTAGGGTTCACAATGACACTGGCAAGGTAATTAAATCATGGTCACTTCAGTTCTATCCAAACACAAATAACAAAGTAGATAATATACCCACACTTGATAGAATTTATGACCCAAGAGTGGTTTACGACCCCTACGAAGACCGCTTCATTGTGCTTTATATGCACGGCACCACTGACAAAACCAGCTTTATTGTTGTTGGCTTTTCTAGCGCCGGTGACCCATTAAAACCATGGAACGTGTATATGGTTACGGGCAACCCAGTGGGCGATAGTGTTTGGAGTGATTACCCCATTGTTTCTCAGACCAAAGAAGACTTCTTTTTTACCGTCAACCTCCTAGGGAACGGTGCCAGTTGGGAAGAGGGTTTCAGAGAATCTCTCATTTGGCAACTTCGAAAATCAGATGGTTACGAAGGATTACCGCTCAGAAAGAATGTATATACCAACATCAAACACAACGGCATCATTGTTCGAAACATTTGTCCTGCACAAAACGGACCAATGCCTGACGGCACAGATAATTATTTTGTTAGTGTAAAGTCTGTTTCCGAGAAAAACGACACCGTTTACATCCATAAAATCACCAACACTCAAGCCAGTGGAATGGCTTCTCATGAGTTATTAGCGCTAAAAACCACCCAATTTTATGGCTTTCCACCAAACGCGCTGCAACCAGATACGGGCTTCAAATACAGACTTCGCACCAATGATACTCGTGTATTGACCGCAATCAGAGACGGTGACCACATACAATTCATGCAAAATTCCATGAATTTTGACACTAGACAAGCCCATTTGATGCATTCGCATGTGTATCTCAAAAAACCCAATTTTGTGAGTAGCTTTTCTTGGGACGCAGACATCCGTTCACACCTAATCACTCACGATTCATTGGAATTTGCATACCCTGCTATGGCTTTTGTAAGCGACCGAAACGGCGACCCGAGTACCATTACCACAGCAGTTTACACTTCGCAATACCACATGCCTGGCATGGGTGTAATTTATCAAAATAGATATGGTGAATATTCTGAATTTCTAAAAATCAAAGAAGGACAAACCCGCATTGCTTACTTCGGAATTGAACCTGATATGCAAAGATGGGGTGACTATGAAGGCATTCAATGGAAATTCAATGAACCTGGAGTTTTTTATACCGTAGGAAGTTATGGTAGAAATAATGCTATGAGTTCTTTCATTTCTAGAATTAAAATTGCCGATAGCGTTTGGAAACAACCCATTGCCCAAGTGAGAATATTTCCTGTGCCCTCAAATAACGGTATTGTGAACATTGAATGGAAAGGACAACGCAATGAAACCATGCAAGGGGTATTGACCAAGATTTCAGGAGCATCTTCAACCAATGATCACGGTCAACATTCATTTGTATTCACTCCTGTGACTGGTACAAACATTTATAGACTGCATACGCACAATTTAAGTCCTGGTGTTTACGTGTTGAATTTATATTCAAATACACCCATTGACAATTTAGAGCGCATCAAACATCCCAAGAAAGAATCAATTCACACTCAAAAAATCATCATAGAATAAGCGTGTCGAACATCCCAGAACCTGCCCGAGTTATTTTGATAGACAAACCCTTCGGGTGGTCATCCTTCCAAGCGGTAAAAAAGGTAAAATACGAACTAAAGTCCAAGAAAATTGGACATGCCGGCACATTAGACCCCTTGGCAACGGGCTTACTCATCATGTGTACTGGCAAAATGACCAAATCCATCGAGGAAATACAAGCCCAACCCAAAGAATATACAGGCACATTTGTTTTAGGAGAAACTACACCGAGTTTTGACCTTGAAACCGAAACCGATGCTCATTTTCCTACAGAACACATCACTCCTGATTTGTTGCAAGAAACTCTAAAGCAGTTTATTGGAGAGATTGAGCAAACGCCACCTTTGTTTTCGGCCGTGAAAATTGACGGACAAAGAGCGTATGAAATTGCAAGAAAAGGCGGCAGCGCTGAAATCAAAAGTAAGATTATCACCATCTACGAATTTGAACTGACCCGAATTGAATTGCCACAAGTAGACTTTAGGGTTAAATGCGGCAAGGGTACCTATATCCGATCTCTGGCTCGCGACTATGGAATAGCCCTAAATTCAGGAGCGTACTTAACCAATCTAAGGCGCACCAAAATTGGTGATTATTGCGTTGAAAACGCCACCCATCCAAAATCTGTTCAAGATCAAATCGTCTTGTAAAAACATCCTTTTACCTATTTCAAAGCAACTTTTTAGGTCTTTGTTGTATCTTTGATTTCTATGCTGAAATCTATGTTCCGCTTAACGGCAATTGTGGCCTTCTCTTTTGCGATAAGTAGCTGCAACAAACTAGAAGCCAATGAGATAAAATCTGACATCAACCAATGGATGTTAGATCTTGTAACACCTAATAAAACCACCTTAGAAAAAGTAGATAATGGATTTTCAATTACAGGATCCATTAAAAATTCTCCTGAACATTTACTCATATTGTGGGAGTTGACCCCATCAAAATTGGTTTTTATAGATAGTTGCAGAACAGATAAAGCCGGTAGATTCAAGCTCACAGGCAACACCAAAGAACAAATTTTCTGTCAACTTCAAATGGGGCCTCAAAGCAGTGTTTATTTGGCCTTAGACAACAAATCTAAATTAAGTATCAATCTATCTTTAGTTGGTTCTTTTGTGGATTATACCATTGAAGGAAATGAATTAGAAGACAGTAAAATATTGAAAACATTGATCAATATGAATCAATCGTTTGCAAAAGAAGTTGCGGCACTAGAAAGAACGGCTCAAGGGCTCACACAAAATGAAGAAGGCGCTAAAAAAGCAGAAGAATTGCGTTACCAGTATGCCAAATTGATGCAGGAAAGAGATGATTTCGTGAAGAATACGGCTCTCAACCAAACCAAAGGGTTCATTCCATACTTCGCTATAAGTTATGGTGCCATTCAAGCTCCAGATTACAAACTAATGCAGCATGCGGTAAATTGTGCTAAAGCTGCTGATCCCAATTCAAAATACACCCAAGAGATCGAAAATAAATTCACCAAAGAAGCATCCTTAATGGATGGCGCTATTGCCCCTGATATCCAACTAAAATCCCCAGAAGGAAACATCATTAAATTGAGCAGCTTAAGAGGGAAAGTGGTGCTTATTGACTTTTGGGCAAGCTGGTGCGGTCCTTGCAGAAGAGAAAATCCCAATGTGCGTAGAGTCTATCAAAGATTCAAAGAAAAAGGATTCGAAATTTATGGGGTATCTCTTGACAATGATGCGAGCCGCTGGAAAGGGGCTATTGCCGCCGATCAATTAGATTGGTTGCACGTAAGTGATTTAATGGGTTGGCAAAGCAGTGCAGCGCAATTGTATCAAGTTCATTCTATTCCACAAACCATTTTATTGGATCGCGAAGGTAGAATTATTGCTAAAGGACTGAGAGGCGAACAATTAGAAGATAAGCTAGCTGAATTACTCGAAAAAACAACAACCAATTAACATTGGCGTAACATTCTCGTTAATTTTAGAAGATTAATTTGTAATGTCATGATTAAGAAGTCTTCTAAAATTTTAATTGTTGACGACGAACAGGACATTCTCGAGTTGATTAGACACGCCCTCAATAAAGAAGGCTACGAGGTTCACATCGCCGTTAACGGACAACAAGCCATTGAAAAAACGGCTAAAGTCCTACCTGACCTCATTCTCATGGATGTCATGATGCCAGTCATGGACGGCATGGAGGCTTGCAGACAGCTTAAAGAAGATCCTGCAACCCAACAGATTCCCATTATATTTTTAACTGCACGCAGCGAAGAATTTGCTGAACTTGCTGGTTTCGAAGCAGGGGCTGATGATTACATAGCTAAACCCATTCGCACCAGAGTGCTCACCAGCAGAATAAAAGCCATACTCAGAAGAAATACGGGTACCGTTGAAACACCCCAAATAAAGTTGGAATTTGGTGATTTGATCATTGACCGCGAGCGTTTTATGGTAGTGTATCAAGGAAATTCACTTCAATTCCCAAGAAAAGAATTTGAACTTCTTTCATTTTTAGCTTCAAAACCAGGCAGAGTATTTTCCAGAGATGAAATTCTTGAAAACGTTTGGGGAAACGAAGTTCTAGTTGTAGATAGAACCATAGATGTGCACGTGCGTAAAATTCGCGAAAAACTAGACGACCGTTTTATCTTCACCGTTAAAGGTGTAGGTTACAAATTCGAAGCATAAACGCTTCTCACGGTGCTAGCCTTTGTTTGGCACTCATCCCACTCTTGTTGGGCTATACTGTCAAAAGTAATGGCTCCACCTACTGAATAACTGAGTTTATTGCCTGAATATTCATAACCGCGAATAACTACGTTGAGATCAAAGTCTCCGTTGTGCCAATATCCTATACTTCCGCTGTAGCCCGTGCGGGTAAAATCTTCTAGGGCATCAATGTGTTTCATCACCTCAATTTTAGGGGCCCCAGTCATACTTCCCATGGGAAAAGTCGCTTCTAAAATATCACCAAAACCCATTCCCACTTCAACCTCTGATACCACGGTTGAAATCATTTGATGCACGTGGCTAAAGGTGTAAATCTCACACAACTCAAGAACTTCAACCGTTCCCACCTTCGAAACCATCGATAAATCATTTCTCACCAAGTCAACTATCATCACGTTCTCGGCCCTATCTTTGATATGATTTCTGAGCTCCTCTCTGTCTTCTTGGTCTCTCTGGGGATTTCTTTTGCGCGTACCTTTGATGGGTTGACTTAATAACTGACCTCCCGTTTTTTGCAAAAAACGCTCAGGGCTTGCACAAAAAGTATACATTCCATTGCTCTTGTAGAACGCAGCAAAGGGACTTGGAGCCGCTTCATTCAGCCTAAAAAACCAATCATATGGATCAATATTCAACTCTGTGAAATACTGTATGCAGTAATTCATCTCATAAAAGACCCCGTTTTTTATGCACTCTTTAATTTGTTCTACGGTTTCAAGATACTTAGCTTGGGTTGTGGCACAATGAAATTCAATGGGTATTTGGCTTTCAATGATAGACTCTCTTGAATAATCAACCTGGTTTTTTTGCAAACTTGGCACAACCACCCATTCTTCGGGTTCAAAAAACTCAAAATGGCCTGGCTTAGATTCAGATGACTTTTGCTGGGTTACTCTAAAATACTTTTGGCTTTTAAAGGCATAGTTAATTCTGCCCAAAGCCCATCCTCGGAAACCTTCTAACTCACTGGGTTCCGAAAATATCTGTTTGGTTCCCGCTCCCCAAATCAACTCGTACTTGCTGTGTTTATCCTGCCTATTGTTGCTAATCAATAAAGCGGCATGATTAAAATTCCTAGACCTTTGAAGCAATTCCCAAACTGATACTTTATTCTCCATCTGTTGACCCTTTTAAATAGTATTCAACAATTATTTCAGCGGCCGCCTTTCCTACTACTGGCGAAAGCGTATCAACCGATGCCTCTTTTATTCTCGTTATACTTTTGAACTCCTTAAGCAACATCTTCGCCTTGGCCGGACCTATACCTGGTATATCCGTCAGCGATGTCTTTAACGTTCCTTTATCTCGCCGCTGCCTGTGATGGGTTATTCCAAATCGGTGCGCTTCGTCGCGCATGTGTTGTATGACCTTCAAAGTTTCCGATTTCTTATCAATATATAAAGGCAGTGGATCATTGGGATAATAGATCTCTTCTAACCTCTTTGCAATGCCTACAATCGCTAATTTAGTATAAATCTTCAACTCTTTAAGTGCTTCTACAGCCGCAGACAATTGTCCTTTTCCACCGTCTACCACAATGAGTTGCGGCAAAGGCTTCCCTTCCTCAAGCAATCGGGAATATCTGCGAGTAAGAGCTTCCTTCATGGTTGCAAAGTCATTCGGGCCTTCAACTGTTTTTACGTTAAAATGTCTGTAGTCGTTCTTTGCTGGCTTCCCATCCCTAAAAACAACACAAGCACTCACTGGATAAGCTCCTTGAAAGTTTGAATTATCGAAACACTCAATGTGTCGGGGTTGTTCTCTAAGACGCAAGTCTTGTTGCATTTGTTCCATCAAGCGATCTACTCTAATGGCTGGATTCAACTTCTCGTACTGATTGAGTTTTTCTTGCCTGTAAAGCATGGCATTCTTGTGCGATAATTCCAGCAATTTTCTCTTATCACCTGTCTTAGGTTGAGTAACCACCACATGGTGTTCAGGCCACTCAATGGGCTGAAGGCATATTATTTCACGACAGCCATCACCGTAATGGCTGCGCATTTCACCTATGACGTGTAAAAGAATCTCTTGGTCGGATTCTTCCAATTTTTTACGTATTTCTACGTTCCTCGAGATAACAATGATTCCCTGATGTACCCGCAAGAAATTTACAAATGCTAACTTCTCGGTACTGGATATGGAATACACTTCAACATCACCAACTGTAGGAGAAACAATGGTTGATCTACTTTGATACTTATCTAATAAATCGAGTCTATCCTTATACTTCTGAGCTTCTTCAAACGCCAATCGAGAAGCTGATTCTATCATCAAATCTTTTAGGTGATTTTTGACTTCTGTTAAATTTCCCTTTAAAATATGTCTAATCTGTCTGATGCTCTCATTGTATTCGGCCTCGGTTTGATTTCCAACACAAGGGGCTTTACAATTTCCAATATGATATTCCAAGCACAGCTGATATTTCCCTGCCTCCACTCCTTGCGGAGTCATCTTTAAATTACAGTTTCGGGTTGGATACAACTTTTGACATAGATCTAAAACGGTATTCATTACTCGAATACTCGCATATGGACCAAAATACTCAGAACCATCTTTCACTGGGTTTCTCATAGGAAAAACCTTGGGATAGCATTCTTTTGTAATCTTAATGAACGGGTAACTTTTGTCGTCTTTAAGATTGATGTTATACTTGGGCTGAAATTCTTTGATGAGACTGTTCTCTAATAAGAGCGCATCCATCTCACTATCCACCACGGTATATTCCAAATATTGAATTTTGGAAACCAGTATGTGCGTTTTGAAATCTTCGTGATTCTTGGTGAAATAACTATTTACCCGTCTCTTTAGATTTTTGGCTTTCCCTACATAAATGATCACTCCTTCTTTATCAAAATACTTGTAAACACCCGGGCTTTCGGGCAGCATTTTAATTTGAGATTTGAGCTGATCTCTGGTCATTTATGCAATATCGGCATGTTTTGACACAACCGTTGAGCCGTAAAAAACGGTAGCCAATGCATTGAAGTTTTTGTACACCTCCGAAGTATAAAACTGAACCGTTGAATTTTGACTTAAGTTCAGAGCAAAATCTGAATGCCGTTCCAAATAATTTGCAAGACTTTTAGCAATAATTTCTCCTTGTGCCATCACTTTAACTTTACTTGGAACAACCTTTTCAATGGAGTCTAGAAGTAACGGATAATGAGTACAAGCGAGTATCAAAGTATCAATTTCCGAATCTTGAGCAAACAATCTATCCAGATGGTATTTTACAAAAAAATCGGTTCCATCTAGTCCCAAAAGTTCATTTTCAATGAGATGCACCCAAATAGGACATGCCTCTTGATAAACCTTAACCTCAGGGAAAAACTTTTCAATCTCAATAACGTACGATTCAGATTTGACAGTACCAAGAGTACCTACAATTCCAATCTTGTTTGTTTTGGTAATATTTCCCACTATTTCGGTGGTGGGTCGAATGACACCCAATACGCGTTTAGGTTTTGAAGCATTCAAATTATAAACAGGTAAATCAGTTTGCTGGATGGCCCTTAAAGCTTTGGCTGACGCAGTATTGCATGCCAATATCACCAAATCACAGTCTTTTTCAAACAACCATTTCACGCACTGCCAAGTGTATTCATGAACAACATCATAAGATCTATCGCCGTATGGAGCTCGAGCGTTATCTCCCAAATACACAAAATCAAATTGAGGCAGAGCTGATTTTAGCTCTTTGAGGATGGTAAGTCCACCATATCCGCTATCAAAGACACCTATTTTAGACATGGAAATAACGGAATTGAATAAAACAAACTAGTTCCCAAGACAGGATTCGAACCTGCAAGACTTTCGTCTTTTCCATCAACAGACGGGGTGTTTACCAATTTCACCACCTGGGCAACCATGCAACCAAAGGTCGCACGAAAAAATTACTTTTTCAATAAGCTATCAATAACCGCTGCGGTGATATCGTCTTTGTCATTTGCAGACCACAACACCAATTCTCCGGCGTTATTGATGACATGTGAATAGCCTTTTGCTTTTGCAACATTACCCGCAGCAACTTTGATTTTCTCAATCAATGGCTTGTATAAATTTGCTTGTTGTACCTGCAAATCACGTTGAGCTGTTTGTTGTGTTTCTTGATAATCTTGCATCAAGCGCTCATAACTTTTTTGAATCAACTCCAATGTAGCTTTTGAAGCACCAGAAGCTGCTTTAGCTTGATATTCTTGCTCTTTTGCTTGAATTTCAGCTTGCAAATTCTTGATTGCACCTTCATATTCTTGTGCCATCATGGCCAATTTCATATCAACAGAATCTCGAGCTGGTAGAGTATCAACAATCGCTTGGATGTTAACAAATGCAATTTTCTGAGTTTGAGCAAAAGCCGCATTTCCTACAAAAAATAGAGCGACTAAGAATAGAACTTTTTTCATGTATACTTAATTTTATGGTTTATTCGTTTTTTGGGTTTCATTTTCAGTCAAGGGAATTCCTAATTCTTCCATTACTTCAAATGTTTTATCGTATTTGGGATTAGCGTAGAGCATTTGAACACCTGATGCCTTGTCAAAAACATAGTCTAATCCTTCTTGTTTTGCCACCTTCTGTACAGCGTCAAATAATTTATCTTGTATGGGTTTTACCAATTGAACTCTCTTCTTGAATAGCTCACCATCGGTTCCGAATTTTTCCTGTCTAAAGTCCATCAACTCCTTTTCTAAGTCTGCAATGGCTTGTTTTTTCTGTTTACGCTGTTCTGAGGTCAATAATATCTCTTCTGCAGCAAAATCCTTTTGCAACTGAGTAAGGGCACTTTCTTTTTTAACGGCTTCAAGTTCCCACTCAGCAGCCTTATCATTCAACTCTTGTTGAGCAGATTGATATTCTGGCATTCTTCCTAAAATATAGTCAGAATCTATATACGCCAATGAAGTACGTTGCGCCCAAGAGATGGATGAAATGGCCATTGCGGCTACGACTAAACTTACTTTCTTGAAATTCATCTATGGATAACTCTGAGCGGTTGGTTTATATTGTGCGAAATTATTGATTTTATCCCAATTCAAGGGTGTTTAATATAGAATTCTTTGGTTTCTATTGTGTTACTTTTATTTAAAGCCCTGTCTAACATCCAAACTTGCATTTTCACCGTATCAAATATCAGTCCTAATGGCCTCGCAGGGATACGAAGAGTAATTTCTCCTTCTAGCCTCTTATTCCTGCCTTCGGGGGTTAAATAGGGCAATCGTTCATTGAAGTTCAACGAGTCTAGTGGATTCGAAAATGGGTTTAGGGGCCTCACCCATTTACCCTCTTTCTTAACATACCAATAACACAACAAATTATTGAAATGTGGTTCCCCATACTTAAACGAACCAAATGTATCAGACTCCTTCAGTCCAAGATCTCCATTTTCATCAACATACTGTAACTTCAGTAATAGTAAACTATCGTAATTCTTCAACTCATTTCTTACCACTTCAAGATCAAGCAGTGACAATTTGGGTGCCTGATTCGTTGTACCTTTGTCATCGGAACATGCAAAAATTTGCACCGCCAATAGAACCATGCACAATTTTGAAAGTGATATAGCCGATAGAATTCTCAAAGTAGATGAAGACAAATTTAAGGGTTTGGCTTTGGAAATTTTTGAATTTCAGTTAGCCAACAATCCTATCTACGCTCAATGGAGTAAAATATTTTACGGCATCGACGAACGCACGGTGAAAAACGTTGAATTCTTGGATCAACTTCCCTTTCTCCCTATCGCACAATTCAAAACCCATACCATCAGTTGCTATCCCAATCACGAACTTATTTTTAGTTCAAGTGGTACCACGCAGCAAGGATTTTCTTCCAAACACCACATTCATAAAGCCTCTGACTATCAAAATTCTTATCTAAATGGATTTAAACTCGCTATGCAAGATCGCACCTTTGATGTGCTCATGGCGCTTTTGCCCTCCTATTTAGATCGTTCTGATTCTGGATTGATTAACATGGTTAAAGGATTTTTAGATGAGCAAGTTTGTGGCATAACTGAAGGAGAGTTTTATAATCAAAACATAGATCAATTCTTGCTTGACCTAGACAATCACATTATAACCGGAAAGAAGGTATTGATTGTAGGTGTGACCTTTGCCCTACTACAACTCGCAGAAAAGTTAAAAAAAACTTTGAATGATGTACATATATTAGAAACGGGTGGCATGAAAGGCAGAGGCAAAGAATTGATTCGCGACGAACTCCACCAAATTCTCAGCACTCGATTAGGGGTTGACACTATTTGGAGTGAATACGGAATGACGGAATTGACTTCGCAGGCTTACAGTCTTTCCGGGGGAAGATTTCTCAGCCCGCCTTGGATGAAAATCCTGATTCAAGATCCATCAGACCCTAAAAACTTCATGCCAACAGGCAAAACTGGCCGAATATGTGTGATTGACTTATTCAATTATCACAGTTGCAGCTTCATTTCTACCGATGACTTAGGAAAACTTCACCCTGACGGTAGCTTTGAAGTGTTAGGTAGGCTAGATTACTCTGATATCAGAGGTTGCAACTTAATGATTCAATAATTTCAATCTTCCTCTTCGGGTAAATCAAGTAGGGTTTCTTTTAGTTCTACTTTAGGATTAATAAACTTCTCGAAGGCCAATATAAGGGCTGGCAACAACAATAAATTAGTTGCTAAGCCACCTAAAATAGTTAACCCTGTCAACCAACCCAACGATTGGGTTCCTTGGAATTCCGAAAACATGAAAATACCAAATCCGGAGCAAACAGCAACTCCAGAATAAATCATACTCACTCCTACTTCGCTTATGGTTTCGTGCAAGGCCTCTCTCACTCTTTTTCCGTGAGTGATGATTTCGCGTCTAAAAGTAGTCACAAAGTGAATGGTAGAATCGACGGTTATTCCAAAAGAAATACTAAAGATCAAAATGGTGCTTGGCTTTAGTGGGACACCTAAATAACCCATAGTTCCGGCTGTTATTAACAGCGGCACAAAATTAGGTATGATAGCAATAATGACCATTCTCCAACTCGGGAACAAGAAGCTCATGGTCAATGAAATGATTAAAAGTCCCCAAAAAGTAGATTTCAATAAAGAAGAAAACAGGTATTGGTTACCCTTAAGGAAAACCGGTGTAGTACCAGTGATTTTTACACTGTATTCTTCGGAAGGGAAAATATCATTAGCAATTTTAGTGATCTCTCTATTCAAAGAATCCATTCTAACAGAACCCAAATCTTTCATTTGATAGCTGATACGCATCTGGGTAAAAGTGCTATCTACAAGACCTTTTAATAACCCCGAATTTCTGGATTTACCTTCTTGTTGAGGAAATTTCAAAATCAACTCGGCAAAGTCCATACTAGATGGTATTCGGTAATATCGAGGGTCATTATCATTGGCCGCTTGATTGGCAGCGGAAATCAACTCAACCACTGACATCGGTTTAGATAATTCGGGATAATCTTTCAACGCTCGCTGAAGTTTACGACCTTTACTCAACATGGGAACAGATGCAACTGCTCCTTCTTCATAAGAGGTGACCACAATTTCGTAGGGCATTGCACCATGAAAATTGTTCTGAATAAATTCTAGATCTTGATACATCTTTGAATCATGAGGAATATCATCAACCATAAACGCAAGAGGTCTCAATCGAACTAAAAAAACAGTACCTAAAATAGAAAGAACCGAAAACCAATAGAATATTCTTCTTTTACGATTAAATACCAGTCGTTGAACCCAATCCAAGAAATTAGAAATTTTCTTATTCTCGAGGTGCTTGGTTTGTTTTACACTGGGGGTTGGTAAATAAGAAAGTAGAATGGGCAGCCCAACAATATTTAATATAAAAACAATGTTGATGGTGATGAAAGCAATGGTTCCAAATTGTTCTAAAATAACAGTATTGGTAAAATAAAATGTTCCAAATCCTACAGCAGTAGTGAAATTGATCAGAAAATTTGCAACTGCAGTATGTGAAACAATTCTCATTAACGCTTTGGCTTGGTTCTTATGTCTACGGTACTGCTCGTGATACTGGTTGATGATGTATATGGTATTTTGAACTCCAACAACCACAAGAAGTGGAGGAAGTGTACCAGTTAAAACATTAATTTTATACCCAAAAACACCCATTAACCCTAACATTACTACCACACCAAAAAGAATGAACAATAGGGAAATCAATAAAGTTGAAAAGCTTCTGAATAGAATAAAAATCAGGATAGCTGTAACTAAAAATGCCACGAATGTAAATAAAAGGATTTCATCCTTAACGGTAGTCGCATTCTTAAATCTCACAAATGGAAGTCCGCTGATATGCACTTCTCTGTCAATGGAAGATTCTAAATAATTGAGGTGCTTTTGTGCTTTTTTGATCAGTTCAATTCTCTTTGGGGTATTCATGATAGAATCCACAATTGAGATGGCAACCAAAGAAACCTTTGTTTCAGGATTATAAAGTAGTCCTTCATAAAACTTCAATGACTGAAAAACCTCTCCTATTGAATCTAATTCTTCTTGATCAACGGGAGCACGGTCAAGAAGTCGATGCATTTTGAGGGATTCTGCAGAATCAATACCCGTTTCCAAGGCCAAGTGAAACACATGGGTAGGAGAAACGATGCTACTAACCCCGGGCAATTTAGATATGGTATCGCAGGTTAATCTGAGCTTATTATAAAAATCAAGTTTGAAAAGATCTGGTGTTTCAAGAGCGACAATCACTTTATTACCATCTTCACCATACTGTTTTTTGAACGCTTCATACACTGCGACATCTGGATCATCAGCGGGCACCAAGCGATTCATGGTGTATTCCAAGTCAACTTTAGTGGCAAAATATCCCATCACGCTCATGAAAGCGAGTATGCCAATAACAAAAGAGGTTCTATTTTTTAATATGGTGGTGGCAATACGAGTCCAGATCATTGATCGACAAAGTTAAACAAAAAAAATGGCTGAGGAATATCCTCAGCCATTTCACAACAACAATAACCAAACAATTATTCAGTCACTACATCAACGGTGATGGTAGCACTGATGTCTTTGAATAGGTTCACAACTGCAGAGTAGGTTCCAATTGCTTTGATATCATCAAGTACAATTTTACGACGATCAACGTCAAAACCTTTCTCCTTCAATACATTAGCAACTTGAAGGCTGGTAACAGAACCAAAGATTTTACCGCTAGCACCAGCTTTAGTAGAAACGGTAACGGTTGCACCGTTCAATTTCTCTGCCATTGCATCAGCATCTTTTTTGATTTTGTCAAGTTTGAATTCACGTTGGCGAAGATCTTCTGCCAACATTTTCAAAGCGCTTTCACTTGCTAACTTAGCCTTACCTTGTGGAATCAAGAAATTTCTACCGTAACCGTCTTTAACAATTACAACATCATCCTTGTACCCTAAGTTTTTAATGTCTTCTTTCAATATTACTTTCATGGTAGGCCTCCTTTTTATTTCAATCCATCAGCTACGAAAGGCAACAACGACAAGTGTCTTGCTCTTTTCACGGCAACAGAAATTTTACGTTGGAATTTCAAAGATGTTCCTGTGATACGACGAGGTAAAATTTTACCTTGCTCGTTGATGAACTTCAACAAGAAATCTTTGTCTTTGTAATCAATATGCTTAATACCGTGCTTCTTGAAGCGGCAGTATTTCTTCTTTTGAACCACCTGAGGGGTTTGGTTGAAGATGAAATTGGTTTCTTTACTCATTTTACTGTTCCTCCTTATTAATCTTCTTCATCTAATTCAACAACAGCATTGTTCGCTGCTTTTTTCTCTTTAGCAGTTGATGAACTTTTGATTTCACCGCTGCGTTTTTTCAAGTTGAATTCAATTGCCCATCTGTCTAACGACAAAGTCAAATAACGCATGATGCGCTCGTCACGACGGAAAGTCAACTCCCAGGTTTTGATAAACTCAGGACTTGCTTTGAACTCAAACAAGTGGTAAAAACCCGTACCTTTTTTGTCAATGGGATAAGCTAATTTGGTGAGACCCCAGTTTTCTTCATGGACGATCTCCCCACCATTGTCTGTGATCAACCCTCTGTAGCCAGCCACAGCATCTTTCATCTGCTGCTCAGAGAGCACGGGTGTTAAAATGATCACAGTTTCATACTGTTTTAAACTCATAATTCTTTAATTTTGGGGGTGCAAAGATACAAAACTTTATAAACAAATCAAATACCCCAAACAACATTCAAATGAATAGACTCGCAATTTGGCTCATAAAATTCTATCAAGCAGCACTTTCGCCCTATTTGCCCAACAGTTGTAGGTATACTCCCACCTGCTCTCAATACGGAGTTGAAGCTTTCAAGAAATATCCTTTTTTCAAGGCTTTAAAGCTAACCTTCAAGCGAATTTCCAGTTGCGGCCCTTGGGGCGGCAGCGGCTACGATCCGCTCCCTTAAGTTTCTACGAACTTTATCAAATACTTTCTCTACCTCCCAATAATCCATTTCAGAGGTACCTATATAGATTAATCCTATGGCAGCGTATTTCCCTGATGAAGCTAAATCTGTATAAATTTGATGCTTTTTATGCCTATATATTTCTCGAAGAATTCGCTTCATTCTGTTCCTCATGACTGCGCGTTTTAACCGCTTCTTAGAGGCATTTATACTTATTTGAGCTCTAAGCTCAATCACTCCTTTGTATTTTGTTCCTGTTGGAGAGCCCAAAGTCAATAATTCAGTGAACTCTTCTTGAGTTAACAACAATACATTTAGTCGGAGAGGATATTTTGATATAACAAAGCCCGACTCATAGAGCCGGGCTAATATTTTTTCGCTGCACAATCGCTCATCTTTGGAAAAAGTAAATTGAGTTAACTTTTCCATGAGCAACCAGCAACTATTCTGCTACAGAAGTCTTATTTGTGAGACTTCTCGTCAGATACAGTCAATTTCTTACGACCACGTGCACGGCGCGCAGCCAAAACACGGCGACCGTTTGATGTAGCCATACGCTCACGGAATCCGTGACGGTTTTTTCTCTTTCTGTTCGAAGGTTGGTATGTGCGCTTAGTCATGGCGATTTCTTTTTAAGGGCTGCAAAGTTAACAATCATTCTCGCAAAAACAAAATTATCTGTACATTTGATTATGAAAATTTCTCAAACCCACACAATGAAGTCTTACTTTTGGTTTGCGGTTCCAATAGTATTGGTCATGTGGGTAATCATGTTTTACAACAACACGGAAAACCCAAGCACTTTTTTGAATGTTGAATTAATACCTCCAGTTATAATTATATTTTTGGTTTTGGGACTACTATGGAGCGTTAACCTTCAATGGGAACTTGACCAAAATCAATTCAGTTTTTCTTTCAAACCCTTCATCTGGAAAAGAAAATCTTATCCCATAAACGAAATTGAAACCATTGAATTTTGTACAATCAATCCTCTGCGTGATTTCGGGGGATGGGGACTCAGATACTCCACCAAATTCGGCAAGGCCTACACTACCCATGGAAATACGGTGTTGAGAATACACTTGAAGAACCAAAAAATTCTCAACTTTACCGCTGAAAACACCCCTGAATTGTTACAACTCATAGATTCTCTTTCAAAGAAAACTCAAGATTAAGTACCTTTGCGGCATGTCAAAGACCACCATCACTGCCGCCCTTCCCTACGCCAACGGCCCCGTTCACATTGGGCACCTAGCTGGAGTATATATCCCCGCTGATATCTACGCCCGCTTTTGTCGTTTGCAAGGAAAGGAAACTCTGTTTGTTTGCGGAAGTGATGAACACGGTGTTCCTATTACCTTGAGGGCTCGGAAAGAAGGAATCACACCTCAAGATGTGGTTGACAGGTATCACGGCATTATCAAGGATTCTTTTGAACGCTTGGGAATTCAGTTTGACATTTATTCAAGAACCAGTTCACAAACGCATAAAGAAACAGCACAAGAATTCTTTAAAGACCTGCTCGATAAAGGTGCCTTTAGAGAAATCATATCTGAACAGTTTTTTGACCCTGAAGCCACCCAATTTTTGGCCGACAGATACATAACAGGCGATTGTCCGAAATGCAACAACCCGGGTGCCTACGGTGATCAGTGCGAAAAATGTGGCTCGACTTTAAGTCCCTCGGAACTAAAAAATCCCAAATCAGCCCTATCGGGTGCGGTACCGGTTTTGAAAGAAACCAAAAACTGGTATTTACCGTTGGATGAACTCCAAGAATCGTTTTTAAACGAGTATATTCATTCTAAAACGTCATGGAAATCAAACGTATTGGGGCAATGCAAGAGTTGGTTGAATGACGGATTGAAAGAGCGAGCCATGACCCGCGATTTGGACTGGGGAATTCCCGTACCTGTTGAAAATGCCGAAGGCAAAGTGCTTTATGTCTGGTTTGAAGCCCCTATTGGGTACATTTCTGCAACCAAAGAAGCGCGTCCCAATGATTGGCAAGATTGGTGGACAGGCGATTCGCAATTGATTCATTTCATTGGTAAAGACAACATTGTTTTTCATTGCATCATCTTTCCAGCTATGCTGCACTTGAGAGGCAATGGTTATGTAGTGCCATCGCAGGTGCCTGCCAATGAATTTTTGAATTTGGAGGGACAAAAAATCTCTACATCCAGAAATTGGGCGGTATGGCTCAATGAATACCTCGATGAATTACCCGGCCGAGAAGACGAATTAAGGTATGTACTTAATTCCATCGCACCTGAAACGAAAGATTCTGAATTCACTTGGAAGGACTACCAAACCCGAATCAACAGTGAATTGGTGGGAATTTATGGCAATTTCGCCAATAGAGTTCTGGTGCTCATGAACAAATACTATGAGGGTATAATTCCTTCAAAAGCACACACCTTTGAACACAGCCAACTTGCACAAGAGTACATTCAACCCATTTTAGATAAGGTTCAGCAATACAAATTCCGTGATGCACAAGTGGCATTGATGGAATTGGCTCGTTTTGGAAACAAGTATTTGGCTGACCACGAACCATGGAAACTCATCAAAACCGACGCTGATAAAACCGCAGAAATCATGCAATTTGCCTACGAAGTATTGTGTAATTTGTGTCTAGCGTCTGAAATTTTCTTACCCAATACGTTCAAAAAGTTGCAAATCCAATTGGGCATTGAATTCAACGACGCTCAAAAAGCAGCGTTTTGGCAAAAAGGCGAATGGTTTTCGCCTGAAAATGGCTCCAAAATTGGTGAATTGAGCTTGTTATTTGCAAAAATGGAAGATGACATCATTGAAAATCAAATCAATAAACTTCAAGCCTCTATCCCTGCACCTACTGCTGAAACTGTTGCCATTGAAGAAGAATTGACCATTGAAAAGCCATTGATCCAATACGATGACTTTGCCAAATTAGATTTGAGAATTGCAACCGTGGTAAATTGCGAAAAAGTAGAAAAAGCCGATAAACTTCTCAAATTGACCTTGAGCTTGGGCAGCGAAGAACGCACCGTTTTATCAGGAATTGCCATGCATTTTACCCCTGAAGAATGCATGGGTCAACAAGTACTTTATTTAGCTAATTTGTCTCCTCGCAAGATGAGAGGCATTGAAAGTCATGGTATGATCTTAATGGCCGAAGACAGCAACGGAAAACTGCATTTTGTTAGACCTTCGGCAAACATCAACGCTGGCGCGGGAGTTGCTTAATTTTTTCTTCGTAGTACGGATTTAATGCGGGGGGAATTCTCTGTAATTGTTCCTTTTGCTTGATGCGTTTTTGTGTCTCTAAACGAATTTCGTCGGGAACAAGGATTTCCTTGGGTTTACCTTGTTGACTCTCTCTATTGTCTTCTTCGCCTTGCTTTCGTTCAGCTTTCTCGTGCTCCAACAACCGAGTCATGATTTCTTTTTGTCGTTGTACACTTCTTTCATCTAAGGTTTTATTCACCAGATTTTTTTCTTGTTCCTCCATCAATTGCTCCAATTTGTGAAGATTCGCTGCATCACCGGTATTGCCGTTTTTCAAGGCTTCTTTGCGCAATTCTTGAATTTGTCTGCGCAGTTGCTCTTGCAATAAAGCCATTTCTACCAAGTCTTGCTCCAAGGTGCGACCCTGCTCCTTCCCCCCTGATTTGCCACCCTGTTGACCTTGTTTTGATTCCTTGCCGTTGCCTGATTTGGGTTCACCATTGGAACCTGATTTTTCGCCTTGTTGGCCTTGCTTTCCTTGCTGTTGACCTTGCTGCATTTTTTGGAGTTGCTCACCCAACTGTTTCTGTGCCTCAGACAACTTTGACCCTTTACCCATTTTGGTTTTTCCGGAGTTTCCTGATTTATTGGGATTGCTGCAAGATTGGCCACTCTTGGATTGAGATTTTTGATTTTGCTGTGACATCTTTTGTTGCACATTTTTCAAGCTCTCCATCAGCATCACTGCCAAGTCGTTAAAGCCGGTCATTACAAATTGCTGATTGGCTGCCGCCCTTCGAACATCTCTGTTTTTCAAATCGCTCAACGAAGATTCCAGATAATCATTGATCTTGTTCAGTTCCTTGGTAACTCTTTCCGATACCATGGGTTGTCGTTTAGCCAAAGCTCTGAGACTGTCTTCCAAATTCAAAGCCATTTCCTTAACCAAAACCTGATTTCTATTCAACACCAAAACCCTTGGGTTATCGCTTTTCAATCCTTTAAGTTCAGTAAAAATAGATTCTTGTCGGTGTGAAACCTCAATCAAACCCTCCAGCAATGATCTTAAGGTGGCCATATCTTCGGAAAGTCGCTCTTTCTGAGATTGTTCCATGCTTTCTTCCATTTCTTTTTGGGCCTTGTCCATTTCTTCTGCTGATTTTTTCTGGTCTTCAGCGCTCTTTTCGTCTTGCTTTTTCTGAAGTTCTTGCTGCGCTTTATCTAAAGATTCCTGGGCTTTATCCATGGACTTCTCGCCCGTTTTCAGGTTCATGGGCGATTCTAATTCTTTGTTTTGTTTTTGGATATCGGCTGCCTTTTCTTTGAGATCTTGCAATTCCTTTTTTTGCTCATTGATCTGTTTTTCCAGTTCGGCACGTTGGGCGTCGTCTTTTTTATTGAGGGTTTCGGTTTTCTTAGCAATTTCCTTCATTTTTTCAGACCAGTTCTTCATTTGATCTATCTGATTTTTAACAGACTCTTCCAAACGAAGTTCTTTGAGCTGTTCCATGATGTTTTCCAATTGCTGTTCCTGATTTTTAACTTGCTGATTGATGTCTCGCATCTTCTTTTCCACCTGCTCTTGAGGAGCATTTTTTTGCAGCAATTCATTCAATTCTTGAAGCAACTTTTCGAGTTCCGGATTTTTCATATCCTTGATTTTCTCGCTAATTTCTTCACGCCTTTCTTTCAATTCCGGGTCTTGAGACTTTAAATTCTGCTCTTGTTGTTTCAGTTTTTCTTGAATCTTCTCTGCTTGTTTTAGTCGTTCTTCCTGTTTCTTGGCCCAATCTTCTATCTTCTCCTTGGTATCGAATGACATTGATTGTGAAGACTTTAAGTTTTCTTGAAGTTTTTCCGACTCCTTCCGAAGGTTTTGCGCTTGTTTTTGCACAGAACCCAAAGATTTCTCCAATTCAATTTTTTGCTGTTGAGTAATTTTCTCTAATTCTGTTTTGGACGGGGCTTTGATTTTTTGGGGGACGCTGTAACGCACTTTACCTCTGCGTAAAGCATCATTATCACGAACCGCAAACCGAATTTCTAATTGCTCATCTTGATTGAGTTGATATGCCCAATCAGCACCAAAAACCTTACTAATTCCAGGATTTGAGAATGTATTGACTTTTTGAAACTCTTCTTTTTCAGAATTTCGAATTTCAACCCAAGCATCACTAATACCGTAATCATCATTGGCTAATATTGAAAAGAAGTGTTGAAATGGATTCAAATCAGAAGTTTTTGACTCCACAAAAAGTTCTGGGAACTCATCTTTAATGCATGAAACAAAAAAACCTATGGAATCAGACGAATTTTGCTTTTCCAAGGTTCCTTTAAAATGGGCGTCTTCATGAATCACCGTTCTAATGTCAGTTTGTTTTTTAGGGTCTCTGATAGAAAAAAACTGTTTCAAGTTGTTTTGACGCCAGTGGATGGTCTTGGTATTTTCGGTTTGCAAACTGATGTGTAATTGGGTTCCTTCGGGGACTTGAAATTGTTCAAAATTGTCAATTTCAGCATCTTTCCATCCAGTGTACGCTGGATAATGTGCCTTAATTGAGATGCCTTTCCACTTGGGGAGCTTTATTACGTGTAAGTTAAATTCCTTGCTCGAAAACTTCCCTGATAGAAACTTGAATTTAGTAGATTGATTTAAAGATTTCAGATTGAAAGTAAATACCTGATTATTCCCTTTGTTCATGGGAATGACAACCCCATCATTGATTTGAATTTCAGCTCCCGTAGGAAGGGCTTTTCCTTCAAACTTCAATTTAATTTCTGCCGAACCTCCTTCTGCCACAAATTGATGAGTGTCTAATCGAACAAAGTCAAAAGGTGCCTTTTGAACGAACTCTTTATCGAAATTAAACCAGCGTTGGGAAGCTGCAGATATATTCTGCGCATCATATACACCCCAAAGGGTCATCACCAATATGATGGAGCCAAATCGAATGGCTTGCTTTCTAAATTGTTGCCATTCGAGTGCTTGGAAAAAGGAAAATTTATTTAAATCTTGGGTTTTTTGTTGGATGCTTTTTTCAAGTAGAGGCCAATCTTGCTGCCTACTCATATCTTCCAACTGCAATAGATTGAGCAACCGATCTTGAACTTCGGGAAAGTATTTGCCAATGATCAAGGCCGCATCGGTTTGCGACAAGCCATTTCTAAGTCCCAACCATTGCAGCAAGGGTTTTCCCAGTTGCCAAATAAAAAGCGTCAGCAATAATATCCACCAGAAGAAAAAGAGACCCTTTCTACCCGAAGCACTTAGCCATAAAAAGTGTTCAGTGTAATTTACGCCGTAAAACAGAATGATAGATTCCAGCAAAACCAACAAAAGTGCGCCCAAAAATTGCTTTTTGTGATAGGATCGAATGAACGATAGTAGTTGCGCACGAATGGGACTCACAGCAAATTTTGGATAAATATCAAATATAAGAAAACTGGAGGTTATTTGCCCAAAAATCGGTCAAGCAATATTCCAGTGGCGACAGACGCATTCAATGATTCAGCTCCACCAATCCGAGGGATGGTGACGGGGTGATTGATTCGAGTCAATAAATTTTCTCTGATGCCGTGTGATTCAGAACCAATTATCAGAGCTTGAGGTTGGGGTGTTTGGCCCATCTTTTCAGATGCCTCGTAAATGGATTGACCGTTTAGCAGAGCGCCATAAACGGTTGTCACCCCCGAAAGAAAGTGATCTAAATCTAATCTGATGCATTTCACTCGGGTAAATGAGCCCATACTTGCTGTAACGCACTTCAAGTTGTACTCATCGGTACAATCTGACGATAGAATGACTTGGTTTAGCCCATACCAATCAGCAATTCTAAGTATCGCACCCAAATTACTGGGGTCAGAAATTCCGTCTAAAATCAAATAAAATGGGGCGTGTTCCGGTTTTTGAACAACAATTGGAATCTCCATCCATGCAAGAATACCTGGAGGAGTATCCATTTGGCTCATTCTTTCCATTTCTTTTTCTGAAACTTGTTCCATGAGATTTTCAGCACAGTTGGGCTTGCCAAATTTTGACAAGTAGGTTGCCGTGAGTAGTATTTTGACTACTTTTAGGTTACTGTGGAATACTTCATCTACCCCTTTTCGACCTTCTACCACAAATTGACCATATTTTTGTCTGAATTTGGGGTACCTCAAAGAAGCAATTTGTTTTATTTCAGCCAATGACGCCATTTTTCCGCAGCAAATATGCATTTTTTTCAGCGATTCTTTTTGGGATGGCCGTTACAATTATGCATACCGGTTGTGGAGTAAGAAAGATCATTCCCGAAAACGAACATCTGCTAAAGAAAAACACGGTGTCTGTCATCACCACCGACAAAGACATTGGGGAGGTCAATGCTCAAATACTGCATCGAACCAATAAACGAGTATTGTTCAACCGATTGCCCATTTTTCTATGGATCTACGCACTAGGTACAGACAATAAAAATCCTGAACGTTCCGATTCAGTGGCTTGGCGAAGAAAATTTCGTCGTGAATTGGGTGAAGAACCTGTGTTTTTCAATCCTCAACTGGCAAAAATTTCTGCCGATAACATAAAATACTACTTATTCAATCAGGGATATTTTGATGCCACTTGCAGCTATGGTGTAACCTTCGGCAAACGAAAAGCGAAAGTTAAATATCTCGCCAACGCTGAAACACGTTACAAGATATCGGAGATCACATATGATGCTCCCGATTCCACATTGCAAGATCTTTTGAAGAAATCTGTAAAAGGCATGCCCCAATTTAGGATTTGGTGGCCATGCAATTTAAATCGTTTTCAAGACGCCCAAGAAAAATTGAGCTCTGTTTTCAGAGATTCTGGTTATTACAGCGTTTCGGCGCAGTCATTTCATTATGAAATTGACACCAGTCAAATACGCAAAGAAGCGAAAGTGAAAATTGTTTTAGATCCACCAGGCAGTCAAAAGACTCACAAAAAGTTCATCATTGACAAGGTGCAAGTAACCATAAATACTTCCCCTCAATATTTGCAAAACAAGAAACCCAAGTTTACCTCATTTCCAGGAATTGACATCACGTTAAATCAATATCCGTTTAATCCTTCCATTCTTGACCAAGTCATCACAATTGATTCTGGAGATCACTTTTCACAAACACGTTGGACGGAGTCTTACAGGCGATTGATTGATTTGGGTATTTTCAGTCAGGTTGATATCCAACAAAACATTGATACTCAAACCTTCCGAATAAGCCCACGAATAACCCTTAAAACGGCACCAAGAATGCGGTTAGAAGCAGAACCACAGTTCCTCTATTCTCCACAAGGAAGTTCTGGTTTAAACTTCCAAACCTCTACTCAACGAAGCTTTGGCTTGGCAGGAATTCTATCATTTTCTAACCGAAACACCTTCGGAAATGGTGAGTATTTCAAGTTATCTTCTATCACCTCGTATGAAGCCATTTTTAAACGAAACGACATCACTGACCTGTTTACCGGTTTACAACAGGCCGTGGTTGCATCTTTAAGATTGCCCCGTTTTGGATTCATTTCAAAAGTGAAAGGCCTGAACGAATACGAACAGCAAAACACTCTTTTAAATATCAGCTACCAATACGAGCAGAACCCCAATTTTACCCGTAGTTCATTGCCCGCATCTCTTTCTTTGCAGTTTTTGAAAAACAAATTGAGCTGGTACTACACCCCCTTTGAAATCAGTTTCAACCGAAATCAAATCAGTGAAGAATTTCTGCCCCAACTCCCTAAGTTGGACCAAGAATTTGTGAGACGCGTTTTTACAGACCAAATCATTACACCCACCAAATTGGGTATGGTTTATTCAAACAACACCAAAAAACCTGGGCAAGTTTCCACCTTCCTCAGATTGGGCGTAGAGACATCGGGAAATTGGCACAGACTTTATCGTTACTTATTTGAAGAAAATCATCGCCCTGATTCAAGCTATAAATTACTGGGAGTCAACTACTTTCAATACACCAAATTAGAAGCCGAACTCCGCCTTAAACAAAACATAGATGAACTTAACTCTGTTGCCTTCAAAGTGAATTGGGGCATGGCCATTCCCTACTGGAACAGCAATTTAGTACCCTACGACAAACGTTATTTCATTGGCGGAAGCAACTCATTAAGGGCTTGGAAACCCCGCGGACTAGGACCTGGGAACACACCCAGAAGCACATCAACCCTTATCGACCGATCTGGTGAGTTCCTGTTGGAAGCCAGCGTTGAATACCGTTTTACTTTAATCCGGAAACTTTTGGAAACCGCTTTGTTTATGGATGCGGGTAATATTTGGAATTTATCTAAGCAGTCTTCGTCCAATCCAACCTACGGCGTACTCAATAGACAAACATTCTTGAGTGAGATTGCTCTCAACACGGGAATTGGACTGCGTTGGGATTTGAGCGTATTTATGTTTAGGATGGACTGGGGAATCCCTTTGAGAGACCCTTCATTGGCTTTGAATCAACGTTGGATTCTATCTGAAAGCATCAACAATAGAAGCTTCGGCAGTTTCTTGTTGAATGAAACTGCCGTTGCTATTGGTATTGGTTATCCGTTTTGATCTGATTTCTTAGGTCTACCTTTGGCCTTAGGTGCTGCCTCTTCCGGTTGATTTTCACCTTCAAGCATTTTGCTACCTGCTTCCAAGGCTGGTTGATTTGCAACCGTAATACTCAAATCTTCAGCGCCTTCGGTATAATCCACCACCATGGTATCGCCCTCTTTAAGTACTCCCTGCAAAACCTTTTCGGCCATGGTTTCTTCTAAATGTTTCTGCAATGCTCTTTGCAACGGGCGTGCTCCAAAGTCAGCATCGAACCCTTTGTCTGCCAAAAAGCTCTTTGCTGAATCAGTGATGGTAATTTTATAACCTAAGTCTTCAATTCTCTTAAGCATTCTCGCCATTCTGATGTCTAAAATCTTGATGATATCATGCTTTTCTAAAGAGTTAAACACAATGATATCGTCAATTCTATTCAAGAACTCTGGTGAGAAAAACTTCTTCAACTGGGTTTCAACAACCCCTTTAGAATCGCGTTCTTTATTCGCTTCACGGGCATGGGTTCCAAATCCTACACCGGTTCCGAACTCTTTTAACTGTCTAGACCCAATGTTGGAGGTCATGATAATCACTGAGTTTCTGAAATCAATTTTACGTCCTCCAGAATCAGTCATGTAACCCTCATCAAGGGCCTGCAAAAGCAAATTGAATACATCTGGATGTGCTTTTTCAACCTCATCAAACAAAATGACGCTATATGGTTTACGACGAACTTTTTCTGTGAGCAATCCGCCCTCTTCGTAACCCACATAACCTGGAGGCGCTCCCACCAAACGGCTTACAGCAAATTTCTCCATGTACTCACTCATATCCATCCGTATCAAAGCATCATCTGCATCAAATAAAAACTCAGACAACGCCTTGGCTAATTCTGTCTTACCAACGCCTGTAGGTCCCAAGAAAATAAAAGAACCAATGGGGCGATTGGGTTCTTTGAAGCCAGCACGGGTTCTTTGAATGGTTTTTGACAATTTCTCGATGGCCTTATCTTGACCCACCACTCTTTTCTTGATGGTTTCTGCCATATTGAGCAATCTTCTGCTCTCATCTTCGGCCATTCTTTTCACAGGAATACCGGTAATCATGCTGATAACAGCGGCAATATCATCTTCGGTGACTGCGTATCTCTCGTCTTTGGCTTGACTCTCCCACTGTGCTTTGGCAGCATCTAAATTCTCCAATAAACGTTTTTCGCTATCTCTTAAACGAGCTGCTTCTTCAAAATTCTGGCTTTTAACCACTCTATTCTTCTCTACCTTAATCTCTTCAATTTTTGATTCTAAATCTAAAATCTCGGTAGGCACATGTATGTTTGATATATGCACGCGGGCACCTGCCTCATCTAAAATATCAATGGCTTTGTCGGGCAAATGTCTGTCACTCATGTAACGCTCGCTCAAATCCACACAGGCTTTGATGGACTCGGGCGTATAGGTAACACTATGGTGATCTTCGTATTTCCCTTTGATATTTTTCAAAATTTCGATGGTTTCCTCGGGGGATGCTGGTTGAATCAACACCATTTGGAAACGACGTTCCAATGCACCATCTTTCTCAATATACTGACGATATTCATCTAGAGTTGTAGCTCCAATGCATTGAATTTCACCTCTAGCCAAGGCGGGTTTGAACATATTGCTGGCATCTAACGAACCCGATGCTCCACCAGCCCCTACAATGGTATGAATTTCATCTATAAACAAAATGACATCTTCGGCCTTTTCCAATTCCATCATCAGAGCCTTCATGCGCTCTTCAAATTGGCCGCGGTATTTGGTACCTGCCACCATGCTTGCAATGTCTAGGCTCACTACGCGCTTGTTGAACAGCACGCGTGATACTTTTCTCTGTACAATTCTGAGTGCAAGTCCTTCAGCAATAGCCGTTTTACCTACGCCAGGCTCACCTATCAATACAGGATTGTTCTTTTTTCTGCGCGACAAAATCTGGCTAACGCGCTCAATTTCTTTCTCTCTACCTACAATGGGATCTAACTTCCCTTCTTCGGCCGCTTTGGTTAAATCTCTTCCAAAGTTGTCAAGTACAGGGGTCTTTGTTTTTGCTTTGGACTTAGAAGCCGCTTGAGCCTTTTGTTCTTCTCTGTAAAACTCTTCCGGCGAATCACCTTCATCATTGGGCAATTCACTTTTTATAATGTCGATGCCCTCTTCTAACGAAGATTTAAATACATCATAGGTAATGCCAAAATTCAACAGCACCTTCGAGGCCACATTGTCTTCGTCTCTTAAAATAGACAACAACAAATGCTCTGTACCAATTAAATCAGTCTTAAAAATTTTAGCTTCAAGATATGTGATCTTCAAAGCCTTTTCGGCCTGTTTTGTCAATGGGATATTTCCGAGGTTAGACGTCTTACTGGCCGTACCACGAATTGTGTCTTCTATGTTTTTTTTCAGTCGAAGTGCATCAACATCTAAAATAACCAGCGTCTGAAATGCTTTGCCTTCGCCTTCGCGAATGATGCCCAGCAACAAATGTTCACAACCAATGTAGTCATGCCCCAAACGAATGGCTTCTTCCCTGCTGTATTGTATAACTTCTTTAACCCGTGGCGAAAATTTGGCTTCCATAAATCGATAATTTCAAAGATAACATTCAAATCAGAGTTTTGCTTGCAGAATCGACAGTTGACCACAAAATCAGACGGATTCATCAACAATAGTTTTCAACCTCTTGTTCACGAAAGTCTGTGAAAAACTATTTATAGGGTAAAAGCATCATTTAAAGGTTGCTTTGTTTTTACTTTGAAAGACTATGGATAAATCAATTCGTTCAACAAAAAGACGAGATGTAACTACACCGGCAAGTTTTTTCAAAGACCGCGAAGGGCGCATGCCTCCCAACGCCGTAGATTTGGAAGAAGCGGTGCTCGGAGCTATGATGTTGGAACGCGATAAAATCCACCAAGTTATTGATATACTATCTCCTGACCATTTTTACAATCCGCAAAATAGATATGTCTTTATGGCGGTCCAGGAATTGTACCAAAGTGCAAACATGGCTATTGACCTGCTTACGGTTTCATCTTATTTAAGAGATCACGATAAATTGGAATTGGCCGGAGGAAATGCTTATTTGGCTCAACTCACCAATAAAGTATCTTCTGCTGCAAATATTGAATTTCACTCCCGAATTTTAACCCAAAAATTCATCCAAAGAAAATTGATTGAAGTTACCGGTGACATTCAATTCAATGCCTACGATGATTCACAAGATTCATTCAAACTTCTAGATGATTCTGAAGCAAAATTGTATGAAATTAAAAATGCCGGACTGAAAAGAAACTTTCAAGAGATTTCCATGTTGATCAACAGTTCTCTGAAAGAAATTGAAGGCAGAATGTCCAGCGAAAACAACGGAATCACCGGTGTGGCATCAGGATTTACAGACATTGACAGAATCAACGGCGGTTGGCAACCTTCGGACTTAGTGATTTTGGCTGCTCGACCGGCAATGGGTAAAACAGCTTTTGCCTTAAGCTTAGTTAGAAATGCTGCCGTAGATCACAATAAAAGCGTCATGATTTTCTCTCTAGAAATGGCCGATGTTCAGCTGGTAAATCGTTTGATTTCCGCCGAAGCCATGGTTCAAGGTGAAAAAATTAAAAAGAGTAACCTCTCCAAAGAGGAATGGGCAAGACTTCAAACAGAGACTGCCCGTTTGGGATCTGCAAAGATTTTCATTGATGATACCCCACAGTTGAGCATTTTTGATCTTAATGCAAAATGCCGAAGAGTACACTCGCAACACGGTTTGGATTTGGTTGTGGTGGATTACCTTCAGTTATTAAGATACGAACTTAAAGGACAAGGAAACAGGGAACAAGAAATTGCAGCCATTTCCAGATCGCTCAAGGCATTGGCAAAAGAATTGAGTATTCCGGTGATTGCACTTGCACAGTTGAGTCGTGAAGTAGAAAAAAGAAATAACAAAAGACCTCAACTTTCTGACTTGCGTGAATCTGGATCTATTGAACAAGACGCCGACATGGTAATGTTCCTTTACCGTAACGATTACTACGAGCGCATGGGAATGGATGTTCAAGATAGTGGAGGCAATGAAGATGATCTAAGTTTCGGAATCAAAGACCTCACTGAAGTAATCATTGCTAAGAACAGACACGGTTCTGTGGGATCAGCCTATTGCAAATTTGTGGGTGAATTTTCAAAATTCGCAGACTTAGAAGGGTTCGAAAGAGAGATGATTCGTCAAAAGAAACCTGATTACAACAGTACCCCCATGAGTTCATTTAGCACACAGGTTTACAGCTCGAAACTCAATGTTGAGGAAGATATTTACAACCAGACAGATAACCGCCCGTCTCCGTTTGGTGAAACGTCAGACGGGGGTAATTCTTGGAGTGCAGGATTTTCAAGACCCGCAGCTGATCCGAACATCTTTGAGGAGGATTGATTATTCTCCTCTTTCACTGCTCTTTATTGGCAATTTCACGGCGTAAATCTTTTCTTCGCCCGATGGCATCACACCTTCTACAACAATGCTTCCTGAAAGTGCTTCAAGCACAGAAATAGCCCCTCTTACAGAATACACTCTTTCATTGTTGATGTGAGTGATGATGAATCCTTTGGGGATGCCGGCCTTCTTGAAGGCCCCATCTTGCATGGCTTCCACTTTGATGCCTGATTTCAAGCCCAATTTTTCGCGATCTTCTTTAGATGTGTTACCTAAGCTCATTCCTAAGTATTCTGAAGTGTTGTTCGCCTTAGCGGTACTCAATTTGGCATCACCCTCTTTGCTCAATAAAACAGCTTCAATCTCTCTAATTTTTCCGTCTCTGTTAACCGTTAGGGTTACTTTATCACCAGGTCTGTATTCTCCAATTTTTTCCTGAAGTCGGCTAGAACTGTTTACTTCTTCACCTTCAATTTTCAAAACTACATCGCCTTTTTTAACTCCGGCTTTCTGAGCGGCTCCGCCCTCCACAACATCTGCAATGTAAACGCCTTTGAGGCTTCCTAGATTTTTTTCATCGGCGAGTTCTTGGGTGATTTCTTGAATGGATACTCCCAAAATTGCACGTTGAACTTGGCCGTATTTCATAAAATCATTCACCACTTTTTTCATCAAATTCACGGGAATTGCAAATCCATATCCTGCATAAGAACCTGTTTGCGAAGCAATAGCAGTATTGATTCCTACCAATTCGCCTTGAGTGTTCACCAAGGCTCCACCTGAATTTCCCGGATTGATGGCGGCATCGGTTTGAATGAAGTTCTCAATGGCGTATTGATTTCCTTTAGAACGAATCAAATCAATATTTCTACCCATGGCCGATACAATTCCCAAAGTCACGGTGCTATTCAAATTAAATGGATTACCAACGGCAACCACCCATTGGCCTACCTTTACTTGATCTGAATTTCCTAGCTTCAAGAAAGGCAAATTGCTTTCGCCAATGCGCAACAACGCTAAATCTGTATTCTTGTCTGCTCCAACCAATTCGGCAATGTAGGTGCGCTTGTCATTGAGCACAACCTCAATTTTATTGGCATTGTCAATGACGTGATTGTTTGTGACAATGTATCCGTCATCAGAGATAATCACACCTGAACCCGTGGCCATTTGTGGACCTGGTTGTTCAAATCGGAATTCTGGTCCCCCGGGTCCCCCGAAAAAATCAAAGGGATTGAAAGGCATATCTTGAGGCATGCTCTTAGACCCAGACCCACCACTCATGGTGGTTTTGATGTGCACCACAGCAGGGTTGGCGATCTCTGAAACTCCGGTAAAATCAAATCCAATTTGAGTATTCAAACTCGCATAACGAGCCAATTGCTTAGAAGACGACTGAAGATCTTCTATATTGTTGGCTCTGAATACATTGGGCGCAAATGCATACATCCCAACCAAAGTAACAACTCCACCCATTACACCGGCAAAGACAGCGGTAGCAATTTTGTGATTTTCAAAAATCTTTCTCATATTCATCAATGTTTGTAAAATTCAAGTGTAACCTAACGCAAAAATGCAATACTTGATTTATTTTGCACAAGAATTCGTTTACCTTTTTCGATAAAATCGTATTCATGGTCCGTGAAATGCAATTAAACAACCACTTAAATGATGAAATCATTGAACGTCTCCACAAAGGAGATCGTGAAGTGTTGATTGATTTGTACAAAGAACATGAAGAAATGGTAAAGAGATACGTAAGAGAAAACAATGGTAAAGACGAAGACGCCGAAGATCTTCTGCAAGATGCTTTGGTAGTACTTTGGCAAAATTCCCGTAAACCAGATTTTAAGTTAGAGTCAAAGCCGTCAACGTACATTTATGCGGTAGTGAAAAACCTTTGGCTCAAACAACTTGATAAAAGAAAGCGGTTGGTTTCTGAAGAACACATCAAGCCACATCAGCATTCTGAAACGCCCATCAATAATGACATGGACCTGGCCTTGGTTCGAAACATGCTCGGGGAAATGGGTGAAGTTTGTCAGCAAATTTTATTGATGTTTTATTTCGATGGATTTGACATGAAAACCATCGCCAAAGCCAATAATTTAGCCAATTCTGATGTTGCAAAATCAAAGAAACATCAATGTTTAAAGGAATTGGCCTCTAAAGTAAAATCAAAATTCACCTCTACAGATTTTTATGGAGTTTGACCCACGGATAGAGCGGTATTTTGACTTTGAACTCTCAGATTCTGAGAGGGAGGAATTTTTGCGTGAACTCGAGCTAAACTCTGAACTTAAAACTCAGTTTGACCTTTACAGTTTAATCATTGAAGGCATTCGTTCTGAAGGACGAGAAGAGCTCAAAGAATACATCAAATCAAGAGTTGACGAGCAAAGTACCACTACTCAAACCAATTTGTGGTTTTATGCGGCGGCATCGGTTACTGTTTTATTGCTAGGCTATTTTGCCATTTACAAATACGTTGAAACAGGCAGTTTCAAAGAGTCTGCTGATTACATCACCTTAAAAGACGAAAAATCTGACCGAGTAAAATTCTGGAAAAATAAAAAACTCGGTAAGAGCATTCTTCCTGAAATTCTTTTTGGCGACAACAACGATTCTACAAAAACTGAAACCAACTGGACCGACAGTCTACTGGCTGTGTACACTGAACCAACATCAACCGATGAAGCTCAAGTTGAAGACGATGTATACGCTGCTACCTCAGAAACACCTGATAAAGATGTTGAGGTTCTTGAGGAAGGGGCTTATGAGAAAAATTCCCGTATGTCTATTTCGGAAGGTGAATCAGCCGCTCCTGTCATGGCCAAACCTAGCATTACTCGAGATAAGTCGAAAAAGATTGCAACTGATACCATTGAACCTGTTAGGCGCACCATCAGTACTTCTCGGGTAGTAGCTATTCATTTACCTGGATTGGCTGAGACTAAAGCCCGTTTAGATGAAGGTGTTGCTCCGTCAACCCCGTCAACCCCATCAACCCCGTCTTCTACTTCAAAGCCAAATTCTTCAAAATCGAGTCCCCCGCGTTTCACCATTATTCAACTAGAAGCTCGCAACGAAAAACCAGCCATTGAGTGCCAAGGAAGCAATATTTTCTTGATTAATATGGGAAGTGAAAGTCCGCTCATGTATGAAATTGACGGTAATTACTATCTAGAACTAGGTCCCAAAAATATCATTTCCATTAAGTTAAACGTGGCACGATTAGAAAAACCTAAACCCATAACTGATAAAAAAATCATTGATAAGATTCAACCGAAATGATCTTGAATTCGGATAACATCCCCTTCGTCAAGTACCAAGGTACGGGGAATGACTTCATTTTAATTGACGGTAGATTTACCGAATATTCATTGGATGTAGCAAAAATGTGTGATCGTCGGTTTGGCATAGGCGCCGATGGTTTGATGATTCTCAAACTCACCGAAGGCTATGACTTTGAGATGATCTACTACAACTCCGACGGCAATTTAAGCAGCATGTGCGGCAACGGAGGAAGATGCATTGCTCACTGGGCTCACTCCTTAGGACTTAGTAAAGATGGACGACTGTCATTTTACGCGCCTGATGGTGCTCATGAAGCCCTTGTAGAAGGCAATTGGGTTAAGTTAAGGATGATAGATGTGCTGGATTGGGAAATCAAATCTCATGAGGTTATATGCATGAACACGGGTTCACCTCATTTCGTGCATTTCAATGCGTCAAATTCAAATGAGTCTATCAATGCGTTTGATCTAGTTTCTTGGGCAAAAGGAATTCGATATTCTGATGAATACCAAAAAGAGGGCATCAACGTAAATAGAGCTGTAGTCACTGCTGAAAACGCATTAAGTATGAGAACCTATGAGCGAGGTGTTGAAGATGAAACGTACAGCTGCGGAACCGGTGTTACAGCTGCTGCGCTTTCTTATGCAATCATGAAAAATCTAGAGCGTGGAGAAATCTATGTTTCCACTCGAGGAGGAGATCTTTCGGTAAATTTTGAGCATAAAAAAAGCGGGTTCGTCAACATTTGGTTGAACGGACCCGCTGAATTTGTTTTTAACGGTCTTTATTGATTTATTGAACCATTAATTTTTGAGTAGTACTTGTACCGTTTGCCAAAGTAACTTGAACAAAGTAGTATCCTGATTTCAAGTTAGACACATCTAAGCGCACTTGATTATCACCTACTTGAGCATTTAAACTTTGGTTCATCACTGTTTTACCTTCCATACTAACCACTCTTATAGTTGCTTTTCCACCGTTTGAGCGGAAGTTCACATTAGCGATGTCTTTTGATGGATTTGGTGACAAAGTCATTTCGAAAGAACTCTTAGCCATCTTCTTGGTTGAAGTTAACAAGTTTGTGCTCTGGTAGTAACCACGACCGTGAGTACCGATATACAAACGCATACCTTCCCATGGCTTCCACTCGTATCCACGAATTTCAAATACAGGCACACGAGCCATTCCGTCATTTGCTTCTTCCCATTTGGTTCCACCATTTTCAGTAACCCAAACACCCAAATCCGTTCCTAGAATGATTCTATCTGGATCATCCACATCAATCACTGCATCGTAAACAGGCATGCTTGGCAAGTTGCCAGTGATGTTTTTCCAAGTTGGAGCATCATCTAAAGCATTTTCAGTTTCATAAACATAACTTGAGTTTCCGTAACCACCCAAAGTAATTACAACATGATTTGAGTTCTCAGGATTCACATTTACCGAAGTAACTGTTCTGCCAGCTGCACCACCCAATCCCAATTGCTTTTGTACAATTCCATCAGGAACTTTGGTTGCTGTTGGATTTGCATCTAATGTGAAAGTAGCATCATTTAATCCATCCAAGCGGAACAATGCACCTGCTTTTGCGATGAACAAGTGATTACCGTCTGTAGTGTAATCCATTTCAATGATTCGGCTTCCACCCAAGGCATCTCCTACTAAGAACCAATTTACAGGATTTGCAAAATCAGTTGGATTTGTTGCCATCCAAACTTGGTTATTTTTAGCAAGGAACAAGCGTGATTCTTTCTCATTCTTTTCCCAAAGATTGTATGTGGTATTAAAGTCAGTTTGTACCGTTCCTGCTTGGCGATCATCCCAGAAAGTTGAAGATGATTGACCAGAGTTATTTGATCTAACTACAGTACCGTAGTAAATAGACATAAATACGATACGTGGGTCATATTTGCTGAATTCAACGTCAAATCCGTCACCGCCATAAATTGAAATAGCTGTTTTTGAAGGAATGCCGTTGAATGAGTTTCCAGAGAAGTTGATTAATTGAGTTCCATTGTCTTGTGAACCACCCACAATGTGTCCGAGTGAATTTGCCGCAACATTATATAACTGTAGGGTTGTAAAACCACGATTCAATGGCGTCCAGATTTGGTAATCTTGGCTGGCGAACAAACCACCGTCACAACCAATAATACAGGTAGCTGGTGTAGTATTCATGTTCCAAGTGATCATATGCTTATCAGCATGTACATATTCCGAATTCCAAGGTGCTCCGAAAGTTGAAGCGAACTCACGATATCCGTTGGTTTTATCCCATCTTGCCAAAGTTACACCGCCTAATATCACTTCATCTTTCTTGCCTGGAACCACACCAATCACGTTGTCATACCAACCTTGATTGTTTGAAGAGAAGATGTTATTGTTTGAGTTACCTACAATGATTTGCTCCCAAGTTGTACCACCATCGGTAGTGCGATACACACCCACTAAACGACCATAATTTGCGCCAGCACCGCCAGCACCCATGGTGTAAACGTAGTTATCATCGTCAGGAGAAATTGCAATTGCAGTTCTTCCACCAGAGCTGTAGCCTTGGTTTACTATCTTGATGGCTTGACCATCTTCTTTTTTGTAAACAGAACCATTGGAAGTAGTAGCCCAAATTACCCCTTTGCTGTCTAGTTTTACTTCTTTCACAGAACCAGCGGTTAAACGTGTTACTTTAGCCGTTGCCCCAGTCATGTCAAATTCATACAAACCACCTTGAAGATTCGGACCAGCTTCAGTTGCCACATAGAATTTATTTTCTGTTGGGTGAGCTGCCATACTATTGCATCCAAAAAAGCGGTTATCTTTGGCTTCGTTCATCAATGAGAACGCAGTCCCTTTTTCATCTGAACTCACATAAATTCCGTTTCCGTAAAATGCAGGCGAACCGTTTCTAGTACCACCTAGGTTGGTAAATCCACCTTCACCTGTTCCGTAGTAAACCTTTCCATCAGGGGTTTGAGCAATACAAGTAACATTCAAATTTTCTTGCATGTCATTGATAGGTGCCCAACTTTGGCCTGAAGTACTTGAACGGAACAAACCACCGCTAACACCGCCAGCAAACCACACTTTTTGATCTTTGTTTGAAATCAAAAATGCACGAATTCTACCTCCCACATTGTCAGGGCCCATGTTGGTCCATTCAATCTTTTTGTTCAATCTTTTTGCAATTGATTTAAGATTGTCTGCTTGTTGAACTGCATCGGCCATCCATTGAGGATTTAAGTCGCCGGTTTTTTCATTGAAACGAAGACTGTAAATCGATTCAATAGCTCCACGAATGTGTTGCTCGGCGCCGGTAGCTTCATTTTTCAACTCAGCATTTTTGAAACCGGGCAGTCCTTGTTTTAACCCACCCACAGCAACTACGGCTAGTAGTCCTGCAGATAAGGTAAATGGTATAATTCTATTCATTCTCATTTTTCTGAATGTGGTTTAAACTCTATATTATGCAAATAAAACGAAATGTGTGCGGTTTTGCAAAGAACCCGACGTATTCTATATCATTTTTGTGTCAAGCGTGATTTTAACACACAGGTGATCTAGTGAATGTGTTTTTCGGCGTGATACGAACTCCTCACCAATGGACCACTTTCCACAAATCTAAAACCCAAAGACAAGCCGTATTCTTCCCAGAATTTAAATTTATCAGGGTGAATATAATCTGACACTGGTAAATGCATTTTAGTGGGTTGAAGGTATTGACCAAGAGTTAAAACATCGCATCCGTGTTCTCTTAAGTCATTGATCAATTTCTTCACTTGATCATCGGTTTCTCCGCAACCCAACATTGCTCCACTCTTGGTGCGCATTCCGTATTCTTTGGTGCGTTTAATTTGCTCTAAACTTCGTTGATATTTTGCTTGTGGACGAACCAATCTATACAATTCTTCAACCGTTTCCATGTTGTGGCTCACCACATCAGGACGAGCATCTAACACCATGTATAAAAGATCCCATTCCGACTTAAAATCAGGGATGAGGGTTTCTATGGTTGTTTCGGGGGACTCTTTTTTGACTTCGCGGATGGTTTCAGCCCAGACAGTTGCACCTTTATCTCTCAATTCGTCTCTATTTACCGACGTAATTACACAATGCTGAACACCCATTAATTTTACCGCTTCTGCTACTCTTCGGGGCTCGTCAGTATCATAACTACCTGGTCGTCCGGTGGCTACGGCGCAGAACGAACAACTTCGAGTACATACATTTCCCAAAATCATGAATGTGGCGGTACCTGCACCCCAGCATTCTCCCATGTTTGGACATCTACCGTCTTCGCAAATGGTGTGAAGTTTATGTTCTTTTACGATGCGCTTAACTCGGGTATAGTTCTCTCCGATGGGAATTTCAATTTTTAGCCACTTCGGTTTTTGCGCCGAGGGACGTTCTTTCTTTACTATAGGTAATTCAATCACGTTTTATAAAGTTAAGGAATATATCCAACGGCAAATTTAATGAATACTGCGGGATAGAACTGCAGGTTGACATTATTGGAGTGCATTATTGGTATTTCTTTAACAAAATACTCCGTAGTGACCCCCATGCTTAGCTCATTGCTTAAGTTTCTGTAGTTGCCCCATTCAAGAGACAACCCTGCATGAAGTCCAATTCCCGGAGTCAAACTACCTTCTTTTATTCCGCGAGAAACAGATGCATTCCCCCCAATAAATTGTGGTTCGTGTAGATTAGGGTCATATCGAACGTCTTCGTATCCATCAAAAGGCACATTCCCTTGGTAAAGCCAAACATAAACAGGCCAAGAATAAACGATGGGCAATTGAAATCCCCCGAAAACACGCAACCCCATCTCAAATCGCGATGCGCGCTTGGCTAGCGGATAACTATATGTCACTTTGGGTCGAATAACCCAGGCATAATTCACTTTATCAATTTTAAAAATTCGGCTACCCGGCAATCCTGAATTCAACACAAAAACTTCTTTAGGATGAACCAAAGCCCCAATCTGAAATCCAATTTCTCGCTGAATGGGCTGATTGAATTTAGCCGTACTCCTGTAAAATCCGAAATCATACCCGTAGTTTCTCAGTTGAACTTCGCCATAATAAGAATGTTGAATTTGCGCAAGCAAGGAGCTCTGAGCTTGGCTCGAGAACAAGAACATGACCAACAATAAATGTGGAAACCTTGATTGCATTCAATCAAATTTAGGTTTTCCCACCGAGAAACTAAAATGGAAAAATCACTGAAAAAAATACCCACTTTCTCCCACAAGCTTTAAAACCCTTGTTTTTCAAGGAAATTATTCTATTTTTGCCTCCCCCTCCTAACGACTCAATTGTCCAAAAACAGCGAAAAACCTCAATTTGTGGAGATATGTGGAAAAGTGGTGGCTAAAATTGGTAGATTGTGGGAAAAAGTGGGAGGATCTGTAGTTATTTAGCAGTCAGAAACCAGCAAGAAAAATGTCCGGATTAATCGGTGAGTACTATTGCAAGCTTGACACCAAGGGGCGCCTATCGCTTCCTTCGCGTCTTCGTTCTCAGTTTCCTGAGGCGGCTGGCAGTACATTGGTTATCAACCGGGGGTTTGAAAAGTGCCTCGTTCTGTACACCAAAGAAGATTGGTTAAAGGAAACCGAAAAACTCAATGCCGTTGACGACTTTATGAGTCCGGAAATTCGCCGTTTTAAGCGTATTTTCACCAATGGTGCGAACATTCTTCCTATTGACACTGCGCAACGCATTCTGCTTCCCAAGAAGTTACTAGAATACGCCGCATTAGAAGATGAAGTTGTTTTGAGTGCCTTCGGCAACAAGGTGGAAATTTGGAGCAAAGAGCTTTACGAGTCTGAACTAGATGTTCAGTCTGATGAATTGAGCGAATTGGCCAAAAACTTCCATCAACACCGATCCAACCCTGGAGCATAGAAAGTGGTTCTTCTCGCTGGCAAAATGATTGCCAATGAACACCGCATACCACATACCTGTACTACTAAAACCAAGCGTTGACGCCTTGGTCACAAACCCGAATGGGGTTTATGTGGATGTTACCTTTGGCGGTGGCGGACACTCACGCGAAATCCTATCTAGACTCGGCCCAAAAGGTAAATTGTACTCTTTTGACAAAGATCAACACGCAGTACAAAACGCAGCGGCCATCAATGACGACCGATTCACCCTAATCAACCACAATTTCAGATACATTAAATCCTTCATCAGCCAATTAGAGCCTGAAGGCGTTGATGGTGTTTTAGGCGATTTAGGCATTTCCTCCTTCCAGATTGATCACAATGACCGTGGATTTGCTCACCGTGCAGATGGTCCACTCGACATGAGAATGGATCAACAGTCGGGCAAAACGGCTGCAGAAATCCTCAAGAAATACAGCGAAAAAGAATTACTACATGTATTCAACAACTACGGTGAAATTAAGAACGCCTATAAATTGGTGAAAACCATCAAGGCATATAATGGCCCATTAAACACGGTAGATGAGTTTAAACAATGCATAGACATCTGCATTCCAAAAGGCGAACCTGCTAAATATCTGTCGCAAGTTTTTCAAGCTTTAAGAATAGAAGTAAACCAAGAAATGAAAGACCTTCAAACTCTACTTCTTGATTCTGAGCACCTCATCAAGGCAGAAGGAAAATTGGTACTCATTTCTTATCATTCTTTGGAAGATAGATTGGTAAAAAACTACTTAAACAGCGGAAATTTAGAAGGGAAAAAACAGACCGACATGTATGGATGGAGCAGTCAACCTTTTGATTGTAAGCCATCTAAAGCAATTACACCAAATGATGAGGAATTGCAACTAAACAAACGTTCAAGAAGTGCTAAAATGAGAATAGGAGTCAGAAAATCATGACAGAAGAAGCTCAAAACATCCCTCAGTCCGAGAATCAAGACAACCCAATTACCACATGGAAATTGGTAAAATGGTTGATCTATCTATTTCCCTTTTTGGTGTTTTATATCTACAATTCACTTCACACCACGAAAGCCATAAAAAAGAAAGACGAGTTGAGCAAACAACTCAAGGAACTTCATAGTGAGCGAATCAGTTTGGAAAGTGAAATAACCCAATCAAGCAAACAGTCTGAAATAGCTGAAAAATTGAAAGAGACAGGCCTAAAAGAATTATCAGACCCTCCAATTAAAATCGTTCGCGAGAAAAAGGATTAATATGGCAGAGACTCAAAAAGTAAATACCAGAAAACAGATACTTAACCGCTCAAGGGTGGTATTTGCCTGCATTGCTGCCTTTGCATTGTTTCTGATAGTTTCCATTGTAAGACTTCAAAATGGTTTTGAAGAGGAATTCTCACTTGAGCAACAAAAGAAAAATACCCGAATCAAAACGGCATACGGGATGCGTGGAAATATTTACGCCTATAACGGCAGTCTATTAGCCACCTCCATTCCAACTTACGACCTTATTTGGGATGCAAATGTGGCTGGCTTAACAAAATCCGACTATGAATTGAAGATTGACAGCTTGTCTCTCATGTTCTCAAAGCACTTTGCACCATACAGTTTCGTAGCTTGGAAAAACAAATTATCAAAACTCCGTAAATCAGGCAATCGCTACGCAAAACTGGGTTCAGACTTAAATTTTGATCAAGTAAAAATGGTCAAAAAATGGCCTCTCATTAGAAAAGGCCGTTTCAAAGCCGGATTCTGGTTTGAGGAAAAGGGCAAACGCATGTACTTCATGGGGGAATTGGCGAAACGCGCCATTGGAAATACCCGAAATGGAAAAAGCATTGGCTTGGAAGGTGCATTTGATTCTTTGTTACGCGGTAAATCCGTACAAATCATGGAACAACGCATGCCAGGCAACATTTGGAGACCTGTGAGCATTGGCAACGGTGAAACCGCTGAAAACGGGAAAGACCTAGTCACCACTTTAGATGTTGATATTCAAGATATTGCACAATATGCTTTAAACAAAGCGTTGGTTAAACATTCAGCACACCACGGTTGCGTGATGGTAATGGAAGTCAATACAGGTGCCATTGTAGCCATGGCCAATTTGACCAAAGGCGGTAACGGAAAGTATTTTGAAACCATGAACTACGCTGTAGATGAATACAGCGAACCAGGGTCAACGTTCAAAATCATGTCGGCGTTGGCTCTTTTGGAGGACAAAAAGGCGCTGCCAACAGATTCCATTCCAACAAAAAAAGGCAAGGTTAGATACTTTGACAAGGACTTTACAGATGATCTACACGGAGGAGCACTTCCACCATATATCACCCTAAGCGAGTGTATAGCTCGTTCATCGAACGTAGGTATTTCTCAATTTATTTTTAACAACTACTCCAAAAATCCCGAGAAATACTTAGATCACATTCAAGAATTAGGATTGCATTTAAAACCCAATTTTGACATCCCCAGTTCGAATCACCCCACTATACTTGAACCTGGAAGTTCTTCTTGGTCAGGTGTGACGTTGCCATCCATGAGTATTGGGTATTCCACCCAAATATCCCCTCTACAAACACTGATGCTGTACAACGCCATTGCCAACAATGGCAAAATGATGAATCCCTATTTGGTAAAGGAAATAAGACAAGATGGAAAGACATTGGAAACCATCGAACCTAAAATCATCAATAAAAAAATATGCAGTGAAAAAACGGCAATCGAGCTCCAAAAAATGCTTAGAAGTGTAGTTGCAGAGGGAACAGCTGAAAATACATTTGAAGATTGTCAATTTGCTGTTTCCGGAAAAACAGGTACTGCCAGAATATCCTCTGGAAACAAATACACCAATAAGCATAGAGCTTCTTTTGTAGGATATTTCCCCGCGAATCAACCCCAATTTAGCATCATCGTAGTTATCAGCGAGCCTAATTCAGGTGACATTTATGGATCAAGTGTAGCAGCACCCGTATTCAAAGAGATTGCCAATAAAATTTACAGCACCCGACTAAAGACTCAACCTGAATTCAAAGGATTTTCAAAAGACGTAGTTCCATTTGTTCTGAATGGAGATCTCGAACAGTCTAAATTGGTATTAAACGAACTAGGCATTTCTTCTCACAGTGATATTAGCGGCGGCCCACAAATGGTAAAAGCCACTAAAAAAGAAAAATCGGTTGAGTTTAAAGTTATTAATAGCGATAAAAACCAAATTCCAGATTTCCGTGGAATGGGCATAAAAGACGCCATTGCATTGGCCAATGCATTCAACTTGAAAGTGCGTTTCGACGGTCACGGAAAAGTATCCCAACAAAGCATTTCCCCAAAAACACGCTTTACTCAACCTCTCACCATTTATCTAAAACTAAATCCATGATGAGTAAATCAGTAAATGAACTTTTAGTAAATGTAAAGCACCTTGAAATGCATGGTTCATTGCAAGCGCAAGTAATTGGCCTGAGCATTGATAGCCGGAGCATTGAAAAGAATACGCTGTACGCCGCCCAAAAAGGAACTCAAGTAGATGGACATCAATTTATTGACTCTGCTATTGAGAAGGGAGCATCGGTGATTCTTTGTCAGGATTTACCTACAACACTTAATGACAAAATCACTTATATCAAAGTTGAAAATACTGCTGTTGCCTTGGGACAAATAGCGGTGAATTTCTTTGAACGAGTAATTGATGACCTAATCATTGTTGGATGTACTGGGACTAACGGTAAAACCACTGTTACCACCCTTCTATTTGATTTATTTACCCACCTTGGATATAAATGTGGCCTAATATCCACCGTAGAATATAGAATTGGAGCTGAGGTTTATCCAAGTACACATACCACACCCGATGTAGTTAGCCTCCACAGATTGTTTGCTAAAATGTCGGCGGAGGGTTGTACACATGTATTCATGGAGGTAAGTTCTCATGCTCTTGACCAAAATAGAATTGCAGGAATTCCTTTTGCAGGTGCCATTTTCACCAACATTACTCATGATCATTTAGACTATCACATCACATTTGACAATTACATCAAAGCCAAAAAGAAATTCTTTGATTTATTGAATGAGGAAGCCTTTAGCGTTACCAACAAAGACGATAAAAACGGATTGGTGATGCTGCAGAATACTAAGAGTATTAGATACACTTATAGTTTAAAGGGAACTGCCGATTTCAACGTAAAGATCATTGAAAGCGACTTTGGTGGGATGTTGCTGCGCATTGGCTCAACTGATATTTGGACACCCCTTGTTGGAACTTTCAACGCTTCCAATCTATTGGCTGTATATGCTACTGCTAAGTTACTCACACAAGGAGATGAAGACATAGAGGTAGCGATGAGTGCCTTAGGCAGAGTAAATGGACGATTCGAAGCCATTGCTGGTCCCAATTCACGCACCGCCATTGTTGATTATGCGCATACACCAGACGCTTTGGAGAACGTAATTAAAACCATCCAAAACATCAGACAAGGACAAAGCAATATCATCACTGTGGTAGGATGCGGTGGAAACAGAGACGCGGCTAAGAGACCAGAAATGGGCAAAATTGCTTCTCGAATGAGCGAAAGATGCCTTTTCACCTCAGATAATCCAAGAAACGAAGAGCCTTCGCAAATCATTGAGGAAATGATGGCAGGTGTTTCTCCAGAAAACTTAAGAAAGGTTTTAAAAATTACAGACCGATCTGAGGCCATTAGAACTGCAGTTTTATTGTCACAACCTGGCGATGTGATTCTCATTGCTGGAAAAGGGCATGAAACCTACCAAGAAATCAAAGGCGTGAAATACCCTTTTGATGACAGAATCATTGTAACTGAAGAATTTAAACATATCAAATAATGTTGTACCACCTATTTAAATACCTCGATGAATTGGGTTATTCCGGAGCCGGGGTATTCAATTTCATTTCCTTTAGAGCATCATTAGCTGGAATTGTTGCCTTGTTGATTGCATTGATTGCGGGAAAACAAATCATTTATTGGTTGCAACGCCAGCAAATTGGTGAAAGCATCAGAGATTTAGGCTTAGAGGGACAGATGCAAAAGAAAGGCACCCCTACTATGGGTGGAATCATCATCATCATTGCCTTGATCATCCCTACCCTCTTATTTGCCCGACTTGACAACATGTATGTGATCATTATGATCATCGCAACCCTTTGGATGGGCGCAATTGGTGGAATTGATGATTACATCAAAGTGTTCAAAAAAGATAAGGAGGGCATGAAAGCCACTACTAAGTTGATAGGCCAATTGATGTTAGGCATCATCATTGCTATTGCCGTTGATTACACCCATTCTGTCAATCATTTTGCCTTAGAAACCAACCTCCCAATCACTAAAGCCCGATTAAATTACAGCGATATTATTCCTGGGGACGGAAATGCGTGGTTGATTTTCATTCCTGTAATTATTTTCATATCCATGGCGGTTACAAATGCTGTGAATTTGACCGATGGCATTGATGGACTTGCCGCTGGCACCACTGCCATTGTTGGAATTGGATTAGGGTTTTTGGCCTATGCCACGGGAAACATCAAAATTGCGAAATACCTAAACATCATCTATGTACCTAACAGCGGAGAAGTAGTAATTTTCTTAGCCGCGTTGATTGGTGCTTGCCTAGGATTTCTATGGTACAACGGTTTTCCTGCACAAGTGTTCATGGGTGATACCGGAAGCATGGCACTTGGAGGTGCAATTGCCGCCGTTGCCATCATTATTAAGATGGAACTTTTATTGCCCATTTTATGCGGAATATTCTTTGCAGAGAGCTTAAGCGTCATACTGCAAGTCTCCTACTTTAAGTATACCAAGAAAAAGTTTGGCGAAGGGAAACGCATCTTTTTGATGTCGCCGTTACATCATCACTACCAAAAAAAGGGAATACCCGAAAGTAAAATTACGCTGAGATTTTGGTTGATCACCATCATCCTGGTTCTAGCAACTATTGCCTTAATCAAATTGAGATAACCGCTTGAAAAAGAATTTAGTCATATTGGGAGCCGGCGAAAGCGGAACAGGTGCAGCCATTCTTGGAATAGTTCAAGGTTGGAATGTATTTGTGTCTGATTACGGTACCATTGACCAAGATTCGAAAGACGAACTTGACGCACGAGGCATAGCCTGGGAAGAAGGCAAGCATTCTGAGGAAACCATCTTAAAAGCAGACTTAATTGTAAAAAGTCCAGGTATCTCGCCAAAGGTGACCATTGTTCAAAAATGCTTGGCTTTAAATATTCCAATAATTTCTGAAATTGAATTTGGCAGTTGGTACACACAGGCTAAAATCATTGGAATAACAGGCACCAATGGCAAATCAACTACAACCATGTTAACCTACCATCTTTTAAAAGAAGCAGGATTCAACGTGGGACTGGGAGGCAATATCGGCCAATCATTTGCTAGACAGGTGGCTGAAAACAATTTTGATGTGTATGTTTTGGAATTGAGCAGCTTCCAATTAGATGATTGCCACAAACTCACATTAAACATAGGTTGTGTAACCAACATTACCGAAGACCATTTAGATAGATACGAATACAAATTAACGAATTACATCAACAGTAAAATGCGCATTGGGCAAAATCAAACTCAAGAGGAGTATTTGGTCTACTGTATAGATGACCATTTGATTGAAGAAGGATTCCAAAACATCCCCCAAAAAGCAACACTCATTCCATTTTCCATGAATCAAGAACTCCAAGAAGGAGCCTGGTTCAAAGATGGAAACATCCACATAAAATTAAAAAACACCCAATACACAATAGATATGACTAACGTAAATTTAAGAGGCAAACACAACACTTACAACACGATGGCAGCGGCCGTTATGGCAAGTTTGATTGATGTTCGTAAAGAAAGCATCCGCGAGAGCTTAAGCAACTTCAACAATTTAGAGCACCGCTTAGAATTCGTGGCCAGAGTGAATGGCGTTGAATACATCAATGATAGTAAAGCTACCAACGTGAATTCGGCGTGGTATGCTCTAGAAAGCATGGATAAACCCGTAATTTGGATTGCTGGTGGAGTTGACAAAGGAAATGACTATACCGATTTAATTCCATTGGTAAAGAACAAAGTCAAGATGATTATTTGTCTTGGGTTGGATAACATCAAAATTCATAAGGCCTTCCAGAACAGTGTAGATATGATTATCAACACTCAAAGCGCAAAAGAAGCCGTTTATGTTGCATCTAAAATGTCAGAATCAGGTGATGCTGTGTTGTTGTCGCCTGCTTGTGCAAGTTTTGATTTATTCGAAAACTACGAAGAACGCGGAAGATTATTCAAGCAAGCCGTTAAAAACTTGTAAGCTCACACACGGATATGTCGTTGATTGAGAAATTAAAGAAATCGAACCACCTAAAAGGCGACCCATATATCTGGGGAATTGTCTTTGTATTGGGCTTTATTGGTGTACTTGCAGTTTACAGTTCTACTGGAACTTTGGCTTTTGCTAAGCAGCAAGGAAATACAGAATTTTATCTGTTTAGACATTTAGGCTTTTTAGTGGTTGGTTTTTTTACCATGTACACAATCCACAACATCCCCTTTAAATTCTACGCTAAAACATCTATTTTCTTGATGTGGTTTTCAGTGGTATTGCTACTTGTAGCATTGACATTTGGACTGAACATCAACAACGCAAATCGTGTAATCCCCATTTTTGGTTTCACGCTGCAACCTTCAGACATGACAAAGGTTTTTATTATGGTTTGGATTGCCAAATTCTTAAGTAAAAACCAAGAAGAAGTAGACAATAGAAAGGTCTTTTATAAAGCCATGGGCCCTGTGCTCCTAGCTGCCGCACTGATCATACCGGAAAACTTGAGTACCGCGTTGGTTCTAATTACATCATGTACATTATTGCTATATATAGGTAGAATTAAAACCCGTTTCATTTTCAGTTTTGCTGCTGGAGGTATTTTACTGATTAGCTTGTTTGTTGTTTTTCTATTAAACGTAGACGTTGATAAATGGTCAAATTCGCGTTTGCCCACTTGGAAAGCCAGAATTGAATCCTATGCAGGTGTAGGCGAATCAGGCAGCGACTACCAAAAAACACAAGCCAAGATTGCCATTGCCACGGGTGGATTAACCGGTAAAGGCCCAGGGCATTCCACACAGCGCAATTTTCTGCCACACCCCTACTCTGACTTCATCTTTGCCATTATTGTAGAAGAATACGGTCTTTTCGGAGGACTCATTCTAATCGCTGCATTCATTGTACTGCTATTGCGAAGCTTCAAAATGGTTGTAGAAGCTCAGAAGTCGTTTGCTGCCCTTGTAGTACTGGGCATCTCATTCTCCATGAGTCTACAAGCCTTTATTCATATGGGTGTGAATGTAGGAAGATTACCGGTTACGGGACTCACTCTACCCTTGGTTAGCATGGGTGGAACCAGCATCATATTTAATAGCATTGCCTTCGGAATTATACTAGGCACCAGCAGACATATACGTGAAGAAAAACTAAAAGCAAGCACCCAAGGAGCAGGCGCCGTGCCTGAAACAGCATGAGTAAACCCTTGAAACTCATATTTAGCGGAGGCGGAACGGGTGGACATATTTTCCCCGCAGTAGCTATTGCCCGTGAATTCCAAAATCGGTTCAGCGATGTCGAAATTTTATTTGTAGGTGCTTTGGGCAAGATGGAAATGGAAAAAGTACCTTCGGAGGGATTCAACATCGTTGGACTTCCAGTTGAGGGGCTGTTAAGAAGTGCTTCCGTTAAAAACATCAAGATCGTTTTCAAAGCCATAACCAGCTATCTGAAGGCCAAAAAAATCATCGAAGATTTTCAGCCAGATGCCGTTGTTGGAACCGGCGGATTTGCCAGCTTACCCATTACCGTTGCTGCCACTCGTTTGGGTGTCCCCGTTTTTGCATGGGAAGGAAACGGCTTCGCTGGTCTTACCAATAAATTATTGAAAAAGACGGCTAAGCGAATCTTTTGTGGATTTGATGGGATGGACTCTCAATTTCCTTACCAAAATTGGATCCACTCAGGCAATCCCATTAGACAAGAAATTCTTGAAAAAACCGATAGAAATACGGCCGTTGCCTTTTTTGGTTTGGACCCATCCAAGCCCATAGTCTTTGTTACCGGGGGAAGTTTGGGCGCTCGAAGCATCAATGAAGCCGTAGAATCATCCATTAACACCTGGAAGGAACAAGGAATTCAAGTCATTTGGCAAACGGGTAAAAACTATACTGCCATGAATACGCCAGACGGTATTTGGGTATCCGCGTTTTTGAAAGAAATGCATCTTGCATACAGTTGTGCTGACTTGGTCATATCTAGGTCTGGGGCTACCAGTGTATCAGAAATCATGGCTGTAGGTGTACCTGCCATATTTGTTCCATCGCCCAATGTGACCGATGATCATCAAACAAAAAATGCAGAAAAAGCCACTCAATACGGCGGAGGACTCTTGATAAAGGATAGTGAATTAAAATCGAAATTAACAAATCAAGTCGTTGATATGCTTAAAAATAACGACGAACTCTCCCGCATGAGAACACAATTATTGAATCATGCAAAACCAAGAGCCACCCAAGAAATTGTAGACCAAATTTTAAAAGATCTAAATCGTGAATAAGTCGTTTCAGAAAGCATATTTCATAGGTGTTGGAGGCATTGGAATGAGTGCCATTTGCAGGTATTTGTTGGAGCAGAACATATCTGTGTGGGGCTATGACAAAACCCGCACTGACTTAACGATTGAATTAGAGGGTCTTGGCGTAAGCATTACCTATAACGACGCCATTGACGCCTTGCCAATGGAAGTAAAATCAGACCTGAATAACACCCTTTTTGTCTACACCCCAGCCATTCCAAAGGACCACCCTCAATGGATTTGGCTGCAAGAACAAGGAATTACGCTTCACAAAAGATCACAGATTTTAGGACTTCTCACTCAAGATAAAATATGTCTAGCGGTGGCTGGTACTCACGGAAAAACCACCACCTCAACCCTATTGGCTCATCTTTTGAAAACCTGTAATGTAAATTTCAGTGCTTTCCTTGGTGGGATATCCAGCAATTACCAATCCAACTACATCAGTCACACCAACGGCATTCAGCTGTTCGACAAAGATATTGTGGTTGTTGAAGCCGATGAATTTGATCGCAGTTTTCATCAACTGCGTCCAGATGCGGCCATCATTACCGCCATTGACGCTGATCATTTAGATATTTACGGAGATTCAAAGTCGTTTTTTGAAGCTTTCGAAGTGTTCGCCGAGTTAATATCCCCAGAAAAAATGGGCGACCTGTATCTCGAAGAACGCGTTCGAATGAGCATTCCAGCTCATGTAAAACTGCATAGATACGGAACGGAAGTAAATTGTTCATTTACCTATGAGAACGTGCGAATTGAAAATCATCAATACGTATTTGACCTTCAAGGACAAAAATTTGTTTGCGGACTTCCTGGTCATCACAACGTGTCAAATGCTACGGCAGCAGTGGCACTTTGCTTAAACTCGTTGAAGTTACCTGCAAATCAAATTGCAAATGGAGTTACAAGTTTTAAAGGAGTAAAACGCCGATTTGAATTCCTAAAAAACAGTCCCGAACAAGTAATTATAGATGACTATGCTCATCATCCCGAAGAAATAAAAGCCATCATCAAATCGGTAAGGACGTTGTACCCTGAAAAGAAAATCACAGGAGTGTTCCAACCGCATTTATTCAGCAGAACCAGAGACTTTGCTCAAGAATTTGCGGAGAGTTTATCATTGGTAGATGAGTTGATTTTGATGGATATTTATCCGGCTAGAGAAAAGCCCATAGAAGGCATTACTTCTGAGTGGCTCTTGAGCCTGGTAACCCATCAAAATAAATCGTTATTAGACCAAGAACAGATTCTTGAAAAAATCAAGTCTGAATCGCCTGAGTTGATTTTGATCATGGGTGCAGGCGACATTGATAGATTAAGTGCAAAACTAAGACACCATGAGAGATAAGATTAGATTGGCATTCAGCAGAAGACAATGGATGATTACCATTGCCGCAATAGTGATCATGATCTTAATTTTCGCATGGTCTAAATTAAGTTTTGCTGGTAAAAACCGAATTATTGGAAACTTGGAAGTTGAAATTGATGCCTCAGAATCGGGCTACAACTTTTTAACCAAACAAGCAGTGGTTAATTGGGTACAACAACACTTTGACAATCCTGTTGGAAGACCTGCTTCTGAGGTGGAGCTCACCAAAATGGAGATTGAGCTTCAGAAGGTTCCTTACGTATTTAAGGGAATTATTTACGTAGCATTTGATGGAACTTTGAAGATCAGGGTAAAAGAACGAGAGCCTATTGCCTTAATTAAGAACAACCAAGATTCATTGTTTTTTATTGATACCGGAGGATATATGATTCCTAAGAGAGGAATTCAAACACCCGTTGTTTGGGTAATCAATGGAAATGTGAAGCAAAAATTTGAGTCGGGTAAACGCGCTGGCTCGCCTCAAATGTTGGAATTACTAAACTTGAGCAAGTTTATAAGGTCTAATGAGCTGTGGAACGCGCAATTTGAACAGTGCTATGTAGATAAGTTTGGGCGGTATTTGTTGATTCCCCGAGTAGGAAAGCATAGCATTGTTTTGGATAACACTACGAACATGGAAAAAAAGTTCGAAAACCTGCGTCTTTTCTATGAAAAAGGCCTTCCGCAGGTGGGTTGGAACACCTACCGGGAAATAGATATTTCGTATGAAGATCAGATTGTGGGAAGAAGAACTGAACAATAAATTATACAAAAAACCAAAATCACTGTCTAATAAGCCAAACATAAATAGTATGACGCCAACGAATAATAACATCATTGCAGGACTTGACATCGGAACCACAAAAATTTGTGTGATTGTATCACAACTTTCCGAAAACGGAAAGATCAACATCTTGGGTGTTGGTAAAGCATCATCGCAAGGTGGAGTTTCTCGAGGAATGGTAGCTAACGTAAGCAGAGTTGTAACTGCCATTGAAGAAGCTGTCAAACAAGCAGAGAAACTGAGCAGAGTAAAAATCAATACCGTTTATGTGGGTATTGCTGGTCACCACATTAAAAGTTTGCAACACAGAGGGACTTTGACTCGTAGAAATGGAGAAGAAGAAATTACTAAGGATGAACTGAATAGTCTTACCACAGAAATGGAGAACTTGGCGTTATCTCCGGGCTTGGAAATACTACATGTTCTACCACAAGAATACAGAATTGACGGCGAAGACGGAATCAGAGACCCCGAAGGTCGTATTGGTACTCGTGTGGAATGCAATTTCCACATCATCACCGGCGAAACCAGTCGTGCACGCACCATTGGCAAAGCCGTAATGAAAGCGGGTTTACACTTGGCTGACCTCGTAGTTGAACCTGTAGCATCTGCTCAAGCAATTTTGTCTGAACAAGAAATGGAAGCCGGCGTAGCACTTGTAGATATTGGCGGTGGAACCACAGATATATGCATTTTCGATTCGGGTAAAATTGTTCATACTGCCATTATTCCTATTGGTGGAGATCGCATTACCCAAGATTTACAAGAAGCTTTTGGTATACTAAAAGAACAAGCCGAAGAAGTGAAAGTGAAATACGGAAGCTGCTTTAGCCTAGAAAACATGAAAAACGAAGTGGTAGTCATTCCAGGATTGCCAGGCAGATCTCCTAGAGAAATTTCGGTTTATGCTATTTCACAGGTAATCAAAGCACGTATGGAAGACATCGTTCAAAAAGTAGATTTCGAAATTCAACTTTCGGGAATTCAACACCGTTTGAACGGAGGAATAGTTTTAACCGGTGGCGGTTCAAGTTTAAAAGACATCAATCAATTCTTCAGTTACAATACCGGCCTAGATGTACATTTGAATAGTCCTGGTCAACATTTAGGCAAAGGAATGATTGAAGAAGTTCGCAACCCCATGTATTCTACTGCCATTGGTTTGGTAATGAAGGGTATTGAGACCGAACAACTGAAACCAACCAATTATCCTAACCTACATGTTGAAGAAATTGCTCAACCCAAAACAACTCCTCAACCTGAACCAGAAATGGTAGGCGAAACCACTCAAGAAATCCCCCAAAACAAAAAGAAAGGTATTTCTTGGAAGAGTTTGTATCCAGGCAACGGTATTTTCAAAAATTTCATCAGTGATTGGATTTCTGATGATGCTGATGATTTCACCCACAACTAAAATCTAAAACCATGTTTCAACCTGATTTTCATTCAGAACCTAATCAACCGAATAAATTGAATAACATCATTAAAGTCATTGGAGTAGGTGGCGGCGGAGGAAACGCTGTCAATCATATGTACCGTGAAGGTATTGAAGGCGTAGATTTCTTCATCTGTAATACAGATAACCAAGCACTCAGACATAGTCCTGTTCCCAATAAAATACAATTGGGTAATGAACTTACTGCGGGACTTGGCGCTGGATCTGATCCCAATATGGGGGCAAAAGCTGCAGAAGAAAGCAAAGCCGATATTCAACGAATGCTGGGTGATGGTACCCGAATGATTTTCTTGACTGCAGGTATGGGCGGTGGAACAGGTACAGGGGCAGTTCCCATCATTGCTAAATTCGCCAAAGAAATGGGCATTTTGACGGTTGGTATTGTGACCATTCCTTTCTCAGATGAAGGTCCAGTGAGGATCAAACAAGCCCAACAGGGTATTGCCGATTTAAAACCTCATGTAGACGCTCTAATATCCATCTCCAATGACCGTATCGTAGATATGTTTGGCGATTTGTCGTTCTTAGAAGCATTTTCGAAAGCCGACGATGTACTTTGCACAGCCGCTAGAGGAATTGCAGAGATCATTTTCAAAACCGGACACTTAAACGTTGACTTCAACGACGTTAAAACCGCCATGCAGGGATCAGGTCAGGCCTTAATGGGTACAGGAACTGCTGCCGGTGAAAATCGCGCGGAATTAGCTGTTAGAGCTGCATTAAATAGTCCATTGCTAGATAGTACCCGAATTTTGGGTGCAAAACACCTTTTGATCAACCTAACCTACGGTACCAAAGCACCAACTATGTCGGAAACCCGAATCATCACTTCTTACCTACAAGAAGAAGCGGGTAACAATGCATTGCTGAAAATGGGTATTACTCTTGAACCAACATTGGAAGACAAAATCAGTGTGACCGTTATTGCAACCGGATTTGAAGAAGTAACTGCCGTTCAAAAAGAAGTTTATACTGACCAACTTATAGAAGAAGTTGCACAAACTCAAACCTTTGTACCTACAGATCTTCCTTTAGAAATTGAAGATGCTAGTTTCGAAACCCCATCTAGAGAGCCTGCGAGAGAACCTATCAGAGAGCCAATGGCAGCCAAAACAGAACCTGTTATGGAATCTAAGCCAGTAACCCTGAAAGAAAACATCACCACTCCAAGCCTTGAAGATCTTTTTAAAACACAAAGCAACCGCAATTCACAGCTACACTTAAATTACCAACAGCCTGCCGTACAATCGTTGAGTCGCGAAAACAAAGCGAGTATTCACGACAATGACATGGATATACCTGCGTATTTGAGACGTAACGTAGAATTGGTTTCGGCACCTCCTAGTAGCGCTGTAGAAGTAAGCAGATTAACCATTCAGGGCACTGAAACGCAATCTAAAGAGAACAATTTCACCGTGCAACCCAACCGAATGTTGCATGACAACGTAGATTAAAGAGCATTATAGACCGTGGTGATTTGATTTACTATCACCTTTGTATCGTATGTATTTAATGTTTTCAGTCGGGCTTGATTTCTAAAATCGGCCCGATTGTTTTTTAGGAAATCGCCCACCTTTTTTGAAAGGGTTGAAACATCACCCGATTCAACCAAGAAACCATTAACGCCATCGTCTATCATTTCAGGTATGCCTCCTACCCTAAACCCTGCAGCCGGCGTGCCCATAGATAAACTTTCTATGATGGTTGTAGGTAGGTTGTCTTGCACCGAAGTAATGACATATAAATCGCTCAATTGGAAGGCTAATTTCACTCTGTCCATGTCAGTAACGTAACCCCAATGCGTAAACTTAAAGGGGAATGGCCCTAATTCCTCGTTTTTGTTGTCTCCTAAAATCAGAACCTCAAAATCAATATTTTCTTGGCACAGACTTTTACATAACTCAAGAAAAAATGAAAACCCCTTTGCGGGATTTTGTAAATATGCTGCCGAAAACATCAACAACGGTTTCTCGAATCCATGGCTCTGCTTCAATTCCTGCCTCATTTCTTCTTCCAAAGGTTGAAACTTCTCAGAGTCTATAGGATTGGGAATCACGGACATTTCAATATTATTCTTCATAACAACGCTAGAATTGGCTTGATGAGCAAGCCAACTACTGGGTGTCACAAATTTGATTTGGTTGTTACCCCAAAGTTTAATTTTTTGCTGAAGTAAAGAACTAGAAATATCATTCGGGGCTGGATGTTTTAAATACTTACAGTTACCGCAGGCCACTTGATGATTTTCGCATCCCCAGGTATAATAACAACCTCCGGTTACAGGCCACAAATCATGACAGGTCCAAACAAACTTTTTATGGGGTACTGACAATAACTTTTCTAAAGTTTCAAAAGATTGGAATCCTTTATGTACCCAATGTAAATGAATAATATCTGCCCATTGCACCAATTCGTGATTGGAGATGTCAATTCCTTGGCTGGCATGACTGAATTGAAATCTGACCTTCTTTGATGCCTCCAATCGCAAGAAACTGAGCTTATCCAATGCATGTTTTAGGAAAGCAAACCCTCTCTTGGTTAGATTATCTGCCCACAATATGTAGGGTGAAGCACTTTGTGCTTGGCTCGATTGACCAGAAAACACCAAATGTTTGGATTCAACCTCTTGACTAAAACGATTCAACCCTTCATTCAGTCGTTGAGCAACCACAGAAGCACCACCCTCCGATGAGGCATTGATATGTAGTACTTTAATCTTTGACAACTTGCTGCGGTGATTGGTTTAATTGTTTGGCTAATATAAGTGCTAAACCAAAATTGACCATCATCAAAATACCGCCTGCCAAATAGGGTAGCATATAAAACTGAGCATATAGAAGCCCGCTAAGCAAAGGACCCACGGCTCTAGCCAATGAGCCCAATGACTGCATAATGCCCAACATTTGTCCTTGAGCATTCGCCGGAGCATTTAATGAAACCAAACTATTGATGGCAGGCATCAACAAACCATTGGCCAAAGCCAAGCAAAAAATGGCAAAGAATTGAACGGCGTAAAACCATTCCTTCGAAGGCAACGGAATCAATGAAAGTCCGATTCCTGCAATGGGTGCTCCCCAGATGAGCATTCTTCTAAGTCCTAATTTCTTTTGAAACACGCCAATGAGGCCACCTTGAACTACCGCGCTAAAAATGCCAATAACACCAAAAATATTTCCAATGGCAACGGGGTTCAAATCGTATTTCTCTTTCCAAAGCACGCTCGCATTGATTTGCATCATTGAAAATGCAGCGATGTAAATGAAGTTGATCAACATGAGCTCGCTGATAACAGGAATCTTCCGGGCTTCTAGCATTCCGGTGAAGGTTTCTGTTGGACTTCTTTTTACGGTGGATTTTTGGGTATTGCTTTCAGGAAGAAACTTCCAAGCTAAAACAAAATTCAGCAAACAAAGCAATGCGGTGAATAATCCTACAATGAAAAGGGAATGATTGGCTGATTCATGAATATGAAACAATTGTTTGACGTCAACACCGAATAATGTTTCAGAACCGTATAACCATCCTCCGAGAGGAGGGCCAAAAACAAATCCCAATCCAAAAGCGGCACCAATGATACCCATTTTCTTGGCTCTATCTTCGTAACTGGTGATGTCTGCGATGTACGCTTGCGCCGCCGATATATTGGCACTTCCAAATCCAGAAATAATTCTAGCGAGAATCAAAACCCAAAACGACTGTGAAAGTCCAAATAAAACATATCCGAAGGCATTGACCAAGATCGAGCCCAAGATGATGGGTCGTCGGCCAATTCTATCAGATAAACTTCCAAACAAAGGGGCAAAAATGAACTGGATGATAGAAAAAACCGCAGCGATGAGTCCAACTGCAACGTCGGGATTGATAGATGTACCCGATTCCATTGACAATTCTTTGGCCAAGTTGGGGAGAATGGGAATGACAATTCCAAATCCCAATAGGTCAATGAAAATGGTTAAAAACAGTATGGCTATTCGGCGATCTTTCATGGTATTTATAGAATTCCAAGTTTAGGAGCGGCCCAAGATTCATTCAGAGGAACGTACATAGATTCTCTGGCTTGGTTCAAAAGGGTAATTAACGGATTCAAAATCAAGGTATTGTTCTTGAGTCGACCTTCTTGAAGTGCTTGTTTGGCAGTATCAAGGGTATAAATCTCAGTGGTATTACAGAATGCTTCCCAAATTAATGTTCTTTGGAAGAAATCTACACCCGTTTGGCTTTGAAAATCTTTGAGTACTTGAAAGACCTTATCGATACTGCAACCTGTAGGCGGGGCAACCGATTCATCGACTCCAACAATCAGGATGGCTTCATGTTGAATGGAAAAATCAGCAGAGAGCTGCGCTCCATGTGCTGTCCAAGAAGCCACAAAAGACGACATTGCGTTTTGTAAAAGCGCTATTTCTGTCTCATTTAAAATTCGATGAGCACCAAAAAACCAAATTCGAGAGTGGGCGGGTAAATTAGCTAAAAGCACCGTATTAACCGTATTAATTTAAATGTTTCTGAACCAATTCAGCAATATCAAGAACTTCAACTTGATCTTCCTTTTCGAAGTGTTTTGTTCCGTCTTTCATCATGGTCATGCAGAACGGACAATTCACGGCAATGATTTCAGCTTGAGTGTTCAAGGCTTCTTCGGCACGTTCAACATTGATCTCTTTATCTCCATTTTCAGCTTCTTTGAACATTTGAGCCCCTCCAGCACCGCAGCACAAACCATTAGTTTTACAACGTTTCATTTCGGTCAAGTCGGCATCCAATCGTTCAATAACCATTCTTGGAGCTTCGTAGATACCGTTTGAACGTCCCAAATAACAACTATCGTGATAGGTGATTTTCTTCCCTTTGTAAGGTCCGCCTTCAATAGATAGCCTGCCAGACTCGAGCAACTCATTGATGAGTTGGGTGTGGTGAACTACTTGATAGTTTCCCCCTAAGGATGGATATTCGTTCTTGAGGGTATTGAAGCAATGCGGACAAGCAGTAACAATTCGTTGAATTCCATAGCCATTGAGAACTTCTATATTTTGCATGGCTTGCATTTGGAAGAGAAACTCATTTCCCGCACGTTTTGCAGGATCTCCGGTACAACCTTCCTCAACACCTAGAATGGCAAATTTTACTTCGGCTTTTTGCAGAATCTCTGAAAATGCACGACTAACCCTTTGGGCGCGTTCATCAAAGCTTCCGGCACAGCCCACCCAAAATAAGATTTCAGGGGTTTCTCCGGCCGATAAATAATCTTGAACAGTACGAATTGGCTGCATAACGTTGCAATTTCGCTAACTATCGTCAATACTGCAACAGTAGAATTAAAAAAGGGCCGCTTTTGGCGACCCCAATGTGTTTTTCGACAATAATCTCACTCGTTTTTTTTTGCAGAATCAGTAAAAATCAGTAAGAATCAGTACCCCACTGAACCAGTACCCACCACTTCTTGATACGGAGATATCAAGATAGGCACTTTCGCTTGTTCACACACAGTTTGAAACGCACTCGTTTTAAAAGCCCCATCAGAGTTACTCACCGCTGCTATCCAGCAATTGGGTAATTCATTGGATTTTGCAAGCACGGCATCAGCACAACTTTTGTTTTGAACTTCCTCCAATTTCACATTGATCTTGCGCTCTTCCATGTAAATCTTCGCTTGAAGTGCATACATGTGCGAATACTTTTGATCTTCTTTGTCCTTTGGATTGGAAACTCCCAAAACAGTGACCAAACTGTAATAATTCTTTGCCCAATCAGAAGTTGCGAACAACTTTTGTCGGGTTTCAGAATTTCCATCAATGGGCATCAACATGTTTCGCGGCTCTACCCAATTTTGATTTTGATTAAGGTAAACGATTCGGCATTTGTCAAAACTCTTGATTAATGCCGTCATACCTCCACCCAAAATTCCACCTTTTTGAGGGGGTGCTGAAATCAAAACCATTTTCACTCCTTGTTCTTGCGAAATCTTGGACATGCTCTTCCACAGAGTACCTGAGGTGCGAATAACTTCAAACGCTCCGAATTGCGGTTCAACAGCAAGTGAATCATCGGTTTGCACATAAGTTAACTTACCTTGAGTTTTTCTTGCCAAGGATTTTGCTGCTGTTAAAGCCGGTTCTAATTGGTGATTTTTGTCGATTGTAAATAAAACGCTTGTATTTTTTTCATCCATAGGCAGATATAATTTAAAACAAAATAACTAAATTCCAACCAACATCACAATGAATATTTTCAATATTTTCAAAAACTTAACATTGAGCCAAATATCACGTATTCAATTAGTTTGTATTAGTAAGTGTTTTATTGACACACACCTAAAGAAAGGCACATTTTTTCTGGCATTTAGCCTTTCCATTTTCAATTTTCTGGAAGCACAATCATATCGAGGACTGCATGTAATATCCGACACGGTAGTTTGGGTCTCTGGCTCAAAGGGACAAATTTGGAAAATTGGAGATTCGATGTCGTGGTTTAACTGCTCACCAAAAGGGTATGATAGAAAAGATTTTCGAGACATCCATGCGTGGGGGCCTCATGAAGCCATCGCCATGAGCGCCGGTGATTCGGGAGTTTTAATTCGCACCAGCGATGGCGGCTCTCATTGGTCGCTTGTTCACAGTGATTTTCGCAAAGGTGTTTTCTTTGATGCCATTGATTTTGAAGGGTCAAATGGAGTGTTATTGGGAGACCCCATTGAGACTGACTCCCAGCATCTATATGCCTACTTGAGTCTAAATAAGGGCCTAAATTGGATCAAAATACCCAACGGAAGATGGAATGCTATTTCCCCAAAATTAAGTTCTATGTATGCTGCAAGCGGCAGCTCGGTGAACATTGAGCATTTTACTTTAAAGAATGGAAATATTGAAGTTGGATTACTTATTGGTGGCGGGGGACCCAAGGGCGCATCGGCAAGGAGAGTTTCTCTAAAATTGAAATTGAGCACCTCCAAGGAAATCGTGTTGATATCTGAACACCTCACCAACATTAACATTCCTTTGCCAGAAGGCAGTGGCTGGGGTATTTATGCCATGTCAGAAATCAGTGAGAAATCAGGGGCGAAAGACTTCCGAAAAGAGTATTTCTTGGGCGGCGGACATTGGCAATTCCCTGATTCAGATACTATAACCGTTTGGAAATTAACTCGAAATAACAAAATAATTCCCATGAATTACAAAGGCTATGTGAGTGGTATTCTGGCTACTGGACCTGAGACTTTTGCAGCCGTTGGAACGTCAAAAATACAATCGGGACTGCCATCACAAATGCTTGTTAGCAATGCCATTCAAAAATCAGATAACTACATTTGGGCCGTAGGAAAACAAAAACTGTTTTACCCAACTAAGCGAAAAGATTGTACTTCAGAATACAATAAATAGCCCTAAATCCGTCTTTCCAGCCAATTTTCTTACCTTCTTCAAAGGTTCTTCCGTAGTAAGAAATTCCTACTTCGTAAATTCTGATTTTTGGAACACGTGCCATCTTTGCCGTTACCTCAGGTTCAAACCCAAATCTCTTTTCTTTCAGCTTTAAACCCTGCAATACATCGGTTCTGAACATTTTGTAGCAGGTTTCCATATCCGTTAAGTTTAGATTGGTGAACATGTTACTCAAAAAAGTCAAGAACTTGTTTCCAATACTATGCCAGAAAAATAAGATCCTATGTGGATTCCCGCCCATAAATCGAGAACCATATACCACATCAGCAACATCTCTAAAAATGGGATCTAACAACAAATTGAATTCATGCGGATCATATTCTAAATCTGCATCTTGAATGACGGTAACCTCGCCAGTTGCCTTTTGAATTCCGGTATGCAATGCCGCTCCCTTGCCTTGATTTACTGGATGTTGAAACAGTTGCAAGTTTTGTTCTGGGTGTTGAGATTTATATTCGTTCAGCACCTTCCAAGTACCGTCTTTTGAAGCATCATCAACAACAATTACCTCTTTTGACATTCCGCCCAACAACTCCACTTCTGCTACCTTATTTAAAATCAAATGAATGGTAGCTGCTTCGTTGTATACCGGAATTACGATAGATAAGGTTTTCATGTCGTGCAATGGCAAAGATAATTAAACCAACTCTACTTCCATTAAACCCGGAACCAAGTATGTTTTCTTGGTACTCAACTCAATACAGCGATATCTGCTTCTGAGTTTTTCTACTTTTCTAAAAATCCGACCATCTTTGGTTTTAAAATTCCCCTCCATTGGCACTTCTTCAACCATCAATTTATTATCTTGCTGAAGGTCGTATTTCTTTAGAGTTCTGAATAGTTTGGGGTCTGTACAGCTACTAGCCGCGGGATTTTTCAAATAACCGTCTAGGGCAAACAACACAGGCTCTGGTAAAAACTCTTTATTCAAAACTGGAGTTGCGATCTCTCTAAATTCCAATTTCCATTCCTTACCATGCGGCCTGATATTGTGTCTTCCGCGCTTTTCGAAATTCACTAAGTGCGCCGCTTCGTGCAAAAACGTCACTAAAAATGCATACGGATTCAAATTATTGTTGACGCTGATTCGGTGCGGCTCTCCTGGTTTAGGATATCTATAATCTCCAAACTTTGTGGTACGAGGTTTCTTAATATGCAATTGGATACCGTATTTCCACAGTAAATCATGAGCATAATCAACACTGCCCGCTGGTAAATACTTTCCTAAAACCTCTTTTAGATTCCCCATTTCTCACGGGCTCTGTCCGAAATATACATGCCAATTGACAACGATGATGTTGCAGCTGGACTAGGCGCATTCAAAACATGAATAAACTGATCAGACTCCTGAATGTAAAAATCGTCAATCAAATTACCCTCTTTGTCACATGCTTGAGCTCTAACCCCCGCTCCTGCTGGTTCTAGATCGTCCATAGTGACTGCAGGAACCAACTTTTGAAGTGCCTTAGTAAAAGCCCTTTTCGAAAACGACCGGTAATATTCACCAATTCCTGTTTGCCAATACTTGAAGGCTACCTTTTGAAATCCACGCCAAAATACACTCTCCAGAAATTCGCTCGCGCTAAAGTCGGTCTTCTTATACCCTTCTCTCTTGAATGCAAAAACCGCATTGGGTCCAGCCTCAATTTCACCCGTAATTCTGCGTGTAAAATGCACCCCCAAAAACGGAAAATTAGAATCTGGCACTGGGTAGATCAAATTCTTAATAATATGCGCCCTCTCAGGCTTCACCGTGTAATATTCACCCCTGAATGGAATGATCTTTACGTTCAACTTCTCGCCCGAAAGCTCCGCAATTTTATCGCAGTAAAGTCCCGCGCAATTGATGGCATAATCTACCTGAATATTTTTCTTTCCTTCGGGGGACGTGTACTCAATATGCACCTTAGAATCGCGGTAAGTAATAGCATTCACTTTTGAAGACAGTTTGATGCTCGCGCGCGGATTTCCTCCAACTTCATCAGCCAATTTCTCTGTCACCCTTTTGTAATCTACAATACCGGTTTGTGGCACGAAAACACCTTTAACCCCGGTACATTCAGGTTCAATTTCTTTGATTTCTTGGGATGTTAAATACTTCAAACCTTGCAAACCATGCTCGTTTCCTCTATCGTATAATTTCTCCAATGCGGGTATTTCATGATCGTTGATTGCAACAATCACTTTACCACACAATTCATAATCTATGTTGTATTTTTTGCAAAAATCAATGAGAAAATCGTACCCTCGTAGGCAATTCTTTGCTTTCAAACTTCCAGGCTTGTAATAAATACCAGAATGGATCACTCCGCTATTATTTCCCGTTTGATGCGCTGCAACTCGATTCTCTTTCTCCAACAATACTATCTCACAATCTGAAGTTTCATTCAACAATTGAAACGCTGTTGCAACCCCTACAATTCCTCCCCCAATGATGGCGATTTTTTTCATGATTTCTACAAATTTAAGGGCAAAATATCAGTTTATAAGTTCCAAAGTGATTTGCCAATTTCACAATTACTGCATTTTTTAACACTGCACCAATTCTGCCACATCGAGATACGCGAAAAACTATCAAAAGCAACCAATGGAACTCTATCTAATTTATTAAATTTCTTAACTATACCATTCATCTCCGGCTTCCAAATTCGCATCAAATCAAAGATTTGACTCTCCCCAATTGGTTCACCTTTATTATCTCTAAATACCAACAATAAGGGCAGCCACGCATTAACCGCAATTCTATACACTTGATCTGCCGCCAACTTCGAAAACCCAAATTTATAATCTATTACTTGATAACTCTTTCCCAATTTGCTCCACGAATCCACATTCTGTAACAACTCCGTCAAATCACCATCCAAATGCGCCACAAAAGATAAATACTGTATGAACTTCACCAGCGGATAATTATGATACCGCACCTTACCATGATACCAAGGAAGTAACTCCCGTTCATCTTTCACATGCTCCTCCAAATACTTCAATCTACTTTGAACCATAGGAATTATCTGTCTGAAAATGGGCAAATCTGGAGTTGCTTCAAACAACCCAAACCGATACAAAATTTCTACCAACACCTCTTCCCATTTCCCTCTTTTCATTTTGTTTAAAGAAACAGCCCTGAACACCCGCTCAGCCGATAATCTATTCTGCGGATCCACCCAATATGAACCTAACCAGACCCAAGCTGTTTGCTCCCAATCATATTGGGTATATTCCAATATTGCTTGGATTTTCTTCTTCTGTATTTCTAACTTCTTTAATGCGGCCCGTTTTTTTTGAATCTCAATAATGTCATTGATTCTGTTTGAATCTCTTTCGGCAATGATTCGGCTCTCACAGAGTAAACTACCAACCTTTTCGATTTGCACTTTTTGCAAATCTTTTTTCGAAAAATACCTTGACAATTCTAAAGTAGGCAAGATTTGCCCCTCTTTATTGCGGATGGGATTCAATTTCAAATCATCTTCCCATACCACATGCAACACCACATTATCATATTTAGAATCTGTGGAATGCTGATGTTTCAACCAGTCGCTCGACAGCCAATGCATCTCCATAAATCCGGCAAACAACTGCCCGTCAACTTTTGCCCTAAAATCCTTAAAATCAGGACCTTGAAGCAGATTCAAGTCCCCAAAAAACTGAACTTCTAAACATTGATTCCCAACCAACTTAAAGGTATTTTGCCCCAAATACTTCGGGTTCCAAAACCGATGCAACACTTCCTCTTTCATCACTTTTCAATTTCACGAAAGAGAAGTTAACAAAATAAACTTATACCAACAAGGTCTCTAAAGTAGTGTGTTGAATTCGATGCCCCTTCAATATTTCACGCGCTTGATCTTTTATGACTTCAATTTCTTGAGACTTATCTGCCTTTATTTCAAATGTAGCCGTAAACGCGCTTCGGGTAGTACTGATGGCCCAAATGTGCATATTTTCAATTCTTTCCAAACCGGGAATCGACAATAACTCATTTGAAACTTGATGGATATCAAGTCCCTCAGGAACCCCATCCAAACTCAATCTCAAACTACTACTAAATAATTTTAATGTCCCCCATAAAATCACCAAACAAATGATCAAACCCAAAGCAGGATCAATCCATTCTGGAGCACCTATAGACATAAACCAACCCCCAAACACAACAGCAACCGATACCAAAGCATCAGCAGCCATGTGCAAGAATGCCGCCCTATTGTTCAATTCATTGCTACTCATAAATAGCAATGCCGTAACCGTATTCACTACAACCCCCATTCCTGCCACCCACATTATGGTACCTGTTTCAACTGAATGTGGATTCCCAAACCGGTGCACAGCCTCAGCTCCCATTACGTAAACTGCAATAAACAGCAACACGCAATTGGCCAAAGACGCCAAAATGGTTCCTTTAGAATAACCATACGTATAATTCTCCGTGGGTTTCTTGGTAGCCATTCTGAATGCCACCCAACTAATAATCAGTCCAGCAACATCAGACAAATTATGCCAAGCATCTGCAAATAGGGAAATAGATTGAACTTTCCATCCATAGAAAAACTCAACCAGAACAAAAGAAAAATTCAGCACTACCCCCACGAGAAACTTCTTGCCCATCTCGAGGTGATGGTCGTGGTGGTCGTGATTGTGCATTATAATCCTAGTACGCGTTCCTCAGGACGTTTGCCGTCGAAAAGCATTTCTGGGTTTTCCAGTAAGTTTTTCACTCTTACTAAGAAGCTCACGCTTTCACGTCCGTCAATAATTCTGTGATCGTAACTCAAGGCCAAGTACATCATAGGTCTGATGACTATCTCACCTTTTTCTACCACGGGTCTTTCCACAATGTTGTGCATTCCCAAAATACCACTCTGAGGAGGGTTAATGATTGGAGTACTCATCATTGATCCAAAAACACCACCATTCGTAATAGTGAAAGTACCTCCGGTCATTTCATCTATGCTTAACTTATTATCGCGGGCTTTAGTTGCCAAACGCTTAACTTCTTTCTCAATTTCCTGAAGACTCAACGTTTCAGCACTGCGAATCACAGGTACAACCAGTCCTTTAGGCGCACTTACCGCAATAGAAACATCGCAATAATCATGATAAATAATTTCTTCACCCTCGATGCTCGCATTTACTGCTGGCCAATCTTTCAGAGCAATACAAACGGCTCTTGTGAAGAAACTCATAAAGCCCAAGTTCACCCCAAATTCTTCTTTGAATTTATCTTTATACTGAGATCTCAAATCCATCACCGGCTTCATGTTCACCTCGTTAAAGGTAGTCAACATAGCGGTTTCATTTTTCGCTGCAACCAAGCGTCTAGCCACCGTCTTACGAAGATTCGACATTTTCTCGCGGCGCGGCTCACGATTGGTTTGAGAATAATTATTAGCTTCTACTTTCTTGGTTCCACCCAACTTTACAATGGCCTCAAGCGCATCTACTTTGGTAATTTTACCATTCGACCCTGACCCTTGAACCTGACTCGCACTAATACCATATTCATTGAGCAACTGCAATGCCACAGGCGATGCGTTTGCATCGGCGTTGTTTTCGGGGGACGTTTTAATGGCCGAAGAAGATTCAGATTTCGCGCTCTCCACCTTTGCACTTGGAGCAGAAGCAGCAACCGGTGCTGCTTCAGTCTTTGACGCAACAGGGGCTGCTGGAGCTGCATTTTCAGGTCTGGCTGCTTCGGTATTGATCAAAGCAATTACGGTATTCACCGCGATGGTATCGCCAATATCGCCAATCAGCTTTTCCACTACACCGGCTTTTTCTGCATTCACCTCAAAGGTTGCTTTGTCGCTTTCAAATTCTGCGAGTGGTGCATCCATTTCAACCCAATCGCCTTCTTTAACTAACCAATTGGCGATGGTAACTTCACTAACAGATTCTCCGGGAGCTGGAACAATGATTTCTATGGCCATGATATTGCACTAAAATTTCAGCAAATTTAGGTGATTTATTGGTGATTTCATCAATAAAAAAGGCCCCATTTGGGGCCTTCCGTATTTAGTTCTTTTTTGATTCTTTTTCTTTGAGTGTCTCAATCTTGGGTTTCTCATCCTTCTTCTGAAGTCTGTACGAAAGTCCCATATGAGCTTGGTAGTACCAATCGTTGAGGCCATCTACTGACCTTGCTGCCGTAGATGAAATTTTTGTATGAGTGGTAGATCCACCTGATACTTTGTAAAGTTTAGCACTGATTTGATTCAAATCTCCATTTCTAAACAAAGTCGGGTCATTTGCAAAATCAGGATTATCTTTTACCGATTGTAACCAACGATCATAATCTCCACCATACCAAACACCAGGGCCATAATCATCAAGGTAATCTGTTGTAGTATATACCGCCTTCATTTCACCTTTAAATGCCCAACGCTTTCTTATGTAAGCCAACTGCCATGACAATCCAAAATTCGCGGCATACTTTCCGTATTGACTTTTATTCTCAAGGAAATTTTGACCTTCCAAACCTAACTCTCTCAAATTAATGCGCTCTTCATTCCAAATTCGAGCTTTATAATCTTCATAAGTTTCTTTTTTTCCTTGACCTCTGTATGCTAACCTGTAAGGTGTATAATTAAAAACACCAATGCTTAGGCCCAAACTATTTACAAATTTACCTTTTTGGCCTGGTTTCAAATTGTATTTTCCAATATGCCATAGTCCTTCAACATCAAATATGGTCATTGGAGTTACAAACATCAAAGGCCAAGTGTTTTTGTATGGCTGAAACTTTTTATAATCCACACCTTCGATATATGGTACCAATCCTCCCGAAAAAATGGCTTGAGCCCATAAATTATGCATTGAAACTGTTGATCTATAAATATTCGCTTTCAATGAAAATGCATTGGTCAAGTTGTATTGTGCATATCCACCTCCACTAATCTCAACTGTTGATGGAATAGGGAAGAACTTATGTTTAATGTCCCCACCTCCATAAATAGATCCACCACCCCAAAAACCAAATTCCCAAGTCTTTAACTTAACAATATTCTTCTGCTTATGGAACATCGGGATAATAACCATAAATCCAACTTTTGCTTTCAAAGTCGTATCAGGCCACTCGGGACTAATCAAAGTAGTATCCACTCTTCTGTAAATTGGTGGAGGTAGTTGCGCGGCCGTCAACTTGGGAACATTGTATTTCAATCCGTTTTGCAAGGTTAAAGTCACAGGATTACCTTCTAAATAAGTAGCAATCAAACTATCACCGGCAAGGTTCTGATTGATGAAAACCGCTCTACCAAAAGAATCTTTTATTTCAACAATCTTAGGTTGACCGACAACTTCGAGGGCTAAACGGCCAAATTTGTGTGTGGCTCCAGTGATAAAAATTTCATTGCCGCCTTTTTCTTTGAGACTGGAAGTTTGTGTTGCTCCAATTCTGGGCAAACGGGCATCTTTACGATTATCGAAAATAACCTGAGCACCAGATGAATTTGAAAATACCTTTCCCGATGGAATACTAACGGGAACGCCAGACCCACCGCTAACTGAAAGACCTATGTTCTTATCTCCTGCCTTGTTGTTCACAAAAGTCAAATCACCCAATGAAACCTGATCAGCAATTACCGTACGAGCAAAATCTAAATGCAAAATTCCCATAGAAGCATTGTCACCTCTGAGAGCATTGTCATTAAAAGTCAAGTTATCCAGAGTATACTTGATTCCCAATGATCCTACTTTTTCAAGAATTACGTTGCCCGTATTATTGAAGAATCGTGAGTTGGTGATTTGAAAGTCAATATTCTTATTATCTCTCAAATCCAACAATGGCGAAGATGCATAAATCAATGGCTCTCTGGAATCAATACCAGAGAACTTCACGTTATTGATACGCACCGACTTCCTGTACCAGAAAGGATCAAATCTAACTGCCTGAACCAATCCTGAAACTTCGGCATGCTCAACAATGATATCCTGATTTCTAGATTTGTTATCTGCAATGACAATACCTAATCCAGGAGTCCCAGCATTGCGTGACATGATTTTAATTGGATTGTCTTGTGTACCCTTGATATTTAGGCCACCAAACACCAACAAACGCGCGCCTTCCTCAAAAATCAATGTTTGACCAGGCTTTACGCTAAAAGTTTCAGAAGAATCTACCACCCGTGTGCCAGATATAACCACTTCGCTAGACTGCGCTTGGAGCATCGAAAACGAAGCCAAGGCTAAAATAGTTGAAAAGGTATGAAATATATTTCTCATTGTTGATTACTTAATTTGAATTACTAATGGCTTCTCAAAAACCATGCCCTTAGAACCTGTATTGATATCCGCACCTTGAACCACGATATACTTTACTTTGTCAACTTGATCTGCTGTCAAAGAAAGTTTACTACCCGAAGAACTCATTACCTCATTAGTGGCACCTACCAATCGATACTTAATGTTTGATAACGAATATTTAAACTTCTGTAAATCAGGATGTGTTCCATAAACATTCACAAAGCCATCAGCTTTTAGACGCGTTCTTGACATTACACTACCACTGCTTCCCTCTGCATAAAGGAATGGCTCAGGAATCTTTTGAACATAAATTGAGTCCCTCAAAAGAGCTCTACCGTCTTTATTGTTAATCACAAAACTGCACCAACCAGATTTTTGCGGTGTGAATGTCACCTTGTTACTGCTTCTATTCATGGCAATATTAGGGTCACAATCACAACTAATACCTGCTGGATTTAACAAATTTACATAATGCAATTCGGCTGGTTTTCCTTCGTAAAAAATGTTATATTTATTATCTTTCTCGCGTTCAAAAGTCTTGGCAATCGAAGTCACTTTTAAAGTCTCTTCAACCCCATTCTTTTTGAAACTTAAATTGTAGATACCCACATACTTTGGAACAAAAAACAAGGTATCTCCATGCCAATCTTTTAAATCAAACACTTTGTCGTTTTCAGTGGCACTTACCTGCATTTCCTCATGATTGAATACCACAATTCTAACGGTGTCTCCAGGACGAACTGCTTCCATATTGTAGGCCATAAGTACCAAATAATCGGCATTTTGCTCCTCCTTTAGAATGATTCCACCATTTAACAGCTTCATCCTCAATTTCAAATCTGCCAACCAAGTAACCACTACACCAGCTGGCACGTGCTTAAACTTCCACTCTACCCAAAGTGTTGCCTTTTCTGATTCCAATCCATTTTTCAAATCGTCTGCAAACAACTTTTTGAATTCAGCCTTTTTGGGATTGTTATCTGGAAGGGCTAAATGATATTTTTTCAGTTCTACAATTTTATCAAACAACTTATAGCCTTTCTTCCAACGGATAAAATACATATCTGTTCCGCTATAACTGTCTGGATCTTTGTAGATCTTCCTGTCAATATCGTAACCCACTTCTTTGTAAAACTCCTTCTCAATATTCTCAATCTCATCGTAAACAGCAATAATCTGCTTGTTATCCATCTCAACAGATGTCGAGTTATTTATATATTGGGCCATATTGATGTTGGTTCTCAACCAATCAATGGGGATTTGCAATATAGATAGCGAAATAAACAACAAGTACATAACGCTTATCAACTGAAAACGTAGAACCTTGGCTTTTTTTACTCTAACAAAATTTCCCATGTTACTTAATAATTATTACCGGCCTACCTTTTGTTACCACACCATCTGTCTGACCTACCAAACGAATATTATCGAATATCAAAACACTGCCCGCTGGAGCTGATGATTCTAATTCTCTCAAATCATTACGTAAGAAACGAGTGGAGCTGTGTGTTCTTTTTGAAAATCCGTTAGGATGTGTTACACTCATATCAAAATCTACCACTTGCCAAAACGTATTTTTCGCTTCTAATTTATTGGCTTGACTTAAATCAACGGAATTTCCACTGACATCCATCAAAACAACTTCTTCCTCAGGTTTAACAGTTGCAACAAATTCTGATTGATCAATGAACTTTCCGTTATCAAACATTTGCACGTCAAAAATCCCTTCTCTCTCAGGAGTAATGGTCAATTTCCAACCTCTTCGCTCAACCTTAGCGACTTTTGAAGAAAAAGTGATATTTCTTCCTTTGGGGACGTAACCACTATCTAATGTAACATAGAGTGGATCTCCCACGAAACCAGAAACCGAACTTGCAGAGTTGATGAATCTAAACGAAGGTGGTACCACCTTAAACGATGCGAACAATCTTTTGTCGTTCGACATTACTTCCAATGCGTAATCACCTACCGCTGGTGGCAAAAAGTACATCTTAAAATCAGAAGAACTCAATGAATCTACTTTAATTGGAGAACCATTGATCTTCACTATGGGTCTTTTACCGATTTCTTTGGGACGAATAATCAAATCTAGGGGTTCACCTAAAATCAAATTCTTCTTGAACTTTTGGATAAAATCAGTCTCGTCTAGGGTTAAAATCTCAAACTTAGGAAGTTCAGATTCTTTCTTTTTCATTGCCAAAATGGAATGATAAAGCATCACCGTTTTAAAATGTTCTATCACCGAAGGAATAACACCGTTGGGTGTACCCTTAAAGAAGTAGTACAATCCATCAAATTCGGTACCTTTACTGTCTTTCAATGAAATAAACTCTTCCTTTAGATTCTTATTACCAACAGTATTATACGTCTTGATAAAGTCATTTAGAGTACTTTCAATGATTGGACCCCACTTGCCGTTTCGAATTTCTTGTTCGGCAAATTTACTTTCTCTGAGTCGGTCACCAGAAATACTCGCTTCTTTTTCATAGGCGTAATACGCTTTCTTCACATCTTCCAAAGAAACTAGGCACTGCAATGTCGCTTTTTTAAGCTCTACATGCTCAGGCACTTGTGGTTTGAATACATTCAACTCAGATAGTAAACGTTCGTTCACCATTTTCTGCGACTCCTGAACATCTGGATACTGCAGAACATACATTCCAGGAGAGGTAAAGAAGATTTGTACAATGAAAATCAAGTAAAACAGAGACAATCTCATGAATGAGATGTTCTTTGCTTTCGAGATTTTTACGGTCAGTTTTCCCATGAAGGATATTACTTATTCAAAAGCTGATTGTACTGATCGTTGATTTTCTTCAGATTATCATTGTAGTTGGTCATCAAACTGTTGAACTCAGTCATTGACTGTTTCATTTGATTTGATTGGTCAGCATTGGTGCGCATCTCAGATTTGATATCGTTAACAGCAGATGTCATTTCCTTTAAACCTTCGTTTAATTGAGCCAATGTTTGGCTGAACTGTTGCATAGCTGATTGATAACCTGTTGTATCTACACCAGTGCTATTGCCTTCATTATCCAACTGTGGAAATACTTGTTCCCACTGATATTCTTTTTCTGTAACTTTTCTTTCGAACGCAGATATCAAAAATACGATTGCTTCAACGGTCAAACCAATGATAAACATTTCATTGGCAAAATTCCAACCCAAGAATTTGAACATCGCTCCGACCAATACGATGGCTGCACCGACTCCATAAACAAAGGTTACTGCATCGAGTTTACCCTTTTGCGCTTTTTGTGTATTACTCATATTGTTTTATTTTTTTAATAGGTGTTCTTGGAAATTATTCCAATTGGCTACATTTTGTTTCAACGCTTTCTTTGTTGCAGCATTATTCAATACCAAGAAAATGATGACAACAATAAGTATGCCAACGATCATCAAAATTAATTGTTGATCGATCTTACGACCCAATTCATCTTGAACTCCTTGCACTACTTTATTTTGATCTTCGAATTTTTTGGTAAATCCATCTAATGCTAAATTCATAGCTCTTTCATTTTGAGCTTGAAGCTCTTGAGATCTGCGAATTTCGGCTTGAACATCAGCTTTGGTTGACTCGATGTCCGACTTCAATTTGTAGTTAGCATCTTCAAGTTCACTAATTCTTTTATTTAATACATTATTTCTTGCTTCTAATTGACGAACAGCCGTCTGCAAATCTCCAGATTTATCTGACTGCCCATGAGAAACAAAAGGCATGGTTATTAAAACGATCAGAGCAAATATTCTCATAGATTTTTAGTTAAAATTTAAAGCAAAGATACAAGTAATTATCAATTTTGTAACTTTCATTCATTAACTATAATGTTCAATCTACAATATTAATTATTTCTTAATTTAACCACGTTGTTGATAAAAGAGGTAAATTTGAGGGGAATAACCAATATGCCATTTAGTAGATACTTAAAAATTATTGCGATAGTTATACTCAATAATTTCTACCTATTATCTTCTCAAACTCCATCTAAAAAAAATATATCCATCCATATTTACGAGGCCGAAACTCAAGAACCTATACCTTTCGCTTCAGTTTATTGGCAAGGAACCAATTACGGATTTCAAACAGATTTTGAAGGTAAAGTCTCCACTTCTATTGCTAGATTTCAATCTGATTCACTCAGAATTGTTTTTGGAGGACTTCAAACCAAAATAATAAAAATTGACACCCACCAAAATCAGCTTCAATTAAATATTTTGATGGAAAGGGAAATCATCAAATCGGAAGCAGTAACCATCATTTTGGGAATCAATCCCGCCATCAAATGGGTTGATTTAGCCATTGAGAAACGCAATCAAAATAATTTTGACGAATCTGTCAATTATCAATGTGAAGTTTTTTCTAAAACCGTTCTTTCAGTTAACAATCTCTCAAAGAAAATTGAACGCCTCAAGGTTGGGAAACAAATCAATGCCCTATTTGATACCCTAGAATACATTACTGGCGATACTGAAAAAGCGGTCTTACCCGTTTTCTTGTCAAACACCATCAGTACCTATGCGCATCAAAAAGGCGGAACGCTTGAACGCGAAGACATACATGCCAGCAGGGTATATGGTGTTGGAATTACTGATGGTTCAACCATTTCACAACTTACGGGCAGCTCGTTTGCACGTTACAATATTTACAATTCTCGATTGCAAATATTAGGTAAAGGGGTAATTTCACCCATTGCTCCTCAAGCGAAGCTGTTTTATAATTATAAACTCATTGACGTCGATAAAACACATTCGTTGAGATGGTTTGTCGTGAAAGTGTCCCCCAAAAATCCAAAAGATATTTTATTCAATGGACTTATTTGGATTGAAGAGCAAACCGGAGCTATTACACGATTGCATCTTGAAATCAACGAAGCGTCCCAAATTAACTTTTTAGAACGACTCCGAATCACCCAAGAATTTAGCCCTTCTAGCTTTAATACCCCACCTTACGCTTTAGCCAATTCACGGTCGTTGGTGGATGTTTCGGAGTTTACTGAAAATACCATCGGCTTTCTTGCAACTAACTTATTAACCTATAGAAAATATCAACTCGTTGATGAGTTTCCAACAGGCTATTTTGACCAAGCACTGATTATGGAAGAATCAGCTCTGAAACGCAGCGATTCTTTTTGGACAGAAGTCGCTCCCATCAAGGCCAGTCCGTTTGAGGAAAAAGTCATTCATAAAATTGAAGCGGTTCGAGAGATACCCACCATTGATAGGGCATCGAAAGCCCTGAATTTTCTGGTTAATGGTTACCTCACCGGAAATAAGTGGCCTGTTGAACTCGGACCTTATTATTACCTTGCTCTCCTTAATCCGTTGGAAGGATTTAGAAGCCGTTGGGGATTCAGGACATCGAATTATCTATCCAAAAAATGGCAGTTCGAAGGATTTGGAGCCTACGGATTTAAAGATCAGAGATTCAAATACGGATTAAAACTCTCTTGGTATCCCAATCTAAAAAAGGGAACCATTGTTAAAATTAGTCACACCGAAGACACTGAACTGTTAGGATTTGTAGATAACGAAAACATGACCAGCGGTGATGCGCTCATTTTGGCTTTGAATATGTTCTCGTCGAACAGTTTGGTCTACAGCCAAAACACATACTTTTCTTACGAACAAGACATTGTTAGGGGACTTAGTTTCCAAGTGAAGTTGAATCACCGAATTTATGATATCCCCGAATCCCAAAAAATCAAACTCGGCTGGTTTGAAAACCCCAATTCCCAAAACATTTCTACGCACTTAAATAACAGCACAATCAATGTTAAATTGACTTACGAGCCAAAAGTATTTTACGTAGTAAATGATTATCGCAGAACCAATTGGGCTCAACCAGGTCCTAAATATTCCCTTTCATTTCAAAAAGCGCTACCACAAATTTTAGGTAGCTCTTATGATTACACCAAATTGAGCTTCCTTTATAACTATAACTACATTTGGGCAGGCATAGGCCGGACACAAATGAAAATTACGGCCAATAAACTGATTGGTGATGTTCCTTTTCCATTGCTAAACATCCCTTTGGGAAATCAAGCCATTGTATATAATACCAGGGCATTTAACCAAATGAACTTATTCGAATTTGTAACCGATCAAAATATTGAAGCTATTTTTGAACATCACTTCAACGGATTGTTCTTCAACAGAATTCCAGTTTTGAATAAATGGGGTTGGCGCGAAATCATCAACGCCAAACTCATCGAAGGTTCATTGAGCGCATCCAATCGTTCATTGATACCTACAGAAATTCAAATTAAAAACAACATCACACCCATAAAATCATTCAACTATGCTCCCTATGTAGAAGTTGGTTTTGGTATTGAAAATATCTTCAAATTCTTAAGAGTGGATGCTGTTTGGCGATTAACACACAGAAATAGCCAGAATAATTTTGGCGTAAAATTATCGTCTTACATTGATTTTTAACGATTCATCTTCCAGATTCTGAATCCCAAAGAACAATAACCCACAATCATCAATACTCCTCCAATAGGGGTGATCATTCCTAACTTTCTCAACATGGGCCATGTTAAATTAGAAGTGGCAACCAACCATAATGTCACCGAAAAAATGACCGCTCCCAAGAATAGCCAAATCAAAGATCCACTAAAAACACGGCCTTTCATCCCAAGTATCTTTTGAGCACTATCGTTATCATCTGCCTTATTCTGTACAAATCCAACAATCCCTAAAATTGACAATGCCACATAGACCCAATAACCGGTGGCTTTTTCCCAAGTGTGCATGTCGTGATCATTTAACTTATTTTCCAAACCGTGAGCACCAAATGCGCCCAAAGCCACTGCAATCGCCATCATGAATAATGCAATGGCCACATAGTTTCGTCTCATTTATAATTTAAATATTAAACTTAAAACCTAAATAAATCCAACGTGGCATCAATGGAACCGACTGTATTTCTCGGTATTGAGCATTGCCTAAGTTTGTGGCATTAACATAAAAATTCATTTTCTTCAACTGATAGTTAAATCTAAAATCCAACAGTTGATAAGATGTATTGTTCATTCTATCTATATGCCTGAAAACCAAACTTGTATTGATGTTTTTTGTCCACTGAACATTCAAACTTGAAACTACTTGCAATCGAACAAAATTCAGCGCGAGTTTAGAATACTGATTCAAATCTGCATTCATGCTTCCATTCATGTAAGTGGCGTTGGTGTTCCAAATAATCTTTTGATTGATGGGCCAGTTTACATTGGCCTCTAAACCGTTGATCATTTGATTGCCGAGATTCTCAGGAAACCAAGGTTGACTGACGCTATCTCTAAACCAATCAATCATTCTGTAAATATCTTTTCTGAAAAAACTCATTTGAAAACGAGTTCCACGAGCCGTTTTTGCTTTTAATCCTGCTTCTATTGATTGTGCGTTTTCCGATTTCAATAATGGATTGCCTCTATTGCCTTTATCTGTATAATACAAATCTGTAAACGATGGAAGTCGCTGTCCCACGCCCCAACATCCCCAGAAATCAAACGTTTTATTCAACGAATAACGAACATCAAACCCAGGAAAAAGGTCAAATTTATTGGTGGTTACACCGCTGCCCCACATAGCGTAAATTCCAGCAGTTGTGTGCAATTTAGATCCTAATCTAGGCGAAAACTCTGCGAAACTGCCGGTAAACTCGCGTGTATGATTTCCTAAATTATTGCTTTCAATTTGCTCTTGACGATTTTCCACACCAAAACTGTAATCCAACCATTTTGATTTACCCACCAAATTCAACTCCATCATGTTCACCACATTGGTATGCTTATTCTGGTAAAGTTCTGGCTTCGGTTTGAAATAAATGTAGTGATCAAAGTTATTTCTATTGCTCAAAACCGCATTCATGCTGAGCTTCTGTGATATTTTATATCCGTATTTTGCCGAGATCAGTCGGGTACTCACAAATTCCTTGGCAGAATGATCATTGGGAGCCGCATAAAAATAACTGGCCCCAAAATCATTGTTAACCAATGAGGCCATGGCATTGAAATAGTGCTTTTTTGAAACCCATGAATAACCCAAGAAATTTCGAAAATTCTCAAACTCCGAGTTGGGTCTATACCCATTGCCCATCATCCCTTCGGTAGAATACCATAGGTTGTGTTGCTTCTTTTGGATGCTAATTCCGGCTCTATATCCCCACGCCGAATACCGCACTGAATCACTTTGAGCTGGAGCACCTGCCCAAGTTTCAACGCTGGCGTGGATTCCCTCTTGTATCTGCGAAGCACCTTCACTTTTTAATACCACATTGATCACCCCACTCAAAGCATTCAATCCATATCTACGAGCCATAGGCCCTTTAATGACTTCAATTCTTTCAATTAAATCTAAAGGGATGGGAAGATTCAACTGATGATGTCCCGTTTGTGGGTCACTCATTCTGATTCCATTTACCAGAACCAACACCTGATCTGAACCCGATCCGCGAATGCCTAAATCAGCCTGAACCCCTACTGGCCCCCTTTGCCTCAAATCAACACCGCTAACAAATGTCAAAACTTCATTCAAACTTTGAACCGGAAACTTCTTTCTAAAAGAGGCCATCTCAATCACTTCCACATTCAATCCCGTTTGAGTCAAATTCTGACTCAATCTATTGGAATGTAAACTTACTTCTCCCAACTGAACATAGATCAAAGAATCAACCTGAGCTTGTGCCTTTAATCCGGCACCCAGAAAGATTACCGCTAAGAATAAGTTACGCATGGTTTTTTAATCGTCTAATCCGCGCTCAATCAGAAACATGATGTAATTTCTGTGGTTGTTCACCTCTTGATTTTCCCAGGGATTAGATAACGGACTACCTGATTTCATCATCGATTCAATACGTTTGAGCTCTCTATAAATCGAGGCGCTAGCAACTGCATCCAATCCGTTACTGGGCTTATCCATAAACTGAACCAATGCCTTAACATAATTGGTTTGAAGTTGACGTCTATGCGTGTTAGGTAATGATTTGATATCCGCTTCAAAAACTGCATTGGTCAAATCTTTGAGCATATCCGAAACCGTATAGGCATTTCCCAAATATTTGGCATCGGTCATTCTATTCAAAACCGACGGACTCAACAAATGAGCCATTACCGAGTTTTGGATACCTTCTATTTGTCTGTGAATTTTGGGCTCTTCTGTGGATGCAAAGAAGTTGAAACCTCGTCTTTGCTGCTGCAAATGCTGAGCAATTTCGCCCGATATTTCAAAAGCATTGGGAGCAAAAATGTACTTATTCAATGCCTCCATCGCCGCTTTTTGCTCAGCCAAAGAGTATGCTGTATATGGAGATTTCCCTTGAGCTTGGCCAGGAGTATAGCGCTCCACCTTAACACCTCCAATGTATCTCGATATGATTCCCGCATGAGTACCATAACCAGACATCAGAGAATTCATCACCGATACCATGGGTTGATAGCTATGCTGTCCGTTTCCGTACTTCACCAATAATTTAGGCATCAAAGAACGAATCAAATCCATTTTCTCCGCACTAAACTTCACAGATTCACCGCTCAAATCATTGATCATCACCCGAGGATCAAGACCTTTACCTGGGGCACGCATATCATCAGCATCGTTTCCAAACGTTAGATCTGGCTGAATGCTTTTCGACAAGATATTTTTAAGTCTGACAGCTTCCTCATCTACATTTTCTAACGGAAGGCTATATCCAAAATCAATCGCCCACAAATCATAAGGCCCCGGCTCTACTTGACAATATTGAACCTTATTCTTCACCCCGTAAGACGGCATGTTGATGGCTGGATAATCCATAACCGAACCAATCAATCCTTGTTTATACGTGATCTCAGGATTGTTCAACTCTTCTACCGTTCTCACTTGCGAAGCTTTCATGTTGTGCATCAATCCCATGGTATGCCCCATTTCATGCAAAATCAAATAGTGAATTGACTCCTCAAGCAGTCGGGTCATCTCAATGGTGTCAGCATCTTGGATATTCATGATTCCTTGGGATGATTGAAGTTGATGATGCAAATAAAGTCCAGCATCGCATCCGGCATGGGCTGAATGATGCTCATTCTCCATCTCTGCACCTTCAATACCATAAATCTGTTGAGTGCGGACTCTATTGGTCAAGAAGATGTATTCCAACATAATGTCTGCACCCAAAATTTCTCCTGTTCGTGGGTTTACGAAAGATGGACCATAACCCCCAAAAGGAGGATTGGGTGAAGACGTCCAACGCAAAACATTGTATCTCACATCGCCTGCATCCCAATCAGCATCATCAGGTTGTTCAAATACTTGAACGGCATTGATGAATCCAAGGGGTTCAAAAGCTTTATTCCATTGCAAAGCTGCATGTTTAATGATGGGACGAAGTTCTTTTGGAGTGGTATTTTCAATCCACCAAACTATGGGTTTTACGGGTTCGCTTTTAATGGCATTAGGATCTTTCTTTCTCAAGTCCCAACGGTGAATCAAATCTCGGTAATTGGTAAAACCCTGAGCTGTCATATCATTTACGTTCTCAGAGAAATAACCAATTCTATAGTCATCAAATCGAGGCTTAAAGTCATTGTTTGGAACTTCCATGAAGCTATGTTGAAGCAAAATAGACACGCTTCTTGGGTCAGTAACTGCTTCTGTGGCGCCGCCCTTGGGAGAGGCATTGTCGTAAACATACTTTACCACAATATCTAAGTTGGCGGGGTAATTTTTGATTTTCTCGTATTGTGTTTTCCCTTTTGCCAGTCTACCCAATTCAAATCCTCTTCCAGGTCTGCCACCTTCAACAACTTGATGAAGTTGTTCAGTTAAAAACAACTCGTCAGCCGCAATCAATAAATTTCCTTTCTTATCTTTTGCAACAATTTTTTCATGAGCCAAAATGGCCTCCGAAATATTGGCATTGGCACTTTTTGACACATTGTTCTTGGGATCAAAATAGAATGATGTATTTTGTTGAATAAACTCTATCGCCTCATACTTTCTGACAATCTTAAAAATACGGCTTCCGCGGTAAGCGCCGCGGTGATGTCCCGCTTCAAGCACTCCATTTTCAGTGTATGTAAAATGAATAAATTCCTTATTCAATTGCTGAGGAGAAATTTGCATAAATAACTCTCCTGAAGTAGTATCACGATATAAGGTAAATAAGCCTGATATGGTATCACAACCCTTGACTTTATTATCTATAGTCTCAGTTTTTTTCCCTTTTGCAGGTTGATCTTGTGCTTGGGGAGTGGCTGTTTTTTCTTTTTTCTTGCTCTTAAATTGAGCCCATGTAGATGGAATCATGGCTGCAGTGGCAACCATTAAGAATACTACTTTTCTCATGCAACTGCAATGATAGTAATTTTAGACCGAAAGGCCTTATTTTGACTATCGAGCAACAGAAATAGTGGTAGAAAACTGACCTTCGTTGGTGTTTGCTCTTAGTAAATACGCACCATTAGGCAATTGTTCATGGAGCTCAAACTCATTTTCGTTAGGGGCAGATTTCAAATTCCCCATGTATCTACCTGAAATATCATAGATTTCAACGCTTTGAATTTGGGCCGCAAATACATCTAAGGTAATCTTCGAACCATTCAAAGGATTTGGATATGCTTTAAATGACTGTTGAATGCTCTTTACTCTACTGTTGTTTCCAGCATCAAAGATTAATGCAAAACGCTGATTGGCTTTACTTTCGGTTGTTGCATCAACATCAAATTCAATGACAGTCTCTCCTTCTCTTTTCAAGGCATGCGTTTTGCCAGTAAATCTGTCCAACAAGTAAGCATCCATTCCCAAATCACCGGTAAATTCAGCCTTCAAGGTATAGTTCAAATGCCTCAATTGAGAAATTCTTAGATCAATGATTTCTTCATTCTGAGGGATACTTCTCGATTCGATGGAACAAAACTTTTCTCCTACTAATACAGATAAATTCTCATCTTGATTAATAGGTTTGATCGCATCTTGAATCTCTAGTGTATTCGACATAGAAGGATCAAACTTCACAATCAACGCATCGCACATATTTCCACCCACTTTGAAACTATCGCGCTGAGACAATTCCATTTTCAGAACCGATTGAGGAGGAATGGTCAAGAACACCCCTTGATTTATACTAGAAGTTGATTTGTAACTTTCAGCAAAAGTCAAAGAAGCGGAACCATTAGACGACGTTTTGACAAAAGCAGATTGTCCAGGTTGAAGAAAGACGTTTTGGTCAGAAGTACCCACATTGCTTGTGTTAGTGCTCAAATCAAACGTCACATATCCACCGCGAGTATTCACTTGTGGATCCCAAACATAAAAGTAAGCATTTGATACGTTGGTAGCGTTATCCAGAACAGACTTCATGTTTACAGGGGTCGGAAATGGATTTCCAACCAGACTGAATCCGTTTGAAATTTGACTCAGACTGCTTACTGTAACATTTCCTTGTCCAAGAGTACCTGTTGCTCTTAAGGTTGTTGCTGTAGGTGTAGGGGCCGCAGTTGATAGATCAATGGTACGATCACCTCTTATTAAAACTCTCAGAGGCGAACCGGCAGTCAATGTATTGGTGTTGGTATTTGTAACTGCCGACCAACTTCCATCGGTATTTGAACCGGATGCGTTGTTAAAACTAAAAAGAGAGGCGTTGTTGGTGGCGGTATTATCAAATCCGTTAGATGAGCCGCTGTTTCCGGTGATGTGAGTTCCTAAAGAAGAGCTACTCGAACCACCTTCTTGCCAGTTTGAGTATATGGAAGTTGAAGTTGTAACGCTAGGGGAAACAATTCTAAAAGCTCTACGAGCTGGGATGTACCTTTCTACAACCACATTATTGGTAATGTATGATCCAGATGAAGAACCAGCTGCAACAACCGCGTTTCCATTCGCATCTGATTTCAATGTCAAGTATCCCGCAGAATTCAGTGAACCGCCGTTGGCCACCGTCAAAGTACCATAATTCGTACCCCCTTGAATATTAAGTGAACTGCTAAGTGTAACAGATGCCGATGAACCAATATTCACATTTTTCACTGTTGCGTTATTGGCTGAAACAGTTTGTCCGGAGCCAGTAAAAGTCAAAGTACCAGAGGAAGCTGTTAGCGTTCCAGAATTGGTAAAGTTGCCCGCACTTTGATATTCACCCGCTACATTTAATGTACCACCTGAAACAATGGTTGTCACTCCACTGGTGGATGTTACTGTGGTTCCTGAGGATATAAATACGGTTTCGCCCGAGGAAACATAAAGAGCCTGAGCGAATATGGTCTGACAAAAAACCGCAATTGAAGTGGTCAATAAAAGTCTCAAAGCATTCATTTTCTTGATATAAGATAGAAATAAAGGAACAAAAATACGGAATATCCATGGTCAAATCAAACAGAACCAACGAGTTTTGCGAAAATTGCAAAAAACTCCGCCATGGGTTGTACATATTCATATTTTTACTATCTTTGCACTCCCGTTTGAGGTTGTTTCCAACCCTTGCAATCTCAGACAAATGCATGCGTAGCTCAATTGGATAGAGCATCTGACTACGGATCAGAAGGTTTGGGGTTCGAATCCCTACGCGTGCACGATCAAAAGCAAAAGTCCTCAACCAGAAGTTGAGGACTTTTTTTATGGCTTTGAGCGAGTCTGATCTACTGATCAAGTGAGCTTAGTGCCATAAAAAAAGCCAGCGCGTAGCGATGGACTTTTGCTATTGCAGAACTAAACAGTTGGGTTCATCGGAGCTAATCCCTACGCGTGCACCACTCAAAGCCATCTTTTTAGGTGGCTTTTTTTATGCCTTTCCCAGTGTTTACAAGGGATTTCTTGGTACGTGTAAGAGCTATATTGGCAAAAAGTGCTTTTTCAAAATTTTACCCTGAGTATATTGACAAAATGAACGCTTGGATTAAATATTTTCATTGATCCAAATAAAAATTAGGCCGTTTAAGAAATTACTTATGCCAATATGAAATCTAGATTTGCCAATTTATTTGATGCTAGAAACCTTTTTATTGAAAATTCATAGATTCTTCATTTCAGATATTTTAATTCTCTGATTATCGTTGATATCCCGCTCAATTCTCTTTACAGCAAAAAATTTCAACTCCTTAGTCAACTCAAGTGAAACATCAAAATCCTTCAACTTTATCAATAAATCATCATTACTATTTGCGCAGTGATTTATCTCCTCATCTGACAATTTTAATCCGTTAGACCAATTAATATAACAATAATTGAAAGGCCTAGGCTTCCTAATAAACTCATAAATCATCGTAGGGAAATAAACCTCCTCTCTGCAAAAAATAGTAATTTTAACGGGGGATCGAGCATACCTTAAAATTCTTTCAGTCCACAAATAAATCTTATATCTCCAAGAAGATAAAGGATGTAGGCCCATGGAGAAGATATAAGGGATATCCCACAAACTATGTGCATTTACTCTTTCAAGCAATTTCAATATAAGTTCTCTTGAGTAAAATGAGCCTTCTATCTGACTACCAAGAACTTTTTGAATTTTATATTTTTTTGACAATATTCTGCTGGATAAATCACGCGAAAAATGATCAATCTGTTGATATACTGGATTTTTTCTACCTTGGTTAATCATATCAAATCCAGCGTCAAATCCATCAACCCACAAATCAAGCCCTCTTCTCACAAACATATCATTTGACGCGTGTAAACAACAATGCGTAAATTCAATATTTGAATTTATGGCAAACTCAAAATTACTCAGATGAATTTTTATTAATGATCCATCTCCCCACCCACTGAAAAATCTCTCAGAATTAACAAATACTGAATTTAAATCTTTGATGAAGTATTTCAAGTTTTCAACATCACTCTCACTCATTTGTTTCGATAAATGAAGTATGATGACAGAACTAGGGTTGAAAAATAAGAAATTATCGATTTGATTTCTTATGACCTCTGGTTTCTCGTGAACAGGAATACTAAATAAAAGCTTTACACTCATTTTGGATCGAATAATTGCAATTCCTCGGGCGTCCCTAATATGTAATTCTCATCTACCTCAACTATAGTGAACCGCCTTCCTCTATCAATTAAAAAATTATATAACGGTGCGACATAAAATTCATTATTCACCTTCAACCCATTAGCCTTGTAAAACTCAAAAGCTTCATTAAAATCTGAAGGCTTGGAAAAGTGATAAAATCCATTAAGTGCGTAATTTGAAATAACTTCCTTTTCTTTTGTTTCAGATACAAATCCAGAATACTCATCTATTTTAGCATAGCTAAATCTATCTTCGGTCGAGTTGAAACTGCACAACATTCCATCATGCGACATATAATTCAAAACGTTTGATAAATTTGACGACTTAAAAGCAGTATCCGCATTGAATATGGCTAAACCTTCATTCATATCCCAAAGATCTCTTGAATAGTATACAGTTTCTGCTTGTCCTTTAGTTACGGTTGGAATTTTCAAAATATGTAACTCAAACTTCTTGTTTCCATATTTGCTAACGAGGAAATCATCAAGATTAAACTTATCACAATGCTCTTCTAGCACAATACATATTAATCGAGAACACAATTCCAACGGCAAAGAGTCAATACTCCACTCCAACAAAGTTTTGCCATTACTTTCAACCAACGGTTTAGGGACTTTGAAACCTTGATCCAGAAAACGTTGACCCCTTCCAGCCATCGGAATAACAAAATTCATTACTTTATTTTGAATTTTCTTTTGAACTAGGTAAATCTTGATAGGATTCAGGGAATTCTGACCATTCAGAAAACCTAAAACCATTATCATCTATGTATATATCAGCCCATGGCTTACCAAAATATATCTCATCAAAGGGCACATCATATTTATTTAGCCAATCTAAAGTAATTGAACTAATTCTTGCTACAACCTTACCTAAATTGCCTTCACAAGTTTTCATGTGTCTTGCTGTTTGAATTATGATATAACAACCTTCCAACTTTAACTTCTTAATTTTCTCAATCGCACCTTTTCTTGGAAGTAAGTCTTCGTAAGACTCACCCTCCTTCTTTAACTCGCAAATAACGCCATCCAAATCCAAACAAATTCTATACATGATTATTTTAATGAATAATTTAAATAGTAAATACCCTGTGCAAACATTATCTTTTGTCGTTTAACATTATCCGAATGCAATGGAGTCATTGACAAAAACAATAAACTCATCAGCAAATACACATCCTTCAAATTTACATTTAAATCTTGAATTATCTGTTCACACTCTGACTTTAAGACATCAGAATTTTGCCTTAATGGAAATTGGAAATTTATCTCATTCTGATCTATTCTGAGTTCAAATAAATTATTAACCATGTAATCATAGTTTCCAACAGCAGAATGTAAAACTTTAGCTAAATCATATCTCAAATCCCCAAAAATGGATGGCACATTTTCATTTGTGGAACCTCGTGGATCTATAAATCTAATTGTTTCACTAAAAACATCATAAAGTACATTATTAAAACAAAGATCACCATGCATAATAACATGAAAATCTGAATTATACATTATTTCTAATTTTTCTCTAACTAAAGCATCAAGTAAACTAAAACTCTGACATCCTACCCCGTTTATTATGAAATTTTCGTAATTCTTAAACTCAGATTTTTCTAAAAAATCTGAAAGTCGCTGATTAGTCTTTTCGTAAGTAAAACTCAAGAACTGATCTTTGGAAATTTCAGATTTATATGATCTATTTCGAATAATGTAGAGTTTTATAAATTCAAAAATCCTCTTCCACTGAAATCCATCTATACTCCTGTACAACTGATACTCACTTAAATTTGGATATCCATAATACTCCATTGATACCGATGGTTTCTCCCTATCAAACTTGATAATTCTAGGGAAAAACACCTGCAATTCTATCGGTAAGTTTTTCACATAATCTATTTCATTCAAAAACTTTAACTTATTATCACTTTCTTTTGTCAGTAGTCCACTTTCTGGATTGAACATAAGTCTATTGAAACTTCTTGAAGATAAAATCTTTTTACGTATACCTGGATAGTTTTCTTCATGTCCAGTATCTAACCATTCTGAATATTTAAAAGTCAATTCCCGATTTAAATGTAACCATTCTGCTAATTTCAATAAATCTTGTTTATTGTTTATTAAAGAACAGCCCGTTTCTATATCATTTTTACTTGTTCGCATAATTCCCTGAAACGGATTTGCTATCAGCATATTCGGATCAAACTTGCTTTTGAATAAAATTTCATCCTCCAAAATCTTCACACCTGAATAAGAATTATGTGAAAATGTTTCATATCCAATTAATGCAGAATTAGAGTCAACTAATTTCCGAGGAATACTAGTTACCAAATTAATGATTAAATCGTTTTCAGAAATCAATGGACAAGACTTTTCAATCGTATCATTAATTCCAAGAGTTCTCTCTAATACTAGAAACTCAATGTTCTCTTCATAGAAGGATAACTCTTGCCTGAACAGGTTTTCCATTCCTGACTCGATAGCGACATAAACTTTTATTCTTTTACCAATGTAAAAATCAAGAACCAAAGAAATACTTGACCTACTAATGACAGGAACAAACGCCGGACTATTATTAAAAAAAGAATAACTCCTAAATTTATTCCCTAAGTCACCAATAGCAGGCAGCAATACTGCAGAAGATTTTTGTTCAAGATTTGACATGTTCAAATATAATATCAAGTTGTTTCATCATCGTGTGTATCTGCATATTTGCTTTTTTCATAAACTATGAACTATCTTGCCCCCTATGAAATTAAAGTTTTTAAGTGTGGCACTCGCTGCAATCACTTTTTTCTCAGCTTGTAGTAGTTCTGACCAAGCCACAGAAATTACCGTAACAGATACCTTTACCCTTGAAGGCCCCCTTTATGAAGGATCCAACCCTGCTCAGCTGGTGTACCCAGTTAACCTTAAAACCCTGCTTGGAGATAAATACCATGAAGGCGTTAAAATTACAGATGCAACTTTAGCATCAGCAACCATCTCCCCCATTGATTCAGGAAGTTTATCTGGAATCAACTCTATGGTCTTGAGCGTAGCTTCAGATAATCCTGAACTAAAAATGCTCGAACTCGGTGTAATCAATCCAATCAAAGAAGGAAGCCTAACTGCCGTTTTGAACCCTTCGGGGGAAGCTAACGCAGGCAAATACTTCCAAGAAAAACAATACTATATCATTCTTGACGTAGGATTAAACGCCGACATCGAAGACAATCTTTCTTTCAAAGGAGAAATTAAATTCAAACTAAAACACAACTAATTAAACCCATGAAAAAAATATTATTCATCGCATTTGCCGCTTTCTTCGGCACCATCCTTAGCTCTTTTGTTAACCAAGATGCCGCTGGCGACAGACTTATTGGCGTTTGGGAACCTTCAAACGGACGTGCACGTGTCAAAGTGGAGAAAATTGGCGCTAAGTATTACGGTAAAATTGTTTGGCTTAAAGAAGCTGTAGATCCAGTAACTAAGCAACCCAAAACCGACAAAAACAACCCAGATCCAAACCTTCAAAACGTTCCTCTTAAGGGATATAGAATGCTGAAAGACTTCGTTTATGCAGGTAAAGACGAATGGACCGAAGGTACCATCTATGACCCATTGAACGGCAGTACTTACAGCTGCACCATCAAAATGACCGACAAAAACTCTTTGGAAATCCGTGGATATATAGGGGTTTCGGCATTAGGTCGTACCGATATTTGGAAACGTTTGGAAGTCAAGAAAAAGTAATCCATGAAATTATTGAATCTTCACAAGCAAGCCGCATTAGCGGCTTGCTTTGCCTTTGCACTTACCGCATCTGTAAAGGCACAGACAGATACCACAAAGTCCCCCGAAACAACCACCGAAGACGAAGACTTTTCGATGTATGATGAAGTTGGATTTGCAGATAAAGGCGCTAAAAGATATTGCTCCCCTAAAATTGAAGGTCTAAGTCCGGCTAAATTGATCAGCATCGGCTTTGATTTTCAAGGGCCTTACCAAATGAATTTGGATACCTTTAATAACAACATCAACCAAGGTTTCCCCGAAAATGGCAAAACCACAACCACTAGCGGCGCCCGATTCGCCTGCAACATTCCGGTAGTTTCAAAAACATCGTTGGTGTGGCAAATGGGAGCCAATTATTGGGAAAGCGGATACAATGTCATGGATAAAGGCCCATTGGCTGTGGGATACGTAGAAAATCCTATGTTAAAATCATTGTATGCAAACGGATTGAGAACCCTGGGAATAAACACCACTATTTTCAAACCATTGAGCGACAAGAATTTCTTGTTATTCCAAGGATCGGCAGATATGAGTGGTGATTATAACTGGAATTTAATGCCCGCAAAGTACATGAAGTACTCAGCGGCATTGATTTACGGTAAACGTCCCTCAGAAAGAAAACAATGGGGAGTTGGACTTGCACGCACCTACCGCGCGGGCGAATTGAACTACATTCCCATCATCTTCTTCAATCATACCGATGCCGCGAACAAATGGGGTTCGGAAGTGCTTTTCCCAGCTAGAGCGCACGTGAGAAGAACCATCAACTCTCGTAATATGCTTTTTGCAGGTTACGAATTGGAAGGACAATCTTACCGTTTGTACCGCATGGAAAGCATCAGAAATCAAGACTTAGAAATCAGACGCGCCGAGATTCGTTTGAGAGCCGTTTATGAATTCTCTTTGAAAGATTTCATTTGGATGTCTATTCAAGCAGGATACCGAATTAACTACCGTTACGATGTTGATAGATTGACCAATGGGAAAGAAATATACCGTGCCTTCGGATTGTTGTCTGATGAGCCCTATGTGATGACCAACACATTGACTAATCCGTTTTACTTCAACGTGAGCGTGAATTTAGTTAGTCCATAATCATTCTATAATTTTCATAAAAAGGCGACCCTACAAATGGTCGCCTTTTTATTAGGCCAAATCTGGCCAGTCCCAATCTTCTCCCAACTCCTCGGAAAGTTCTTTCTTGAGTTTTGAACGAACATTTCTAACGTATTGCATATTCAAATTCAGCAAATTGGCAATGTCTTTGGGTGCATTATCCAAAATTGATAGGACCAAAATCTTGTAAGTGGTTGAATTGATATCGGCCAAGGAAGGGAATTTCTCTGATAGGTAGTGGTATTTTTCAAAGATATCCGACTCCTGAACATCTTCCGTTTCAAAGGGCAATTCTACATCTTTAAGTCGTTCCAATTCAACTTTAATATCAACCATGGTTGGATTGCTTGATAGATTAGAGTTTTTAATTTTGACAATAAGCTCATCTATTTTACTAAGAATTAGTTTAGAGGTAAAGACCGTATTTTGCTGTTTTTCTTGATTTTGTTTGAGCAGTTCAAGTTCTTTTTCTTTCAACTCTGATTCAAGTTCTAAAATACTTAACTGTTTCTTTCTATTGATATTAAACTGGTATAAAAACAAGGCCGTAGAAATGAGCAGAGCGCCAAAAACCACTGAAAGAGCTAACAACCAATTACCTTTTATTTCGGCTTTTTCAATTTGATATTTTTGTTCATCTAAAAGCCGGCGAATTTTAGCTTTTTCCATTTCCTGTTGGATATTTGAATTCCTAAGTTCATCACTGACTTTGCTCATTTTCAGCAAAAATTTATCACTTTCCTGTTCCCAAGATCTAGCCTCTGCCAATTTGCCTTGCTGCTTCTTAATTGCATTGAAAATATCTGCGTAATTTGCTAACAGTAAATAATTTGTTTCTGAGGGTGTTATCTGGGCATACTCCTTGTAAAACTCATTAAAATCAACCGTAAATAAGCCTCTCGAAAGTCCAAACTGTATACCCTCTGCATGATCTAAGACGCTTTTTGGTTGACTGTTGTATAGAAATGTTAAATTATCCAGGTAGAGCTTCTTGAAACTTGTCAAGTCATTAATAGTTCTTAAATACCTACCCTTCATAAACAAATAAAAGCTCTTCAATTGATCATTAATTTCATGATTTTCGACAGAATCTAATTGCTTTTTCACTTCCGCAATATCTTGTTTTGATGATATTAATGCTGATACATAATTAAGCCGAAATAACTGCGTCATGTCAATTCTACCACTTGACATTGATAAGAGTTCTGGATTTTGTTTTACAATCTGAATAACATCTTTGAATTTCCGTTCAGAGTTTAAGGAAGCCAATAAATTGGTATAGAGAACTTGTTTGTATTCTAGGGTAGGAAAATTAAATAACGAGGCCTGTGAAAAGCAATTGGAAGCTGCACCAAAAAAACCAACATCATAATATGCAGAGCCTAGATTAATCAAAATTGTTTGTCGGTAAAAAGTATCTTTCTCTTTTATTGAAAAGTTTAATGTATTCTGCAAAACATAAATTGCACTATCAATTCTTGACTCCATATAAAGCATATTGCCGTACACAATATCATCTGATAATTTATTGTTGACAGGCGCAAACGGCTCAAAAGGAACTCTTTTGTGGTGCCAATACCAAGCGTGTTTCATATCTCCAGAATGAAACGCAATATTTTTTTGAAGTGAAAAATAATAACAAAGGAATGTAGGATCAGGATTGGTCTTAGCAAACTTGGTCAGTTTTTTCAATAGTTTATCTGCCGAATCATTTAACCCGGAATTCTGTGACAACTGATTATATTTATTGATTACAAATTCAGTACGTTTAATAATGTCAGATTGACTTTCAAAATGCACCCATATACTGTCTACATTGGTGCATTTTTTTTTCATGTATGACTCAAAAGATACTCCGGAGTTCTTACCGCAGTCTACCAGTAAAAAAGATAACAATAAGAAAACAAGGAAATTGTGCCTATGATTCCTCAATCGCTGTGTCAAGATAAGCAAATTCATACGGCTAAGGTAATAGAGAATATTCTACAATCATAACTTTCCATAACTTTTACCATAAATTATGGTCGATTAACCACCGACAGCATAATCCTACATAAGAATTTTGATAGGCTATTATTAAGATAATATACAATGCCGAAGTTTGCAATGTTGAATGAAAACAAACTGTGCAATTATGATCAAAATTTATCTCATTACTCATCAAAATAACACCACCAAATGGAAACATTTTTCAAAAGAAAGTAGTCATTCCATTTCTATATTGAACGATAGTCATGTTATAGATTGTGAGACAGCAATTTCACAGAATAAAAAATCTCTGGTTTTGATCGATACAGAAAACATGTCTGAAGAATTGATATTTGTATATCTTAAAAAATTTAATTCTTCTTACTTAGTGATCATTGATCCTCAATTTAACTGGGCATCATTAATTATTAGAAATCAAAGCGAATTTCAAGTAAATGATTATGTGCAAAAAATAGAAAGCCATGTAGATCTAGAATCTTGCATTGACAGATGCAAAAAAGCGCTTGAAATTGACCAAACCGACATGGTTGTAGGTGAGTATTTTGTTGTTAAAGACCGCGGAGAGAGCACATTTATTAATCTCAATAACATTACTGTCTTAGAAGGCTTGGGAGCATATACAAAAGTTCATTCGATCAACAAACAGTATATTGTTTCCAAGAATCTCAAAAAACTATTGGAGCAACTTCCAAAGTGTTTTATTCGAACCCACCGTTCGTTTGCTGTGCATATCAAACATATAAACAGTCTTTCAGGGAATCAGGTTCTACTTCACAACGGGGAAACTGTGAAAGCCTCAAAATCAGGCAAAAAAACTCTCATTTCTAGGTTCTCCATTGCGTAACTTTACGTTTTATTCGAAATATGCATGAAAGCCTAAATTGGATTAACTTATTTATTGCTACCCTTGGTTTAAGTGCCTCAGTTTATCTCTTCTTTGCGGGAAGAGATAACCCCTATCTTTCCAAACTACTTTCAATCATCATTTTTGCCCTTAGCGTTAGAAACTTTTCTCAGGGAATCATTAATTTAGAAGTATTAGATTTTACGGTTTTCCCGTTTTACTTGTTTGTAGGTTTCCAATTTGTGGTCCCGGCAAGTGTTTTCCTTTATCACAGAGCCCTAATCACAGATGAACTTCAATGGAAGAATAATCATTATTGGCACTTCGCACCTGGGATAATTGCGTTTTTAATCGCGCTCATTAGTTTCGCTATTTACAAACAACAACCAACAACTGCACAAACTGCATTTATTTATGATCAATCGGTTCAAGAATTAAAGATGCTGGTTCATGCAAAATATTTATATGCATTGTGGGTCATCATGGCTTTTCCTTATCTATTTATGATTTACCGCATTTTTATTAGGGGTATTTCACAAGGAAGTTTTTTGGGTAATCATGGAAGAGAAACAGGAATTTGGGTGCTGCTTCAAATAATACCATACACATTGTTTTATTTTTTACTTTGCAAGGAGGTAATAACTGCGTTTTGGCTAGATAAAGCTATCGTCACCAATACTCAACACCTCATTGTTAAAAATATGTATTTGTTGATGATGGTGGTATATGTATGGTCCAAACCACAAATCCTAATTGGGTTACCTAATTGGAAATCAACAAAAAAAATGGCTCCGAGTATTTTCCCTTACCAATTAGAAATTGCAGGTTGGAAAAACCCAATCAACCAACAAAATCAATTTACTGAGAATACTGATCTCACATTGATCATGGAAACCATACAAGAATATGCGTGTTCGAAAGCAGATTTTAACCGTGATGATTTCACCATGGAACAATTAAGCAAAAACACGAGAATACCTATACACCATTTGAAGTTTTTATTTAGGTATTACCAGGAATTTGGTTTTCATGGATATAAAAATTTTATCCGAATGGTTAAAGTTATTAACTTACTCTCTCAAAATAAACATCATTCACACACCATTGAATCATTGGGTGAAACCGCTGGCTTTGGATCAAATAGTACCATGTTACGTACATTTAAAAAGCACATGGCATTATCTCCAAATGAAATCATTCAACAACTTCAAACAGAAGATGTTACCAACCAAACAAACAGCAGTAAACTCAGTAAGATATGTAAACTAATTCCTATTGCATAGGCAACAGGAAATGAGTTAATTTGATACATCTTACGGCCCCTAAAAACATAGATATAATAGAGAGAGACTATTGCAACGGGTTGAATTAATAAAGTAACCCAAAATGAACTCATTACCCCTGCTATCATCGCTACAAAAGAAAATATATAAACTCCTAGCGCTGAATTGCGTTTCAGTTTTCGACTGGTATTTTTCGAACCCCTATTTTCTTGTTCTAGATTGTTATTGCTTTTCATCATCAGTGTAACTCGTAGTGATACTCCTAAAAAAAAGAAAGGGGCTGGTTAACCAAATCTAGAACCGTTGCCCCTCCTTTTTCATTCACCTGAGATCAAAGTTAAAATAAGCCCCAACACATACACACTCCTCATCAGAAGGTGCTACTAAATCTTATTCTATCTTATGAAATTATACCTAAAATGACGAATGTTATGCTACCATAACTTAACGCAAAAGGTGAAATACCACCTGCTCTGAACCCCGCAATGACCTTGTTCCACTCTTATATTTATAACTGTACATGATGATATAACTGCCTGACTGAACAAGTAAACCACCGAAACTACCGTCCCAACCTTCATCGTCTTTCGTGCCTTCAAACAACTTCTCGCCCCATCTGCTGTAAATGGTATAAGTCAATTCCTCAACATCATACACAATGGGCCTAAAATATTCATTCCTACCATCTGCATTTGGTGTAAACGCCGTTGGACAATATACCCGGCAATTGTGGTCTCTAAAAACAATATTAATACTATCTGTAGCCACACCACAAATATTGGTAGCAGTTACCCAATACAGTCCCGGCTTAACTATTCTTCGAGATGGCAGTCTACTTCCGTCATCCCAAGTGTATTGGGTATTCCAATTGTCAATGCTCAACTCTAACAGTTCATCTTTACACAAAATACTATCCGCCCCCAAATTCACCCTTGGATACGGATAAATCCACGTAGTTTGACTGGAACTATCTGTGCAACCATTTACAGAAACTACATATTTTATAGTATCCTTCCATAAAACCGTTGGAATTAAATCACTACCAACCATATTCTTTCCGTAGAAATCACCTCCCGCAACAATTGCAAGCATTGGATAATTCCCAGATCCCTCACAATAATATTCCCTCAAAGGTGCAAATACAGGATCTGGCATGGGTTTCACGAAAATAGCTCGACTTACAGAGTCAAAACATCCAACAGAACTCTCCACATTCAAATAAATCCGCTTGTAGCCAGGAGAATCAAATTTGTAATTAACCAAAGGCAATATCTCAGACTTTTCGCCATGGATATCCCACCATTGCCTGATTAAACTGAATGAATCAGTGCTCAAATTATTGAAGACGTATTGATTTTGAAACAAACATTGTGCGCTGTCATTAATACCAAGAATGGCTGTAGGACGAGGATAGACGCGAATCACTTGCTTCGCACTGTCCATACAACCGCTATCTGAAACATTCACCAATCGAATGGTTTTAAATCCAGAATTTACATACATTTTTGATTCTATTGAACCACCGTTCATTCTCACATCTCCCTCATCTAAGTTCCATTGATGGGCAATGATTTTACCTCGACTGATGTTGCTCGAAGCCGTAAAAACAAAACTCTGACTATTGATGCATTGATCGCTGTCATTCACTTGCAATACACTTTTGGGGTTGGGATTGACAAATAGAAATTGTGCGACAGAATCAATACAATCCAAGTCGGAAACCGCCACTAACCTAACAAAATGCCCACCGGTATCTGCAAAGGTATATTTCTGGTCAAGATTGGAATTCACAAATTTAATCCCGCCGAAATTCCAAGTTAAATCATAGGTACCTTCAAGAATACTCGTTTGATTTAAAAAAATAAAATCTTGATCTCTGAAACACTGGCCCTGATCATTCGTATAGAAATCAGCAGATGGCATAGCACCTACCCTCACCCATTGAGTCGCAGTATCTGCACATCCATGATTGGTGATGGCACGCATGGTTATAGCATATCTTCCGTGCTTGGTGTATTTGTGTGACACTTCATAATTCGTATCCAATTTACCGTCCCCAAAATCCCACTGTCCCCAAGAAAGACCGTATTTCACCCTGGTATAATTGGTAATATCGAATTGATTCTGCCTCAAACACTGCAAGGTGTCGTTGATGGTAAACTCTATGATGGGATGCGGATGTGTAACCACCCACTTTGAAACCGAATCAATACAACCTTGATCGGAAGTTTCTATCAATTTCACCCAATAGAATGAATCTTTATTGAATGAATGTGAAAACTGCTTCTGTGCCGTTGCAAAACCGTCCATCATTAGCCACTTCGAAGTCATACTTCCTTCGTCAATAAAACTCAGAGCTCGAAAATCAAATTTATTCCCGAACAAACATTGCTCAGAATCATTCACTGCTATTCGGGGGACGGGCATAGGATTTACCCTCACCACACGTGAGACCGTATCAATGCAACCGTGATTGGACTTGGCTCTTAAAAATGCGCGTTTAAATCCAGAATACGAATAAAAATAACCGGGGGAGGTCAGGTTAAAGGTATCGCCAATGCTGCCCTCGCCCAAATCCCACCAATATGTCATGCTTCCAAACTTAACCTTTGAAGTATTGGTGAATTTATAGTAATTCTGCTCCAAACACTGTGCTGAATCATTATAAGTAAAATCAGCCATTGGCATGGGCCAAACATTTAACCCTGCTGAAACGGTATCCTTGCAGCCGTTATTGCTTGTAGCCAGCATCCTCACTCGGTAATGTGCATCGGCCGCAAAACTATGCACCGGAGCATTAGAATTAGTGATCCCATTTCCATCCCCAAATTCCCAATCATAGGTCATGGATCCGTATTTTATTTTGCTGAGGGACTTAAATTCAAAACGATTACCGCTTAAACACTGCGAATCATTGACAATTTCAAAAAGTGGCGTAGGCTTTGGAAAAACCACAATCTTGCGATCAACAGAATCTATACATCCAAAATCACTTTCAGCAATCAGCCTCATAGTAAATGTTGTATCTCTAGAAAAATGAACGCCTATTGAATTTCCTTTCAAAAGGGAATCGCCTTTGAATTTCCAACTCACTGAGCTTAAACCAACAGGAATAGTAGACTGATTTGTAAAAACAAATTGCTGGTTATTTATGCATTGATCACTGTCATTGATGCTAAATGCAGGCAATGGCATGGCCCTAACAAAAACATTTTTTCGCAATGAATCTCGACAGCCGTGTACGGTTTGGGCAATCAGTCGAACCGAACGATTTCCATAATTAGCATAGATATGACTTACGGAAGTACCTGAATCTCCAGTTCCATCGCCAAAACTCCAATACGCTTTTATTCCGCCTCTAGAATCGGTGCTGTTGTTGGTGAATTTAAACTGATTCTGTTTCCAGCATTGGCTACTGTCGTTGATGCTGAACTTCGGAACGGGCATATCCACCACGTTCACGCGCTTGTGAACGGTATCTCTACATTGAAACGCAGAAGTAGTAATCAACCGAACATTCCAGTATCCAGTATCGGGATAATTGGCCGTTGGCGAAGTCAAAGTAGATTGAACATTGTTACCTAGACTCCATAAATACGACAGATTGCCCCAGAAAATCGACGATGCATTTGCAAATTCAAAGTATTGATTTTTAATGCATTGAATTGAATCATTAATGTTAAAATTCGCTTTAGGCATTGGAAGCAATCGCACCGATTTAAACAGCGTATCGGAGCATCCCTGATCAGTTAGAGTTCGCAGCATAGCCCACTGATAACCTGTATCCTTATAGGAATGCTTAACGCTCCCACTAGAATTAATTACATTGCTTTGAGTGCCATCGCTGTAGGTCCATTGAGCGGTGAAACTTCCTTTTTTGATGGACGATAAATCACTGAATATAAACTCATTACCTCTAAAACATTGCCAATCTTGGTTAATGCTAAAATTGGGCACGACCGACGGTAAAATCTTAAATTTACTAAATACCGTATCTCTACACCCATAATTCGAAACCGAAATTAACCGCATTGCATAAGTTCCTGTGTCATTAAACCGGTGCGAAATGTTGGTAGTGGTATAGTTGGCAAAAGGATTCACATTACCCAATTGCCATCTCGAGGTTGTGGAACCTACTTTTACAGTAGATACATCTTGAGCTTTCAAAACATGCTGAGTAAAACACTGAACAGAATCTGCCGTGAATTGAATTTTTGCCTGAGGTATATGGTAAACAAAAGCCCATCGCGATACACTGTCTTTACAACCATGAATGGTTCTTAACTTGAGCTTGACTCTGAAGTTATCTGGATATTTATACTTGTGTTTTTGCTGCCATCCCCCGAAATAAGAAGAGTCATCATAACTCCATAAAATACTGTCTATGGCCTGTTTGGATGTACTGCTATTTAAAAACCTTGTGGAGTCCCCAAAACACACACTGCTAGCGCTAAAATTTGGAACTGGTCTGGAATAAATCAACACATCACGTGTGGCTGTATCAAAACACCCCGCCGAATTTCGAACCACCAAATTCACCGAATAATTTTGATCATTTGCATAGGTTTTCAAGGGATTCAATGCACCGCTTTGACTTCCATCTCCAAAGGTCCAATTTCGGTAATCTATATAATCATTGAACGCTTCGGTAGAATCGTAAAACTGAGTAGACTCTCCAATGCAACTAGAAGTAAAACTAAAATAAGCAACTGGTGGTGGAGACACCTTCACCGTTCGGTCTACCGTATCAACACAGCCCTTATTTGAAATCACAATATGTCTCACAGAATACGTACCAGTGTCGCCCCAAGCCTTGAATGGGTGAAGTATATCGCTGCCCATGGAAGAATCGCCGAAGGTCCACATACTCTCAGCCACATAACCCGTGTTCAAACTGGTGATGTCGTAAAATTGTGTGGTATAATTTCTGCAATTGGTGACCCAAAACATGTTAGCCCTAGGCTTTTCCCATACTTCTACAGTTCGTTTTAGCGTTTTAGAAGTATCTGGATAAATGGCTTCACAAACCTTGCTATTTCCATTAATCACAAAGGTTCCTCGGGCAACCAATTGCGGATAATACAACCCATAGCCTTGAAAACTCAGCGTTACATTACTGTCGCTCTTGGTGGTTAATACATTGTTATTCTTGTCATTAAAACGCCAAATATACTCATCTGCATTCTTACTTAGATTGTCAAATTTGACCTTCAATGGTTCGCAACCTACTGAATCCGACAGAAAATTAAACTTGGGCTCCGGACCCACAACCACCATGAGTTTTCTAGCCGTATCTACACACCCTCTATTGTTCCTCACTATTTGAACGATAGGATAATCGCCGGTGGCAAAATACCGATTCGGATTTTCGAACAAACTCTTGGGATAAGTGCCTCCAAACGTGTATTCCCAGCCCGTGATTACATCCCCCGAAAGTGAAGCCCCCGAAGTATCAGCCACTTTGGCCGTAGAGTTTATTTTTAAGGTTTGGGGACATAAAACCGTATCAGACGGCAAATTGAACCCCGCATAAACCCCTGAAACATTAAGAATTAGGTGATTTTTTAGTGTATCTCTGCAACCCATACTGTCTTTTACTGCCATAGAAATAGCATATACACCGGGTTTGTTGTATGAAATCACAGGATTCTTGCCTAAATATTGATAGCCAGAACCATCGCCTAAATCGTACTTAATTTGTTCTTTACTTGCTTGATAACGCTGTGGATTGCTGAAAATCCCCGCAGAATTTTGTTCCAAATGGTAATATTTGGTGTTCTCTGTCAACCTAAAACTATCTAATTTGGCGCAGATCAAAGTTTTATTAACGAAGAGTTCGGGTTTAAACCCAATAGAAATATACCGTTCCTCGTAAATGGTGCAACCGTTGGGATGTACCGCTGTCAATCGAACCCAATACGAACCTGACTTCTGGTAGGCATGTCTCACTGTATCCACTCTGGTAGTAGTCAGTGTTCTATAATCCCCAAAATCCCAAGTAAACTTTATTCCTGCAGCTTGTGCAGTGTCTTTAACCCTGAACCAGATGGAATCACCAGGACAAAAATGCAATGAATCTGCAAATTGAGTATTGAATTTCGCATCCAACTTGGTTACTTTTATAGCTTTGTGATACCAGGCTGTATCTCTACAAACATTTCCAGCGGTATCAGATCCATTCTCAATGACCAACCCAATACTCACATAACCGTTTGAGTCTCCTACAGGCACGCCTACCTTATAGTTGTAACTGATGCTGTTTTGCATCCAATTGCTGTCAAAATTTGAAGTATTTCTGGCCTGCAATGAATCCCACATCACCCACCAATTGAGCTTCTTGCATACAGGTTCCGATTTGTTCAAATCGAAGGTAATGGTTTTATAAAACTCTGGACCTGGACAAGCATTGGTATCGCTGGGTGTGAAGGTACCCGCGGCTTTGGGAGCCATTAATGGCAAAGGCTCATAAGCGGTATCAGCACATCCATGCACAGTATCTTTAACTATCAACCTTGCGTTATAGCAACCTTCTTTTCCATCTTTATATCTGTGCTTAAAATTGAGAGAATCTTTTGAAAAATTGCAGTTCTTCCCAATGTTTTGACCGGCCTTTCGATTGATCACACAATTAGGTGCCCATTGATCGCCCGCATCCCAATAAGACTGCAAATAACCATTATAAAAAGAACTAGATGAATTGGTAAAATAGACGGTGTCTTTAACCTGACACTGAAATTGATTCACCACATTCATTCGTGCAACAGGTCCTCTAATCAATACTGAATCAAGTATCACCGTGCTATCACACCCATTTTTACTGATGGTCACCCGCGGCTTGTAAATACCCGGTGTACGGTAATTATAAGAAAATTGGAAACTATAAGACTGATAAGGAATTTGCCAAACAATAGAAGCTCCTGTAATGGGCGTCTGATGAAAAAAAGTAGCATTATTTCGAGCGCATTGACTAGAAATAGAGTCTAATTTAGCATCAACAACGTACGAAGTGTTTTGAATTTTATTGGGAGAAGTAAACGTATCGGAACACCCAAATGTATCCGTCAAGGCCAACTTTACATAGAAAATTCCGTCCTTGTTAAATCCGTGGCTCGGTCTGTAATACGGTTTATTGCTGCTCGAAGAGTCTCCCCAAATCCAAGTGGTGGTTTTTACTGCAGCTGAATCTCTGTTAGACGTATTTTGAAATTTAACTCCTAATCCAAAACATCCAACAGAAGATGGATGAGAAAAAGAAGCTTTTAACTGCGGATAAATGATCACCACTGAATCTTTTTTCACCGTCCTGGAACACGAATTAGAATCGGTCAACTCTACGGTAATGCTATAGGTCCCACCATCTTTATCAATGTATTTATGGCAAATGATGGAATCTTTGATGGATGAAAAATCATCGTTAAAACCATCATCGAAAATGACGTTACGTTTTGTGATGCTCTGGTCGTGTTTGAGCTTTACACAAACTTCATTCCCATTAAAACATTGGGTATCATTTACGATGTCAAAATTGGCATTGGGTAACGGATTGACTTTGATTGAATCGAGAAGAATTACGCATTTTGTAGATGTATATGTTACCGTAAGCGAAGGTTTCATCCATCCCAATTTCTGATACACGTGATTCACATTTTGCTGGGTATAATTGGAGCTATCACCAAAGTTCCATGTGTAAGCGCTTGCTCCAGTTTTAGAATCGGCAGAAAATGTAAATGTACTATTTTGACATACTTTCTTACCTGCGAGTGTAGCAGATGGCTTATCAAAAACTTGAATGACCACCGATGACGAATCTTTGCAGCCCGACTTAGATTCAACCCTTAATTTTACCGTTTTAGACCCTGTGGAGCTGAAAGAATGACTTGGAGAGGAATCACTGCTCGTACTGCCTGATTCGAAATTCCAAAAATACGACTTGATTTTATCAATGGAATCGCCCGTACTTTTATTTTCGAAGGATGTTTTTAATCCCGCACATGCATTCGAATAACTGAACTGAGCACCTGGATTTTTATAAACCGTGATTGATTTGGAAACAGAATCGCGGCAACCCGAAGAATTGGTCACAATGAGAGTAACCAGATAGGTTCCTCGTTTATTGAAAGAATGCTTCGTGTTTTTTAAAGTATCGGTGTTCAGTGCGCCTGAGGCTGGATCGCCAAACTCCCATTGATACTTGAGTCCGCTAGCAGATGAATTGGCTGAAAACGAGATATTTTTTACCGTGCAAAGGAGCGTATCATAAGAAAACCCAGCATTACACTGGGCTTTCAAAGTATTTATAGTTAAAAATAATTGGCAAAAAGTGCAAAAAACTGCAATTGAAGAGGCTATTTTTTGCAATTTTTTCATTGACATTAACAAAGTTAGTGTTAATTAACAAGAAAAAATCGTGCCAATTTCAATGCATTTCAACGCATTGAATTCAATGGCAAATTATTGCGGGCCGTTTGCTTGAGCAGGGCCTTGTGCTGTTGCACCTGGCGCAGGAGGCAATCCGGCTTTAACACTGATCAATTCAACTTCAAAATCAGTGATTCCATACATGGCATCAAAAGAACGAGAAGAACGAGCCATTACAGGATTCAATTCATTCGATAATTTCACTTGGAATTTTCCGCCAGCGGCTGTTTTCATCAATGCCTCTTCCAAGGGTAACAAATTCAATGATGTAACCACACCTCTAAATGGAGCAGGCTCTTTGGTATTTTCAAACAATACTTTTCCCTTGCCGTCTTTGGCAATGAATCTACACTCAATGGTATCGTATGATTGTGGAGATGGACCGTTACCCGCTTTGATTTGTTTGTAATATCCTTTGCTTGGCAATTGTGTTACCCCAGATTCTTTACCAAATGCAGTTAAAATTTCTTTGGTTTCTTGTTGAATCTCTTTCATTCTTTTCGCCTGAATAGAGGTAACGTAGCTGCGTTGTACATCTTGAAGTTTTTCTTCAGAAATAGCAAATCCGCTATCTTTTGCTAATCCGTCTTGAATACCTCTAACCAAAGATCCAAAATCGATTTCAGTGATGGCTTGATTTTTAAAATTCTTGGCCAAATCAACTCCCACCGAGTAACTGAAAGAATCTAATGAAGTAGAAGGGTTTTTGCTTGCGTCAATATCACCTCCGCAACTTGCTAATGCCAACACCGCTGACAAAGCAAAAAATGTATAATTAGGTTTCATTTTATTTTCAATTTTAAGCATAAATTTCAAGTCTTCGTGCTTTAACAGATGCATCTTCCGCGTACTCCTCGTAATTCATATATTTATCAATCATTCCATTAGGACCTATTTCAATGATTCTATTGGCAATAGACGACATTACCTCTTGGTCATGTGAATGGAATAAAATCACCCCTGCAAAGTCTTTCATACCGTTGTTCAACGCCTGAATACTTTCCAAATCTAAGTGGTTGGTAGGTTCATCAAACAAAGCCACATTGGGACACTCGAGCATCATTTTACTGAGCATGCAACGCACTTTTTCGCCTCCTGATAGAACAGTACACATTTTTTGAGTCTCTTCACCGCTGAAAAGCATTCTACCTAAGAAGCCGCGAATGTATGTTTCATCTTTCTCTACAGAATACTGTCTCAACCAATCAACCAAATTGATTTTTTCAGTAAAGTACTCACTGTTTTCATTTGGAAGATAGCTCATGGTTACGGTTACACCCCAATTTAATTCACCGGTTGCATTTTTAGCATCGCCCCACATAGACTTAAATAACGTATTCAAAGCCAAGGTATTACGAGAAATAAAGGCAATTTTATCACCCTTATGTACAGTAAAATTGAGGTCTTTGTACAAATATTGACCATTCTCTGCTTTAAAAGACAAATTTTCAACGGTCAAAATCTGATCTCCAACTTCTCTGTTTTGTTTGAAGAAGATACCGGGATACTTTCTAGTAGATGGTTGAATTTCTTCAATATCTAATTTATCCAACATCTTCTTACGGGCAGTTGCCTGTCTGCTCTTTGCCACGTTGGCACTAAAGCGTGCAATAAAGTCTTGCAGTTCTTTCTTTTTCTCTTCGGCCTTCTTATTTTGGTCAGAGCGCTGACGCAAGGCCAACTGAGAACTTTGATACCAAAAAGTGTAACTACCTGAAAAGATTTTGATTCTACTGTAATCGATATCACAAACGTGTGTACAAACGTTGTCTAGGAAATGTCGGTCGTGACTGACAACCAAAACCGTATTTTCAAATTCGGCAAGGAAGTCTTCTAGCCAACGAATGGTTTCAACGTCAAGGTCGTTGGTAGGCTCGTCCATTAGAAGAACGTCAGGATTTCCAAAAAGAGCTTGAGCAATCAACACCCTCACCTTTTGGTTTCCGTTGAGTTCTTTCACCAATCTGTAATGGGTGTCTTCAGGAATTCCTAAGTTACTCAACAGTGTTGCAGCATCGCTTTCGGCGTTCCAACCATCCATTTCTGCAAATTCACCTTCCAATTCAGAGGCTCTAATGCCATCTTCCTCAGAAAAATCTTCTTTTGCATAAAGAGCATCTTTTTCTTGCATGATGTTCCAAAGAACTTGGTGACCACGCATAACGGTTTCTAAAACAGGGAATTCATCAAATTCAAAGTGGTTCTGCTTCAACACCGTCATTCTCTTACCAGGTTCAAGATCAATTGAACCCGTATTTGGCTCAATTTCCCCTGACAAAATCTTTAAAAATGTAGACTTACCGGCCCCGTTGGCACCAATGATACCATAGCAATTTCCACGGGTGAACTTTAAATTAACATCCTCAAAAAGAACGCGTTTCCCAAATCTGAGGGAAATATTGGATACTGTTAGCATGAATAATCAAAAATGAGTTGCAAAGGTACGAAAATCAACCGAAGAGTGAAAAACTACCATCCATTCGAAGATTTAAATATCTATTCTCCGAATTTTCAAATAAATCGCGGTTGAATGAATAGAAACGGGCTGGTTTATTGCTCACGCCCAATTGTTTCTCTGATAGTGGTATCAATACCCCACTATTCAACATTTTTCGTCTAAAATTACGTTTGTCAAGATCTCTCTCTAAGATGGTTTCATAAAGAGATTGCAATTGACTCATGGTGAACTTTTCTGGCAACAATTCAAACCCAATGGGTTGAATTTGAACCTTTTCCTTCAATGCTTTAAGGGCATTCTCGAAAATTTCATTATGGTCAAAAGCCAATTCTGGCACTTCCGAAATGGGCAACCAAACGGCCTCTTTTGAAAATGAACCGGGTTGTAAAACTGCCTTATTTGCATCAATTAAGGCCATATAGGCAACAGTTATTACTCGAGCATCTGGATCTTGTCTTACACTTTCCAACCAAGATCTATCCTTTGGTTTTGTAACACGCAAAGGATCTCCAAATGAATGGAATTGCTCAAGATAAATTCCCTTTAACCCTGTAAGTTCAGATAAGACTCTGTTTGCCGCTTTGTCTAAATCTTCATCATCACGAACCAAATCTCCCGGCAATGCATAATGTATGTCGTTAACATCGGTAAGCCTATTGGGAATACTTCTGCGAATTAATAGCAACCTGAGCGTATCTTGACTAAAACCAAAGATGACACAGTCAGTAGAAACGTGGGGGTTGATTGACGGGTTCAAGCTCATAAATTCAGAGCAAAGATATTTAATTTTTTACGGATGAAACTTTCCGTTCACAAATGTGTATTGGGTATTCGAAAAAAACATGCCCTATTTTAATAAGTGTTTTTTTGACACTAATTAATAAATTACTAAATTGCGTGACAAAATTTACCTATAATTGTACTTAACACAATAATTATGTTACTCGTAGCAGATAGCGGAAGCACCAAATGTGACTGGGTTTTCACCGATGGTTCGGAGAAAAGATCAACCTACCATACCATGGGATTTAACCCATTTTTTCACCCCACTGACCTTATAGAAAGTGAGATAAGAAAAAATACCGAGCTCTCTGCTTTAGCACCACAAGTGCAGCACGTATATTTCTACGGTGCCGGCGCTAGCCATCCCACCAGAAATGCAGTTGTAGAAGAAGCCCTAAAACGCGTATTCACTCATGCAGAAATAACCGTTGACCATGATTTAACGGGTGCCGTTTACGCTACTTGCGGAGATGAACCCGGTATTGCCTGCATCATGGGTACTGGTTCTAACTCTTGCTATTTCGACGGACAAGACATCTACGAAGAAGTTCCTGCATTAGGTTATGTATTGGGCGACGAAGCCGGAGGAACATTTTACGGCAAAGAACTTCTCAGAATGTTCTTGTACCATGAACTTCCCGAGAAAATCCACCAAGGACTTATTGATCGTTATCAATTAACCAAAGAATCTATTTTTGAAGCTGTTTATAACAAACCCAATCCCAATGTTTACTTGGCGTCTTTTATGCGCTTTTTAAGCGATAACCGCGACAGTAAATGGGTGCGTGATTTCATTTATAACGGGTTCAGCAAATTCATCAACATACATATTTGGAAATACGAGAACCACAAAGACGTGCCCGTGCATTTTGTGGGATCTGTAGCGTTCCACTTCCAAGATTTACTCCGTGAAGCTTGCAAGATTCACCGTTTAAACATTGGTGTAATCACCAGCGAACCCGTAGTTAATCTTGTGGATTACCATTTGAAAAAATTGGGCGTTCACGCATGAAACAAGGAATCATCCTTGACCTAGACGGCGTAATTTGCGATACCGCTGAATTCCATTACAAAGCGTGGAAAAGGCTTGCAGCAGAATATGACCTTCTTCTCACTCATGAACATAACGAACAACTCAAAGGTGTTTCACGCGCTGACTCCCTTAAATTGATTTTGGAATGGGCCGGTCGTGTTCTCAATCCAGATCAATTCAATAGAGACCTAGACCGTAAAAACGGTTGGTATCTTGAACTCGTTGAAACCATGAACTCCAAAGATCTACTTCCTGGAGTGCGTGAGTTTTTTGAACGCGCCGTGAGATACAACATTCCTCTTGCCCTTGGTTCTGCCAGTAAGAATGCGCGTTTGGTGCTCTCAAAAGTTGGATTAATAGACGCTTTTAAGGGAATTGTAGATGCTTCAACCGTCACCAACGGAAAACCTCATCCCGAAACCTTTTTGAAAGCTGCTGAACTGTTGAATATTGCACCAGAAAATTGCATCGTTTTTGAAGACAGTCTATCTGGAATTCAAGCTGCAAAAGCGGCCAACATGTATACTGTTGGGGTTGGTATCCCCCAAGACCTACCCCTTGCCGATGAATACGTTTCCAATCTCGGCAATTACGATTTTCAAACCTATTTGAATTAAACACACTCATTTATTTCCATGAAATCCTATTTCAAAGTTCACCCTTGGAAGGTCATTGAAGAAGGTTTTGACCCTCAATACAACGAAGTCGCTGAAAGCGTTTTTGCCATAGGAAATGGCATGATGGGACAGCGAGCCAATTTAGAAGAAACCTACACCGGGCATACGCTTCAAGGCACCTACGTAGGTGGAGTTTACTACCCAGATAAAACCCGTGTTGGCTGGTGGAAAAACGGTTACCCCGAGTACTTCGCTAAGGTCATCAACAGTACCTACTGGAGTGGCATTGTATTAAAAATCAATAATGAAGTGGTTGATTTAAATAATGCAACCATCCATCAGTTCTATCGCGAACTAGATATGTACAACGGCGTATTGAACCGCCGAAGTACCATCACTTTAAACAACGGCATTGAAGTCACCATTGAATCAACCCGTTTTTACAGCCTCATCAACAAAGAATATTCCGCGCTCCGATACCGCGTTAAGACCAACCAAAATTGCGAGGTTTCATTAACAAACTATCTTGACGGCGATATATCCAACAAAGACAGCAATTACGACGAGAAGTTCTGGCTCGAAGAGAACCAAGAAAGTACTTCCAACGAGCTCCACTTGTTGGTGCGCACGAAAAAACTCGATTGGCTCTTGGCAACTTCTTGTGTGGCTCAGTTTTTCCTTGACGGCGAAGCTTTTTCGCCCGAACCACAGCACGCAGTAAAATCGAAATATGCTGAAAGCACTTATTCTTTTTCTCTTTCCGGGGGACATGAATTCGTTTTCGTAAAACACGTCATCTCAGCGAGCAACTTCAACCATCCAAACGATGCCGTCTTAATTCATGCAAAAAATGCCGTGAAGAAAATGGCTTCCTCCACTTTTGAATCTCACCTCGAAATGAGCTCAAAAGCTTGGAACGAAAAGTGGAACAACCACGATGTAGTCGTGGAAGGTGATGACGCTGCACAACAAGCTGTTCGATTCAACATCTATCACCTAAACCAAACATATTGCGGTGATGACCCAAGATTGAATATTGGCCCGAAAGGTTTCACCGGAGAAAAATACGGCGGAAGTACCTATTGGGACACCGAAGCATACTGCCTCCCCTTCTACCTCGTTTCAAGCCATTCTAGCATATCAAAACAACTTCTGGTTTACCGATATAAACAACTAGATAAGGCCATTGAAAATGCCTCAAAACTGGGCTTCAACAACGGTGCAGCTTTGTACCCCATGGTTACCATGAACGGTGAAGAGTGTCACAACGAATGGGAAATTACCTTCGAAGAAATTCACCGAAACGGTGCCATTGCATACGCCATTTACAACTACATTGAGCACACTGGAGATCGCACCTATCTCGCCGAAGGCGGATTTGAAGTCCTCTTGGGAATCAGCCGTTTCTGGGCTCAACGCGTTCATTGGAACACCCGTAAACAACGTTACGAAATGCACGGCGTTACCGGCCCCAACGAATACGAAAACAACGTAAATAACAACTGGTACACGAGTTACATAGCCATGTGGTGCCTAAAATACACCAAAGAAGCTACTGAATTCTTGCAATCCAAATTCCCTCAAATCTTCGCAGAAATTGGACGAAAGACCTCCTTTGATGCAGCATCTGAACTTCAAAAATGGGAACACATCATCCAAAACATGTACCTTCCCTTCGATGAGCAAGAAAAAGTTTACGTTCAACACGATGGCTTTTTAGACAAAGAGCTCATTCCCGTAAATGACCTTCCCGCTGTTGATAGACCCCTAAACCAAAAATGGAGCTGGGATCGCATTTTGAGAAGCGTCTACATCAAACAAGCAGACGTTCTTCAAGGCCTATATTTCTTCGAAGACGACTTTGACATAGAAACTCACAAACGAAATTTCCTCTTCTACGAACCCTTCACCGTTCATGAAAGTTCGTTAAGTCCTTGTGTTCATAGTATCTTGGCTGCCAAAATTGGACAATACGACAAAGCGTATGAGATGTACCTGCGTACTGCCAGACTAGACCTAGATAATTATAACAACGACACCGAAGACGGTCTACACATCACCTCCATGGCTGGTAGTTATTTGAGCATTGTTCAGGGTTTCGGGGGATTGAGAATCAAGAATCAACACCTTCAACTTTCTCCCAACCTACCAAAGGAATGGAAGAAATACGCTTTCAAAATCCTATACAACAATCAACCTGTAAACATTGAGGTTTCTGAGAAACAAATTGTCATCAGCAATCTCGGTGAATCTTCCATTGAATTCAGTTTGTATGATCAGCCACATCATTTAGAGGCTGCTCAGACACATGTATTCACTCGTTGATGATTTATTTCATCAACTTGTAAAGGAATTCCAAATTCACTTCGTCAATTCTAGTCAATCCACTTGACTTAATTACCGTTTGACCATTAACAACTTGAACGTTGTAATAAGGCAACAATTGTGTGAGGTCATTTGCTTGGCTTTCATTCAATGCTACCGCTTTACTGAAATCAAATCCCAAAGGGGTACAAATAAGCATTGCTGCATATTTTACTTCATCAGAATTCTTAAAAAGTGCTTTATCGGCATCTGTCAATTGACTGTTCCTCAAATCTGGAAACGTCTTGAGCATACGTTGCACATTTACAAACTTCGATTCAAACCCTTGAATCATCCAAGCAGCAGAAATGTATTTACCCGATTTGAAGGGTGGTAAAACTATTGGATTTTGGTCTTTGGATATTGGTTGTTGGTCTTTGGATATTGGATCTTGGTCTTTAGCAATTGGCTGTTGGCTGTTAGCTGAAGGCTGAACGCTGATTACTGGCTCTTGGTCTTTAGCAATTGGCTCGTGGCTCGTGGAAGAAGGCTGATCGCTGATTACTGGTTGATCCTGATCAATAGTGGAATTGTTAGAACCCGGAAACTCATGATACATAATGCGCTTACCATAGCGGTAACGGTCTTTTTCTACCATCGCAATGTAATCAGTCATCTTATCACTGCGGTAATTTATACGGAATTTTATGCGCTTTGAAGTATTTTGAAGTTCATGATAAATCAAATCTGGAACTATGACAAACGGTGAAAGGAAAGCACCTACGAACCCACCAATTATAGCCCCGAGTGGTACATAATCTAACTCCCCTTCTGCAATTCCAGCTCCCATTCCAATAAGAGTTGTAGTACCAATGATTGCGCTTGCATCTCGAATTATTTTATCTGAACTTGTATTTCCTCTTCTGATATACCAAATATCAGTATATGGTACAAATCCCATTTTTTTTGCTGACTTCTGATAGAGGTAGACTCCATGTGAATCTACTGCAATGAGCTTCCCTTTGACTAAATTCCGTTTCATACGAAAGACCTTGTCATTTGCTTTCGCTGAACCAAATCCCAAATAAACCTGCTGTCTTAATACCCCTGATTCTGAAAAATTCCCAATTGACATTTTCACCTTGTAATAAGGTGTTTTTTGAAGTCTGTATCTGCTACGGAGAGAGTCAAGCAATTCTTGAGTGATGTCGTAATAGGAGATTTCACCCAGATTTGTTTTATCAAGCGGTGGCAATGGCCGATTGGGTTGACTGAGAACCGATGAAGAGCTACCCTCTCCCATGATTCCTTGACCGAATAAATGTCCCCCAGAAACAAAAGAAAAAACCAAAGTGAAAATCCGTAATACCAAAGCACTTTTTTGCATGGAACGAAACTAAGAAGTCTTAATCAAACAACTTTTGCATTTTTCGCAAATCTCAAAAAAAGAATTACGGAAAATCCTTAAAAACTAATTCTTCAAAAATCGAACAATCGAATCTCCATTCAAACTTGAATTTTGAATAATATACATTCCGTCGGGCCAATTATGGACATTGATAAATGTTGTGGCGCTGTTCACCGAGGTTTCAAAGATCAGTTTTCCCACAGAATTATAGACACGAATCTTTGACCCATGAAGTGCATTGATTACGTTGATTTGATTGTTTGCGGGATTAGGATATACCAGCATGTTATTTGGATTTACCTTAGAAACACTCAACATCTTTAGCGGCGTGGTATCCAATTCCAAATTCTCATCGCCCGACTTGTAGAGAGTATACCAGAAATAAATCAAGAACATTTCATCGGCAGTACCCTCTCCTGCTCTCACATCACGTGGAGGAACATTCGGGTTGTGCGGATTGGCATAGGTATTATCATAGGTTGCCTTACCCCAGAGAACTGACCCTTTATCAGCAACGATAGGCTTGCGAAATTGATAGGCCATTTGCCAATGGAAATCCCACTTGGGAATATCAATAATGGGAGTAGTATCGGTTCCATTTATCAAAGATGATTTTATAGTATCACCCAACAAATGCATGTGGGGAGCCACCGCCAAAAGACTGATTTTCGCAGGCATAACAAATCGATTGTAAAATGTTTTTATGGCATTGGCTTCGATGTATAATGGACCGTTTACGAGAGAGGGACTTTGAAAATTCAATGGTGATTGCACAAAAACTTCTCTTTGATTTGAGGGGTCTTCGAGCATCAAATTGAGCTTGGTAGAATCCCAAATTTCGTTGATACCTGGGGGATAGTGAATTTGAAGCACAATTACACTGTTCTTTTTCAGTCGAGCAGCAAAATTTGATGGATACAAAAACGGTGACTGACCTGGAACGTACATCCCCAACAAAGTAGAACTCGCACTGCCGGTGCTTCCGAAGGCCTTATAGCCGGGTTCTGGATCAGCATTGTCTAATTGTAAGGGCTTTTGTGAGGTATCTTGAAATACCAAAACGTGATGCACCACTTTTCTGTTTCCAGGAATCACTTCCATCCCTTTGATCATTTTATCAGAAAACAAGTTGCTAGGAATCGCGAAACATCTGTAAACATCGCTATTGGTCTTCACCAGGTAAGGCGTCATTTTATAGGTAACATCCACGCGAGGCAAGTCACTGTTTGAATTCAAAACGGGTTTTTTGGGTTCTTTGGTGGTGTCTCCCTGGGGATGTTTATTCTCATTCCACCGCTTGATTACGTCAATTTCATAGGCAGACAGAACATTTTCATGAGCGTATCTATTTTTTTCTAAACTTGCAGGATAAGGGGGCATTCTACGTGCCTGTGTTGCCGAAACCACCGCATTGCCTAGGTATTTAACCTCTTGGTAATTGCTCAAGGCAAACGGAGCAATACCGCCACTGGAATGACAAGGAGTACAACTTTTATAAATGATGGGAGCTACATGTTCGCTCCAATTGGGTGCAGATTGAGCGCCTATCTTTGCTGCCAAAAATAGAATAAAGGGCAAAAAAAATATTTTTAATTGCATACGTTTCATAGACGCAGTAAACCTACAAAGGTTTACTTACATTTTAAAATTATCTTTGCCATGTGCTTTTAACCGTTACTCCAGATACGCTGCCCGAATACGAACTCATTGACAGCGGAAATTTCGAAAAATTAGAACGCTTCGGCAAGTGGGTGCTCAGAAGACCAGAACCTCAAGCCGTTTGGAGTAAAAGCCTTCCCGAAGAACAATGGAAGAGCCAATCTCACGCCGAATTCTTCAGAAAAGCAGGAGAAAAAATTGATGCCGATGCCGGAAACTGGACCATCAAAAAAGGCATGCCCGATCGTTGGTTGGTAAACTACAAAAAAGGACCGCTCAACTTCAACATGCGACTGGCCCTTACATCCTTCAAACATGTAGGAATTTTTCCAGAACAGGCCAGCAATTGGGACTTTATTGCCGCCAAATGCAAAAGCTTCAAACATCAACCTAAAGTACTGAATCTTTTTGCTTACACCGGTGGTGCATCGCTCGCCGCTTGTCAAGCCGGCGCAGATATTACCCATGTAGATAGCGTAAAGCAAGTAGTAACTTGGAGTCGAGAAAATATGGAATCCTCTAACCTAGACGGCATTCGTTGGGTCATTGAAGATGCCTTTAAATTTGTTCAACGAGAAGTGAAACGAGGCAAAAAATACGACGGCATTATTTTAGATCCTCCCGCCTACGGCCGCGGACCGCAAGGAGAAAAATGGGTGCTTGAAAAGCAAATAAACGAACTGCTCCATATGTGCTCAGAAATTCTAGCCCCACAAGGATTCTTCGTTATAAACTTATATTCTCTAGGATTTTCAGCGTTGATCACCGAAAATTTGGTCTACCAACATTTCAAGTCACACCTGAAAACCTCCAAAATTGAACTCGGAGAACTTTATTTAACCGATAAGTTCAAGAAGAAACTTCCGTTGGGAACGTTTTTGAGGTTTTAATCAACCCTAAAAACTACACAATCTACTACACAATATTTTAGTCCTTAAAAAGAAGGACAAGCTTTGATTGACTTTCTTTTTATTGGATTAAAGTCTGCTCTGTGTGTTGATTTACAAGCGCTTACAAACATAAACACACCAACGACTACCAAAATAATACTTAACAACTTTTTCATTTCCGTTATAAATTCAATGCAAAACTAAGACATTCTAGGACTTAACGAATTTTTTGATGAAATATTTCATGTAAAATTGAACAAATTAAAACATGGATTATTCAAAGATATCGTTCAATAAAACAGATAACCCAGAATTCTTTACCACGCTCACTCGCCGAGTTAATGAATACTTCAGTGAAAATCAAATAAGCAAATTTGCCAACGGTGCAATGTACTTAAAAACTGTCATCATTGTTTTACTGTATATCATTCCTTTAACCTGGCTCATTGTTGGTCCGATTTCCACTCTCTACACGCATTTTATTTTATGGGCAATCATGGGATTGGGGATGGTAGGAATTGGATTAACCATCATGCACGATGCAAACCACGGAGCGTACTCTCGAAATCCCAAAGTAAATGAATTCATGGGAGGGCTCCTTAATTTAGTTGGTGCATACCACGTAAATTGGAAAATTCAGCACAATGTATTCCACCACACCTATACCAATATAGTAGGACACGATGAAGATATCAGAAAAACCATTATCAGATTTTCACCCAAGCACCCCTATTTTTTCCTTCATAAATTTCAGGCTTTCTATTCTACAGTTTTATATATGATTTATCCGTTTATTTGGATTCTGAGCAAAGATTTTGAGCAATACAATCGGTATAAAGGTCAAAATCTCTATTCCAAATACGGCCGAACCGATCGCCGAGCCCTCACTGAAATCATTGTATTAAAAACTCTTTACTGGCCTGTAACTCTTTTTTTGCCCATCTATTTCTCTCCTTTTTCTGTTGGATATACTATAGCCGGATATTTTATACACCATTTTATTAGCGGAATCATTTTGGCTTATGCCACTCAGCCTGCTCATGTTGGCGATGACATGGAATTCTTTTCATCAGATGACAATAATGGAAGTATGGAAAACAACTGGGCCGTTCATCAAATGAAAACCACGGCCAATTTCGCTGAGAATAGCGCTTTTTTAACTTGGTTTTTCGGGGGACTCAATTATCAAATAGAACATCATTTGTTTCCTACCGTTTGTCATGTGCACTATAAAAACATCTCTAAAATTGTAAAACAGACTGCCCAAGAATTCAATCTCCCATACAAATCTCACCGCACTTTTTACGATGCTCTAAAATCGCACTTCGGCCATTTGAACAGAATGGCGATTTATACGGTTCAATAATCGGCTGACCGCTTTTGAGTTCAGGGTGTAGCGTTTAGAGGGTAGCGGGCTCAACTCTAATCTCTAGACCTTCAACTGACCGCTGGCCGCTGAAAGCCATAAAACGTGACCTATGTCACCTTATCTAAAAATTCATCTCTCTAACTTTGAATCATGGAAAACACAACAATCTACCCTATGCCAAGAATTGGTGACATTGCTCCCAATTTTGACGCAACTACCACTACTGGAAAAATGAACTTCCACGAACACATTGAAGGTAGTTGGACTATTTTATTTTCTCATCCTGCTGATTTTACGCCTGTTTGCACTACAGAGATGTCTGGCTTTGCAGTTGAAACTCCTTTTTTCAATGAGCATAACACCAAATTGGTAGGACTAAGTATCGATTCTATACACGCACACGTTGCATGGGTGAACAATGTATACAAGAACAGCGGAATCTTGTTTGAGTTTCCTATCATTGCTGACATTGACATGAGCGTTTCAAAATTATACGGAATGCTTCAGCCAGGCGAAAGCGAAACGGCAGCGGTTCGCGCAGTTTTTTTCATTGACCCTAGTAAGAAAATCCGTTTAATCATGTACTATCCATTAAACGTGGGGCGCAACATGGATGAAATCAAACGTGCATTAGTAGCTCTTCAAACCTCTGACAAGCACAGCGTTGCAATGCCACTCAATTGGAAAATTGGAGACCAAGTGATTGTTCCTCCACCAAGAACTGTAGCTGACATGCTTGAACGCGAAAAGTCAGACTACGAAATGATGGATTTCTATCTTGCTAAAAAATCAATTTAAAAATCGGTAATCGGTGATCAATTCTCAGTTTTCTGCCGACAGCCGATCACCGATCACCGATCACCGATCACCGATAGCTGATAGCTGATAGCTGACCGCTGACCGCTGTCAACTGAATTAACTATCTTCGCAGCATGAAATTTCTTTATGTCGCTTCATTGGCTTTGATCCTTGGAGCTACTTCGTGCAGAGCACTGGTTTCTGACTTGAAGCCCATTGACGATAAAGCGCAAAATAGGCATGCTTATGATACGTTGCAGTTGGAATATATTGAAACGCGAACTGCAAGACAAGTGGGTTCACCCATTATCATTGCTGACGTATTGTTGGAAGCCAAAGAGAAATTTGGAAATGTGACCATCACCAATATTCGTGAGCAACAAAAGAAATACAAGGGTAAAACTACTTATTATCTAATTTACGATGTGGTTAAAGTTAAAAACTAAGACCTTCTTAGGCCTTGCGCTTGTTTTTTTGGGTTCTTGGGGACGTCTCAACGGCCAAACATCCCCCGAAACAAAAATCGGATTGGGACTGAGCTTAGTGAATAATGTTCACACGATGAAATTTAGGGCCGATGATAATAATACTCTTAGAGCGGAAGAAGGTTGGATGGACTTGAATGGGATGATGATTGGGGCGAGTTTCACCAAGAAAGCGTTCACTGCCGACCTCAATTTAAACCTTAAAGAGGCTCTGCTGCGAGTTTCGGGAAACATTAAACTTGCCAAAGATTTGAAACTTTCGCTAGGTGCGGGAATCTGGAATTACGGACATGGATGGTTAAATGAGGCCAGTTATGAAAATGAGAGTAATAGAAGGCATTTTGGAACTACTCAATGGGGATATTATAATACTGAAACATATTCAACGAGCAGTTTTTTTAGTATCCAATTGAAATATAATTTGATGCCTAATTTACTGATTGAAGCTTCATATCAACAGTTTTTATCGTTGCCCAAATACGAAAGAATGGGTTATTACTTTGCTGACAATGGGCAAGATCCAGGAAAAAACATATACACCATATCACACCCTATTATGGTTGGTGTAAAATGGGAATTGAATTTAGAACCCGCTGCAGAAAAGGAGAATGTGATTTACATTAACAAGGGCGACGAACGCACCAAGATTATCTATCAATAATCGCATCCCAAAGCAACGAGCGCTGCTTCAAAGATTCAACAGAATAACGAGAAGCTTCTTCCCATTTTGATTCGTCATCTCCACAAAGTTGAGATACCATTTCCAGAGCTAGGTGAGAGTGGTGATCTCCGTCAACTTCGATGTGTCTTTCGATGTAATATTTAAAAGTAGAGACCTTCTCTGGGTGATCTTTATAAATCTGTTGTAGAATTTCTACGAACATATCTGGAATCAAATCTTCACGTCCGAAAGTAAAAACAGCCGCTTTCACGTGAGTGGGTGCATTTAAGGCAACATCAAAAGTGAAATGTAAGAATGATTTTACCTTAGGGTGTAAGTTAGCCTTGTCTATAGCAGAGAAAATATGTTCTGATTTTAAAGAATCAATCAATTCAAATATGGGCTGAAAATTGGCTCCCATTTGATTCATGGCTTTGATGTACAATTCAAAATGAGAAATACGAACCCCATTTTCATCTACATCTGATTCTTCTCCCAAAACAATTTCGTTGATCAAATAGCGAGTATCTGCCGTTCCCACCGGAACCCAAGGAAGATCTACGCAAGTCAAATCGCGCTGCAAGGCCTTCAATAAACTCATAAAATCCCACACCGCAAAAACATGTTTTTGCGAAAACTCAATCAACCCATTTAGGTCATTGATGCTTTGATAAACGGGATGCTGAAGAAGTTGGGCACGCTGCGCCTGAATATCACCTTGAAGTTTTGAAATAAACGTGTTCATTTGTGCTGCAAATTTAACCCCTTGCGGGGGATGTTTTTGTCAAGAGTTGGTCTGATAAATAATGAATTTTAGTTTAATTTTGAACCATGCGTCCATTATTAGCCGCCTTCATTCTCGTGGGTTGCTCCACATTTTCTAAGAGCCTAAACGTTTTTCCCGTTTCATCTGACCTCAACTTTGGTGCGCAAGCCGCTGCCCAAATTGACAAAGACAATAAAAATAACATTCTCGATAGTACCACAAATGGCGTCATATACCGCTATTTGTATTCCATCAGGGACAGCATCTTCAAGAACAACGAAATTGATCACGAAGCTCGCTTTCCATGGCGTATTAGGATCATCAATGACCCCACCCTCAACGCCTTTTGTACTCCCGGTGGTTACATTTATTTCTACACAGGCATACTTAAATACCTTCAATCCGAAGACGAGCTTGCTGGTGTTATGGGACATGAAATCGCCCACGCTGCAAAAAGACACAGCACCGATGCCTTAACCCGTCAATACGGAATCACCCTCATTACCCACCTATTCATAGATACTCAATATCATGATCTAACAAACATTGCAGCCGGTCTCGCATTTCTGAAATACGGACGTAAAGACGAACTCGAATCAGATGAATATTCAGTTAAATGGCTCTACAACACATCCTATCAAGCCACTGGTGCAGCCGGATTCTTTGAGCGGATGTCCGCCTCCGGCGGACAAAACATCCCCGCATTCTTAAGCACTCACCCAGACCCAGGCAAACGCGTTCAACACATCCACGAACTTCACAAAAAGCTCGGCGGAAAAACCGGCAACAAATACCAGGAACGGTATAATAGGATGATTGCTAAGTTACCGTGAGCGGTGATCGGTGATCGGTGATCAGCCGTCAGCCGTCAGCCAAGATCCGGCTATCAGCCATCAGCAGCGGCTGAGCCGCAAAGCAGCGCGATGCGCCCGTCCTAAGTCAAAAAGTCTCCGGCGAAGCCGTCAAATTCAACGCCTTCCCCATCACGCGCTTCGAGAACTCATACTTCGCTACAATTCCCGATACTTCGTACAACGCAAATCTAGTTAGAATCAAACTCTTTAAGGCATATTTTGCAGCGCGTTGATATTCTGCCCAATCTGCGTTTATTAGTTTACAGTGATAACGCATATATGGTTCGGGTGATTCATCATCTTTTAAAACAAAACACAACAACTCCATAATATCACGCTGCGGTATGTCTCTCACGGTTAATTCCCAATCGTAAATTACGGGATTACCATTTTTAAGAATCATGATGTTTCGTGGATTAAAGTCGTTGTGAATAAAACAGGTAGGCATTTTTAGGGTTGAAAATTCTTCATCCAACGAAGCAATGTTGAGACTTTTCAAGACTTCCAAATGGTCACCATCCCAAGTTTGAACCAAGATCTCTTGTAAACGCTGGTAGAAAGAGCTTGCGAGCCAGGGTTGTTGCAATGGAATCTGAACATCTTCAATACCATCTAACCCAAACGTTTTGATGTGAAACTCGTTTATGGCGTCGATGCATTTTATGACATCAACTGATTGCCATAAATTGGGCTGATCTTCCGAGTTCAGTAAACGGGTATTCTGAGGGTAAATATATTCTTGAGCGAGCAAAAAAATCTCGCGCTGACTGTCAATTTTATCACCATAATATTTGGGAGCGTAAGCATATCCCCCGGAAAACAAAAACCTATTGATTGCCAATTCCTTCAAATGGCATTGGTGAAACTCCAAATACTCTCGACAAAACAACAATAAATCAGCGAGTTGACCGTCAACCGAAACCGCAATCAAGTGCAGCCCTTTGATGACTTCGTCGCTGGTGGGACGCGACTTCAAAAGCACCAATCCGTTACTAGACTCTTTGACCTTCAACAAGTAATAACCTTGAAGCTTTTTACTCACTTTTTGAGAAAGTTGGGTGATGATGCCATTGTCAAAGTACAAATGACTTTGCCATTCAAGAAATTCAACCGAAGGAGCATCTTTAGCAACCAAAATTGACTTTACGAAATCAAGATTAACTTCAGATTTTAGCAACCAACTTTGAGGCTTATTTCTTCCCAACTTCTCGTGTGACTTAGCAAACTCGCCGCTCACTATGGCTCCAAAAGTAGATATTTCAAGGGCTAGAGTGAACCCAGCAATGAGTTCAGCGAAGCGCTTGACCTTACCTGAGCCCTTGCAACCCATCAAATTCAAAGCATCCGATTGCTTAGCCAAATGAGTGCCGCCACCCACAGTTCCAATGACCAAATTAGGCAAAAGCAAAGAGAATTTAAGCCCATTTTCAAGCCTTTCGATGTCTAAAAATGCCGTCGCCGACTCATGAATGCACGCGAGGTCTTGTCCCGTAGCAGCAAAAATAGCGGCAATGGCATTGGCCGCATTGATGCTATATCCAACCATACCGTGTTGCAATGCAATGCGCTTAGACGGCTCAAAATACCTCATGATTTGATCAGAAGTAGTTCTCAAAACTTCTTCTATCATCGCATCATCAACTACAACTTCAGCTGACACTTTACTGCCTCTTCCCTTTTCTATGTTTCTGAGGGATATTTTTTTATCGGATGCGCCATTGCCCTCTATGACATAATCTAAAATCTCCCCGTCAAAATTTTCAGCAATAAATTGAAGCGCGTGCCATGTACAAGTAGTGGTTAAATTCTGTCCTGCGGCATCTCCTGTCACATAATAAAAATAAGCATTTAAATGATTATCAATGGGTTCGCACTGAACTTCAATAAGCTTTCCGTGATTGGAATAAGACTCGGCAACCTCTTTAATGGCATCAAAATTCGATGAAATAAATTCAGATAACTTCTGGACTACATCTGGGTTTCCCAATATAAACATGGGCGCCCGCAGCATTTTCTGATAATGAAAATGAGCGGTAAAACCGCCGCTTTTTGAGATCAACTTTGCACCTCTGTTCATGCTGTAAACCAAAGCACCTTCCAAGGTGGCGGCGGGAGCATGAACCCATTCATCCTGACCATCTTCACCATGGTATAACAGTGGGCCAACTAAGCCCACAGGAATCTCTACGCTTCCTATAAATGATTCTATATTATTTCTTACTTCGTCTAAGGGCAACTGATGTGTTTCTAGAGACGGAAGAGAAATCTCTCTTTTTCTAAGATAATCCAAACGCATTTGAACCGCCGAAGAGGTATTAAAACCTCTACCGGGAACAAATGGCACATTCAATTCACTAACTTTCATCAATGGAAGGCAAATATATCCACCTAAATCTTTAATTTTTAAGGATAATCCGTAATTTACAACTTCACTTTTTGCATTTTTCCTTTTTGAACCTCTTCAAAATCCGCGTACATTCGAACCTTTCAGAACCTATCCCATGTCCCAAACCCCACTCTACCAAAGATTTTGGCAATACCTCAATGAAAGATTCCCTCTACACTCCCACGGAATCCTCATCTCTGCCTTCAGTTTCAGCGCCATAGGCTATTCTAGATTGTCGCAACAACTCCCCGGATTCATTGGCTGGGAAAAGTTTTTGGTCTGCATTTTCAACACGGTAACCCTCTTCTTTTTGCTTCGTGTTTTTGATGAACACAAAGACGCCGAAGACGATGCCCTCTACCGCTCAGAACTGCCCGTTCCTCGAGGACTCATTTCTCTAAAAGAACTCCGAAACATTGCTTGGTTTGTCTTTGCCGCTCAAATCATCATCAGCGCGTTGACATTTCCTAATATGCTTCCCCTCTATGCCCTTGCAATTGGTTATTTACTGCTCATGGGCAAAGAATTCTTTATCAAAGATTGGCTCAAAAACCACCAGTTTTGGTACGTCACATCCCACATGCTCATCATTCCTTTGATTGATGTTTATGCATCAGGATATGATTGGAAACTATCTGATAATCCAGCTCCTTTCGGACTGTTATACTTCTTCGGGGTGTCTTTCATGAACGGCATTGTGTTGGAATTGGGACGTAAAATCCGTGCTCCCCACGATGAAAAACCCGGTGTTCAAACTTACTCAGCCATGTTGGGTCTCAGCAAAGCCCTTTGGCTTTGGATGTTTGTTCTTCTGGGGACATTGATACTGGCCATCCTCGCAGCAGATTATGCAAAATTACCCAGTAGTGTGTTTGCCGCATTGCTTATCTATTTTGTCTTGACCCTAATATCAGCAGCGCTACATTTTAAATACAAGAGTTCTAAAACCGCCAAAGGCGTTGAAATTGCCAGCGGACTATGGACCATTCTCATGTACCTAACCCTCGGAGGAATACTCACCGCCTGGCAATGGATTTCGTAAAGTTCATTTTATATAAAAGTCCATTCGATGTAAAATCCAATCCCATATTCAGTGGGGGGAAGGGATTCAACCTGTTGCATCTTTCAGACTATGGATTCAAAGTTCCTGAATTTGTTGTGTACAATGCTCAACAGATTGATATTTCAAAACCACTGTCTGAGGTTGAACTTCAAGAAATCAAAGACTATTTGGGCAGTCCCAAATTCGTTTCGGTAAGATCATCGGCGTTGGGCGAAGACAGCGGAAGTCAGAGTTTTGCCGGTCAATTTCTGACTCAACTAAATGTTGAATGGGACCAAGTGAATCAGGCCATCACCAATGTATGGAACTCGCTCAAACGACCTGAAGTGGTTGCTTATTGCCACGAACACGGTATTGAACCCCCACAAAAAATGGGAATTGTGATTCAGCGCATGCTCAACCCTGCGGTTTCAGGTGTTGCCTTTGGAATGAATCCCGTCAACGGCAAACGCAAAGAAATCGTGATATCGGCTGTGTGCGGTTTGGGTGAGGGACTGGTTAGCGGAGAGTTGAATTCTGATACCTACATTTTGGATTCAACAACCAGAAATTTGATAGATTCTGACTTCCAAGCATCCCCCGAAACAAAACTCACACCCAATCAGCTTAAACATATTTGCAAGGTTCTAAGCGACCTGAAGGCTCTTTACAAAAAACCGCAAGACATCGAATTTTGCTGGGAGGATGAGCAATTTTACTTACTTCAAAGCAGACCCGTAACCACGCTGAATCTGACGTCTGATCAATCATCGGAGATGATACTGTGGGACAATTCCAACATCATCGAATCGTATCCGGGAGTCACCACTCCCCTTACCTTTAGTTTTATCATTAAGATGTATGAATCAGTGTACATCCAACTTTGCAGATTGTTGGGTGTGAGCGAAGCAGATTTAACCAAAAATGCGGGAATTTTTGCCAATATGCTGGGTCTTATCAACGGCCGAGTTTATTACAATCTTCTATCGTGGTACAAAGCTCTAGCCTTATTGCCCGGATATCATCTCAACGCCGAATTCATGGAGAAAATGATGGGCGTGAAAGAGCGATTTGAGCTGAAAGACCTTCCCAAAAGAAGCAAATGGACCGAAAGAACGCGTGTGTTGATCATGATTAAATCGATGATCAGCAACTTGAGGGCACTTCCTAAAATGAGGGTGACTTTTCAAGCCGACTTCCAAAAAGTCATGGATGAATTCAACCAAATTCCGCTCCACGAAAAAGATTCACATGAGTTGATGGAATTGATTTTAAGGTTCGAACAAACCCTTTTGAAAAAATGGAAAGCTCCATTGGTGAATGATTTTTATGCCATGATTTACTTTGGGTTTACTCAAAAGTTGGCCGAAAAATATCAACTCCCCGACGGCATTCACAATCAATTATTGAGTAGTGCTGGAGATATCATTTCAGTAGAGCCCATCCATCAAATTGAAAAAATTGTTGACAAACTTAGCAAGCACTGGAATTGGATTGAATTTATAGTTAAGGCCACTCCCGAGGAGATTTTAAAAGCCTTTGAAACAGACAGAAACTTTGAAAACGTTTTAAAAGAATTCAAATACTACATTGATAAATTTGGCGACCGCACCGTGGGAGAACTCAAACTTGAAACCATAACCTACAGACAAGATCCTGCAATGTTCGCAGCTTTGATTCAGTCACACGTGAGATATCAAGCGAATTACAGTTCAACCAACGACCCATCTTACGGCCAACCTTCGCATAAAGACCTCAGAAAACAAGGCGAAGACATTATTAAAGAAACCTTCAGGGATAAACCCATTAAAAGACGGATTTTCAACTATGTTTTGGGCAAAACCCGTGAAATGGTGAGCGCGCGCGAAAACCTCAGGTTTGAACGAACCCGCGGATTTGGAAAAATAAGAGAACTGTTTTTGGCCATCGGAAATCAATTTTACGGCGAAGGCATCATCAAACACCCGCGTGACATTTTTTACCTAACCCAAGAAGAAATTTTTGACTTCATCAAGGGAACATCGGTTACGCCAGAAATTGCCGATCTCATAGAATTCAGAAAGGTGAAATACCAAGGTTACGAGTCCCAAAACACCTCCGAAAGAATCAGAACTTATGGGAACGTCTACCATGCAAACTCTTTCATTCAAGAAACCAAAAGTTCGTTGGAAGGTGCTGATCTCAAAGGCATTGGGTGTTGTCCTGGCATCGTCAAAGCAAAGGTGAGAATTGTAATAGATCCTCGAGAAGTGAGCGATTTAAATGGAGACATTTTAGTAACCTCATCCACCGACCCAGGTTGGGTGATGTTGTTTCCAACGGCATCTGGAATCTTGGTAGAAAGAGGCTCCCTCCTATCTCACAGCGCCATTGTTTCACGAGAATTAGGAAAACCTTGCATTGTGGGTATCACCAATTTATTGAATCAACTTGAAACTGGCGACATCGTTGAAATGGACGGTGCCACCGGTAAAATCAAAATTGTGTTAGAGAATTCATGGAGGGAACTAGAAGATTGAGCATTTCACAATCAGCATCGTTTGACTTCATTCGTTATGCCACGGTTTGGGAAGACCCCAAAGTCTTGCTCAAAGCGCTCAACATTCAGAAACACGATCAGGTGTTAAGCATTGCCTCCGCAGGTGACAACTGTTTCAGTCTGTTGATGGCCGACCCAAAACTGATTGTTGCCGCCGACATCAACCCTGTTCAACTCTATTTAACCGAGCTGAAAATTAGGGCCATTGAGCACCTTACTTACTCCGAGGTTCTTGCTTTCTTGGGATATTCACCCGCCTCAAATCGTGCGGATCTATTCAACATATTAGTTCCCCATCTTTCTAAAGATGCAGCCAATTACTTCTCAAAAACGCTGTCTAAATGGAATTCAACAGGCATCATTCATCATGGAAAATTCGAAAAGTACTTCCAAATTTTTTCCCAAAAAGTCCTCCCGCTGATTCACAACAAAAATAGAATCGCTGAATTATTCGCTCCCAAATCGGCCCATGAACAGCGCCAATTCTTTCTAAACAAATGGAACACTTGGCGTTGGCGCGGATTGTTCAAATTGTTTTTCAGTCGCACCGTCATGGGAAGATTGGGCCGCGACCCCGAATTCTTAAAACAAGTGAAGATACCCGTTTCAGATTTCATATTGAATCAAGCTGAAACTCACTTAAGTTCTGTCAGCGCGCAGCAGAACCCCTTTCTTCGCTACAATCTAACGGGCAGTTTCGGCGAACTTTTGCCCCACTACCTTCAACCAAATAACTACGAATTCATCAAAGCCAGAATCCATAGAATTTCATTATTTCACGGTTTCGCCGAGGACGCTATTTCTCATTACGGACATTTCCACGCCATGAACCTGAGCAACATCTTCGAATATATGAATGAATCTGAATTCAGCGAGGCCGCCACCAAACTATCTTCCGGTCTTTTTCCCGGGGGACGTTTGGCTTACTGGAATTTGATGGTCACCCGAAGATGTTCACAGGTAGTTCCCACACTAACAGAACAATCAGACCTCATGTCGGAACTCCGCGCTCAAGACGACGGTTACTTCTACAATACCATTGTCATTGATTATAACGATCAGTCGTCAGCTTTCAGCCTTCAGCCATCAGCCGAAAGCGATCAGCTTTCAGCGGGCAACCATCAGCCATCAGCCGACAGCCGTCAGCCGAACACTGATAGCCGTGTACTGTCCACCGATCACCGATCACCGATCACCGATCACCAATCACCGACCACCGATCTCCGATCACCGATCACCATCCATATCTGGCCCCTAAATTTAGAAACATTAGCCCTATCAGTCAACTGCAATCAGCCCTCAGCTTTCAACCTACAGCCACCAGCCGAAAGCCGTCAGCCGAACTCTGATAGCCGTGTACTGACCACCGACCTCCGATCACCGACCTCCGACCTCCGATCACCGACCTCCGACCTCCGATCACCGATCACCGACCTCCGATCACCGATCACCGACCTCCGAAAACTGATAATTTGGTCCCAACAAAACGGCTACAAACGCATCATTGGCCCCATGAACGGAGGAAGTACTTGGAACGATTATCGTTTAAAAACCACTTCTCATCGCAATTTTTTGGGGGATATCCCCTACCAACCTGAACAGATTGAGTTCTTTGAAAATGCGGGATTCAAACCCATTGAACGATATGTAAGTACCCTCATGCACGAAATTCCTGGTAGCATTTCCAGATTGGATGACCGAAAAAGTCAATTGGAAATCCAAGGCATCAGATTCAGGCATTTAAACCCGAATCATTGGGAAGAAGAACTTCACAAAATCCACGAGCTCAGCCTCGTGGCCTTCCAACACAATCCCTACTATACACCCATACATTGGAAAGACTTTTTACTGAAATACAACGAAATCAAACATTTAATTGATCCCGAATGGGTACTTCTAGCAGAATTGGAACGGAATTTGCAGGGATTTGTCTTTGCCTACTTAGACATTGAAAATAATTCCATCATCATGAAAACAGTAGCTCGAAAACCCGATTTTAGACTTGGTGGATTGGGATTGGTGATGACAGATATTTTGCAACAAAAAGCCAAAAAACTGGGCATTTTTCAAGTAGTCCATTCATTCATGCATATAGACGCAGCATCATTGAGGTGCTCTGAATCTTTGGAAGCCGAAATCATTTCTGAATACCAACTGTATGGAATAGATCTATAACAATGTCTAACATCATTCATATCGCACAGACTTTAACTAAAGGCAATATCATGGAACATTTCCATGCTGCCGCGATCATGAATTCCAATCGCCTGGCCATCGCCGATGAACATTCAAAGATTACCTTCGGTGAACTTCGACATAAAATTGATGCCGCGCATTCATTATTTGTAGAACGAGGCCTAAAGTCAGGTGACCGCGTTTTGGTCTTCGTTCCCATGAGCATTGATTTATATGTCAGCGTATTGGCCTTGTTTCAAATGGGTTGCACGGCCGTTTTTATCGATGAATGGGCCAAACTTAACCGCTTAAAAACTTCCTGCCAAATAGCTGACTGCAAAGGATTTATTGGTATTTCGTTGGCTTCTTTCTTGGGACATTTAATCAGGGATATCAGACAAATACCCATCCGCATTACCACGCGAGAAATAAAGAACGCCAAGAAAAGCCTCTACCACGATGCGGTTTCTATTGATGCCTCAAATGACACCGCACTAATCACGTTCACCACCGGCAGCACGGGTATTCCCAAAGCGGTCAAACGCAGCCACGAAATTCTACATCAACAATTTTTAGCACTCCAAAATACCTTACAAACCCGTGATGACACGGTAGATATGCCTGTTTTGCCCATTGTTTTAATGATTAATTTGGGCCTAGGAGTGAGCAGCGTCATTGTGAATTGGAGCAGCAAAAAGCCCTATAAATTAAAGGCTCAAAAGATCATTAAGACCATAGAGAAGTTTCGCGTCAATCGCATCATCGCATCACCCTATTTCATTGATCAACTGTGCATTAAGAGCCTATCTCAAAACATTTCACCCAATCTAGGTTCGGTGCGTGAAGTCTTCAGCGGTGGGGCGCCCGTGTTTCCTTCTGAGGCCAAATTATGGCTCACCGCATTTCCAAATTCCAGGGTTGAAATTGTTTACGGTAGTACCGAGGCAGAACCTATTTCCAGCATTAATGCACGCACGCTCATTCAGACCGCCGATTCCACTTTTGAAGATGGACTTTGTGTAGGAAAAATAGAATCTTGTACTGTCGTTAAAATTTTAGATATCCAATCACAAAAGGTACTTGAAACGGGTCAGATTGGCGAAATTGCCGTTGCCGGAAACCATGTAGTTAAAGAATATTTTGGTCCCCAAGCAGCAGAACAAATGGCAAGTTCCAAAATCCTAATTGACCAAAAACTATTCCACCGAACCGGCGACTCGGGTTACATTGACGCCAATGGAAACCTCCGACTTCTGGGTCGTTGTCAACAAATCATTGATTGGCAAGGTCAATCTTTATATCCCTTCTTGATGGAATATCAATTGCGACATATTCCAGGAGTAATTATGGGCACTGTATTGAAAATCAATAACAAATTAGTTTACTTTTTAGAGTTAAATCGCTGCGATTCATTCAAGCATTTGGCATACCCAAAACTCGGTTGCTTCTCTCCTGTAGAAGAAGATTTGCGTTCCTTGAGACTGCCTGACGGCGATGTTAAATTGCTCAAAATACCCCGTGACCCCCGTCATTTCAGCAAAATCGACTACCTAGTTTTGCAAAAAACGCAAAAGCAATAGTGTGTATTTTTTAGATTGATACACATCATTTATTTTTGATGTATGAATAAAAAACGTATCAACATTACCCTTGACGAAATCGTACACCAAAAGTCAAAATTCTGGTCAAAAAAGGAAGGCAAAAGTCTCAGCGAGAAAATTGAGGATTTACTCATTAATTACAATAAAACAAAAATTGCTTCGGAGCCCTTACCTAGTTATAACTCTGTCAGCAGTATTGCAACAGAAGTCACCACTGGACTCGAAAAATTACCTCTGCAAAAACAAATTCAAGTACTTGAATTCACTCAGTTTCTGATTCATAAAAATTCTAGTCAGACAAGACCAAGTTTGTGGGGATTATTAAAAGGGCAAATATTCATGTCTGAAGATTTTGATGCTCCTTTAGATGAATTCAAAGAATACACCCCATGAATCTAATATTAGATACTCATATATTAATTTGGATACTTGAGGGGAACCCCAAAATCACCAATGAGATTAGAACTACCATCGAAGACACGCAAAATCACATTTTTATCAGCCAAGCATCTATTTGGGAATTAACCATCAAAATCAGTATTGGTAAATTAACATTACCCATACCTCTTTCAGATTTATTCTTCTACGTCGAACGAAGCGGCTGGGCAATTTTACCTATTCAAAATTCAGACTTCCTGAAGCTTCAAAATCTCCCTTACCACCATACCGATCTATTTGATAGAATAATAATAAGTCAGTGTTTAAATCATGATTTCAAATTAATAACTCGAGACAAGTCATTCAAAAGTTATGGGTTAACCATCTTATAAATTTTTAATAGACATACAATTTCACCCTATTCTTGCGTTCTATTTTCACCTTGAATCGAACCAATATCCTCCGTGAAAAACACAATTTCTGGAATGATTCCATCTTCAGACTAAAAATAATAGCTCTAATTTTAAGGCGGTTCATTCAAAATACGCTATCTCCCTGCCCAAAATTTGCGGTTGATCACCACAACAATGGCTCTTCCACAGTCATTGCATCCTCCGAAACCGAACTATGGAATCCCCATGATAACGCCAATAATTGGATTTTGACTGCCGGAAAAATAGAAAATTTGCGCATCACCGCTCGAAAAATCAACGGCCTTCATGTCCAAGCCAATCAACCCTTCAGTTTTTGGAAACACATTGGGTATCCTAACTTCGGGCAGGGTTTTGTCGTGGGACGTGAAATCAGGGAAGGTTGCATTGTTCCCACCGTTGCCGGCGGACTTTGCCAGTTGTCGAATGCCTTATATGATGCAGCCCTGAAAGCCAACTTTGAAATCATTGAGCGACACAAACACACCAAAATCATCAAAGGCTCTCTCGCCGAAAAAGACCGCGACGCTACCGTTAAATGGAATTATTTAGACCTGCGTTTCAGTGCCCCACATGACTTCAAAATAGATGTTGAACTGAATTCTACACATTTAATGGTGAAATTCAGATCAACAACAAACCATATAGTTGCGAATGAATTACATCTATCAACGCAGCAAGCTTCATCATTAAACGACTGTTACTCTTGCGGAAACACATCGTGTTCTAAACATCCGTCGGAAAAAACAATTGCTCCAATCAGCCCAAAAACCACCTTCATTTTAGATGAAAAGTGGCCGGAATTTGATGATTTTATTGAAAATAATCATTCCGAAAACGACTTTTTCATAGTCCCTTTAAATCGAAATGCATTGATTAAAACCCATAGATATTCATGGTCATCGTTGAGAAAGGGCAACCATAAATCAACTACTTTTCAAGGGATTTACAGAGCATTAAAATTACGATTTGCGCCGAAGCAAAATAATACTTTCGGCTTGAGCCTTGAGTTAGACGCAAAAATTGCTTTAGCCGCGGCAAAGATGATTCCCATTGAGACCACCCACTTGGTAATATCCCAAAATCTCCTTCCCTATTTGGTCCATTCTGGCGCTTTGGGTGGACGCACTTTCGATGTTTTAATGAATAGACTTCCCCTAGAAAAACTGCACGAGCGACTCGATTTTGCATTTAACATCCATCGAAGCAGTAACACTCTCAATGATTATAGAGCACCAAATGAAATTATAAAATGGGAAAATCACGGATTAAATCTGTCCCGAAAAATCATCACTCCTCACACAGAAATCGCGCAAATTTTCAATAGAAAATCGATTAAACTCAACTGGCACATTCCACCATTTCAAAAGGAAGAAGAAAATGTTTCAAGTCACATGGATAGGCCTTTGACGGTATTATTCCCGGCTTCTGCCGTTGGACGAAAAGGCGCCTACGAAATCAAAAAATTGGCAAAAGAACTGAACCTAAATCTCATGGTTTTAGGTAAAATGTTCGAAGGCCCCAATTTTTGGGATGGCCTGAATACAGAAAAATTTAGTGGAGATTGGTCGAAGATTGGGCTGGTCATTTATCCAACGTATGTGGAACACCAGCCTCGACTCATATTAAAAGCCCTATCGATGGGCATACCGGTGATCACAACGGAATCGTGCGGAATTGAATCCTCAGAGTTTGTTCAAATTGTGAAACCCGGGAATTTTGAGGAATTGCGGCAAACGGTAAATTTATATTGCAAAAATCGCAAATAATTGAAGGTAAAAATGAAGGAGTGGTTCCTCGATAAATACGAATAATAGTTAATTTTACAACATGATTTCTTTGAACAGCGATATTCAAAAGATTATTGAATCCATCGGAACAATCACCAGCAGCAATCATTCTCAAAATGCATGGAATAGCTTCAATGACAATTCAATTCCACGAATAAATGCATCATCATCAAGAATTAAAGATTCCATTTCAAAAGTTAAATACCTCAGCGCTGAAAAAGCAAAAATCCAAGCACAATCATTAAGAGTTTTAATTCCAATCATACAATACCTCAAAAGCAATATAGAACAAATCACTGCGGAAAGTGCAAGACCATTCAAAACTGCTTCTCTTGAATTAATCAATTCCATCATCCAATTAAATAACCAGTTGAATGCAGTGGAAGACTTAAATAAAAACTACCAATTATCGGAAGCTGTGTTATCTGCAGATTGGAATAACAACTTAGATGACCATTGGAATACTTATTGAAATATGTATTACAAGCAAGGAGATATTGTATTAATTCCTTACCCATTTACTGATTTATCTCGGATAAAACAGAGACCTGCCGTGATTATTTCAAGGACCACAGAAAATCAAAGTTCGTATATAGTGGCAAAAGTCACCTCAGTGATTCGCTCTGACCAATTTTCATTTCGCTTATTAACATCAGAAATTGACCGAGAGCTAAAATATGACAGTGAAGTTCGAATCAATGAAATATTTACTGTCAGCAGAAATATAATCATAAAACGATTTGCAACAATAAGCAGACCATCGATGTTAGAATTAACTAATAAAATTAAAGCTAATATTTCTGTGAATTGAGATGATCACAGAAAAACCTGCGGCAACTTGCGCAGATTTTTAAAAATCAATGTGAAAATACCCCATAATTTAAATTGGGATATTACTTGATAGTCTTCACTTGATTTTCGTAAAATTGAATGGACAGACCCATTGCTGACACCCCCCATTCGCATGTGGGTGATATAAATATTCCGGAATTGAATATTGAACTTCCTTGAAGTAAACAACCGGAGAATAAAGTCGTAATCGGCCGCGATTTTCAACCTTGTACTGAAGGATCCTATTTGCTGATATACCTCTTTTCTTAGAAACAGCGTAGGGTGTGGGGGCATCCAACCGTATTTTAAATTTGCGAATTGAAATTCTTTGGACTTCCAATTGCGCAGAACTTTCTCTGGATTTTCTTGGGATACGTATTTAAGATTAGAGTAAACGCCATGTACTTTTTCATCATGAAACGCTGCGATCAGATTTTCAAGTACGTTTGGATTTGCAAAAAAGTCATCGGAATGCAGAAATCCGATGATATCACCAGTGGCCCTAGTAATTCCTTTATTTAAGGCATCGTAAAGTCCATTATCAGGCTCAGAAACCACCTTGATTCTCGAATCATGAAATTCCTGAATTATTTGTAGCGTGTCATCGGTAGAAACCCCATCAACCAAAACTATTTCAAAGTTTGTATATGTCTGATTCAGTATTGAAATCAAACATTGAAAGATTGAACTTTGGCTATTATAGGTGGCTGTGATGATGGAGAATTTCAAATTCAACGCTTACTTCAAATTATTTATATGTTCAAACTGTCTCTCAAAGCACTTACTCCAGCTGAAATTCCTGGACCATTCTTCAACTTTTTTTGAATCACGCATATAACTATCACTATTTAATAAGTACTCGTTAGCTAAATCTATTAATTCTAATACATTATTCACTCCAACTCTGCAATGTTCAGGTAGTAATACCTCAGAAACTCCACTTGTTTTGTAGGCTAGTACCAAAGTGCCTGTTCTATATGCTTCTAAAATGGGGATTCCGAATCCTTCATACAAAGAAGTGTACAATAAAAAAGAAGCTCGGTTTAAAATTTCATTCAACTTAATTGTTTCAATATTTTCAAAATACTGCACCCTATGAGGATTTACAATTGAAGCAATTTCAGTCTTTGACAAAGAACCGCCACCAACTATCACAAATTCATGATCTTGAAAAAAGTTTGCTATTCGAACCGCGTCTCTAAAGTTCTTATATTCAATTCTAGTACCTATGAAGACAAGTGGTCCTGTTAATTTCAACGCCAAATTAGACCAATCTCTAGTGAAAATTTCACTTACTCCATTATACACAGTAAATACATTATTCTTTCGGTCTAAAGTGATGTTTGGATAAAAGCGAAATAAATCATCTCTTGTTGAATTACTTATGCAAACGATAAAATCCGCATGCTTCAATGAACTCCTCTTCAAAAAACCATGTATACTCCTTGGCAATAACCCACGGAATTGTTCGTAGATAAAGTCATGCACAACTAAGAGTTTCTTTGAATCACCAGATTGCCAAAATCGGTAATAACTCGGTATGACTAAGTCATAATTTCCATTTACTGCCAAGAATCTATATTTCTCAAGAAATCTCCTATTGCGTTTTATATAAACAATGTTATTACCAAAGTCTAAATCGGAATAAATAATCAAACTGAGTTGAATTTCTTTTTTAGAGGATAAAAACAGAATATATTGTCTAAAATACTCAGAAATCCCACCAAATTTCTGATATTCAAAAATAATACAATCAATTAATATCTTCACCTTCTAAAGCTTCTTTTAAAATTTCAAAAAATGCATTTAAACTATTATTCTTTTGAATTTGATTCTGCCATAATATTATTTTTTGATGAATGAATAATTCATCCATAATCCTAAGACTCGCTAATTCATCCACAAACTGATTCACTAATTTAGACCGTTCTTTAAATTCAACTAAGTGTCCAACATCACATCCACATCGATCTGTAACGATTGGATATAAACCAAAAAAAATTGACGTTAAAACACCCGTACTCATACCTTCAGAAATGGAGGGAAACAAAGCAAAGGTCGCTCTATTTAGAACATCATACCATGTCGAAGATTTTAAACTTAGGAAACCATGTAATTCAAACTCTAAAGAGTAATTTTTACAAATATCATTTGCAAGCTGAACTTCACGGGGTGAAACTCCAACTACAATCAGCTTGCAATTCAAAATACTGGCCACATTAGCAGCAATATCCAACCCCTTATGAAGCAAACCATTACTCCCAAACCACAAAAGAGTATCTAATTTTATAGATTGAGGAGATACAGGATGTTTTAGATCTCCATTTAGAAAATTACCAGGCAACAAACTAATATTCTGCTTTTTACATAACTGAAAAGTACTTTTTGTAAAATTATTTCCAATCAATAAGATTCTCTCAGAATTAATTTCGTCCCAAACATCAGCAGGATCAGAATTTCGCCAAAGTACTTCACTTGGATTCACAAAATCCAAATGAGATTTTGCCCGTAAGATTTCTTTTGAAACAAATTCAGAACTAGAACCCGTGGCAAAATAGAACCTGTGTTTTGAATAATAAAAATTATTTCTATATGCTAAACCAAAACCAATCAAAAAATCAGATTTTATTTTTAAAAAAGAATTACGATAATCGACAAATATCACAAAACGATAATGCGATGAAAGAATTTTTATAAAACAACGAAGTTGCTCAACATTTGGATGTTTTTTTAAATTCAGATCATCTAAAATTAATGAAGTAGGACCTAAATATGATAAAAAAACTATTTTTTTAGATGCTTTTGGATTAAATCGAATTCCAATGTTAAAATTATAAATAAACTTTTTCATTCTTAAATATCCATGCAGATAAAAAAAGCAGAACCAAGTCAATCAAGATCATCATCTGCAAAACATGATACGTTTTTGTAAAAAAGCCCACATTTACTGATACAACAGTAATAACTGATAAAGACAAAATAAGTAGAACTATCCAGGACCGTTGAAACCAATTAAAGTTAATCACCCTATTTGTATAGCCCTTCAAATCTTGAACTATTATCAGAAAAAACCAACTTAATGTAATTATAAATAATTCAGTTTTAAGAAATACAGAGGAGAATAAAAATACCAAAATAAACGACCCGAGATAAGGCAAAAGCAATTTCTTTAGTTTGTTGATCTCAAAAACTTCATCTCTTCTATATAAATCATCAAACCAAATAGTTCTTCTAAAAGCAAACAAAAAAGCCAGTAAACTCAAAACTTGTCGGGAAACATAAACCTGCCCTAAAATATTAAAATCCAATAACCTAGGCGACAAATATAACCAAAGTTGATTTTTTGGATATTCAACAGAATGTAAATAAATCAAATCTATATCATCTTGAGTATTGGCTAAATAAAATCCCCTTGTCCAATAAAATGAAAATAATATTATAATAAAATATGTTACACAATAAAAGATAATTGAAATCATATTTAAATGAAACAATACGAAAACAACACCAATAATTATTCTGATAAAAAAACTTAAGAACACATTCAGACGGTTATTCAATAAGGCAAAATATGAGCTAAGCAAAGTATAATAAGACAACAATAACGACACTAGTACCGCACTCAGAATTAACTGGGCATTAAACCCAAGATTCACAGGCACAAGCCAATAAACACATATCACTAAAAAAGACAAAGCCAACAATCCTGTTCTAAGCGAAGGCACCAAGAATTTTTGCTTAGACCGTTCCCAATGCATTAAAAACAAACTAGTTGATAAAGAACTGATTGTTAAAAAAAAGACAAAAAAATACTCTAAAGAAGGAAGATACATTATTAGCAATCCAAAAATCAAATTAAATCCTGAATTAAAGACTTGCGATGTAAATCTAAGCATTCTAAGACTTTTGAATTATTAAATGGGAATTTTGACGAAATAACTCCAACCGGCATCTAACTTCCACGGCGCATAACTTTTGCGGTAGATTATTAGTTAAAATCTCGCCTATACTTACAGAATACTCTGGAAAAATGGCAGGCAGATCACCTTCGCCTAAAAAAAGTGTCAATTTATTCTTTAATAAGGCTGAAACTGCCGCACTAGAATTAATGGTAATAATGATTTCGGAGTTTAGTATCTCCTGTTCCAAGGTTATATCCTGAAATTTTCGAATATATCTTTTTTCACTTTTACTTGTAAAGGTATTAGGATGAGGGCGGTAAAAAAAATCACTTTTTGCATTACTTAAATACTCTATTACAGATTTGGAATTGTGATTATTACCTTGGATGATTGTATTTGCATCAAAGTCTAATTGCCCAATAAACAAAAGATATGATTGAGATATATTTCCTGTTTTACTTCTTTTACCAATACTCCTTACCAAATACTTCAATTTATTGATTTTGTTATATATAGTTTGACTGTAATAAAATAAAGTTCTATTTGCTTCAAAAAAATCAAAAACACAATCAAAAAAGTTCAAAGTAGTTTGAAATAAAAAACTATACTTAGAATTAATCTTGATCACGGGGAATAATTCCGGCTTTGAACAGAATAAATGTGTGCCTCTAAAAAAACCATTCTCCAAGTAAACAATCTCTGCGCCACTTTCAGCCATGGCCATTGTCTGAGGATCATTTTTATTCCATGCAATCACCAAAATGCCAGATTCTCGCATCTCCAAACCCCAATTGTAACAACGATTTAATTGATTTAATTCCTTAGTTCGATTCCATTTATGGGCAATAAAAAAGAACTTTCTAAATGAAACATATTGTTCTTCAGCTTTTTTAAGTAAATATTCAAAATTAAAAACGTTGTTAATTCTAAGCTTCGAAAAATGACGGAAACTACGAAAATATTGATAGAGATTTGCAGGATAAACTAATGTATAATCCACATCAAATGATGTTATAATCTCCGTTGGAATTTTAAAAAACCCTATTTTCTTCATTATTAAGAATTAAAATCCAAATGATTTGTAATAAACCTGGAAGAAAATATGCAATACTAATTCCTCGAAATTGCAGAATGATCCCAATTACTATAACACTCGCAAAAGAGAACAATCTATATGACCCCGTTTCCATTAAGGCCTTATTTAACCAACTTAACAACATTCTAATAGGAAGTAAAATCAGTAGTGTAAATAGAATTCCTCCATACAAATGAAAAGAACCAATCAGCCCTGGTAGAACAGTTGCACCTTCATCATACCTAGTTCCCAACTCTTTACGCATATAATCAACAATCGCAAAATCTTCTGGTTTATGATGCCATAGGAACCTAGGGATGAGTATTAATATATTCCCGTTGACAAAAGACTGAAATCCCTTAATGATTTCACTAGGATATTTTTCAACTATGTAATAACTCTGAAATGAAGGAACATCCCAATAAAACGCAGAAAATAATGTTAATTCGGCACTTCCGGAACGTATAATGGCAATAAATAGTGAAAAAACAAATAGAATCGGAACAAAAATTATCACATTTCTAATTTTTGTTATCATTAATACATAGATAATTATGGGCGAAAGGCTCAATATAAACAGCCATCGTGTACCTGTTAGAAAAAATAACAAACTAGAGCCTATCGCTGCAGCCAACAAATTAAAACGATTTTGACTAAATAAGTACTTAGAAAAATTAAAAGAATTAAAAAAAATAATAAAATAAGATAAAAATGAACCTATAAAATCAAAAAAACTCGTATTATAATTTAAAACACCTTCTCTATTTGTTGCACGATTTAATATCTTAAGATCCCCCATTAAAAACAAAACTAAAGCGATAGAAAAGAAAACAAAAAGATACCTACTTGAGAATTTAATAATATTCAAATTAATATTATAATTATCTTTAATTGATTTTTTTTTGAATAAAATTATTGGCACAGTTACAAAATATAGAAAATACAAAAAGTTGAAGCCACTTATAAAAAGAGGTATCCCAAAAATTAAAATAAATAATACAGCTATCTTGTTATTCAGTTTTTACAAGTATTTATCTTAATCAAAAAATTAGAATTAGTACAACTAAAGTTAACAACAATTCTATTTAATTATCTCTTTAATAATAATTATTACGCCCATAAAAAACCACCCAAATAAACATCCAAAAAACAAATACAATAATTTTCTATCACTATCATCTTCCAATGGAAATCTTGGCCTATCAATAATTTGAATTAACGGCTCACTCATGGCAGCCATTGTTTTTGATAATTCTAAGTTCTTTACAACTTCACCGTACATTGTGGTCAATAATTGAACTTCTATTTGTTGTTTAACCATGGATACAGCACCGGTGGAATTTGTTAAAAACTGATTTTGATCACGTTGTAACGCTGCTGACAACATTTTGCTTTGCAAAACTCTTCCTACACTATCGGCCTTAAGTTCTAACATTCTAATATTGGCTCTAGACTGCCTAGTTTTAGTCTCCAAATAATAGTTTGTCACATTATCTGTCAGTCGCTCTACGAAATTTTTTGCAAAAACTGGATCTAGATCCGTAAAGGTTACTCTTTTGAACGCCAAATCCTTATCCTGCGAGACAATATTTAAATTCTTCTCGCAAATCCTTTTGTATACCACCTTGAGCAATGAATCTTGACGAAATCCGCAATCTTCACGTCGAACAATATTATTCAAATCTACTTTAGGCGTTTTGGATGTATCCATTGAATCACGACGGAGATAAAATTCAAGTAGCCGGTAACTGACACCATTATAAATTAAACTATCAAACAATGTCTGCTCCACTAATTGTCTACTTTTCATAAGCTCCAACAGGTTATCACCTCCAAAAGCTCCTGAATTTCCACCTCCAAAATCAAAACCAAATTGCGATCCTAAAGAACTTAATTTACCTAAGCTTCCTTTATCTGGTTCAACTGTCACAAAAACCAAATCCGCTTTGTAGATTATTTTTTTATTCGCTTGATAAATAAATCCCAAAACACCTCCAACTAACCCTGAAATCAACAATTTCAACCAATTAGATCTTAATACTTTAACCCATTTATAAAGTTTAAACAGAATTTCCCTCAACGATATCTCATCGTCGCGGAACCTCATTTGTGGTCTCAGTTCTTGTGACATTTCTTTAAATTCTACTTAACAATACCCACAAAGTGGCGAATCCAGTCAGTTTTACCGTGAAGTTTTCAATCACTCGATTCCAATCTGTTTTGCTATCAACCTCTTTCTTAGGTGCTTTCATAGGTGCTGGCTGAAAATGAATTTCTGATCCTGCGGCAACCTTTGGGGTAACGACAAACAATCCAAAATTCTTAGACCGGTCAATTTTCCCACCCGGCTCAACCACGTACAAGCGCTTTTTCTTGAATTCCTTGTTGAATCCCAAAGAATAATTCTTCATATAAAAACTGGCACGCTTACCCGAAATATGGGGTGCCAAAATCTTGTCTTGACTCAATAAAGTATCTGTGTTGGGCAGTAAAACCAGATCTTGCTTCAAGGGCACAAAAAGTCTATCTCCCTCTTCCAAACGATAGTTGTATTCGCTGTTTTTGGACTTCAATACATCTTTCAAATTGAACACCAACTGCTGTCCGTTTTTACGATAAATCTGCGCCGCTTCCGGGTAGGCAAACTCCGTCAATCCTCCGCCCTTTTCAATTAAATCACGCACCCGATTCTCGTTCTTGGCCATCACAAATACCCCAGGATGCGTTACTTCACCCTCGATTTGTACACCTATTCGGTCGTTTAAATTCGACACCCTTCTTACAATGACAATGTCTTCAGCCATCAAAGGAATATTCTCAAATCCACTAGCGTTCAAGGCTATTTTCAGGGATTCGGTCTTATTTCTATCTCCCAATTTAAAGTCACTTTTGTGAATCGAACTCCTCAATATTTCTACTTCGGCCGCATCTGCACTGTATTTTAGTCCCCCGGCAAAATCCAATAAAACGCCCAAGGTTAACCCTTTTTTGTAGTCAATCTTCACCGGATTTCTCACCTCCCCGCGAACTTCCACTTGAAAGGCATCTATAAACCGTGATTTTGCGAAAATGATTAGCTGATCGTTGTTCTGCAGCAAAAAGTTGGACAATTCACTGTCCGTCAAGGGAAGTCGCAAATACTCAGCACTCCCATCGGTCAAAGTGCGTATCACAAAGGCCATCTCCTGATTCGATTGATTCGTCAAACCACCCGCCAACTCCAACAAATTCTTGACATTCATCGCCGATTTCAGGGAATACGTTCCAGGAAAATACACTTCACCCGATACCTTTACTTTGTTTTGCAAATCATCGCTTTGCTCAAAAATAAATACCTCATCGCCGTCTTTTAATTCAAGTTTTTCGGGGGACATTTCTTTGGAATAGTTCATCTGAACTAAAGTTCTTTCCTTACCGTCAAGTCGGGAAATGGTCACGCGTGAATCATCGGCTTTAGCCGAAAATCCTCCGGCAAATTTGACCGCATGATTAAACCCTTCATTTTTAAGAAGTTCGAACTTACCAGGACGCTGAACTCCTCCTTTAATTACCACCGTCTTTTGGATGGGTTTCACCACAATAAAATCTCCGTCTTCTAAGAATAAATTATTTTCGGGATTCAACAGAAACTCATATAAATCAAAGTTATACAATGACTTACCACCTCTTATCACATCAATATTACGTACACTCCCCAATTTTGTGGGACCACCCGAAAGCACCAAAAGATTAAACACCGTATTGGCCGCCGGAAGTTGGTAAGTGCCCGGTTTCTGAACCTCGCCGGTCACATTCACAGATATTTGTCGGGAAAACGAAAGATCTACTTCTAGTTCATTTCCGTTGAGATTTATTTTTTGGCCTACGGCCGATGCTATGACTTTTTCTAACTTCGAAAAGGCCAATCCTTTTACATATACTTTTCCCAAAGCGGTACCCAAATCAATTCGTCCGCGGTCATCCACTCGGCTCACTTTGTTGAAATAACTATTGCCAAATACAGTTACACTGATTTCATCACCCACGCCAATGATGTATTGATCTGGCGCCTTAAAGGTTCTGCCGTTAGCGAATGCAGGAAAACGTTTTTCATCAAACAATCGGGCAAAATCCCAAGCAAATTGGCCGTCGTTGGGCTGCGGCTCAGCAAGTGGAGCCGGAACTTTTGGCTCAGTCTCTTGACTCTGTGTTCTGATGGACGGACTGTTTGTGGGCTGATTTTTTTCAGGGAGGACGTTCACTGATTTTTTCAAGTTCAGAACTCGTTCTCTAAACTTTTCCAATTCAGCGTCTTGAACACCTTGAGCCTTGGCAATATCTACAATTTGCGCTTCGCCCAATCCAGCATTCTCCGCTTTTTGAATGAGTTGAAGTATTTCTTGATCGGAATAATCGCTCGATTTGGTTTTCCCAAAATTGACTTGGGCATTTAATAAAAGTCCAACAGAAACAAAAAGAAGAAGGGCAATAAAAGACTTATATTTCAAGGTAAACATATTTAATTTCATGGATTTTGCAGAGCTCCGCCTCTTGAGTTACATGTGAACAAACTCAAAATGGCGGCAAAATTAGGGAGTATAATCACGATTAAAACTATTCTTGGGAACTTGCGGGCTTGCTTAATTTTTGTCGAACAGCCCAAAACACATAGAATATGGTTTTCATCAAAATGATGTATTTGAGTCTAAAACTCTTATTATCAAGATAATACTTCTCTAATTCCAATTTTCGATCATCCGAAATGATGTCGCGTCCGTTGATTTGTGCCCAACCGGTAACACCTGGTTTTTGTTTATAAATTCCCAATTCGTGGCGTTTTTCGTGCATGTACACTTCAGAAGCAATCAAGGGGCGTGGCCCAATGAAGGACATATCTCCTTTAATGATGTTGATGAGGTTCATGGCTTCATCGATGGAGTATTTGCGCAAATAATAACCTGTTATCAGCACCCACTTTCCAATCTCATCCAACTCACTAGTAGATGTTTCTGGGGTATCGCGGCGCATGGTTCTGATTTTATAAAACACAAACACGCTTCCGTGTTGCCCCACTCTAAACTGCCTAAAAACAAAGGGATAACCGTCTTCAATGTAAATCAGCAAGAAAATCACCAAAAAGAAAGGGAGCAGCAAAATCAGCAGCAGGAGGGCAATTATTCTTTCTATCATGTTCTATTCCGAGACCAAAATTCGATGTTGACGTGCAGTAAAAACTTTTAGATTTAAGAGTAAAAATCTCAGAGCATTTTGCACTGCAAAGGTATTAAATAGTACCGTTAACATAGTGTGAAATCAGGGTTATTTCGACGAATGAAACATTGGGAAAGACAAAATGTCGAAGGCTTTTCAATCACAAATTGATGACCAAAAAGAATGTTAAAAACATCATATATTAACAGTTACATACCAAATATTAGGTAGATGCATCAAACTATTTTGTAGAGACTTGATGGTTTTATTTTACAACAACATTACAATTGAGTTTAGGGTTGAGAGTTTAGAGTTTAGGGTTGAGAGTTTAGAGTTGAGGATTAGTGTGTACAGATGATAGTTTAGTGTGTAGTTCGTTTCACCGAACAGCGGTCAGCGGTCAGCAGTCAGCGGTCAGCAGTCAGCCAAAGACCAAGGACCAAAGTCCAAAGTCCAGCACCAACTAAAAAGCCCCCCATTGCTGAGAGGCTTTCTGTGGGCCCACTTGGAATCGAACCAAGCACCTACTGATTATGAGTCAGTTGCTCT
>CAZGQS010000004.1:0-148789 GCA_964527775.1 uncultured Rhizobium sp. | reverse complement strand
CTTTGGTCTTTGGTCTTTGGTCTTTGGTCTTTGGTCTTTGGTCTTTGGTCTTTGGCTAACAGCCGGTAGCTCAAAGTCATAGCGTAGCGTGAGTCTCAAAGTCTCAGCGAAGCTGTAAGCTGACCGCTGACCACCGACCACCGACCACCGACCACCGATCACCGAAAACTGTTTACAACACCAACAACGCGTCACCGTAGCACAAGAAGCGATACTTCTCTTTCATGGCTTCGGCGTAAACGTCACGAATGAATTCATGTCCTAAATAAGCGCTCGACATCATGTATAATGGAGATTCGGGTGCATGTAAATTGGTGATGAATGCGTTCGCAATATTGAAATGGTGTGGAGGGAACAAGAATTTATCTGTCCATCCTTCGGTGGGATTCAAGGTCTGAGTAGAGCTCACTGACGACTCTAACGCACGCATCACCGAACCGCCTACAGCAACAACTTTATTCTTGCCGGTAATAGCTCCGTTAACTACGTCACAGGTAGATTGAGGAATGCGGTAGTATTCGCTGTCCATTTTGTGTTTGGTTAAGTCTTCAACCTCAACTTCGCGGAAAGCGCCCAGTCCTAAGTGTAAAGTAACTTCGGTGAATTTAATGCCTTTAATATCCATACGCATCAACAATTCACGAGTGAAATGCAATTGAGCGGCTGGAGCAGCTACAGCACCTACGTGCTTAGCAAACAATGATTGGTACCAGTTTTCGTCTTCCTCTTGAACGGGACGAGTGATATACTTTGGAATGGGGGTTTCACCCAACTTCTTGATTACGCGATCAAACGCTTCATCGTCGCCATCAAATAAAAATCTGATGGTACGACCTCTGCTAGTGGTATTGTCTACAACTTCTGCAACTAGATCATCATCACCAAAGTAAAGCTTGTTTCCTACGCGAATTTTTCTTGCGGGATCAACTAAAACGTCCCAAAGACGCAATTCGTGATTCAATTCACGAAGCAAAAACACCTCAATTTGAGCGCCCGTTTTTTCTTTTTGACCGTACATGCGGGCAGTGAAAACCTTGGTATTGTTCACTACAAACACGTCATCTTCATTGAAGATATCCAAAACATCGTGGAACATGCGGTGTTCAATCTTCTGTGTTTTTCTATCTACCACCAACAAACGTGATTCGTGGCGGGTCTTCAATGGCTCCTGAGCGATCAAGTCCTCGGGCAATTCGAATTTGAAATGCGATAATTTCATAAGGTATAGTATCCCCAAATTGGGGCTGCAAATATAATTATAACTATCTTTGCGGCGATGAAAAATATTTCAGTTATCGGAGGAGGCACCATGGGCAACGGAATAGCCCACGTTTTCGCACAAAGCGGCTACCAAGTTACCTTGATTGACATCAAACAAGACATGCTTGATAAAGCTGTGGCAACCATTACCAAAAATATGGACCGATTGATTGCCAAAGAAAAATTGACAGAAACTGAAAAAAACGACGCACTTTCTCGTCTTCAAACTACCACAGACCTAAAATCTGGTGTTTCAAATGCAGACCTAGTAGTTGAAGCAGCTACAGAAAACGTCACCATCAAACTGCAACTGTTCCGCGATATTGACGCAGCCGCTCCGGCTCATGCCATTCTCGCTTCCAATACCTCATCAATCAGCATCACCAAAATTGCATCGGTGACTGGCCGTCCCGAAAAAGTCATTGGAATGCACTTCATGAATCCGGTTCCAGTAATGAAATTGGTGGAAGTGATTGAAGGCTTCAAAACAGATAAATCCGTTACCGATACCATCTTTGATCTTTCACGTAAATTGGGCAAAATTCCCGCACTAACTCAAGATTATCCTGGGTTCATTGCCAACAGAATTTTGATGCCCATGATCAACGAAGCCATCATCTCCCTTCATGAAGGTGTGGCCGGTGTTGAAGAAATTGATACCATCATGAAATTGGGAATGGCTCACCCTATGGGTCCCTTGCAATTGGCTGATTTCATAGGACTTGACGTTTGTTTGGCCATCTTAAATGTGCTTCACGAGGGACTTGGAAACCCGAAATATGCTCCATGTCCTTTGTTGGTCAACATGGTTACTTCCGGTGATTTGGGTGTGAAAAGCGGACGCGGATTCTACGATTACAGCCACGGCGGTAAAGAATTGGTAGTAGCGCCAAACTTCCATGGAAGAAACTAAGATTTTACTCGCATCGAAGTCTCCGCGGAGACATGAAATTCTCACTTTATCTGGTTTTAATTTTGAAGTAGTCAATATCGATGCCGATGAAGACTTTCCGTCAGAATTGAAAGGCCCTGAAATTTGCTGTTTCTTGTCTGAGCATAAGTCTAAACACTATGCTCATCCCCTAGAAAAAAATCAAATTTTGGTTACAGCCGACACCATTGTATGGGTAGATAATGAAGTGCTAAACAAGCCTGCCGATGTTCAAGAAGCGCGTGAAATGCTTCAAAAATTGAGCGGAAAAACACATACGGTCTACACAGGGGTCACCTTGAGAAATCAAGATAAATCACACACGTTTTTTGACCAAACCGAAGTGACATTTTATACTCTAACTCCAACAGAGATAGACCAATATATACAAAACTGCCGACCCTTTGACAAGGCCGGCAGTTACGGTATCCAAGATTGGATGGGGTTAGTGGGAGTTCAAAACATCAATGGTTGTTTTTACAACGTGATGGGCTTTCCCTCCGCCAAATTTTACAGAGAATTACAACATTTTATTTAGACATGCTTGCAGCCATTTCAATGGCATTCTTGGCATTCACCAATCTAGAACTCTTACAGATATCAGAGAACTTAACTTTGGTTTTCTTCGTGCCTGGCATAATTACTTTGCCTTTAACCAAGGTTCCTGATTCCATCAAGATGGTCTTCATCTGAACAGCGGTCAAATTAGGATAACGACTCCAAACAAAGGCAGCAACACCAGCGGTAACTGGAGCAGCCATAGATGTACCGTTAAAATACTCGTATTTGTTATTAGGTATGGTGCTGTAAATGTCTCTTCCAGGTGAGAATAAGTCAACATTGTTCTTGCCGTAGTTACTAAAATCGGTAGCCAACGCTTTCAAAGCGGGCTGACTTGCACCAATTTCAATCCAGTTCTCAGCGAAAACTTGTCCGCCCCACAAACTATCGTTCGGGTAATTAGGCTCCATGTCAATGTTCATTCCGCTGTTTCCAGCTGCATGTACCAACAAAACGCCTTTACGACCTGCGTATGCTACGGCGCTATCAACGGCTGCTTTATCCCAAGAAAAACCTTTACCAAAGCTCATGTTGATGATCTTCGCACCATTGTCAACGGCATAACGAATACCGTTAGCAACGTCTTTGTCGCGCTCATCACCATCTGGAACTACGCGAACCACCATGATTTTCGCCGCATCTGAAATACCATCTAAGCCAATATTGTTTCCGCGAGTAGCAGCAATGATTCCCGCTACATGAGAACCGTGAGACGCATCCGGACCAACGACATCGCTGTTTCCATAGTAACGCTCCGATGAATTTGCGTAATTATCTCCTACAATCTCACGAGAATCGTAATCAGGATTGTATTGATAATTTGCTCTTATATCCATGGCTTTATAACCCTCTTGAATCTCGTTGTAAATGGCCTCAAAAGTACTGTTGGTCTTGTCTTTTTCCATGGCTTTTGCAATTCCTTGAGCCAAACCGTTCATGAAAGGATCTTCACTTTTCATTTCTTTAAGATCAGCTGCGGTTGGATTGTCTTTTCCGCTCTCTTTGCGAAGCTTGTTCAACATTTCCAATACCTTTTCTAACTGAGCCATTCCTTCCAAATTACCTTGACGGGTTCCTTCTATTTCGCTGTTCATGCCTTCATAAACCAAGTAATTAGGATTTGCCTCAACGAAGCTGTCGTAATTTATTTTTTCAAAATCAACACCTTGATATTGATCGCGAAGCTTTTTGTAAACCCTCACTTTTTCCAGATTATCTGGGCCTACGTTGCGACCATCTTTACCACCAATGAAGTTCCAACCGTGAACATCGTCCACATACCCGTTGCCGTCATCATCAATACCGTTACCGGCAACTTCTTTGGAATTGGTCCACAAAACATCTTTCAGATCTTCGTGGTTGATATCAGTTCCACCATCAATAACTGCCACAACAATGGGTTGGGGTTTAACTTGAGCGGCAGGTGATTGATAGGCTTCATAAACTGAAATACCCATGTTCTTTTTAGATGGCGCTGAATAGTGCCAATCTTTGGCAGGTTTTTGCGCCAACAATGCTGTTGAAACGCTTAAAACTGCAATAAATAAACTATATTTTTTCATAACTAATAATGATTACTTCTTCTTACAAAAAACCATGATGCTCACTGCCTTAAAAGGCCAAACCGTTGTGTCTGAATTGAATATGACTTTTCGCAATAGCCATTGCAAAGGCTTCCACTTTACCACATCCATGGGGGCGGTTACATAGTGCATTTCCAAAACTTCAAATCCAGAATGCTCCAATAACTTCTTGATTCTAGTACGAGTATATATTCTAGCCAATGCCCAACGCTCATGCAACGGTGTAGGCAACCAAGAAAAAAACGGAACTCTGTTCCAAGGAAGTAATGGCAACGATGCTCCGTGCGTTTCAAAAATCCACCATTTATTGGGCACCGAAATGGCACACAATCCGCCTTCTTTCAATGATTTGGAATAATTCTGAACCGCTTCTTCCGTTGGAAGATGCTCAATCACTTCAAAACTCAACAAACGGTCAACCTTCTTTTCAAATGGTCCAAGGGAAATGTCTGCGCAAACAAACTCGGCGTTAGATACACCCAAAGTACTTTTTAGGATACCAAAATCTTGCTCGTGTTGGGTAGTGTATTCCAAGCCGTAAACGTGTTTAAATTTACCAGCAACTTGCAAAGCCGTATTTCCATTGCCGCAACCAATATCAAGCAAATCAGCATCTTGATTGAAAAAACCAGTGAACTTGTCTAAGATTTTTATTCTTCGAGAAACCAATAAGTCTTGAGCATCAGCAGGTTTTCCCAAATAATGTTCACCCTCAAATAACTGCTTATCTACCCTATCCGTATTACTCACGACCTTTCAAATTAAATAAAATTCTGCGAATTACAATCCAAATATGAGCCAATATATTGGCGAAATATCCATAATGTTCGCCCAATATCTGAAATCGCTCTTTCATGGCCTTCTTGGTATGCAGGTAACTACTTCCGCCAACGGCAAAGTCTGCCACCACAAAATCAACAGGCATAGTCACTGGGTTTTTATCCAAAATACGGATGATCCAATCTACATCGGCGGCAAATCTGTATTTCAAATTGTATTCATCGCAAAGTGATTTTCTAGCCACAAAACTTTGATGACAAATACTCATTCCTGTTCTGAAACTACTTTTAGTGAGATTCAACGGGAACTTTTGGGGCTTCAGCTTACTGATCAATCCCATGGGCTGGTATTTTTCATCCACAAATTCAGTGTCCCCATAGAAACAGTCCACAGCAGGAAAACGCACCAAAAAATCAAGCATCCGAGAAACGGAATCACCAGAATGGAACCTATCGCCGCTGTTCATGAACCATACATATTCTCCCTGAGCTGCTTTCAAACCTTTATTCATGGCATCGTAAATGCCTTTATCTTTTTCAATGATTTTCAAGGAAAACGGGGCCTCAGAAATATACTCAACTGATCCATCAGTGCTGTTTCCATCAACGACAATCCACTCCACTCCTTCGGGCAGGTGCGAACCCACCGATTCAACGGTCTTTTGCAGGCCCGCGATGTTATTAAAATTAATGGTAATGATGGAGAGCTTATGCATTCTCTTCCTTGGCGAACAACGGACGAATCATTAGTCCCAAGAAAAGAATCAAAATCAACCCTGAACTAGCCATTTCCAGATTCAAGAATGTTTGACGAGAAGCTGGCTCATAGACCCATTTTACTTCATTTTTTCCTGCTGGAAGTTCTACAGCACGTAGAATGTAATTCATTTTCAAAGCTTTAGCTTCTGTTCCATTGACATACACTTTCCAACTTCCATTTTTCTCGTTGTAATAGATCTCTGAAAAAACTGCCAACGCCTTATTGGCATTATTGCTCGTGTAAGTAATGGTATCAAAACTATAATACTTGCGTGTTATTTGGTCGCTTTCGCTCGATGTATACACCATTTGACTGGGCGATTCATCTTTGCTTTCAGAAACGGCATAAGCACCAAGATTTAACGTATTCAACTTCTTTAATGCTTCAACTGCAGACTCCGCTTTCACCACCGAATCTACCAACCAAGCATGTCCCAAAGCCGTCTGACGAGGAATGACTTCTTCGCTCTTTCCGTCTTGTGATTTTGTGAGGACATACTTACAGTTAAGCATATCTAAAACTTGATTGTTTAAGATTACGTCAGCACTCATTTGAGCACCGTTTTTGGTGATACCATAGCTGATCAAATCTTGATATCTGCTCAATTTAGCCGGATGATATCCTCCTACATTTTTGTGGAATGGCGCAGCGTGATTGTCATTGAATGGATTATACCTAAGATCAAAGACCCTGGCTCCTTCTTTATTCTGAGCCATGATTTGTTCATCCAAGCGCGTAGGTATGATGGATTGCTCCACTTCCTTTTCTTCCCAATTATCGTCATTCAAATAACGACCAGAAACACCCATTAAATCAAATGCCACCATGACGGTTGCCAACGCAGCAAACACACTCATTTTCAGCTGTTTCTTCAATCCACCCCAAACCAAAAGAGCAATAAATGCCATGATTCCAACACTTCTCCAAAGATCGTTCCACAGCAGTTCTTTGCGTAAATTATGAATTTCGGTAATGGCACTTGGGTCGCCAATTTGGGCATCCACAGGGGCTTTGAATTGTTGGCTATTGGCAACAACAATTAAAATCAAGACAATACCGCCCAAAGTATACAGGGCAGATTTTTGCAATTTCTTGGCAACAGCATCACTCCAATTTTGTGACAATGCGTTGTAAGCGCCTAAAATTCCGATAAACGGTACAATAACCTGAGCGATACTCAAAGCCATCATAGGTGTTCTAAACTTATTGTAATAGGGCAAGTTGTTGAACAACCACTCATTCAATCCTACATATTTTCCCCAAGAAAGAATCAAAGACAACGCGAAAATTTCAATTCCAAACCATACCAGATAGTAATAATTCAAAGCTTGTTCATTTTCGGGCTGTTCTTTCTTCCATTGGAAGCCAAAAACGATTGCGAACACAAACAAGAACATCAAACCAGCACCCATGTAGATAGGACCTGAAGTAAACTGTAAATCACCGTAATACATGGGCAATCGTTCTTGACCAAACATATTGTCAGGAACTGGTTCATCAGAACTTCCGCCTTTAAAACGAGGCACAAACAATGTAAAGGTTTCGGTAATTCCGTAACTCCAACTGAAAGCATATTCAATATCCAACCCTTTTGCATTGACGGTTTTAGGACCATCTTGAGGAACTTCACTCGCCACTTCCGAACCACCTCGCATGGTGGCTTTAGAATACTCCATCGTGTCGTAGATTTTACCTACGCAGGTCATTACGCCCAAAACTGAAACCACACCCGTAATTCCTAGAGTAATAGCCAAATGCTTCCAAGCCTTAGTTTTGATGGTTTTAAATATTTCAATAACAAAATAGAAGGCAATGATTATTCCGGCATAATACAAAATCTGGTAGTGGAAATAGTACACCAACATGGCAAAGAACAGTCCGTAAACGGCCGCCCCCAAGAGATATCTTTTCTGCGATAGCAACAACACCCCTGCCAATGCACCTGGCATCACAGACATTGCAAGTACTTTGGTAATATGTCCGGCCTCAAAACTGCTAATGGTAAAGGTCATAAATGCATAACCTATTGCACCAGCAATACTCAAATATTTATCAACTCTTACAGACAAAAGCAGCACATACATGCTGAGCATAGACAAGAACAAGAAACTCACTTCGTATTTAACCGCACCAAAAAATACCAGTGGGTTATACTTTGATAAGACAGATCCCTGCGGAATTCCACTGATCAAACTGTTGGGCATCCCGGAGAACAAACGGTCGTTCCAATTGGGGTATTGACCGTTAATTTCTTTGAATTTGGCAGGTGCATCGGTCATGAATCTAACCTGCTGCATATCGCCTTGTTTCAAAGCCATTCCATCAAACGCGGGTGCAAAAAACCAACGTGTGATGACATAAAATAACACCAATACTCCTAAGAAGTAACCCGCATTTTTAAGATAAGTCTGATTTAGTTTCATATAGACACTTGACTGAGCGAATTTCTGAGTTTTTTATTACAATTTAGCATACACTTACCAAAATCATGGAAAATCCTTTCTAAGTGCCCGCATCCCACAAAAAAATCCCCCAAAAAAATTGTAAAATTGCGCATGCAAAACCGCGACAACGTAGTATTTGACCTCATTCAACAAGAATTTGACAGACAAAATCATGGTATTGAATTGATTGCCAGTGAAAATTTCACCAGCCCTCAAGTCATGAAAGCCATGGGAAGCGTGCTTACTAATAAGTACGCCGAAGGATTGCCAAATAAAAGATATTACGGCGGTTGTCAGATTGTTGACCAAGTTGAACAACTTGCCATTGACCGACTTAAAGAACTATTTGGTGTTGAATGGGCCAACGTGCAACCACACTCAGGTGCTCAAGCAAATGCCGCAGTAATGCTAGGTGTTCTAAACCCAGGCGATACCATTCTTGGATTTGACCTCAGCCACGGCGGACATTTAACCCATGGTTCTCCCGTAAACTTCTCGGGAAAATTATACCGTCCAACCTTTTACGGCGTAGAACGTGAAACAGGCACCATTGACTACAATAAAGTGCGTGAAACTGCCCTCAATGAACAACCAAAACTCATCATTTGCGGTGCAAGCAGCTATTCTCGCGATTGGGACTATCAAACCCTCAGAGCCATTGCTGATGAAGTGGGGGCCTTGCTCCTTGCTGATATTTCACACCCTGCAGGTTTAATTGCAAAAGGATTGTTGAACAACCCTGTACCTCATTGCCACATCATCACCTCTACCACGCATAAAACCCTTCGCGGACCTCGCGGCGGAATCATCATGATGGGCAAAGACTTTGATAATCCTTGGGGACATAAAACCCCATCGGGCGATATTAAAAAAATGAGCACCATTTTAGATGGAGCGGTTTTCCCAGGAACTCAAGGCGGCCCGTTGGAACACGTGATTGCAGCAAAAGCCATTGCCTTTGGAGAAGCTTTGAGCGATGATTTCAAAGATTACGGTATTCAAGTCATGAAAAACGCACAGTCTTTGGCTGCTGCCATGATTCAAAGAGGATATTCGGTCATTTCAGGGGGAACTGAAAACCACCTCATGCTCATAGATTTACGTCCTAAAGATGCTGAATTAACCGGAAAAATGGCCGAAAATACGCTGGTTAAATGCGACATTACCATCAATAAAAACACCGTTCCCTTCGAAGAACGCAGCCCTTTTGTGACCTCGGGCATCCGACTTGGAACCCCAGCTGTCACTACCCGCGGACTTAAAGAAAACCACATGGAAATCATCGCAGATTTCATTGACCGTGCCTTGATGAACAGAAATAACCCTGAAGTTCTCCATGAAATCAAACTAGAAGTTCAGAATTTTATGTCTGAATTTCCGTTGTATGACAATCAATTAGACTTCTAAATCATGTTTTCTGCTAAATCCATTGCGGCCGCTCTTCTTTTCGGGGGATATTTTTTCGCTGGCCAAGCCCAAGAATCCATAAAAATACTCAACCGACTAGAAATTGAAGATCAACCAGGCATATCTAAGGAACGGATGTATTTGTTGAAGCAACAGGGTATGCTCATTCAAACGAGATCAAACAAACCCGTGGATGGATTTTATGAGTGGAAATACGAACATTACAACGAAGATTTAAAACTGAATAAAGCCTACCAAACAGAAGTTACTCAAAAGCAAAAGTATAACTTCAGCGGTGAAGACCAGTATGGCATTTACAATTTCAATTGTGACGCGAAAAACAATGGTGTTCTTCATTATTTCAACAAAGAAACCGGGGAATTCCAACAGAAAGACATTCAGTTAAATCCGGGAAGTAAAAAACTTGAAGGACTTTATCCTACCAAAGGGGCCATCCATTTTATTGGTAATGTCAAGAAAACCCCTATTCTCATTACCGTCAATCTAAATACCTTCGAAGTACTTGAGAAACCCTTAACCTTTGGGGAACTAAAGCCTAAAAGCTTAAGAATTAGCGAAGTTATTAGCATTCCCAATTCAAACGAGGTTGCCATAATATACATCACACGCGTATCAAGAAAATCAACCAATGTATACTTGAATGTGGTTGATAATGAGCAAAATGAAAAATTTAACGGTGAAATTTCAGGCAAGTTGGAAATTGAAACCAACTTAACCTCACAAGCCATCACCAAATTATCAGAGGGTAAATATGCTCTGACAGGCACTTACTCCAGAAATTCAACCATAACAACAGAAGGTATTTATTTTGGTATTTTAGAAAACAACAACTGGAGTGTTTTCAATCAACACAAATACACAGACTTAGAGCACTTTTTTGATTTTCTATCTGAAAAAGCCCAAGAAAAATTAGGCAAGAAAATTGCAAAAGCAGAATCACGCGGAAAAGAATTGAAAGTAAATGTATTGATGGCTTCGCATGAAATCATTCCTGTTGGTGATAAATTTTTGTATGTTGGTGAGCGTTATTACCCCACATACAGAACTGAAGTAACGTATGTTAATGGAAAGCCTCAAACCCGACAAGTATTTGACGGATATCAATATACCCATGCGAGCATTGTTTGTTTCAATGAATCAGGAAACAAAGAATGGGATCAGATTTTTGAGCTTAACCCCAATTACAAACCCTATTCTGTTGTTCGTTTTGTCACCATTCGAAACAATGATGCTGAAAGCATAGGAATGGTATACGCCTCAGGCAAACGCATTTATGCTCAAACTCTCAACATCAAAGGTGAAATCACTAAAAATCAAACCATCAACAATGACATTACCTTAGACTCAGACGACGAAGTCAAAAGATCTTCAGGTACTACAGAATACTGGTATGACAACTACTTCTTAAATTCAGGTTACCAAGTGATTAAAAACCGCGACGATAAATCAAAACGCAAGGTTTGGTACTACAACAAAGTGGAATTTTAATCTCCTACACTTTACATTCTTCCAGTTAAAATCTGACTCCAATACAACCTCGGAAGTATGTACTTTTTCAAGAAAAACATACTCCAACGTTCCTTACTCTGATCAAACGGAAAAGTTTCCATTGGTTGATTATTGTAATCAAATTCAGCCATTACTAGTTTGCCATATCCTGTTACAATTGGACAAGAAGAATAGCCGTTGTAGCTAGCATTCATTTGAACACCCCGCATCTCAGCAATCAAATTTTCAACCAACACCGGTACCTGCTTTCTAATGGCTGCGCCGGTTTTGGCAGTGGGCAGTCCAGCAGAATCTCCCAATGAAAAAACATTAGAAAAACGCAAGTGCTGCAGTGTATGTTTATCTACATCAACCCAACCACCTGCATTAGCCAATTCACTGTTCTTTATAAAATCAGGGGCGCTTTGAGGCGGAGTCACGTGAATCATATCGAATTTAACCCACACAGAATCGCCTTTCCGTTCATCACTTAAATATTCAAATCGAGCGCGCTTATTTTCGCCATCAATTTCAACTAAATGTGTCTTAAAGTTCAACCCAATATTGCCTCGTTCAACAACATTCAACAACGTCTTTTCATATTTATCTACCCCAAATAACCGAGCGCCCGCAGTCCAAAACTGGATATTATGCTTAACTAAAGTACCCTGTTTTCTGAAATAATCAGCCGCCAAATACATGATCTTGTGAGGCGCTCCACCGCATTTAATGGGTGTATTTGGACTGGTAAAAAGCACGTTGCCTTCTTTCGAATTCTGCAAACATTCCCAAGTGTAAGGTGCTGTTTTAAAATCATAATTGCTGCAAACACCGTTCTTACCCAAACTATCTCTCAATCCCTTAATCTCTCCCCAATTCACCTGAATTCCTGCAGCAACAATCAAATAACTGTAGGTAACCGTTGCTCCGCTCTCCAATTTTACTTTATTTTCTTTGGGGATAATAGCAGCCGCCTTCTCCTTAATCCACTTCACACCCTTTGGCATAACCGAAGCCTCTTTTCTTACTGTATCTTCAATATCAAAGGTTCCTGCCCCTACCAGAGTCCAAGCCGGTTGATAATAATGTACATCAGAAGGTTCAATGATGGCAATATCAAATTTAGGATGTCTTCGGAGCAATTGCGAGGCCGTTGAGATGCCGGCATTTCCGCCGCCAATGATTAAGATTTGGTGTTTCATAGCTGAGCGCAAGTTACCCCTAACCTACTGCCCTTACTATGACATTCGTCACACTCTCTTTTTAATTTCTTCCCAAAACAAGGTAACTCCCATCAACAATACAAAACTGAAAACCATCCACAAATCACCGCCAAATTCCCCTGTATTTTCAGTAACTAAATCTATATCAATAGAACGTTTTTGTAAAAATTTCGACACAAACAAAATAAATCCCGAAAAAACCACCAGCGTTTTGATGGTAAACGCCCGGCGCCAGCCGAAATATTCTGACTTTAAAGCCAATCTGAAACACATCATAACAAACAAACTTTGAGTCAATAAGCAAACCAGTGCTGCACCTGCCGCACCCAATTTAGGAACCAACCAATAATTGAATCCTGCATTTACCATCATTCCCAAAATGGCTGAACCCGTTAACCACTTTAACTTCCCCATGGCTGTCACAAAGGTTCCAAAAACGTGTATTGCCGCCATCGGAATAAACGATGTCATCAAAAACGAAAATATCCAATAACTTACCTCACGGGTGTCTTCCTTGTAGAGCAATTTTAGAGTCCAGTCACCAAAGGTAAACGCCACCACAGATGCCGACAATCCCACCCATAAAACCAACCTAAAACTACCCCAAACCAAATCACCGGCATTCTCTTTTTTGGCCAATTTCTGGCTAAACAACGGCAATAACTGAGTACTCAACAACGTTGAGAAAATCAGCGCGGCATCTAAAAGTCGATACCCTTGAGCATACAAACCCGCCTGAATCAATCCGTTATCACTGGAATAATTGCGAATCATCAAGACATCAATTCTAGTAAATACGCTCATAAACAGAGCCATCAATACATACCATTTGACCTCAGAAAACCAATCCATCCAAGATGTTCCATCTGACAATGAATCTCTATCATTAACCGCATTTTTGAATCTCAAAAAATAGGTTCCTAGCAATAGTGCAAAAGAATATCCAGCCGTTTGCGCAATCAGAAATACAACTATTCCATTTAAACCGTTAAAACTTCCTCCTGACCCATATAAAAAATAAGCGCTCGCCAAAATGGCAACAAATCGGTCAGCTACACTCAAAAATCCGTCCGAAACAAACAAATGTCGACCTTGCAACACAGACCGCTGAATCAAGACCAAAGAAGCTAAAATCTGATTCAACACTACAAATCCCAAGATTCTCCAATCCAGACTCTGCTTCCAAGCAAATAGTGCTACCAAGAACACATAAATCCCTCCTAAAATCAGCCTAAAAAACAACATCCGCTTAGGGTGCTTCATTCTACCTGAAGCGGCAACCTCCCTAGCAATGTAGGAGTTCAACCCAGCGTCTAAAAGCACTGCAAATAACAGTCCCGTATTGAAATGCACAAAATAGTTTCCGTACCATTCGTTGCCCAACTGCACTTGAACCGTTCGCTCAATCCATAAAATCCATAGGGGTTTCACCAACCAATTAATGGCTTGCAACCACAACAAATTTTTGACAAATGAACGAGGCACAGTGCCGCGAAGGTATGTATTTTCAAGATATCTTTGCAAAGTGCACAGCCTAGAACCGCATTTCACCTGGATCAGCCAATACAGCGCTGCCGAAGATCCTCGCTCCCCTTTTTATGGACGCGAGTACAGTGAATTTTATTACGAAAATGCCGTGTACAATCACCTCATTCACCCACAATGGGATGATTTTGGCTCCCAAACCCTCTATCTGAAAATTCTTTTTGCCGATTATCAAGACGGATTTGCCATCATTGAATTCATTGGCGAGTGGAACGATGCGCTATACAACGACATCATGATGCTCAAACGAGAAGTGGTTGAAATTTTAAATCACGAAGGCATCAACCAATTCATTCTCATTGGTGAAAATGTCATGAATTTTCATGCTTCCGATGATAGCTACTACGAAGAATGGTTCCAAGATTGCGAAGACGGTTGGATTGCCCTACTCAATTTTAGAGAACACGTGCTCCATGAATTTCGATCAAACGGAATAGATTATTACCTCAATTTTGGGGGTGATTTAGATGATCTAGAATGGCGAAAATTTGGGCCAAGACAATTACATGCTTTTGTACTCGGAATTTTGAACAAGAGATTGAATTGAATTCATTATTTTTGCCTCCGAAATTATGAGAGAACTTCAATTCCGCGAAGCACTTCGCGAAGCCATGCAAGAAGAAATGCGCGCCGATGAACGCGTGTTTTTGTTGGGAGAAGAAGTAGCAGAGTACAACGGCGCTTACAAAGTGAGCCAAGGAATGCTCGACGAATTCGGTCCAAAACGCGTTATAGATACACCCATCGCTGAATTAGGATTTGCAGGTATCGCAGTAGGTGCAGCCATGAATGGCCTTCGCCCTATTTGCGAATTCATGACCTTCAACTTTTCATTGGTGGCTATTGATCAAGTCATCAACTCTGCCGCAAAAATCAACTCCATGAGTAACGGACAATTCCTTGCTCCCATGGTTTTCCGCGGACCTACAGGTAGCGCAGGACAGTTGGCTCAACAACACTCTCAAAATTTCGAAAATTGGTACGCCAACACCCCAGGTTTGAAAGTGGTGGTTCCATCCAATCCTGCAGATGCAAAAGGACTATTAAAAAGCGCCATCCGCGATGAAAATCCAGTGGTTTTCATGGAAAGTGAGCAAATGTATGGTTTCAAAGGCATGGTTCCAGACGGAGAATACACCATCCCTATTGGTGTTGCAGATGTAGTTCAGCAAGGAACAGACGTAACCATTGTAAGCTTCGGTAAAATGATGCTTCGCTGCTACGATGCCGTGAAAGAACTTCAAACTCAAGGAATCAGCGTTGAATTGATTGACCTAAGAACCGTTCGCCCCATTGATTATGATACCGTGATCAATAGCGTGAAGAAAACAAATAGATTGGTTGTAGTTGAAGAAGCTTGGCCTCTAGCAAGCATCAGCTCAGAGTTGTCTCACATTGTTCAACGTCGTGCATTCGATTATCTAGATGCACCCGTACACCGTGTGACTAGCATGGATACTTCCTTGCCTTACGCTCCTACCTTTGTTGAAGCTTATCTACCAAGCGTAGAAAGAATCATCAAAGCCGTACGCAGCACTCTGTATCGCGACTAACTTCAATCATCTTTCCGATGACGTGAAACTCATCGCCGTTTGATTTCAAGATTTCCTGAACCTTACTAACTGAATCTTCTGAAACAGAAAGTAACAATCCACCATTTGTTTGGGGATCTGTTATCCATGCAAAAGCATCGGCTGAGTTCATTTCACAATATTTCTCATAGGTATTCCAGTTGCGCATGGCGTTATCGGGCATAACAAATTGTGCGGCCAATGCTCGAGCTTCCTCAATTTTTGGAATCAAATCTGCACTCAGTTCTGCAAACAACCCCGAGGCTTGACAAATCTCAACCAAATGACCCAACAACCCAAATCCGGTCACATCGGTCATCGAATGAACACCAGCAACTTTACCTAATTCATATCCCACCGAATTAACCCGAGTCAAATGTGAATACAAGGCCTCATTTTGCTCCGCAGAATTCAAACCGCGTTTATGTCCTGCTGCCAAGATACCTATTCCCAAAGACTTAGTTAATACAATGACATCACCTTGCTTGGCACCAGAATTTACCTTTAGATTTTCAGCTGAAACCAATCCCGTAACACTTAATCCAAACAACGGGTCCTTTGAATCAATGCTGTGTCCGCCTACCAAGGGTACACCAAACTGTTTGCAAATATCATGTCCGCCTTGAAGAACCTTTCGTGCTTCAATCAAACTTAACTCATCTATAGGCCAACCAAAAATGGCATTGGCCATGATGGGTTTTCCGCCCATGGCGTAAATATCGCTTAGTGCATTAGCCGCTGCCGCCATCCCAAAAACAGAACCATCATTCACCATAGGAGTAAAAAAATCTACGGTTTGCAACAAATATTGTCCGTTTCCCAAATCATATACCGAGCAATCATCGTTGTGATTGTTTCCAACCAAGATTCGGTCAAAATTTTCAGCCCCAACCCTCAGACCACTCAATAGCTCTGTGAGTACCGCAGGTTGAATTTTACAACCGCAGCCGCTTCCTTTTGAAAACTGGGTCAATGGCCTTTGTTCTTGCATAGTTGCAAATTTACTCTTTTGTTTTGGGGGATAGGCACGGTTTTTGTGTATATCTTGGCATGAAACGTCTGCACATTTTCGGATTCGCTGCAATTGCTGGAATGGCATTAGCAGCCTCTCTTATTTCCTACAAAGCAGAACCCATGCAAAATACTTCTGCTGATCACGGACAATTCTCTCAAAAATTAACCAAATTAGCCTATCAGCCCAATGAAAATCTGAAATACCGCATTCACTATGGAGTAGTTAATGCTGCTGTGGTAAACATGAGCGTTTCTGACCCCATTATGATCAACAACAGAAAAGCCCTCAGTTTGAAAGTTGAAGGTGAAACCCTCAGTTCATTTGAATGGCTTTACATTGTTAGAGATAAGTTTGAATCTTGGGTAGATGCTGAGAATCATACTCCTTTGCGCTATGCTAAAACCGTCAGAGAAAACGATTACTATTTTCAAGATGTGGTGGTTTACAACCACAAAGACAAATTCCTTAAAAATAAAAAAGGAAAAATGCCCATCACTGAAAATACCCAAGACGTTGCTGCTGCCATCTACTACCTTAGAAACCTAGATTATTCAGACCAAGCTATTGGACATGAGTTTCCGTTAGATATTTACATTGACAATCAAATCCATAAGTTGAAACTCAAGTACGTAGGCAAGGAAACCATCAAAACCGACATTGGTAAAGTTCGCTGTATCAAGCTTAAGCCCGAATTGGTGGTTGACCGTGTCTTCAAATCAAAAGATGCCATGACTGTTTGGGTTTCTGATGATGACAACCACATTCCAGTACGTATCCAAACCGATATTTACGTAGGATCTCTGAAAGTGGACATCGTAAAAACTCAAAATTTGAAGTCACCCATGACTTCTTTGGTGAAAAAATAACCTTACTCCCCCACGAACACCCGTGGAACTCGTTGCGAGATGCCGGTCAAAACTTCATACGAAATGGTTGACCCCCATCTCGCAACTTCGTTTATTGATAGATTCTCACCAAAAATCTCAACTACATCGCCTTCTCTACAAACTACATCAGTAACATCTATCATGGCCATGTCCATGCAAATATTTCCTACAAAAGCGCACAAATTTCCATTCAACCAAACCTTACCGTTACCTCTGCTGTATCTGCGTGAAAGTCCATCCGCATAGCCCATAGAAATGGTAGCAATTTTGCGGTCCTTATCTGAACGATCATTCTGTCCATACCCAATTCCTTCGCCACTTTTCACTTCGCGAATCTGGGTAACAGAGGCTTTTAAAGAAGCAATAGGGCGAATTTTGTAATTGTTATCACCCGAAGGGTCCAAACCGTATAGCCCCAAACCCAAACGCACCATATCTAAGTGGTACTTCGGAAAGCGAATGATTCCGGCCGTATTGCAAATATGCTTCATCACCGTATAGCCCAAAATTCTCTCAACTTCTGCAGAAAATTCAATCAATTTTTCAGCCTGAGATTCACTGAATTCATCTTGAGCCGCATCTTCCGATACCGAAAAATGACTGAAACAACTGACCACTTCAATTTCTTTAGGAAGATTTTTCATGGCCTCAAAAATTTCTGGTCCCTCAAAACCCAAACGATGCATTCCTGTATCAATTTCTAGGTGAATTTTACCGGACTTACCGTTTCGTTCGTTCAAATAATCATTCAAACTATTGACCGAATAGATGACCGGTTCTAAAGCATACTTATCTAGAACTTCCAGCGTGTAGGCATCCACATTCAGAACCATAATGGGTACATGAATTCCCGCCTCCCTTAACGCAACTCCCTCATCAGCATAAGCCACACCCAAATAATCAACACCAGCATCTTGCAACTCCTTCGCTACTTCTGTACTTCCACTGCCGTAACCTTGAGCCTTGACCATCACCATCAATTTCACCCCAGGTTTCACGGCTTTCTGGAAATAACGAAAATTGCTTTTGAGCGCGTCTAAATTGATTTCCATCACGGTCTTATGCAGAAGACCTTTCAATCTATCTACCACCCGCTCCAGTTCATATTTACGAGCTCCCTTTATCAAAATTCCTTGATTCTCCAGGTGATCCAATCTACCCGAAGCAATCAATTCTTGCACATTTTTAAACTCTCCATCTGGCCCAATCCAAATGACCTCATCTAACCTCCCCCCTAAACTCTCCCCTCTCAAATCCCCACTCAACACCGCCGTAATTCTGCGTCCACCAGCATGAGACTTCAAGTAATCAATGGCCAAAATCAAACTTTCATAGTCCATTGAGTAACTATCATTTAGAAGGATGTTCCCGCGTTTACCACGCTCCAATGACATTCTATTTCCTATGGGATGCAAAAACTTAAACTTCTCCATGTGCCCCATGTCCCATCTCTCAAATGCGAACAACACCGAAAAACAGGTCATAGCGTTGCTTGCACTGGCTGCGTCATTCATGGAAATTTCCAACTCTTGAGGTTGACCTCGGTAGGTAAATTGTATTTTTTGACCCGTAAAAACAGACTCCACGGCTTGAAGGTTGAACGAGCTGCGCTCGGCCTTTCCCCAGGTAATGAATCGAGTCATGGGTTGAAACTGTCTCCATTTGGAAGCTTCCTGCATCAAGTCAGCCTGATCTGAGGGCATGACAACCACATCTGCATCTTTGCAAAGAAGCATTTTCTCAGCTGCCTTTTCTTGTATCGATTCAAATCCATCAGAATGAGCAGAGCCCAAGCCCGTTAATACCGTCAACGACGGACGAATCATTTCCCACAAGAGAAACATTTCCCCTTTTTGAGAAATGCCTGCCTCAATTAAAGCCATTTGATGATGCGCTCTAATGCCTAGTAAAGATACCGCTACCCCTAACTGACTGTTAAAACTTCTCGGACTTTTATAAATGTTAAAATCATTGTGGAGCAACTCCCCCAACCATTCTTTAACGATGGTTTTTCCGTTGCTTCCAGTAATTCCTACAACAGGAATGGTGAATTTTTTTCTATGAAATGCCGCCCATCTTTGCAAAGCTTCTAATGGCGAAGCCACCACCAAAAAAACTCCTTCTAAACTCCAATTTTGGGGAATTTTATTGACCACAAAAACCTGAATACCCGATGACGCTGCTTCAAATAAATATTTGTGTCCGTCATTCGCAGTGGCCGTTAAAATGTCCCCCGAAAAACCATCCCCATTAAGGGCAAAAAATACAGATCCTCTACCTTCAGATATTCGCGTATCGTAGCAAACGCCTTCTACAAAAACCTCCTCTGCTTTCAATTGATGAGCCCAAATTTGGGCATTCATGATTGTAGCTAAATCTGAGGCAGAATACATTTTAAAGATTAATTTCAGCGCTGTCTCCTATATTCAACGAATGAACCGCACCGGAAAGTGAAGCATCGCTGCCTATCAAAGAATTTTCAATAATTGCATGCTTCAAACTCGCGCCTTGTCCAATAATGCTGTTTTTCACAATCGATTGAGAGATGACAGCATCAGCACCCACACTCACATCTGGACCAATAATGCTGTTCTCAATTTGAGCCGATTCAGCAATATAAACTGGCGGTACAATGATGTTACCTTGATCTGTAAACTTTTTATAATCACCTAACTCTCTTCGCTTTAGCAAAGTCTTGTTGGTTTGTAAAATGATTTCTTTTTTACCGCAATCAAACCAAGTAGACACCGGAAAAGTTTCCATTCTAACCCCTTTTTGAATCATACATTCCAGGGCGTCGGTTAAGTGAAACTCGTTATTGTTTCTAATATCATTTTGGATGTTATACTCCAAGCACTGCATCAATTCCGCAGTTTCTTTGATGTAGTAAAGTCCTACCAAAGCCAAATTGGAATGAGGAATTTTGGGCTTTTCAATCAACTTTTTGATTCTTCCATCTGTCTCCACCTCTGCTACGCCAAAAAGCCTTGGATCTTCCACTTTTTTCACCCCAAGTCTGCTGTTCTCCGATGCAAATACTTCCTTTAAATCAGCTTCAAAAATGGTATCGCCCAATACAATAAAAACGGGCTCCTCTACATTAATTTCATTCTTAGCCAACCAAATGGCATGTCCAATTCCTTTTCCTACCGTCTGCATGACAAAACTCAGTTTTACCTGTGCATAGTTTTCGGTGAGAAACTGCTCAATCTTGTCTCCCAAATAACCAATGATGAACACAAATTCATCAATACCTGCTGCAACTAAATTGTCCATGATATGCCCCAAAATAGGCTTACCAGCAACAGGAATCAGAGACTTTGGTTGAGTTTGAGTATGAGGTTTTAACCTACTTCCAATGCCCGCAACCGGAATTATCGCTTTCATCTTAAAGCAAATTTAGTCATTCCCAAACGCTTACCCAATGTTTTTTCCGTTAACCACTATTTCCACCATCAACTCTTTACTATTTTGCAATTCCCTCGACATCATAGCGCCTTCTACAGCCTTTATTTCACCATCAACCACCAACAATCTACACCTCTGTTTTTGCAATCGGTTCCATTTCAATTCAACAAATACATCACTTATCTTCTTAGTAATCAATCGCCCGCCAGCGTACACCTGAATTTTGTCTCCCATCCGCCAACCCCTAATTTCCAAATTCTTTTCTTTCCACTCCCTTGGGACATTGATTCGCCAAACGTCTTCCAAATCTTCAACATTTACCTTTTCATAAACCAAAATCTGTGAATGGCGTTCTTTGCTCATTACGTAATTTCCCACTTCTCGGAAAGCCCCCACCTTTGACGCCAAACTAAAAAACTGCTCCACATCAGACGATGTAAAACCTAGCGCCCTCATAAAATCATCAATTACACCCCAATAAAGCCAACGGTCATCAGAATTAAAGATCAACCCTTTCTTTAATTCGTTCCGGGGCCACTTAACTTCGAATCTTTGTCTAATTTCATCAAAACCAGCTTGAAAATGCTCGCTGCTCTCTAAAAATTCATCTAAAAGAGCCTCATTTTCAGCCAGTAAAGGTGTTACAATACCCCAGCGCACCTTATTTCTCAAATATTTTAGTGATTCATTCGATGCATCTTCTCGCCAACCAACCCCACGCTGCTTCAAAAATTCTACAATTGCTGACGGTTTGACTTTCAACATAGGTCGAATCAACTTGCCATTTTGAATTCTCATCCCCGAAAAAGCATGGTGGTTTTGTCCTCTAGATAAATAAATAAACAAGTGCTCAAAGTGGTCTTGCAAATGATGCGCTACCGCCAAATGCGCCGCCTCCTCTTCAAGCATGATTTTCTGAAAAAAATCGTATCTCACTCTTCTAGCCCATGTTTGAGTTGATTCACCCGAATGTTTTTCAAAGCCTGCGCTCGCCTTTACGTCTAAGATGCAGCACTTAACGCCCAATTTTTCGCATAATTCTTGTACAAATTGTGAGTCTCCGTGGCTGTCTTCTCCTCGAAGACCATAGTTAACATGGCCCACCACCACCGGCAACTTCAATTCCACAAATGCCAACAACATAGCCGTTGAATCCCTCCCACCAGATACCCCCAACAAAGTCAATTGTCGGTCTAAGTTCCACTCCCAACGATTTGACTCCGCCAAAATGGAATTTAATAGGTAATTTGCGGGTTGATTTGACATTTTGAACGCAAGTTACATCACCTCCATCAATCCATTTGCACTTAGATCTATTTGGTCTGCGCAAACGCTACTTAGGTGGTGGTTGGTTTTCCTTTTTTTCGGGGGATGTTTTTTCGCTGCAAACGCCCAGCCCATCTCGCTAAAAGCCCGAAGAATGAAAAGCCTAGACATCAACGGACACAAAGGCCAATTGTTAAAAGGCAACGTTCAATTTGAACAGAGCGGCTCCACCGTCTATTGCGATGAAGCCGAATACGACCCCACCGATGAAACCTTGCGCGGAATTGGCGGTGTTAAAATTGTCAACACCGGCGGTTCGGTAGTGACAGGAAATAGACTCTTCTACGACAATAAAACCCATATTGCCTTTGTGGAAGGCAAAGTAGAACTCAAAGACCAATCCATGAAACTTACCACCCCTTGGCTCAGATACAACACCCTCACCAAATTGGGTTGGTACGGCTCCGGTGGTAAAATCATAGATAAAGAAACCCAACTTACTTCCAACAGAGGCAGCTACGACCCAGCAAAACATCAACTATTCTTCCAAGGAAACGTCAAACTCATCACCCCAGACTACGTCATACAATCTGATACCCTTCAATACAATACCCAAGAGAAAAAAGCCAACTTCATGAGCTTTACTCAAATCAACACCGATGAAGATCTCATACTCTTTGAAGGAGGCTATTATTTTACCGAAGAAAAAAACGGTTTTTTTCATACCAAATTCGCTTATTCTTCTCCAGGGAAAACCCTCATAGCTGACTCTGCTTGGGTAAATCAAAAAGCAAAATACGGCATCACCAAAGGACATGTTTGGAGTATTGACTCCACCGAAATGTTCCAAATTTGGGGAAATCAAGGATTTTACCGCGATGATATTGGACTTTCAATGGTTTATCCAAACGCTAAGGGCATCCAAACTAAATCAAAAGATACCCTTTTTATTGCTGCAGATACTCTTGAAAACTCCCGCCGCCCTATTTCTGGTAAACAACAAACTCGTGCCCTAAACAAGGTAAAAATCATGCAAAAGCAAACACGTATTTCCGCAAATCGCATGATTTATACTTCTGAAGACAGCACTTTCAGACTGCGCGAAAATCCAGTAATTTGGGACTCTAGCAGCAGATTATCGGGTGATTCAGTCAATTTGGTCATCAAAAACGGCAAAATGCGCGAAGGTGAACTTTATCCAAATGCATTCATTGTCATACAAGAAGACAGCTCAAGATTCAGTCAAATTCAGGGCGATTCCATACACTACTTTTTAAATTCAGACCAACGAATTGATAAAACTCAAGTCTTCAGAAAAGGCAAGGCGCTCTACTACATCAAAGAACAAGACACTATAAATTCTGCCTTCACCGTTGATTGCACCAACATGGAATTTCGCTTCAAAGATGGTAAAATTTCTACCGTGCATTTCTACGTAGAACCTAAAGGTAAAATTTACCCTTTAGAAGAACTTCCCCAAAATGAAACCAAACTTTCTCGCTTCAAATGGAACATAGAAGACAAGCCCACACTAAAAGATTTCCAAACTCCCTTCCCCGTTAAAGTTCCCGTTAAAAAGTACAAAATCAAGGAACTTCCTGTTTCAAAATCAAAAGATTCTAAAGATTCCAAAAAAAGAAAATGGTTCGGTAACTCATGAGCCGTTTAAACGTTTTACATAAAATGAAAAAAATCATTGGGCTTTTTCTTTTTCTCTTCGGATTGAGTCAAAGTTCCAATGCACAAATCTACAAATCTCAATTAACTGGATTGGTGCTTGACACCAACCAAGCGCCATTAGCCTATGTAGATATTTACCTTAAAACCAAAGATGAAAACCGTAAAATTGGACAAACGGGCATTGATGGTTACTTCAGAATACCTTTTGATGAAGGAAATTACAACCTAGTATTTTCAAAAACTGAATTCCGCGAACAAGAATTTGCTTACCTCAGCCAAAAAGGAAAATCAGATACCGTTATTATCAAAATGATCCCCACGGTTGAATCGGTTGAAACCGTTCATGTCAAAACAAAATGGAAAGACCCAGGTCCCAATTACATGCGAAAAGCCATCGCTCGAAGAGACCTTTGGGCCACCAGAATTCCATCACAAACGTCAACTGTATTTATCAAGGCCTTCGAGGAAGTCACGTCCCAAAGAAAAAGTAAATACAAGCCCGTTCAAGAAGAAGGAACTGCCTCTATTTCTGCTGAATTTGGAACCGAGGCAAAGAAAGACACGTCCGAACCCTTGGTCAACGCCAACATGGCCGAAGTCATCATGACCCGAGATTGGTCTCCACCAAACAAACTCAAAGAGATTAGAACTGCCGTTAAAATCAGAGGCGATAAATCAGGACTGTTTTATTTAACCACCCTAGACGGCGACTTCAACATTTATCAAAATCTATTGTCTCTGCCTGCCCTGAGCCCGTTGCCTATCATGTCGCCGCTCTCCAGTTCTGCCCTTCTTGCCTATCGCTTTAGATTCATCAAAAGTTATGTTGACTCACAACACGGCAGAACCTTGATCATACGTTTTGACGGAAGACAAACCTCTAATGCTACCTTTAATGGCGAACTTCATTTGGTTGATACGGCTTTTTACGTTTCTAAACTCAATTTGAACATTCCACAACACCTCATGGCCGAATACAATTCCATGAGACTCAAACAAACATACCGACTCACCAAAGACAGTCTCATACTGATTGATAGCCAATCTTTTGATTATACCTCAAAATCAGGTAGTACCTTAAATTTAGGCAATACCAAGGTCATATATTCTAACATTCAGACCAACCCGAATTTCCCTAAAAAACACTTTGGTTTAGAACTTAGCAAGACCGAACAGGAAGCCTATGACAGAGACACCTCTTTTTGGAAACAAAACAGGGTCATCCCCTTATCTGTAATAGAAGAAAAATTTGTTTCACAAACCGATAGCATTGAACGCGTTCATAATTCAGATGACTACCTTGATTCCATTGAACGGCTCATCAACAAAGTCACCTTCAAAAGCCTCGTTCTTGAAGGTCAGGGTTTCCAAGATAGACGTAAGGGCATTCAAATGGGCTTCCAACCCTTATGGATAACCTACCAACCTTGGTGGCCTGGCGGTGGACGCGGAGTGTTTTTCTGTGCGCTTGAAAAAACCTTTGAAAACAAAAAAACCATTCGATTCGTTCCGAACCTCTCCTACGGCGTTTTAAATCGTGATATCAGAGGTAATATCATTTTTACCACGCTCTACAATCCTTACAAACAAAAAAGAATCTGGATTCAAGTGGGTAGAGATTTTGGATTTATCAACCCATTTGCAGCCTATGTAGACGTGTTTAGAAGAGATAACTTTTACCAACACGATCATTTAACCGCTTACCACCGACAAGAAATCACCAACGGGCTTTACCTAAGATTCAGAGCGGAAATCAGCGACAGAAAAGACATTTCATCTTACCGATTCGCCGCTTCGGGAGACAGCCTTTTTGAAAACAACACTGCCATCCGTTTCCAGAGTCACCGTGCTGTTTTTGGAAGTATCACTCTTTCTTACACCCCTTTCCAAAAGTACATTTCCGAACCACGCAGAAAAGTGGTTCTCGGTTCAGCTTGGCCCACGTTTGCCGTTACCTACCGAAAGTCCCTCCCAGGAATTCTCCAAAGCAACATTGATTTAGATTACCTGGAATATACCATTGAGCACGATTTTCCTTGGGGACTTCTTGGCAACAGCGAAATCAAAGCCAATTCTGGAGCCTTTTTGAACCGCAAAAATGTTAGCCTCATTGACTATCGCTATCAACGTCGAAGCGACCCATTGATCTTCACTCCTCCTATGTTCGCCTTTCAAACCCTAGATAGTACATTCGTCACCTTCAAGAGATTCTACGAAGTACATTACCGTCATCATTTTAACGGAGCCATTTTAAATAAGATTCCTTTGGTTAAAAAATTGAGTTTGTACGAATCAGTGGGTATGAATATGCTCTATGCCCCCGAACGAAGAAACATGTTCTTCATTGAGGCATACGCTGGAATTGACAAGGTTATTCGCATCTGGCGGGAGCGATACAAAATTGGAATTTATTATTGTGTTGGTCACTCCAACCTTTTCAACAAGCCCGTTGCCCAATTCAAAATCAACTTCCAGAATTACGATCGATTGAACAATAAGTGGTAGTTTTGTTCCATTATGAAAACTCTTTTGGGATTTATCCTCACCTTGGCCCTATTGAATTCTTGTGAAACCATCACAGGCAAACCCGTTAACAAAGGAACCTTCGAAGGCGATATTGCCTTCACTGAGTATACCTACAAAGGAAGCAATACTAATCCCACAAACACCCGATTTTTTAGAGATACCATCACACACACCATGTGGGAAGACAAAGAGGGTCTATACTTAAACATTGATGATAACAAGTATTATTTTGGTGCAGAAAACATCATCAACATCAACAAATCCTTACCAAACGGTACTGAAAAAATTCAGATTATCAGAAAAACAGGCAGCTTTGATTACAGCCACAGAATCAACACCGCCAACGACACGGCTGAATTCGCCGTATTGGGATCTGGAATTCTAAGTAAAAAATAAGCTTACGCTCTTTCAATGACCATCAAGATATACCTCTTGTTGGCAGCAAATATTTCAGGGTCTACCGTCTGAATATTTTTTTCAATCTTTGCATCTATTCCCGGTAACACAGTCTCTAAAGCGTAATAGATTCCTGGAGCTTTCACCTTTAACTTTCCAATTCCGTAATTTTTCAAAGGAACCCCAATTTTCGTAGCCCAGTGATGCGCATAACCAATAGTGGGCAATATGTGCTTGGTTATATCTTCCTGAAACGTGATTTTAAATCCGTTTTCTTTCAGCTTTTGCTCAAATACCTCCCAATTGTGTCCGCTTTTCTCCCCTTTTGCTCCGGTTTTAAAATAATCACAAGCAATCCATTTTCCGCCGTCTTTCAACACCTTCTGAATCAAAGGCAAAGCCATATCTAATTTCAAATATTGAAGAGATTCTGATGTAATCAGAGTTCCAAAATACCCTTCATAACCATCTGAGTTAAAATCCTCAAACTTTGAATGAACCACCTCATTCGGATATTTAGACTTGATGTGTTTCACTTGATTGACATCAGGAGTAAGTCCAATGGCCTTTAAGTTCATAGAATTCATCTGCCCCAACAATCCACCCATACCACATCCAACATCAAACACAGGATTTTCAAAATCAGTGATCAAGGAGGTTAACTTCTTACCATAATTGTCTTGAGCTTCGTAAATCATCCTAAATGACATATCTAAGGGATGAATATCTGGATTCTCAAAATACCCATAATGCAAGTAATCTCCTGGCAAAATATCGTGATACAATTTTAACTGAGCATCATCTGCAGATCTGTCGTGCTTCTTGCGATTGCGTTGCAATTTGATGACTCTAAAAATATGAGGTGGGAGAAACAATCTCTTTAAAATGGTTGAGGCAATACTCATGCGGCAAAAGTAATTAATCTTAACTCAATAATTTCAAACCATTTGATTCTACGTAACCTTTCATACACCCATCTGATGAAATTAATAACTAAATACTTATTAAAAAATGACAGTTCACAAAACCATTCATCATCAAAATCAAACTATCATTGCCCAAAGTAAAAAAATGCAAAACGCCACCCTAAAAATCACCCTAGCATTTACATTATTAGTACATCTTAACTCTTGTAAAAAAGGTGAATCCCCAAACAATAACAATCCCAAAGATTCAACCATAACCCTCGAACTAGGTGCGCCCGTCGAAACTAGACCAACGGTGACGAAATATGCACCCGCTTTTATTGGACAAACTCGGGTTGGAAGCCTTAAAACAAAAACACCATTCCAATTTCAAATCATCAGCAGTAGTTTAAAAGACCCGTGGGGAATTGCCGCATTACCTAATGGGAAACTCATCATCACCGAGCAAGGGGGGAACATGAAAACGGTTGCTCCCGAAGGAATTCTAAGCGGAAATATTGCCAATGTACCTCCGGTTTATTACTCAGGACAAGGCGGACTTCTCGGTATCTGTGTAGACCCAAATTTTCAGTCAAATAGAATGCTTTATTGGGCTTACTCAGAAAGTGTAGCTGGAGGTAGTGTTACATCGGTGGCCAAAGGCAGATTGTCTGAAAATGAAGATGCCCTAGAATCTGTATCGGTGATTTACCGATCCAATACTCCCTACAACGGCAATTTGCATTATGGCGCTCGTATTGTAATGGATAATTCAGGGTACTTGTTGATCAGCTTGGGCGAACGCTCAGATGCAAACATCAGAAATCAAGCACAATCCGTATCTAGTAGCTTGGGTAAAGTGATTCGAATTACCACCGAAGGCAAAGCCGCTCCAAATAATCCAAAATTTAATGGTACGGGAGCCCTCGAAGAACTTTACACCATGGGACATCGTAATCCACAAGGATTAGCCATTCACCCCATTACCGGTCAAATTTGGCTGGGGGAATTTGGTCCAAAGGCGGGCGACGAAATCAATTTACTAGACCCAGGGAAAAACTACGGTTGGCCCATAATTACCTATGGAATTGAATACAGCGGACAAAAAGTAGGTCAAGGCATTCAACAAAAAGAAGACATGGAACAACCCATTTATTATTGGGACCCAGCAATTTCGCCCAGCGGAATGACCTTTTACAAGGGAAATAAAATTCCCGAATGGCAAAACAACCTATTTGTAGGAGCGCTTGGTGGTACTCACATTGCTCGACTGCACATTCAAAATAATAAAGTACTCGGAGAAGAACGCCTTTTGGTTTCGGAACAACAACGATTCAGAGACATCACTCAAAGCGCCGATGGTACTTTATATGCCATCACAGATGCTGGTAGATTGTATAAAATTGACAAGCAGTAAGGACTAACCCTTTTTCTTGTCCTTAGCTAAGGTAATCTTGAAATTATCTGGATTTCCTTTCATTCTCAAATTGATGAATTTAACTTTTTTCGTTGGATCTAAAGTTGCAATTTCATCGGTCTGATTTGGATCTATTTCTGCTGGTTTCTTGTTTAAAAGTTTGCCTAGTGCCTCTTTGGTGGCTAACTTTAAAGGTATCCGCAAATAATAATCGAAATTAAACTCCATATCCTGCTTACCCGATAACTCAATAAAACCTAAAGACGAATTAATCAGCATTTTAGGAATAGACAATCTACCCTTCGTTATATCTATATGATTCACCAACGTATCAAAGGATACTCGTTTTAAATTCTTGTCTTGGAAATAGTCGGCAAAATACATCATTGGACCATAATTCACCAATTGACCATCAACCACTTCTAGGTCTAAATGAATTTCCGAATCGTCAATGATTGGCACTAAATCAGGATGTATATGAATTTGTCCATACAAACTTCCAGATATTTTTCCATGCAATTGTTCAGAAACTAGATGATCTTGACCAAAATTTTCAAACTTGAACAAGAGTTTATCTAAGTTTACGTTCTGAAAACTCATATTCGGATTAAAATAGAGCTTACTTTTACTTGACCCGTCTAAATCACCTTTGATACGTATTTGTCCACCCGCTGCATAAACATTCATAGAATCAATATGAATATGATGATTCTTCTGAGTACGGATGTGTAGATCAAAATCATCCAACATGATCCGGTGATATTTCAGGTGTTTCACACCAAAATGAAAGCTCATATCGGGAAATGGTATCTGAAATACATTAAACACCGAATCATGTTTAGCTGTATTAGACTGATTTATTACAGGTGCTGGATTGTAATTAAAAAGCTCATCAAAATCCAAATTGGGCGAGTTTAAATAAAGAAAATTCCTATCCTTCTTTCTACCCAAATCATCACCAAAATAATAATTCATATTGGCCACAAATGAGGACCTCCCAATTTTACCTGAGAACTTTTCTACCTTGAGATTGTGATCTTCTAAATGAAAACGCCCTGAAAAATTCTCGAAACGCATGGGATGAACTTTCATTTTGGCATCTATATGATCAATGTATAAATCAGTAGATCGAAGCCCATTATTAAAGTGCAAATCAGCAAATCCATGAATATTAAGTTTGCTCAATTCCTCGTATCGATAATCCTTTGGAACATAATTTTCACCGCCGTATGAGAACAAATCAGCCAATTGTAATAATCTGGAATCCAATGCAAATTCAATCTTGGTATCACCCAACGGTTTGTCCATAAACCATAAATCATAATTGAATAGCTTTCCAGCAAAATGAAAATCACTTTTATCAATTTCGCCTTTGAAGTCAATGATTCTCAAATCCCGTTTATCAATCATCACATCAGCCTCAAAATCATGCAATGTATGAGGGTAGTGCTTCATCTTGGCATACAAATCATCAATAAAAAACTCACCTACAGGCAAATTTGGAGATTCTAAAATTGATTTTGCTGAACTCTTAAATAACAAATTAGCTCTAAAATTTTCGATTTGTTCATTTACAGGTTCAACGCCCTTCTTTCCAGTATTTGTCAATTCATAGATGTCCAAATACTTAGAATTAACTACCAACTCAGTAACCACTAATTTATCCGTATGATGTAAAATAGCCGGTAAATCACTGATTTTGCCTTTTACGGATATATCAGATTTTCCAATTTTCAGATTGAAATAATCTACTTTGGCCTCGGTACCTCTAACCGAAGTACTAATATCTAAATCCTTAACTGCTAAATGATAATCTGGTGAAGAGAAGCTCAAATCCTTCACCAATAATTCAGTAAAATAAGATTCATTGAGTTTTTCAATGCTTCGTTCGGGATGCTCTAAATCTATGATATCCCGAAAATTCATGGTTAACTTCACACTGCCTTTAAGGTTCTTTAAACTTTCTAAGTTTAAAAACTTGGCAAGAAAATCCAATTGAAAATCAGAAATCAGTTTTAATTTGATATCTGGAGAATCAAAATTCCTCACAACCAAGCTACCGCTGAACAACCCGGCTTCAGGCCTTGCCCCAAAATTCAAAATAGAAAACTGCGATGTTGAAGCATTCCTCGCTTCTCCGTTAGTAAAATGTCCCTTGAATTGTAATTTATCGAGCTTTTTATTGTTGATTTTATTGGCAAAGTAAGCTTCAGAACATCCAAAATTAGCATCAATTTTGGGGTTATGACCGTTAATGGATTTTCCTTTAATACTACAATCAAAATAAACCTTACCTTGATTATCATAATTTTTCAATACCGGAACCAATTCTTTGGGAGCAAATGCTATAAACAAATCGAAATTGGGCTTTGCCCCTTCAAACCTTAAATCTAAAAACATGTCATTGTCAAAATCCATGTTGCCCTGCATCTTAAACAATGCATCTTCCAAACGAATTTCCGAAGGGTCCACATTTAGTATTTGAGACACATCGGAATACTTTAACTTAGTATCAATTTCAAACTGTTTGTTTTTAATTAAAGTCGTATCAACCCCTTTTATAACAGTCAATAAAAACTTTGAGTCTAAAGTAAAACTTGTTTGGGTATCACTCAATTTTAATTTAGACTTCGCTTTACTGATTTTAACATCAATTAAAATGTTGTTTTCTTCGTTGAGTTTATCAATCTCTACATCGGAAATTTCAATCTTTTGAAGGTCTAAATGCAACGCCTCGCTCGAAACTTCAGTTTCGCTTTTGGTTGCAAGTGCCTTAGCTATATTAAAATTCCCATTTACATCCTGTACAATGTGCAGGTAACCATCTTTCAGTTTAAGGAGTTTAATGTTGTACTTTCCCGATAAGATTGTCCATAAATCAAATCCAACATACAGATCTTTTAAATCTAAAATGGGTGTTTTTAATGAATTTTTATCTTGGAAAACCTTAACCTCTTTTAGATCAATTGATATATACGGGAAATTAGCAAAAGGTGATATTTGAACATCCTTTAAAGAAATCTGACCTACAAAATCAGCGTTCAATTCTTGAACTAAATCATTGATTATTTGATCTTTCTTGTAATTTAATGTAGTTGTTATAACGCCGAATAAAATCGCTACTGCCAAGCATATACCCAACAATATTCTTTGCCATCGAAATTTTAACATTGAAGAATTAATAAAGTCCTAATTGCGAAGATATCACAAAATCAGTAGCAATTTTTCAAATCAACAAGGGCACCAAATCACCCCCGTTCGAAACTACTCCACCGTTACACTCTTTGCCAAGTTCCTCGGCTGGTCTACGTTGCAACCCCTCATCACCGCAATGTGATAACTCAACAATTGCAATGGAATGGTGTTGATCAACGGACTTAAAGCTTCAATCGTTTCAGGAACTTCAATGATGTGATCTACTAATCCAATCAAATCTTTGTTACCCTCTGTAACTACAGCAATTACTCTGCCTTTACGCGCTTTAACTTCTTGAATGTTGCTTACTACCTTTTCGTAGTGCTCACTATTGGTAGCAATCACAACTACTGGCATTTCCGCATCAATCAAAGCTATCGGACCGTGCTTCATTTCCGCTGCAGGATATCCCTCAGCATGAATATAACTGATCTCTTTCAACTTCAATGCACCTTCTAAGGCCACTGGGAAGTTGTATCCACGTCCTAAATAAAGGAAATTCCTAGAGTCCTTGTACAACTTCGATAGTTCTACAATCTCGTCGTTCAACTTCAAAGCCTTCTCAATCTTCGCTGGAATTTGTTCCAACTCCTTCATCACGTCCGAAATGGCTTGAATACTCATGGTACCCCTCAATTTTGCTATTCCCAATGCCAACAAGGTCAAAACCGTAACTTGAGCCGTAAACGCCTTTGTGCTCGCAACCCCAATCTCAGGACCCGCATGCGTGTAAGCGCCCGCATCACTCAATCGAGGAATGCTGCTACCCACTACGTTACAAACTCCAAACACGGTGGCACTCTTGCGCTTCGACAAATCCATGGCCGCCAAAGTATCTGCCGTTTCGCCGCTTTGGGAAATAGCCACTACCAAGTCATCAGAATACAAAACCGGATTTCTATACCTAAACTCCGACGCATATTCAACTTCCACAGGCAAACGTGCAAAATCTTCGAACAAATATTCAGCTACCAAACCGGCATGCCAACTGGTTCCACATCCAATGAGAATCAAGCGCTTGATGTCTTTCAACTTATCAGCGTGCTCTTCCAAACTGCGCATGTGGAAGGTTCCCGTAGGAGCATCAAATCGACCGCGGTAACTATCAAAAATGGACTTAGGCTGTTCGTAAATTTCTTTGAGCATAAAATGCTCGTACCCGCCTTTTTCCAACTGCTCCAAATTCAACTCTAACTCTTGAACATAAGGCACTTGAACCACGTTGTCAATGCTCTTAATAATCATCTCCTGGTTCTCAACAATGGCAATCTCACCGTCTTTCAAGTAAACCACTTTCTTGGTATACTCAACAATGGGCGTTGCATCTGATGCAAAGAAATACTCACCCCTATCTGAACCAATTCCCACCACTAGCGGACTGCCTTTTCTCGCAGCAATGACGTGCTCAGGGTGGTTCTTACTCAAAATAACGATGGCATAAGCTCCAACAACTTGCTTCAACGATGCCCTTACAGCATCGGCCAAACTCAACTTCGCATTTTGCATCACATCTTCAATCAGATGCGCCAAAACCTCCGTATCCGTATCGCTGCTAAACTTATGCCCTCGCTGCAACAACCCTTCTTTCAAGGTTGCATAATTCTCTATAATTCCGTTGTGAATAATACTCAAATCGCCCGAATCACTCAAATGCGGGTGCGCATTCGCATCGTTAGGCTCTCCATGAGTTGCCCAACGCGTGTGCCCCATCCCAATATGTGCGCTCACATCGCTATCTCCCACCAACTCTTCCAAGTCAGCCACCTTACCTTTGGTCTTATAAATGCGCATGTCGCCGTTCAACAAAGCAACACCCGCACTGTCATACCCGCGGTATTCAAGGCGCTTTAAACCTTTAACTACAATAGGATAAGCTTCGCGTTTTCCAATATAACCTACAATTCCACACATATTTTTTCTTCTTTCGGGGGACGTTTTTTCGGGGGACGTTTACTCTTTATTACAAACCAAATGCTGCCTTAACCGCAGAAACCGCGTTCAATTCTTCCCATGGGAACAACTTCACTGTTACTGATTTTTCATTCTTGGTTCCCTTATTAAACACCTTAGTTACCGTCTCACAAGTTCTACCCATGTGACCGTAAGCAGCTGTTTCCAAATAAATTGGGCTTCTCAAATTAAAACGTTGCTCAATGAAATAAGGACGCAAGTCAAACTCAGGCATTTCCAACAATTTTGCAGCAATCTCCCCGTCAGTCATTCCCACTTTAGCAGTTCCATAGGTATCAACAAACAACCCTACAGGTCTTGCTACACCAATGGCATAACTCACTTGAACCAATGCAGTATCACACAAGCCTGCAGCAACAATATTCTTAGCAATATGACGTGTAGCATAAGCTGCACTTCTATCTACCTTACTAGGATCTTTTCCAGAGAATGCTCCTCCACCGTGTGCACCACGTCCACCGTAAGTATCAACAATGATTTTTCTTCCCGTCAAACCTGTATCACCGTGAGGACCACCAATGACAAATTTTCCGGTTGGATTGATATGATATTTGATATCTCCTTCAAACAAGAAAGCCAATTTATCACCCAAACGCTTAATTACGCGTGGCATCAAAATAGTCTTCAAATCGTGAGCAATTTTTGCTAAAATAGCATCATCTGCCTTGTCTTGAGCCTCTTGACTTGCATTCTCAGGCTTGATGAAATCATCATGCTGAGTTGAAATTACAATGGTATCAATTCTTAGAGGTTTGTGATCATCAGAATACTCTAAAGTTACTTGACTCTTTGCATCAGGACGCAAATACGTAATGTCAGAATTCTCCCTGCGAATTGCAGCCAACTCTTCCAAAATCAAATGTGCCAACATCAATGGCAAAGGCATGTAGTTTTCAGTTTCATTATTTGCATAACCAAACATCATTCCTTGGTCACCAGCGCCTTGTTCTTCAGGATTTTTACGCTCAACCCCTTGATTGATATCAGGGCTTTGTTCGTGAATCGCACTTAAAACTCCACAACTGTTTGAATCAAACATGTATTCACTTTTGGTGTAACCAATTTTTGCAATCACTTCACGAGCAATTTTCTGCACATCTAGGTATGCGTCAGACTTAACTTCACCCGCCAATACTACCTGACCGGTAGTTACCAAAGTTTCGCATGCCACTTTACTGCTAGGGTCATACGCCAAGAAATGATCAATTAACGCGTCAGATATTTGGTCAGCCACTTTATCTGGATGGCCTTCGCTCACAGATTCTGAAGTAAAAAAATATGCCATGATTTTTAATAAAATACAAAAATACGCAAATTTTCATTCTACTCCTCTGACCTATTTGATTATTAGACCATTTCAATTAATAGACGACCAACGCCAACACTCTCACGGGAGTTTTGTTATCTTTGTACCATGTTTGACAGTCTGCAAAGCAAACTCGAAAAGGCTTTAAAAACCCTCAAAGGCCAAAGCCGCATCACCGAATCTAACGTTGCCGATACCGTTAAGGAAATCCGTAGAGCCCTCATCTCTGCCGACGTAAACTTCAAAGTTGCTAAAACCTTCACCGATGATATCATGGAAAAGGCAACCGGTGCCGACGTATTACAATCGGTTTCTCCCGGTCAAATGCTCACCAAGATTGTCAACGATGAACTGGTAAAACTTCTTGGTGGAACTACTGCAGAACTTCACCTAAAAGGATCTCCAGCCATCATTTTGGTTGCAGGACTTCAAGGTGCGGGTAAAACCACTTTTACCGGTAAATTAGCCAAACATCTTAAAAGTCAAGGTCGCACACCCATGTTGGTTGCAGGTGACGTTTACCGTCCAGCTGCACGTGAACAACTTCGCGTTTTAGCTGAACAAACCGAAGCCGAATACTACACTGAAAACGACAATAACAACCCCGTTCAAATTGCTGAAAACGCCATCAAGCATGCCAAAGTTAAAAACTGCAACGTCCTTATTGTAGATACCGCGGGTCGTATTGCCATTGATGAGGCAATGATGAAAGAAATTGCCGCACTCAAAAAAGCTCTTAATCCTGTTGAAACCCTATTTGTGGTAGATGCAATGACGGGACAAGATGCAGTAAATACCGCCAAAGCATTTAACGATGTTCTCGACTTCACCGGAGTTGTTTTAACCAAATTAGATGGTGACGCTCGCGGTGGTGCTGCCTTATCCATTAAATCCATCGTCAATAAACCCATCAAATTCGCTTCCAACGGCGAAAAGATGGATGCCCTTGATATTTTCCACCCTGATCGTATGGCGGGTAGAATATTGGGTATGGGTGACGTTGTCAGCTTGGTAGAACGAGCTCAAGCAACTATTGACGAAGAAGAAGCTCAACGTCTGGCAAAGAAAATTGCCAAAAACAAATTCGACTTCGAAGACTTCCTCGCCCAACTCCAACAAATCAAAAAAATGGGAAACATGAAAGACCTTCTAGGAATGTTGCCCGGCGTTGGAAGCAAAATCAAAGACCTCGATGTAGATGAAAATGCCTTCAAAGGCATTGAAGCCATCATCCAATCCATGACCCCGGAAGAGCGCGCAAAACCTGAAATCCTCAACAACTCCCGCAAACAACGAATCGTTCGCGGTAGCGGTCGTAACATACAAGAACTCAACAAACTTCTTACCCAGTTCAATCAAATGCGCCAAATGATGAAGTTGATGAACAACAGCCGCGGCCGCATCCCCGGATTGTTTTAATCTCGGCTATCAGCTCTCAGCTCTCAGCTCTCAGCTCTCAGCTCTCAGCTCTCAGCTCTCAGCCATCAGCTCTCAACTCTCAGCAGCCAGCCGTCAGCTGACCGCCGATAACCGATAACCGAGCACCGAGCACCCTTAGCCAAAGACCAAGGACCAAAGACCAAAGACCATATCAAAATGCCTAACCTCGCCGATATCCGAAAAACCTACATGAAAGGAAGCATTTCACTCTCCGAAATGCCCAATGAACCCTTCTCTGCCTTTCAAAAATGGATGTCTGAAGCCATTGCATCCGAAGTCCATGAACCTACAGCATTCACCCTTTCAACCAAAGGCGCAGAGTTTCCCGACTCTAGGGTAGTTTTACTCAAAGATTTCAGCGAAAATGGCCTGGTATTTTTCACCAATTACCTCAGCCAGAAGGGACAGCAAATTGCCCAAAATCCACATGTTGCTGTAAATTTCTTTTGGCCCGAACTCGAAAGACAAGTCCGCATCCTCGGCATCGCCGAAAAAATATCCCCCGAAGAATCAGATAAATACTTCTATTCTAGACCTATAGAATCTCAGGCAGGAGCTATTATCAGCCAACAAAGTTCAACCATTGACCCTCAAAGAGATCTCGAAGTCGAAACCCAAGAATTACTCAAACAACCCGAAAACATAAAACGTCCAACTCACTGGGGTGGAATCAACATCAAACCCGTTCAGTTTGAATTTTGGCAAGGCAGACCCAGCCGCGTGCATGACCGTATTAGATACAAACTCACTCAAACCGATTGGGTCCGTGAGCGTTTGGCGCCATAAATCAGCTGTCAGCCGTCAGCTATCAGCCAGTTTAGAGTTTAGTGCGAAAAGTTGAGTATTGAAATCTCTAAACTCTACACCCTAAACTCTCAACCAAACGCCAAAGACCAAAGACCAAGGACTAAAGACCAAAGACCAAAGACTAAGTCTTAATCCTTAAACGTCTCCATAAAATCTGTCGAAATACCCGTGAAACTGAATCCACCGTCGTGGAACAAGTTCTGCATGGTAACCATGCGGGTATAATCGCTGAACATAGAAACACAATACTGAGCGCAAGATTCAGAATCAGCATTACCCAATGGGCTCATTTTATCAGCATAGTTGAAGAAAGAATCAAATCCGCCTACCCCACTACCTGCTGTAGTCTTTGTAGGACTTTGAGAGATGGTATTGACACGCACTTTCTTGGCTTTACCGAAGTGGTATCCAAAGCTGCGAGCAAAACTCTCTAACAAGGCTTTAGCATCAGCCATTTCTCCGTAATCGGGGAAAATTCTCTGTGCCGCAATGTACGAAAGTGCCAAAACACTGCCCCACTCGTTCATGGCATCGTGCTTCCACAAAGTTTGCATCAACCTATGAAAAGACATCGCCGAAATATCCATGGTGGTATGCATGTAATCGTAGTTAGAATCGGTGTAAGGATTCTTTTTACGCACGTTTAAACTCATTCCAACCGAATGAAGAACAAAGTCTAATTTTCCGCCCAAAACTTCCATACTTTGAGAAACCAAATTCTCCATATCATCCATTTTAGTTACATCAGCGTATATCAAAGTTGCACCCAACTTTTCTGCCAGTTGGCCCGTTTGGCCCACTTTTGCAGCAACCGGTGCATTGGTTAAAACTATTTGAGCACCCTCAGCGTGACATAATTCTGCCACTTTCCATGCAATAGATGCCTCGTTTAAAGCACCAAATATGATTCCTCTTTTACCCTTCAATAATTGATTTGAACTCATAATATTAAATTTTAGCTCAGCAAAAGTAACTAATTTTAAGCATGCAATCTCTTACGAATGTCAGAACACGAATTCAGAACCTGTCAAACTTGCTAATCTCATGAATTTCTTGTTATTTCACGTGAATTAAAAATTAAACTATGAAAAAAGCACTACATTTCTTTGTTGCCATTTTCTTGTTTTCACAAACCGCTTTCGCTCAGTTGATTGAAGGCCCCGGGAAAATATCGGGAACAGTGAAAATGAATCGAGTAACAGGTAAACCGTCTCCTTTTGAAAAAAGAAGCGCCACCAACCCTACCCAATGCGGTTCAGATACCAGTTATTTCGCAAATATCGCTTCAACAAGCTATAGTTCATTGTTAGTATCCAATACCTTAGCGTTTGGGCAGTTTTACGATGCGCCACAAGAAATTACGGTTTCTGGGTTCAGATTCTACGCATATTTACCTTACGATACAGGTAGAAAAGTAACCTCTACCTACATCAAATGTAGCGTTTATGAAGCTGGTGGAGATTCTCTCCCCACAGGTTCTCCTTTGGCATCTGAAATCGTTCGAATAGATACCGTTCAAGGTAATTTAATATTGACGAGAATTCAACACGATGTAGTTTTCTCAACCCCCGTTAAAACCACTAAAAATTACATTTTAACCATTGAATGCGATAGCAGCCAATTCAGTCGACCAGGTCTAGTAACCAACTCTTGGGCTAACGGCGATGGAGAAGGCAGAAACATCAACTGCGCTAAACTACAAGCTCAGTGGTATAGAGGGCTAACACTCAACGTTGGAGGTGTAACTTTTGACTGCCATGTTCAACTATATCCATTCGTGAAATATAAATTTGGAACCGATTTTACCCACAATCAAGATTGTTATGCAACCATAGATACTCTTCGTATGACCAATTCATACAAAAAGAATGTTTGTGGTTCTGTGTTTTATAATCAATATATGTATTACGATTATGCCGGATTTGACGCATATTGCCACAACTGGGTTTTCGATAAATCAAATTTTCAATTGAATTCAATCAATGGTAAGTTTAGACCTTCTACCAAGAAAAATGTCACTGTTGAATTGCAATCACGCGTAGCAACATACTCTAGCACTAGCTTTTTCTGTTACGATACCACAACCAAAATTGTTCGCTTCAAACCCAATACCCCAACCTTTGCTAAAGGTTACAATGCCTGCATTGGTGATAGTTTGAGGATTTCTATGACTCCAGCTACTGATGTTGAACACCAATGGTTCAATGAACGCTTAGACAAAACTCCTTTCCATACAAGTAACAACTATACCATTTCAAAAGTATCAACTTCAGATTCGTTTTATGTTTATGGCGTCAATGGCGACTGTAAATCAAGAGACTTTTTGGTTCCAGTAGTTGCAAAAGCTTATCCTACCTTCCTTACCACCAAAAACGACTCGTTGTGCAGCGGTGCTTCAGCAAACCTTGAAGCAAAATCTGATAACGGAAGTCTTGATTGGTATAGAACTTCTACAGGTGGCACTAAATTTCACACCGGTGGCACTTATACCACAGTGGTATTAAATAACGACACCACTTTCTACGTTGAAGCCCAAAACGGCGGCTGCGCATACAAATTGGGCCGTGTTGCCGTTTCTGCCTTAGTAGGTAGCAATTTCGCACCAGCTGCTCCAACCTCCATTTCTGATACCAGTATTTGTTACTCTTCGGGAAACATTAATCTTCAGTTATCTGCATCGAATAACTCTAGCGCTACTATACGCTGGTTTGATGTCCCTAACGGGGGAAGTCCACTCGCTACAGGAACCCAATACACAGCTACTATATCTAAACGTGGAACCCAAACTTATTATGTTGAGTCTTACGACGGAAACTGCGGATCAGGTAGAATTTCCATTAACGTAAATGCCAACCAAGCACCTCCTACTTTCGCAAAAATTGGAGATGAAATTTGCATTGGAGACTCAGCCGATGTTGCTGCTTCTACTCAATGGGGTAATGTAAACTGGTATACCTCTAAATCAGGATCTATTTTTGCCACTTCAAAATTCATAAATGTAAAGAATTTGAATTCAGAAAAAAGTTACATCTTCTTTAAAACCATTGACGGAAAATGTGAAAATACAAATTATGACTCTGTGTTAGTGACTGTTAATATACCTCCAACAGTTGATATATTAAGCGCTTCTGATGTCTGCAATAAATCTTTAGGACTCATTTCTGCACACATTACTTACGGAAACATTTATTGGTACGAAGACGAAACTACCAACAACAGCTTCGCTTCTGGTAGCAATTTGAATTTGGGCATCCTATTCTCAGACAGAACTGTTTACTACCAAACCGAGTATAAAGGTTGTATATCTGAGAGAAAGTCAGTGACTATCAACACCAAATTCCGTCCAACTTCTGGCTTCCAATGGACACTTGATTATCCCCGAAAAGTTACTTGTACTCCTGCTGTAACCAACCCTAATAGCAGTATTCAATGGGTATGGGGCGATGGAAATACCTCATCGGGCGCAACTGGTGCGCACCAGTATGCTACTGACGGTACATACAACGTCCAAATGATTGTTACTTCAAATGCTTCTGGCTGCAGAGACACCGCCGAAATTCAAGTAATAGCTGACCATTTGAACAATCAAACTATAAATGTTGACAATGTATCTGTATTCCCCAATCCAGTAAATGCTAAATCTAATATCCAAATAAACGGAGTACAACAACTTCCATCAACCCTAACTTGGTTTGATTTAACAGGAAGAGTTGTAGGATACAGCGAATTGCAAAACAATCAATATCAAGTGCCAAGCACATTGAAAACTGGACTTTACGTTATAAAGTCTAACTCAACTCATTCAAACTTCTCTGCAAGAATTCAAGTAACAGAATAATCAATTCTGTTCATCCAAAACATCCCTAAGGCCCATGGCCATCAGATTGAAAGACATAACCAAAATCATGATGGCCATGCCCGGGATGATAGCCAAATAGGCTTGATCCAATACCAAAAAACCTAGATTCTCTTTTACCATAATTCCCCAACTCGGCGTTGGTGGAGAAACTCCCAATCCTAAAAATCCCAATCCCGCTTCCAACAATATTGCAGCCGCAAAATTCGTGGTTGCCAATACCGTTAATGTACCCGTTAAATTGGGTAAAATATGTCGGAACATGATATGGAAATTTCCAAATCCCGTAATTCTCGCTGATAAAATAAACTCTCGGTTCTTTAATTGCATTGCCTGTCCTCTAACCACCCTTGCCACCTCTACCCAAGAACTTAAACCTGTAGCTATGAGCACCTGAAAATAACCCTTCCCAAGAAAAACACTCAATCCCAACGCAATCAGTAACGTGGGTACGGACCAAAAAACGGTTATCAACCAAGTAAGAACGGAATCTATCCAACCACCGTAATATCCCGCAATAAGCCCCACAAAAATCCCAATAATCAGCGACAACAACATGGCCAAAAGTCCAATACTCAAAGAGATTTGAGAGCCTAAAACCAACCTACTTAAAATATCTCTTCCAAACGTATCCGTCCCTAGCCAAAATACTCTTTGCTCCCCTTTCAAATCAACCGTTGATCCAGGTTTTAATCCTGACCATTCGGGATGAATATCATTAGCATTTGGAGTCTGATCTTGAATAAAAAAAGGCCCAATAACTGAAATCAAGACAAACAAAAGGCAAAGAGCCAGTCCAATGGTAAACGTGGGGATACTAAGTGCCTTTTTCATCAGCAGTCAATAAATTCTGATTCTTGTAATCTAAAACAACCAAAATGGCTGTGAATGCCCACATCGGAACCGCCAACTTATCATATTGGGTGTAATTATTCAAAACCCCGTGAGAGTGATAGGCAATCAATCCTAAAAACACCGCGTAAGTATACAACTTGATCTTTAAACTATTCGATGTATATATAATCTTAAATGCAGTTGAAACCGTAGTCAACACAATTCCTAACCACAGCAACATTCCCATAAATCCACTTTCACTCATCGCTGAAAAATACTCGCTATGTGCATCGCCTAAATCACCGGCATGAGTTGAAATCAAGGTCAATTCACTACTCTTTTGAAATGGCGCGTATTGAAATACAAAAGTTCCCGGTCCAAATCCAAATACCGGCCTCTCAGATACCATTCTACCTGCGCACTTCCATCTATTAATTCTTTCTAAGTTACTAGGGTCAGTGGTGATATTACTAACCGACTTCACATGGCCCTCCAATTCGTCGCTACTACCCTGTTTATTTGCTTCCAAGGAGTATAATATCTCATCCTGTTTGATGATTCCAACCGCTAATACAGAAACCAATGCAATTAAAATTACAGAAAACTTGACCCTAAACCTCGTCAAAATCCAAACCCCCATCGAAACTAATAAGCTTAACCAAGTAGCTCTGGTAAAACTCACAATTATGGCAAATAACAAAATCAATAACGTAATAAAAAAGAACGGAGCAAAGGTGATATGGAAGTCCATTTGCCTTACGTAAAAGGTGTAAACCACCAAGATAAAAACAGCGTAAGCAATGGCTGCGGCATACATTCCATGATCGGGAAAAAATGGCCATGAAACACCGTAACTAGATCCCCTTGAAAAACCATCTTGGGCATGCATAAATAAGGTATAACCAACCATTACCATGGTAAATATGGTGAACCAATTCAAGAAAAACTTAACCCTATCTTCTCTGTTAAAAATAAAAAGTCCCCAATAGAAAAATAACGAGATATACCAAGTGCGTGCCAATGTAAACTTAAAACTAACAACAGGCATTGAACTAAAAATACTACTCAACCACAACCAGGCCAAATATACCGTGACCATAGCCACCACTGGGTGTTTTAAATATCTAAAATTTACTCTACGGTCTTTAAAAGCATGAAAGAGTAGTAACCCGAATAAGAAAATATAAACTGGCTCTGTTGGAAGTGACATTCCCAATCCGCCACCTAAGTTCTCAAAGTTCACCGCCAAAGGCGCAAAGGCCCCAAAAATCAATAAGGTTTTCTCGGTAAATAATAAACTCGATAGAACAACCAGTAGAACAACCGGAATTCCAAGAACCCACCAACTCTGTTGAATGACGGCCCAAACGATTACCGTTGAAAGGATCGATAATATCAGAATCAACCAATTACGGCTGCTGTTTTTAAGTTGATTCCAAGAAAGCTGCATATTACTTCTTCCAAAACAGCTCGAAACACACCAACACAACCGCTGTTGCAATGATGGTTCCCAACACTGAAATGATAAAAATAAAACTGCGCTTAGGCCAAAACTTAATTTCCGGTACAGTAGCCTCTTCAACCGTAAATTTATGTGATAAGCGCTCACCAACGTCAACTTGTCGCTTTTCAAATTGAGTAATTAAATTACTTTCCTTTTCTTCTTCTAATTTAATCAACTCATTCAAAGCAATGAAATCACCACCGCTAGCCACCAATGCCTTTTGCTCAGTAAGCAACTGTTGCAACTGCCCAGTTTTACCTGATGATTGTGCTTTATAAATTTCCTCTGCCAAAGCACGCGATTGCTCCTCGTAGTTAGTGATTCCACGAGTACCCAACTCTCTTAAATCGTCTTTAATTTTTTGGATCTTACTTCTCTTTTCAGCCAATGCACGTCCAACAATATCCAACGCCGGCTTTGCAACCTGATTCTGAACTTCTGTTTTGATTGAATCGTAAAGCAAAGCAATTCCGTTTGCCAAGGCTGCCGCCATTTTGGGATCTTCATCTAAAACTTCAACCTTAATACTCAAGTAACGAGTTCTCTCAAAATTGAAATTCTCTTGGATTTTATTATCTAGAGCATACTTCGGAAATTTCTCTTTTTTAGGGTCAATTCCGTAATGCTCCATCAAGTTGAAATTCTTAACCAATCTACCAATCAATGTTCCCGATTGAATAATTTGAAGCGCCTTCTCCGCTTCTATCTCTTCCCCAAATTCCAATGGGTCTTGTTGACGTTGATTTAACTCCGTCAATAATGCGTTTGAAATTGAGTTGTTTTTGGTGGGATAAAAAATGTGCTGCGCTTTATATTTAGGCTTAGTAATGGCAGGATGTGTCATCACTATTGCCATAACTGCTGCTATGCTCGCCGAAATGAAGAAAACCTTGCGCCACCTCCAGAAAAAATTAACAACACTTACTAGAGTTATAGGTTTTACCTCATTTTCGTTGATCAAATTATCATTCATAAAGTTAAGATGCTTTTCAAAGTACTACTAACGACCTATCCTCTACCAATATTTTCAGTAGGATAAATCGGTTTTCCACAAATTTCAATAATTAAAAGGGATTTTCACATGCAATCCCAAAAAAAATTATAAATCAAAAAACTTAAGAACCATGTCTATCTCTCTGTCTTCATGGCCACTTTGATCTTCCGATAGATATACATTCTCAACCTTATAACCTTGCCTCTGGAATGTGGATACTATATTTCTAGAAACCGTGGTATTCAATTTTAAATTTACTTTTAACCTCCCCATGGCCTCACTTTTCACCATCATTCCAATCACTTTAGCCCCATTTTCTTCAACCCATCTACAAATAGTAGCTGGCGAAAAATCGCGATCTTCTAGATCCAAAACAACCACTGCACCCAAACCTCTGTAGGTCATCGATTCCGTGATCAACTTGTTAATGCGCCTTTGATCTATGGTTCCTTCAAATTCATTATTTTTTCCCAATACAGCAATCACAGATAACTCACTAACTGCCATGATTGGTACTATTTCATACAAATGTTGATTAAGAAATACGGCAGGTGCATGAACATTTTCAGCAATAACTTCTTCCAACTTCAAGGAGTGGTCATCGACTTGATTCAAATTTTCGATTCTTGCATAATTATACAAAAACTTATTTTTCACTACCGGCAACTCGGATAAACCTTGGCCATTTAAATAGCCCACCGCTACTGCTACCGTATCGGTATGTCTTAAAACATTAATACTTTCGTTTAGCAGTTCTTTCGCAGTCATGTTTTTCAAATGTAAGCAATGAAAACTTGCTTACCAACGGTGAGTATCCTCGTTAAACCAAGAATTTTGAAGTTTCATCACTTTTTCTATGATTTCTCTAACACAACCCTCACCTCCATTTGCATTCGCAATGAATTCAGCTCTATCTAAAACATCTATGCTCGCATCTTTGGGGCAACAACTTAATCCTACTTTTTCAAACAATGGAATATCAGGCATATCATCTCCCATGTAAATAAATTCAGAGGCATTAACTCCACTCAACCTACAAACTTCTTCAAAGGCCTCTTCTTTGTGAGATTGACCCAGATAGATATACTTAAGCCCCAAACCTTCGAATCTTTTTCTCATTCCCTCAGATCTTCCACCAGAAATAACGCCCACCACATAACCTTGTTTAACAGCATGTTGCAAAGCATATCCGTCTTTGATGTTCACTGATCTCAGCATATGTCCCTCCTCGGTCACCAACACGGAACCCTTGGTTAAAACTCCGTCTATATCAAAAAGGAATCCTTTAATCTGCTTTAATTTAGGAATTAAATTACTCATAATTTATTTATCTTCTAATAAACCCAACTTGTATTCAAACATCATTCCCAATTGCTCGGCCTTTTGCAACATTAAAGTTGCCGTGACACCCTCAAATCGCTCCTCAACAGCTGTTTTCAAATATTTCTGCCAGTCAATGAAATCTTGATGCGTCAAATTCATATGCGTGTGCGGCTCAAAAGCACTTCCCCTATAGGAATGATTTTCAGGATCAATACCCAAAATAAAACTCCAGAAATTATAAATTCTAGGAAGATGCTCTTCAAAATTGAGTTCCTTAAAATGCCTGCCGGTTTGAGGATCTGCAATTAGTTGATCGTATTGTCTATTTACAACCAATTGCACATCTTCAAACGATGCAATATCTGGTTTGGAATTTACCATCCCAAAACCCAAGCAAAAATCAAGGGTGCCACAATGGTAGCATCACTCTCTACAATGAACTTAGGAGTATTCACATCTAACTTACCCCAAGTGATTTTCTCATTAGGTACTGCTCCTGAATAACTACCATAACTGGTGGTACTGTCAGATATTTGACAGAAATACGACCAAAAAGGAATATTCTCCATTTCCATGTCTTGGTACAACATAGGCACAACACAAATAGGGAAGTCACCCGCTATACCGCCACCAATTTGAAAAAATCCAACTCCTTTACCTTCTGAATTCTTCACATACCAATCGGCCAACCAAGTCATGTATTCAATACCGCTTTTCATGGTTGAGGCTTGTAACTCACCCTTGATCACATAACTCGCAAAAATGTTACCCATGGTAGAATCTTCCCAACCTGGAACTACGATGGGCAGGTTTCTTTCAGCAGCAGCAAGCATCCAGCTATTCTTTGGGTCAATTTCATAATATTGCTCTAACTCGCCGCTCAACAATATTTTATACATGTATTCATGCGGAAAATAACGTTCGCCCTTATCTTCTGCGCCCTTCCAAATTCCATGAATGTGCTTTTGAAGTCTTCTGAATGCCTCTTCCTCAGGTATACAAGTGTCTGTTACTCTGTTAAAGTGGTTTTCCAATAAATCCCATTCATCTTGAGGACTTAAATCTCTGTAGTTAGGTACTCTCTTGTAGTGCTTGTGAGCCACCAAGTTCATGATATCCTCTTCAAGATTTGCCCCAGTACAAGAAATGATATCTACCTTTCCTTGACGAATCATTTCAGCCAAACTTTTACCTAACTCGGCAGTACTCATGGCACCCGCTAAGGTTACCATCATTTTACCACCTTCGGTTAAATGCGTTTCATATCCTTTTGCAGCATCTACCAAAGCAGCTGCGTTAAAGTGCAAATAATGATTTTCAATGAATTGAGAAATAGGACCTTTCATATGGCAAAGTTACTTTAAATCTATTCACCCAACCACCAGAATCGACGATAATTTTGTTTTTTCCGCGGCATCAATGCCACCTTCTCATGTATGTAATCCAACGCTTCATCTAAATCATCTGTGACTAAATACAGATTTTTGTCATCAGGTGATATGGTTCCTCCTATCTCCATTTGATCCACAAATTTCTGATAATCAGACCAAAACTCTTTTCCAACAATTACCACGGGAAACCATGGCATTTTTCGAGTTTGAATCAATGTCAATGCTTCAAACATTTCATCCATAGTTCCAAATCCCCCGGGAAAAATCACAAATCCAATAGAATACTTGAACAACAGCACCTTGCGAACAAAGAAATAGCGTATATCAACCCAAACATCTAAAAATGGATTGGGCTTTTGCTCAAATGGCAATTCAATATTTACACCTATACTCTTTCCCCCAACACTCTTAGCACCTTCATTGGCAGCCATCATGATTCCAGGGCCGCCCCCAGTCAACACCGTAAATCCTGCTTCGCTGATTTTCGCACCCATCATTTTAGCCTTTTGGTAATATTCATGCTCAGATGCATATCGAGCCGAACCAAATACACTCACACACGGACCCACAAAGTGCAATTTTCTGAATCCTTTAAGAAACTCCCATACCACCCTAAACAGAAAGAAAAATTCTTCCGATCTGCTATGTGGACCCTCAAGCATGTGTAAATCGCCCACTCCACGCATTCTGCGCTGATTTTTTAAATTATTATTTGAACTTTTCATAAAAATCGACCAATCAACTTCAAAGTTCCCTATAAATCACGAAATTTGCGGCGAAATTCACAATAAAACATGTCAAATCGTACTTTTACCATGATTAAACCTGATGCCGTAGCTAACGGACATGCAGGTAAAATCCTAGATCACATCATTCAAGCTGGTTTTAGAGTTGTTGCCTTGAAATACACCTACCTTACCACTGATCAAGCCGGAGCTTTCTATGAAGTTCACAAGGAAAAACCTTTCTATGGAGATTTAGTGAGTTTCATGACAAGCGGCCCTATTTATGCTGCAATTCTTGAAAAAGATAATGCCGTTGCTGATTTCCGCAACTTGATTGGTGCTACAAACCCTGAGCAAGCTGCAGAAGGAACCATTCGTCGTCTTTATGCTAAAAGCATCGACGCAAATGCCATTCACGGAAGCGACAGCGATGAAAACGCCGCTATCGAAGGAAGCTTCTTCTTCTCGAAATTTGAGCAGTTCTAAACCAACCGCCCAAACTAATTACGTTCTAAAATATAATCGCTCAAATATTTGAAGTCAGTTGTTAACTGACCATTTTCAGCGATGATTGCCTTTTCAATTAGATGCGAGTTGCGCTCCAGCAATTCGGGCACAACATGTTGCAATAACATTGCCCCAAAATCGTGACTCGCATCCCTTGGCAATTCATTAGGTAAATTACCCACCGCCATTACATCTATTCCACTCTCCAAATATGGGCCCGCTTCTCTTGAGGTCTCAATATCCCAACCCAAAACAGGGTCTGTAATACTGGTCGATCTTACCGTAATAGGCACGCTACCATTGACATCGCAACTAATGTCAGCAATCACCCTAGGTTTAAAATCATCGCGCTTCAAATCATCAATCTCAAACAACCTGGGTAATGATTCATTCCAAAAAATCCCATTAATAATCAAATCACTAACTCGCACATAATTCAAAAACTGCGACCTATACTCATTTCCATTCTCGTAAAAATGATGAGTGTCCCACTCACTTTTATCTGGATGTACATATAAATCAGGACTGTTTAACTGAGTAAATACAGGCACATCATAATTCACATTCAAATACTGTTGTGGTGTAACTTCCCTTACTCTCACTTGCTTCAAAAACTCAACTGCCCCTTTCGCAACTCTACCACCTCCGGTCACCACCATTTTTATCGCTGGCAATTTATTAACAATTACCTCCGATATCACCTCAGCATAATCCAAACACAAATGAGCCGGTTTCAAGCTAAACAGTGAATGGCGTTTTCCATAAACCATCAAACCGTTATACGCCCCTATGATTCCTGCCCATCTTCCAAATCCCAAAACTCGCTGCCCAGATTCCCATTTTAACACCTCATAATCCACCAATCGAATATTCTTTTCTAAAATCGTTTGTAACAACATTCTGTTATATGGCTGCTTCTTGATGGTGTGAGAAAAAATCAAATACGTCTTATCAGAAATTAAATATTCAACCGGTACTTCTTTGATTCCCAACATGACATCAGCCCCCGATACATCTTCCATTACATCTATACCCACTTCCCGATAATCGTCATCCGAAAAACAACGATCAGGACTTGACTCTACCCAAATATCTACTTGCGGAAATCTTTTTTTTAAGGTCACACATTGCACCGGCGACAGTGCCACACGGTTGTCTGGCGGATTTTTCCTCTCTCTTATCAAAGCAAAGATCATGACAGCAATTTATAGAAAATCAATCGTCTGTCCTAACTTGCAACCATGTGCTTTTCATATTCAGTCAACATCAATTTGCAGAATAAACCCACTCAAGAAACGCTCGCCCAGGCACAGCTCAATTTAAACCCTTTACACATTCCTCAACCAGGCTTCTTTTTGAACGGATTTTCCCACCCTGAATTGCCCATTTTTTCTTCTTCTCAAAACAGCGAACTGGCCGAATGGGGACTCATTCCCACTTGGGCCCAACCTCAGCAAATTTCTGAATTGCAGAAACTTTCTTTAAATGCTCGCTCAGAAACCGCCGCAGATAAACCCATGTTCAAAAATGCGTGGCTCAAAAATCCCTGTTTGATACCCGCGAGCGGATTCTTCGAGTGGAAACACCAAGGCAAAACCAAGATTCCTCATTTTATCTTCCCCAAAAATCAGGAGATTCTTTTTTTCGGGGGACTTTTTTCTGACTACAAACATCCAACTTCAAACCAATGGCAAAGAAGCTTTACCATACTCACTACTTCGGCTAATTCTTTCATGGCAGATATCCATAACACCAAACAAAGAATGCCCGTCATCATTGAACCTCAAAATGCAACATTATGGCTCAACGGTTCAGCCAATGACCGAGAATTTCTGACCACAAAAATGCCCCATGAATTCTTAACAGCTTATACGGTAAATCCCAATTTAAATAAACCCTCAGACCGAAATTTTCCTTGGGCTACTCAACCGTTTGAACATCTCACCCTATTCTAAAAGATTGTACATTTGCTGGAAATATGAAACATGCAGTTTGGTTTCTTCCGTTGATCATTTTCGCTTGCCAAGGCAACAAAACCGAAAAATCCAACCAAGATTCTACAGTTCCCTTAAAAACCGCGGTTATAACAACCCCAGTAGATAGTATTTGGAACCCCTTCTGTCAATTACTTGCAGGAGATTCCGAAAACCTAGCCAAACAATCACATTTAAATCCTATTTGGGCAGAATTCAGATCAACTAGCCAAGCAAAATGGGATAAACTCAACCGAAATATTGCTCAACCCATAGCTACTTGGACCACCTCCCAAAAAGCACTCACGCCCGCAGTTGGCACTGTTTTATACCCATTTGCTGGTGGCGATTTCTTTTATCCGCATCTATTCTATCCAAACGCCGATACCATCATTATGGTTGGACTGGAACCCGCTGGTTTTCTATTTGACCCCAGCACCGCCGACTCAACCCTTTTGTCAGAGTATTTGAGAAATTTAGAAAAATCATTGTTCTTCCCTCATCAACTTGGCTTTTTTAGAACCAAAAGCATGGCGGTTGATTTCAAAAAAGGGTACCTTAACGGAACCATTCATACCTGTCTTTATTACCTAGCGAAGTTTGGAAATCAGATTCATTACATTCATTCCTTTGATATAAACGATTCTGGCAAACTCACCAACATCAATCCCATTTCTACCAAACCTCACAATCAAAAAGGAGTTAAAATAGGTTATTCAGCCAAGAATGGAACCGTAAAAGAGCTCATCTATTTTTCAGAAGACCTTAGCGATTTGGGGCTAAACCAAAAAAATAAACTCATCGGTTCTGCCCTCTATTTAGGGTCAAAATCAAATTCAGCCGCCTTTTTTAAAGCCGCAACCTATCTCATGCACAAAGATTATTTCTCCATCATTCGAAATATCTGTATTAAAAACTGCAAAACAATTCTTCAAGACGATTCAGGAATTCCCTTAAAAGCATTGGAAAACAACGGTTTTTCAGTGGCAGTTCTAGGAGAATACAAACGCACCATTCCTCTCTTCAGCAATATGTTTCAACCCGACTTAAAAGCTAAGTACGATGAAATTAAACCTGCTAAATTACCCTTCAATATTGGTTATAATGCCCAATATAAGGAGTGCAATCTGCAACTAGCACAGAAAAAATAACATGTCAGAAGATACCTCCCCTACAGAATCGGCGGCACAGCCCCGATTCATCGAATTTACAGTTGTACCCAACGAAATATCCCAAGAAAATAGTGAAATCATCGTTGCGCTTTTGAGCGTTTATCCTTTCACCATTTTTGATCAAGATTCTGATCCCAAAGCGGTAAAAGCTTATGGTGAAACATCTGAATTTCCCATCGAAATACAAAAGGAAATTGAAGCATTGATGTTTGATTTTGCTGAATTTTTTGAGTGGAAAGAAACGGAAATCAAAAATTGGAACGAAGAATGGGAAAAGAATTTCTTTCAGCCATTATCCATTGGCAAATTCTATGTTAGAGCGCCATTTCATCCTGAAAAGTCAGATACTTTAACCATCACCATAGAACCTAAAATGAGTTTTGGCACTGGACACCACTCCACTACTCAATTGATGCTTGGAGCATTGCTCACTTTTGAAGATAAAATTGCCCACAAAAAGGTTCTTGACATGGGAACTGGCACCGGCATTTTAGCCATTGCCGCCGAAATGATTGGAGCAGAAGAATGTCTCGGAATTGAAATTGATGATTGGGTGGTTGACAATGCCCTTGAAAATGTGGAGAAGAACTTTTGCAAAAAAACCAAAATCATTCTCGGCACAGCCGACCAATTAAAGCCCATTGCCAATGAATATTTTGATGTAACACTGGCCAATATTCACAGAGAAGTAATTCTCGCAGACCTTCCTGAATACAGCAGAGTTACCAAAAAAGGCGGTTACATTTTCATCAGTGGTTTGCAACTTCAAGACCTCGATTTGGTCAATGATTTTGCCGTAAATATGAACTTAAAACCCATTTACAAAGAAACCCACACCGAATGGGGTGTCTTGGGTTATCTGAAAAACGATTTGTAACTTTGAACAGTTTCAAATCTCACCCACATTGTCAGGTATAATCAAGTTACTTTCAGACGCAGTTGCAAATCAAATTGCTGCAGGAGAAGTAGTTCAGAGACCCGCTTCAGCCGTCAAAGAACTTCTCGAGAACAGCATTGATGCAGGGGCATCTGAAATAAAATTACTCATCAAAGACGGCGGCTCTACCCTCATGCAAGTCATTGACAATGGCAAAGGCATGAGTGAAACCGATGCCCGACTATGCTGGGAAAGACATGCCACTTCCAAAATCAGAAAAGCCCAAGACCTTTTCTCATTGAACACCTATGGTTTTAGAGGCGAAGCCCTTGCATCTATAGCCGCTGTTGCTCAAGTAGAAATGAAAACACGCAGACCTGAAGATTCTGTGGCTACTTACATCAGAATTGAAGGAAGTGAAGTACTTGAAGTGAAAATTGAAAGTGCCCCAATAGGTACTTCCATCTCTATTAAGAATTTATTCTTTAACATTCCTGCACGCCGAAACTTTCTGAAATCCATTGCCGTTGAAACAAAACACATTTTTGAAGAATTCCAACGTCAAGCTCTCGCAAATCCTAACATTGCTTTCAAACTTTATAACAACGGTAACGAAATTTTCAACTTCCCCATTAGACCTCTTAAAGATCGTATTGCAGGAGTTTTGGGCATAAAAGACCCCGAAAATCTCATAGATTTTGCCGAAGATACTGAGATTTCTGCCTTTAATGGCTTCCTAGGAAAACCCGATAAATCAAGAAAAACCCGAGGTGATCAATACTTCTTTGTCAACAATCGATTCATCAAAAGCCCCTACTTCAATCATGCAGTAATGCAAGCCTATGATGGACATATTGAACCTGAATCATACCCTCTTTACGTCATATTCATTACCGTAAGCCCAGATAAAGTAGACGTCAACGTCCATCCCACAAAAACCGAAGTCAAATTCGAAGACGAAAAACACATTTATAATCTCCTAAAGGTTTCAGTAAAAAAAGCCCTCGGGCAATCAATTCTCCCTACCTCTGATGGACTTTTTGACATTGATAACTTTTCAAAATGGTCTAACAACCTCAGCAACTCCGGTAATTCTGTTCCATCCTCTCAACCCAAATACAATCCATTCGGAAACTCTAACAACACCAATCAACGATTTCAGAATCAAGATTGGCAAAAAATATTGGGCCCCATAGATCCAGTAAGAACTCCCAATCAACCACTACCTCCCAAATTAGCTTCAGAATTCAATCAAGATCAAGTTTCGCTCATTCCACAAGATGAATCTTTGAATATTCAAGGTTTCTTCCAACACAACGAACGATTCTTAGCGGCTTCCGTGAATGGTGCGCTTTATCTAATTGACATAAAACTCGCCCGACAACATATCTTGTTCATCCAATTCCAAGAACAATTATCTCAACATAAAAGCAGCTCTCAACAACTTTTGTTCCCAAAAACTCTCGAATTTCAACCATCAAAAATGGGATTACTCCTTGAACTCATGGATGAATTTAAATTCCTTGGGTTTGACCTCGGACATTTTGGAGGCAATACCTTAATTATCAACGGAATACCTCCTCAAATAAATGGAAACGAAGAGAAAATCATTGAAAAAATGATTGAAGATTATGAAATCACCCAAGGTGATCTAAAACTCTCCAAAAACGACAGCCTCGCACTCAGCCTTTCCCGACTCACCTCCCAAAACCACCAACTGAATCAATCAGAATCCGAATATTTGATTAAAGAACTCTTCTCATTGCCAAGTTTTCAATATACCTTCGATGGGAAAACCATTTGTGTGCACCTCAACAACGAAATTTTGTTTGATTTGTTTAAAAGAAAGTAATGTTTAATAACCTACCTCCAGCGCTAAAAAATATCCTCATCATCATGGTGCTTGGTGCCATGGCGCAGACCGCACTGCCCAAAATTGGCATCGATCCAACCACATGGTACCTCTTTTACCCAGACTCAAACGACTTCCGAATTTGGCAATTAATCACCCACATTTTTTGCCACGGTAGTTTCTCGCACATTCTGTTCAACGGTATCGCCCTGTTTTCATTTGGAATGGTCGTAGAATACCGGTTGGGTACCAATAAGTTTCTACAGCTCTTCTTTTTAAGCGGACTTGGTGCAGTACTCCTGCATTATGTATATACAGCCTATCAAATTGAATCTTTCTCGGGCTCGTTCTTTCCCAATAAAATGTTTGGAACCAACGTGCCTTATCCTCCCATGCTTGGCGCCAGTGGTGCCCTTTACGGTGTCATGACCGCATTCGCCGTGCTTTACCCCAACGAAAGCATGATCTTTCTCTTCATTCCCTATCCCATCAAAGCAAAATATTTAGTGCCTATCATCGTTGGTATTGATGTTATTATGGGATTTATCGACTTAGAATCTGACAATATTGCCCACTTTGCACACATTGGTGGCGCACTTTTCGGATTAATTATTGTCAAAATTTGGCAAAAAGGATGGATTAAATAAAAATGAGAATTTACAATAAGCCCTTCAGTCCATTAAATACCGCGGTTATCAACCTGGTTTGGGTCAATGTATTGGCTTTTCTATTTGTGACTATTTTAAAACTATTTCCCTTCGGAAATTTTGTCTTTAACTTTCTATCATTCTGGCCCTCAAAACCCCTTTGGGCTTCATTTTATAGCATCCTCACCTCCATCTTTATACACGATGGCTTCTTCCACCTACTCGGAAATATGCTGTGGCTTTTCTTCATTGGAACCATCTTAGAAGACCTCATCGGTAAAAAACATATCTATTATCTTTATTTCGGAGGAGGAATTGCCGGCGTTTTCCTATTCTATTTCATCAGCAAACTAACCGGAAATCTTGTACCCATTGTAGGCGCATCAGCCGGTATTTCAGCCATCATTCTCGCCACCGCCGTCTTTACTCCCCACTACCGCATCTTCCTTTTTGGCATCGTTGAAATTGAACTTAGATGGATTGTAATCATCAAAGTTTTTCTTGATTTCCTGGGGATGTTTGGAGGCTCCAATGCCGGTGGAAACCAAGCGCATATAGGTGGCTACCTGTTTGGACTTGCCTACATTCTAGAATTAAAAGGGCATTGGAATTTCCCAAAAAATTGGATTCCCAAAAAGTCTTCCAAACCCAAAAGAACAGCAACCGTTTCCATCAATCAAAACTCGCCATCTCAAGCAGAAATTGACAGAATCTTAGATAAAATAAGCGAATCTGGTTACGATAATCTAACCGCAAAAGAAAAAGAAACCCTTTTCAAAGCCAGTAAAAAATAACTGCATTGAAAATATTATTGAAAATATTCAACCTCCTCATTTTCCCTTTGACCCTCATTTTTGGGTTACTCCTTTCCATTTCCGGACAAGTTCCTTCAGTGCCCCCTAGCTTCTCTTCCTACGTTCCCCTTTTAGGACTTGCATTTCCTGTCCTATATACACTCAACATACTCTTTCTCATTTATTGGCTCATTCAAGTCAAATGGCGCAGCCTTATTCCCGCAACTTTTCTCTTTATCAATATGGGACAGATGTCCCTCTACTTCCAATGGAATTCAGCAAAAGACTTCCCCGTTCAAGAAAATAACAAACTCAAAGTAGTAAGTTACAACGCTAATTCTTTTGGCCAATGGACAGATAACTACGCATTAGACACCATATCCGAAAAGCTCAAAGACATTCATGCAGACATTTATCTCATACAAGAAGCCTATTCGCCCAAGAATCAATTAAAATCATTGTGCCGCAAACTCGGTAAACAACTTCAAACACCCTACACCGCGGTCTATCAACTATCTGAAAACCGTGGTTACGGCATGTGTATTCTGTCTAAATTTCCCATATCTGATTGGAAAAAAATCAAGTTTCTTGACCAAACTGGAAACATGGCCATGTCGGCAGATATTAAAATTCCAGCACTGAACTGCCTTGAATGTAGCGACGAAAAAATTCGCGTTTATAACATACATCTTCAATCATTTAGATTCAATAAACAAGATTACCAAACCGTTAAATCCGTCAAAGATTCCAACCAAATCGATGAAGAAAATGCCCTGGGTCTTATCCAAAGAATCAGAATTGCCTACGAAAAGCGGGAACATCAAGTTGATATAGTTTCAAGAGAAATTCAAGATTGCAAACTTCCCAAAATAGTAGCCGGCGACTTTAACGATGTACCTGTAAGTTATACATATAGAAACGTCTCAAAAGGATTAAACGACGCTTTCATTACGAGAGGTAAAGGCCTTGAAACAACCTATAAAGGGGTATTTCCAAGTTTCAGGATTGATTACATTTTGTACTCCGACCCTTTCGATGCAGAAAGCTATCGCAGTATTGAAGAAATTCCCGGCGACCATAAACTCATTCTCACAGAGTTTGATCGCAACGATCTTTTTGAACCTTAATTGTTGTTACTGCTGACCGGAAGCCAGTCTTTGCAACTCCATGATGCTTCTGCGAGCTGCATAAAACTCAGGGAAAATCTCCAAAGATTTCTGCCAATACGTTGCAGCACCCATTAGATCTTTTCTAGAGTTTGCCAACAAAGCTTGTAAATGCATAAATGCTGCTTCACTAGGAACATTCTCAATATACGATGCTTGAATGTGTTCCATTTTCACTTTCTTAGATAAAATCTCCTTATTGGTAATGGCCCAATTTACCATTGAATCAGCAACCTTCAAATTTCCGCGGGCAATTTGAATCCATGCCATATCCCAAAAATAAGTGGGATCATTGGTTTGCTTCCACATTCCATCAAAAGACTCATAAGCAATGGTGTCTTTACCCTCTTCCAAATCTAATTTTGCTTTGATATCTTTCAAGAAAAAACTACCTGAATTTTTAGCTAAGCCTTCATTCACAAAATAGGTTGCTGTCTTAGCATTTCTTACCGCTCCAGGAGTCACTCTGTAGAAATAATGATAAAATGCCAAAGTATCGTATGCCCAATCACTAATCGAAGAATCATTGGCCAACCATAAAGTTAGGTTCTGAATTACACCTTCACGATCTTCCGCTTTGTGCGATAATTCATACGCCTTCTTATACGATTCTGAGTTACTACTACCGTTATTTCCGCAAGATGCTATCAATAACCCAGCACCTAGAATCATTCCTAAAAATTTCATTGCCACAAATCTAAATTATTTTATCAATTAAACCGTATTCAGCTTTCAGTAAACAGCCTTCAGCCTTCATCGGCGGCTATGCCGCCAAGCTGCACCGAAGGTGCCAAGCAACGCGAAGCGTGTGACCTAGCGAAGCGTGAAGTCCTAGCTTAGCGTGAGTCCCATAGTCACCGGCAAAGCCGCCAGCCGTCAGCGATCAGCGATCAGCCAACCGCCAAGGACCAACCGCCAAGGACCAACATCCAAAGACCAAAGACCAAATACCAATGCTCAATCCCTCACATTGACCCGCTTCAAATGGAACTCATCCTTCAACACATGATAAGCCATCTCCGCATAATAGGCCAAACCGTCTATCCAAACTTGAAGAGATTCTTGATTGAATTGCTCCCCCGGAATTCTGAAACTCAAAGCAACAATATTGTCTTTGGGATTATATGAAAACTTGCCAAACAACAAATTCAAATTCACAACCAACAACTCTTCAATCAATTCGTTCCGTTTCACCGTAGGTGCATAACAAAATGGAATGGTAATCTGAAAAACCGTAGGATCTTGCTTAAATACAAAATAATTCCAAGGCGAAGATTCAGAGTCTTCCCAGGCATCCAAATAAACCGGCATCTCTTCCTTCAATAACACCCATTGGCCGTTTTCATCTGCCTTTGATTCACTTTCAGACAATCCCATTTTTGCGATTGCCAACTCCACATGGGTAATTAAATCTTGCAACTTCATAAATCAAATGCAAAGGTATTCCAAAACCCTGTTTGTTATACTCAGTATTAATTGTAAATTGCATCACTTAGTGTACAATTGACACCATGAACATTTTTCATTCAACATTCACAAAATCATTTTTATTGATTTCAGCAGCCGCTACCCTATTTTCCTGCGGTACAAAATCAGAAACAGCTAAAGCTCAAGTTTCCAGCCAGCCATATTATGCACCCGAATGGAGTAAAAATGCCGTGATATACGAAGTCAACGTCAGACAATTTTCTCAAGAGAGTTCATTTACAGCCGTTACCAATGATATTCCTCGCCTCAAAAACTTGGGGGTTGACATTCTTTGGCTTATGCCTATCCATCCCATCGGAATAGAAAAAAGAAAAGGAACCCTCGGTTCCTATTACAGCGTCAAAGATTACCAAGGCGTCAATCCTGAATTTGGCGACCTCAACGATTTTAAAAAATTGGTAAAAACCGCTCATGACAACGGTCTTAAAGTCATCATTGACTGGGTGGCCAATCACAGTGCTTGGGACAATCACTGGATGAAAGAACACCCTGAATGGTACGAAAGAGACAGCGCAGGAAATGTACTTTCGCCTTTTGATTGGACCGATGTGGCCAAACTCAATTACAATGATTCCAACATGCGCAAAGCCATGATCAATGCCCTTGAATACTGGGTGAAAGAAACAGACATTGACGGATATCGTTGCGATGTAGCATTTATGGTTCCAGCAGATTTTTGGAAAGAAGCAAGAGCATCCCTCGAAAAAATCAAACCCGTATTCATGCTCGCTGAGATGGAAACAGAAGTTAACGACAAAAAGTCGTTCAAAGATTACTATCAAAATGCTTTCAATGCTAACTATTCTTGGCATTTACACGCCCTTTCTGCACAAGTTGCTCAAGGCAAAAAAACATCAAAAGATTTCAAAGACGGAATTAAATACAACTACAATCAGATTCCATCTGATGTCTTCAAAATGCAATTCCTAACCAACCACGATGAAAATACCTGGAACGGCACCGTGGAAGAAAAATACGGCCAGCACTGGAAATTATTCTCTGTTCTGAATTACACCTTGCCCCAAAGTTTCCCGTTGATTTACAACGGCGAAGAAGAAAATAACACTAAGAGATTGCTGTTTTTCGAAAAAGACCCCATCAAATGGGGCGACACCTCTCGTTACCATTGGTATCGTCAAATGAACCATTTGAAACACAATGTTCCTGCCTTAGCAAATGGAAATTGGGGTGCACCCATGAAAGAAATCAATTTAAATGACATTTCCACAGACCTTCTTGCCTTTGACCGAGTTGATTCAAATGGAAAAGGAGTGAGAGTTGTAGTAAATCTAGGCAATAACAATTTAACCATTCCTAAAGGCAAAATTGTCACTGAAAACCCCAGTCTTTTCGCCTACAATAACATGGAATTTGACGATCAACTCAATGCCAAAATCAATGGCTTCGGTTTTGTTGTAATTATCCTAAACTAAACGCCCATGTCACTTAAAAAACCCCAACTTTCTACACCGCAAATTTGGTATTTATCCTTCGGATTTCTTGGAATTCAAGGCGGTTTCGCACTCCAAAACGGAAATGCTAGCCGCATACTTCAAATATTTGGAGCCGATATTCACCAACTCTCCTGGTTCTGGCTTGTTGCTCCCTTCACGGGCCTAATTGTTCAACCAATCATTGGTCATTTCAGCGATAAAACATGGAACGCACTCGGCCGAAGAAAGCCTTTTTTCCTCCTCGGAGCCGTACTCGCATTCATTGGACTAATCCTCCTTCCAAATGCAAATTCCGTGTTATCAAACTCCTCTTCTACCCTCTTGGGGATGTCTTTAGTTCTTTGGTTCGGGGGACTATTTCTCGCCTTCATGGATGCTAGTTTCAACATAGCCATGGAACCTTTCCGAGCATTGGTGGGCGATATGCTACCAAAAAACCAAAGTACCGCAGGGTTTGGTGTACAAACAGGACTTATTGGAATTGGGGCAGTTATAGGATCATGGTTACCATGGTTTCTTCACAACAAAATGGGAATTCCAAATACCGCTCCCGAAGGAATTATACCGCCAAACGTGGTTTATTCATTTTATGTTGGCGCAGTTATTCTTTTGGGTACCGTTTTAATCACCATTTTTAAAACCAAAGAATATCCACCAGAACAATTTATTCAATACCAAAACGATGAAGCTTCAGCACCCATACAGCCAGAAACTTCCAAATCATCCATATTTAAAGATTTTTTAACCATGCCCGAACGCATGAAAGGCTTGGGATGGGTGCAGTTTTTCTCTTGGTTTGGACTTTTCACTATGTGGGTTTATACCACAAGTGCCATTGCAACACACCACTACCATTTATCGCCCGATGACCATAGTTCCGCTTCCTTTGGACGCGCAGGCGACTGGGTTGGAATTCTTTTTGGTATTTATAACGCTGTATCTGCCGTCTATGCATTTTTGATTCACAAATTTGCCGCAAAAACCTCCCGGAAATTTGTACATATTTTCTCCTTAACTGCCGGTGGAATAGGACTTCTTTCTATGTATTTCATCTCAAATCCTGACCTTTTATGGATTCCGATGATTGGAGTTGGACTCGCTTGGGGAAGCATTCTCTCAATACCCTACACTCTCCTAGTCGATAAAATCCCTACCCAAAAAATGGGAGTTTATATGGGAATTTTTAACTTTTTCATAGTCATTCCTCAAATCATCAACGGATTAATTGGTGGCATCATTGTTCGCGACTATTGCAACAATTACCCCATCAAATACGTCATGATTGGCGGAATCTTCTTTCTATTGGCAGCAGCATTCACTTTCCGCATCAAAGAACCTTTGTTCAATGAAAAAAAGAAGTTAGAAAGATAATAACTTTGCTCAATGTCTTTATTTACCTTCCAAAAACTTAAACCCTATTTTTCACGACCAATACCCGAAAATAAAATAATTAAACCCATTGACGGATTAAGATTTATTTCAATATTAATCGTAATAATAACCCATTCGTCATCCTATGCACTTGAATATTTACTTCAAGATGACACCTTGAAATATTTCGAAAATGGCCATGGTGGGGTTCACATGTTTTTTGCAATTTCAGGTTTTGTATTGAGCCAACAATTAATACTTAATACTTCCAAATTCAATTACTGGAGTTACCTCAGAAGAAGGTTTGAACGAATCGAACCACCATTATTTATTACCGCAGCCATTATGGTCATACTGCAAGTCATTTTGTTTGGAGACCCCAAAAAATATATTGAAAGTTACTTTTATGTTATTACCTACACAAGTACCTATTTTCAAATGAATAAACTTCTAGCAGTTTATTGGTCGCTCGATGTTGAATTCGCATTTTATATTTTTCTTCCGTTATTCTGGATTTTCTTTAGAAAAAACACCCTGTTTTGGATTTTCTTTTTACTCTCAATAGAATTATTTTCATTTGATGTTCCATTGCTCCCCAATATAAAATTTTTCACTGCAGGTATTTTAGTGTCAATTTTATACTCACACAAAGATAAATTCTCCATTCTTCCCAAAGAAAACACTATAAAAAATGCTATATCCATTGTATTAATTATGGTCTTATTCTTTTCCCGTCATTTAATTATCTCACCATATTTTGATTTATTAGAATCTATGTTGCTATTTGTTATCCTCTATTTAGTTGTAATACAGAAAGCATTGAATTCTATCCTAAGTCATTCGCTCGTTTTTAGATTAGGAAGTGCTTGTTATATAATATATTTAGTACACTATCCCATAATCAGCGGAATAGGACGAATATTTCAAAAAATGAACATCTATGGTGATATCTCCGGTTATTTCTTATGGATTATGCTAATATTTACTGGATTATTTGGATCGTTTTTAATTTTCCCTCTGTTAGAAAGACCATTTATGGTTAAAAAGTGGTGGAAATTTAAATTCAAAGACCTAGTCTTGCACCCTGAAAAAATACAACCCAGCACCCAGCAAACCGGTGCAAAGCCCCAATAAACTTTCAAACGGCTTTTCAGTGATGAAAAACCATGCCACAGAACTAGTCATCACAATAAAAATCAAAGGGGTAATTGGGTAACCAAATGCTTTATAGCCAATAGGTTTACCATCTTTTATTCTCAAAATAAAAATACCGAATACCGTTAAAATAGTAAAAAATGACAAGGTAAACGCCACATAATATATCAACGATTCAAAATCTAAAGTATACAACAATATCAGGCTAAGTCCCAGCTGAGTAAATATTGACGGTACAGGAATACTCTTTGAATCTACAACGGCCCAACCAGAAAACCCTTTTAGTTTTTTGAACATCTCATTCAATACTCTTGGTCCAGTAAAAATCATAGAGCTAATAGTTGATATCAATAAAATACTGATAATTCCACCCATAATTTTACCCCAGCCACTCCCGAAAATATAATTTGCCGCAATGAGGCCCACCTCCTTTTTACCTTGTAGTTCATCAATTGGTGCATTCAATAAAAAAACAGAATTCAATCCTAAATAAGCTAGAATCACCAAAAGCGTTCCAATGACAATAGAGCGTGTTAAATTCTTTTCCGGATTTTCAATGGATCCTGCAATGTAAGCAGAAGCATTCCAACCGCTATACGCAAATGAAACCCAAACCAAACTCACCGAAAAAGCCGCGTTAAACCAACCGTTTGACCAAATTTCTCCCCAACTTTTATCAGTCATTGTTAAATTCAATCCCACATTCACATGATCTCCACTCCAGATAAAACCAACCCCAACAAATAATCCAATTATAATAATCTTACCAAGAGTAGAAATCTTCTGAAACAACATACCTACTTTGATAGACTTTGAATGCAACACACTAATGAGTACCATTAAAATTGCACCAATGAACTTTCCATCCACACCAACAAACAGACCGTTTAAATAGGCACCAAAAGCCAAACAAGCTCCAGCTACGGGTGCCGCAAAACCTACCGTTGCGCTCACAAATCCTGCCATAAATCCAACAATAGGATGATAGATTTCCGATAAGAAGTAGAATTCACCCCCATTTTGCGGCAATCTATTGGCTATTTCCGCATAAGCGAAGGCTCCGAACAAGGCAACAATCCCTCCAATCAGCCAAATCATCAGAATAGCAAAACCATCATGAGTTCCATAGAGTTGGTATCCCAAACTAGTAAATACTCCTGTTCCCACCATATTCGCTACTACCATACTCGTAGCTCCCCAAAACCCAATTCCTTTAACCTTCATGAAATAGTATTCGAAAAACGGACATTTTTTACACTTTCCCCAAATTCATCCGTTATTTTTGAACCCTATTGTCTACATACCCAATGCAAAATCCTACTTCTGCCGATTCAGTTTTAACCATCGATATTCACACCCATATCCTTCCAGAAAATCTCCCTGATTGGAAATCAAAGTTTGGTTACGGCCCCTTTATCACTTTAGAGCATCATAAACCCTGTTGCGCAAAAATGATGCGCGACGGAGAGTTCTTTAGAGAAATCCAAGATAACTGTTGGTCTCCTGAGCAACGCATCGTAGAATGCAATCACCACGAAGTTTCTGTACAAGTTATTAGCACCATTCCTGTGATGTTCAATTATTGGGCAAAACCAGAACATACCCTAGAAATTGCAGAATATCTTAATGATCACATTGCAGATGTTTGCAAACGATACCCCAAACGTTTTGTTGGACTTGGAACTTTGCCTATGCAAGATGCCAAGCTCTCCATACAAGAATTGAAACGTTGCAAAGAAATAGGTTTAAAAGGAATTCAAATAGGCACACATATCAATCAATGGAATTTAAACGCCCCCGAGTTATTCCCCATTTTTGAAACTATGGCCGAATTAGATATGGCTCTATTCGTGCATCCTTGGTGGTTTGAAGCCAAACAAAAAATGCCTGATTATTGGCTACCGTGGCTCGTAGGAATGCCCATGGAAACATCATTAGCCATTTGCTCAATGATTTTTGGTGGAATCTTTGAAAAATTACCCAATCTTAGAGTAGCGTTTGCCCATGGAGGCGGTGCATTTCCTGGAACCATCGGCCGAATAGAACACGGCTGGAAAGTTCGTCCGGACCTAGTAGCGGTTGACAATCCTCATAATCCTACAAAATATCTGGGAAAATTCTGGCTTGATAGCCTGGTTCATGACCATAAAGTACTTGATCACATCATTGAACTCATGGGCTCTAAGCGTATTTGTTTAGGAACTGATTATCCATTTCCCTTGGGAGAATTAGAGCCCGGTGAATTAATTAAAACGTCTAACCTTGACCCCAAAATAAAAGAAGACCTACTCTCTGAGGCCGCACTCCAATGGCTCAACATGTCAGCAACTGATTTTAAATAACTTTCCGTAACTTGTTGATTATAATTCCATGTTTATGACGAAAAAAATAACCCTACTTTTTCTGACATCTATTTTGTCAGTATCTTTTATTTCAGCGCAGAATAACATCAAACCATGGAATAAAAAAACTCCAAATTTTCGCTATAAACAAACGTATATACAACAAATTGAATCAAATACACTCTTCATTGGTGAAGAACAAAATAACAATGACTATTTAAAAATTGATCTCCGAAATCAAATAATCATTGATGAAACCAACAAAATTAAAAGGGTTATTTTTCCAATATCTTTAGATAACGAGCACAATGGTGTCAAGCCACCTACTGATACCTCCACGTTTAAAGAGTTAACCTTAAACATCGATAAAAACCAAAAGGTCATCGAATATTACGGTGATACTGCTCTATCTAATTATTTCAATCAAATCCAATTTTTTGATTTTACAGGACTATCGCCCTTACTTGATTTAAAATCCAAAAGAAACATCGGAGATCAATGGGTAGATAGCAATTTTATGCCCAAATTAGGTATCGCCACCTTTAAGTTGGTAAATATCACAGATAACCGAGCCAAAATTGAAGTTAATGTTGATGTAAATATGATTCAAGAAGTACAATCAGGAGAACTCATTCAGTTCAATTTTATTGGAAATATGAACGGCTCAATCATTATCAATAGTGATTTTGCGAATTTCATTTCTCAAAGAGATTTTAATTTTAATCTCGAGGGACGTATAATCTACTCAGAAACCAAACTTGAAATTCCATCTACCATCAAAGGTACCTTTTCAAATACCTTAGAAATTTTGTAATTTTACCTCCAATATGAAATCAATCTCCTTTAAAACCTCAATCTTCTCTATCTGCGCGTTTTTTGTGCTTGAAACTTCAGCTCAAACTATACCTGCTCTAACTCATACTGGTTATCCTTCAAGCAGCATGTTCACCGAAGGTTCTTACAAGCGTGAACAACGAATTATCACAAAATTCAAATCGCCTACTGCTGCCATCAAAGACTTACAGTTAAACATGCGCTCTGTTGGTAGAGCTTACGTTCAAAATACAAATGGTCAAACAACCGCTTCATACACTTACACCGAAATTTCAGGAATTAGACGAGAAGACGGTAAAGTAAAAGATTTAGGTAACCCTATTGAAGATAAAACAGAATACGCCTATGTTGTGGTATATGACAATGAATCAGGCCAATGCGTTGGTGTTAAAGGTAGACCCGTTTATACCAATTGGGTTGCTGAAAACAATGTACATGACCTAAACGAAGGCGCCTATTTCATGTACTTCTTCCACACAGAAAAATCACATAAAATTGGTGATGTCTGGACTGATTCTATATTTTCTTTTCCTTTAACAAATCACATCCCCATGACCTTCACCTTTGAAGGAATGGAAACCTTTCAAGAAACTGAATTGAAGGGCAAAACAGGAGCGAAATTAGTGGTTTCTGGTAATGTTAATTATCAAGATGTATATGGCCAAGTGTTAAACGAACAAAAAATTCTCAATATGAAAGGTACCGTTTCAGGAACCGTTCACGTCGATATTAAAACCAATAGAATTTTGCGAGTTAAAGTGGTACTCAATCTAGAAGGAACCATTGAAACCAAAGGGGTTAAAGAGCCTTATTCCGTTGAGATGAAAATCAATGAATGGGAGATGGATCCTAAAATGCTTTAATCTCTTAAAGCCCGATTTATTTCATCGTATTCAAATCCTTTGCCCAAAAGAAAACGCACTACCTTACTGCGAGTTTCAAAATCCAACTTTTCCTCACCTTCCAAAATTAAATCTACTGTATCATCACTCTTAAAAAGTGATTTCAGTTTTTTGCGTAGTTGAATATTTAACGCCTTTTCATTCTTTTCCTCACCTACCGTAAGCAATGCCTTATTAATCAGTGATTGGGCCAATCCTGCGCGCTTAAGCCCCAAAATCAATTTATTTCTGCCCCAACCCTTAATATTCACTTTGCCCTTGACATAGGCCATGGCAAATCGCTCTTCATTCAAAAAGTTCGATTGAATAAGCTCAACCATCGCAAGATTGATCTGCGCTTGACTTAACCCTAATTTGCGACCCTTCTCTTCTACCTGTTTTTGACTCCTTTCTTGGTAAGCACAAAAACGCTCTAACTTTAATATAATTTTAGGATCAATCATTCTAATGGCTCAAAATTAAGTCCGTCAATGACAAAACGTCCCAATTAACCACCAAAATTCTGCCAAATTTTCCGCAATAATTTCATGGAACACATTTTGAACGTGAGTTAAATTATGAGAACAGGTCAAATTTCAGTTCAATCAGAAAACATCTTCCCAATCATCAAGAAATTCTTGTACACAGATCAGGAAATTTTCTTGCGTGAATTGGTAAGTAATGCAGTAGATGCTACCAAAAAAATTCAAACACTAGCTCGAATTGGTGAATACTCCGAAGAGCTAGGTGATCTCAAAGTAGAAATTTCCATCGATGAAAAGAAAAAAACCTTAACCATCACAGATTATGGCGTAGGTATGACCGAAGAAGAAGTTGAGAAATACATTACCCAACTGGCTTTTTCTGGTGCCACTGAATTCGTTGAAAAATGGAAAGACAAAGATCCTGATCAAATGATTGGTCATTTCGGACTTGGCTTTTACTCCGCCTTCATGGTAGCAAAAGAAGTCAATATTGTCAGCCATTCTTATAAAAAAGATGCAGAACCCGTAAAATGGGAATGCGACGGCACTACTTCATACACCATTGAAAAAGGGAAACGTAAAAAACGCGGTACAGATATCATCCTCCATCTTACAGACGAAGATGCTGAAACGTATTTAACCAAATGGAAAATTCGTGAACTACTCAGAAAATACTGTCGATTCTTGCCAATACCCGTTGAATTTGATGGCGAAATCATCAATAGTATTGATCCTATTTGGACCAAAAAGCCTGCCGATTTATCTCAAGAAGACTACAAAAAGTTCTTCGAAGAACTTTATCCAATGCAGGAGGCCCCTCTTTTTCACATTCACATCAATACCGATTATCCCTTCAACCTAACAGGTGTTCTTTACTTCCCCAAGATCAATCAAGCCTTAGATAATCGAAAAGATCGTGTTCAACTATACTCCAACCAAGTTTTTGTAACCGAAGACGTTAAAGATGTTCTTCCCGAGTATTTAGTTTTACTACAAGGAGTCGTGGATTCTCCAGATATTCCTTTAAACGTAAGTAGAAGCGCCCTTCAAAGCGATTCCAATGTTAAAAAGATCACCTCTCACATTTCTAAAAAAGTTAGTGATAAACTAACCGAAATTTTCAAAGCAGATCGCGAAGATTATCAATCTAAATGGGAATATTTGGACCTAATCGTAAAATATGGAATGCTTTCAGATGAAAAATTTGCTGAACGCATGAAAGATTACTGTTTGGTAGAAACCACTGATTCTAAGTTCCATACCATCCAAGAATGGGTAGAACATTGCAAAATCAATCAAACCGATAAGAATGGAGAAACGGTCATCCTTTACACAACAGATATTAATGCTCAACACATGAGTATAAAATCTGTAAAAGATGCAGGATATGAAGTCATTAAATTATCGGGTCCATTAGATGTTCATTTCGCAGGATTTGCCGAAGGCAAATTCGAAAAAGTTCGTTTCAAAGGCGTTGATAGTGCCCCAGTAAATCAATTGATTGAAAAGGATGAAGCCATTGAAAGCAGCTTATCGAAAGAACAACAAGAATCTCTTGAGAAATCAGTAAAAGAACTTCTAAATGAAGTAGCTTTCGATATTAAACTAGAAAGCCTTCCTCCACAACAAGAGTTCATCAGCATCCATAAAAATGAATGGGAAAGACGAATGGAAGAGTATGCTAAAATGGGACAATCAATGCCTTTTGGTGATTTAGGAATGAAGAAACACCATTTAGTAATTAACTCAAACCACCCGCTAGCCGCAAAAGTGTTGTCTCAAGATTCAGAAGCACAAAAAAGCACCATCCAATATTGTTTAGATTTAGCCATGCTCGAGAAAAACTTATTAAACGGTGCAGCTCTTGAACGCTTTATCAATAAAGCAAAAGAATTGCTTTAATCCAACGTAAATACAGTGATTTCCGGGAAGATACCCATTCTTCCCGGATATCCTAAGTAGCCAAAACCTCTGTTTACATATAAAAACTGCTCACCTTCCTTGTATAAATCTAACCACTCTTTATACAAGTATTTAACTGGGCTCCATCGATAAAACTTTGAGTCTACACCAAACTGCATTCCGTGTGTATGACCACTAAACATTACATCAACATCTGTTGCACCCAAAACTTGCTCGCGCCAATGGCTAGGATCATGACTCAATAACAATTTTACATTAGCAGATTCCGTTCCCACTAAAGCTTTTCTTAGATCCCCATACTTTGGAAATCGGCCCTTCGCACTCCAATTCTGAACCCCTATAATGGCCAATTTTTTACCACTTCTTTCAATGATTCTGTTTTCATCCAAAAGCAATCTCCAACCCATGGTAGCATGATGGTTATACATATCCTGTAAGTTTCTCAATTTTGCCTCTCTTGATTCCCACTGAACGTAATCGCCATAATCATGGTTTCCTAAAATTGAATATACTCCCTCCTTGGATTTTATTTTTCCAAAGACATCTAACCAAGGTTCAGCTTCCTTCGATGTATCATTCACTAAGTCGCCCGTGAAAAATACAATATCCGCATTCTGTTTATTGATTAAATCCACCCCCCTCTCTACAGCCTCTCGGCTCCAAAAACTACCGCAGTGTACATCTGAAATCTGTACTATTTTCAAACCTTTAAATTCCTTTGGCAATCCTTTTATTTTCAATTTTCGTCTGCGTACTACGTAATTATGTGCCCCTTTAACTACACCCCAAATAGATGTCCCCAAAAACAATAAACCTATTCCCAATCCTAAGTAGTTCAAAAATTTAGATCGAGGAATTCCCTGCCCAGGAGCAAATGTTTCAACCCCTTTTTCCTTATTAAGAATGTCTTTTCCAAACCATCTAATCGCCCTCTGTGAATCATCAATCAGCAGAAAAACCACCCACAAAACCTTAACTATGAGGATGCTAAATGCCAAACTTCCAACAAATCTCATTAACAAGGGACCAACTGAATTAGGAACAAATCTCGCATAAGCAAAGAATGCAATCATTCCAAAAGTATAACCCCAATAAGCTCCAAAAGCAATCTTTTTGGTTACAGAACTTGAACTTTTAATCAGTAATTTAACCCCTTGCCAAACATAAAGATCTACAAAAATGAAAAAGGCAATAAAAAAGGCGGCACCGATAACTTTACTTTTAAACATGAACTACAAAACTAAAGCGAACCATTCTTTTATCCTTTAAATTACTTTGAAAACATTCCATTATTCGTTGAACTTTCTGCGAAAATATTCATGCAGTGTACAACAATAAAGACTGATGAAAATAAACCGCCCAATACACAATTTCTTTTTATAATTTTGAAGTTCATCTGCAATGCCCTCTCTAAGAACTTTTAAAATCATATTCTTTCTTTTCTTTCTGGGGATGTTCGCACAACCTGCCTCCTCTCAACAGTTAATTATTGGTGCCGGTATCACTCCTTTTTCCCCTGCATATTCTTTTTCTTCGCTTAGACTTAAAGTAGGAATTCCCAATTTAATCAATCGCTTTGGTGTTTATGGAATGTGGGAACTGAACCCTTACAATTCATACGGTCGCGATGCAATTGGAATTAATTTCCAAGTTAACTGCATTTTCCGCGTTTGGGCAGGTATAGGTGTTATTGAAAAAGGACTTATAAACCCGCAAAATAAAGTCAATATCTGGAACGGTATCAGAAAAGAAATGGGCGTTGGTTATATTTCTAGATATAAACCAATCCAATGGGAACTTGGTTATTCTTTTACACTCGGTCCAACATTCCAATTTTATTATGAAATCCCACTCGTAAAGAAAGACCGAAATGGCGATGGAAAATACAACAACGTTGACAGAAGCTTGCCTTGCGTACTTGAATGGCAAAAACGCGACACCACTGTAGAAATTGTTTACGACACCATTTGGATTGGACCAATTCCAAGCCAACCCATTTGTGCAAATCCACTACCCATCGATTCATTCTCCCTACTCACTGCCACCAATCGAACCTTTGAGCTTCCAATGGCCTACGAAAAAGATCAAGTCATGCTTAATGGAAATCTCAGAGAACGCATCAAATATTACCTCGTAGGTATTCTTAAAGAAAACCCCGATCTCATCGTAGAAATTGGATCACACACAGAATGCGATGGCCGTGCAGAATACAACCAACAACTTACCCAAAGACGGGCTGATACCATTAGAAATCATCTCATTACTGCTTGGGGCTCTAGCCCGGAAAAAATAATAGCCATTGGCTATGGAGAATCTGTACCAGTTAACCTATGTAATTGCGAAGGTTCTGATGTTGTAGGTTATACACCTTTCATAGATACCGTAACTAGAAAACAGATTCCAAATTTCTCCAGAGAAGGAAAATTAATGGGATACATTTTTGTCAACTACGAACCCTACGAAATTGATACTTTTAATGGTAAACCCTATGTGAAATGTGATATTTACCAAAAAGAACAAAACAATAGAATTACTCTGAGATTCAAAAAGAAACTCAAACATTTCAAAAACATTGTTGATACCTGTAACCGACCCATAAACCCCCTAACCAAGTTAAAAAATTGTAGAGATAATTTCAAAATGGGTTCTCTACCGTATACTAAACTAGATTCTACCACATTCAATCTTGGTATATTTGATCTTCCTGTAAAATATGATCGAACAAGCGCAATGCTTTCAGATAGAAACAAAGAAATTCTAGACTCCTTTGCAAATTATTTCCTTAAACCTCATCCACAATTTATATTAGAACTCGGCGGTCATACTGATTGCAGGCAAACTCTCAAATATAACATTGACCTATCCAAAAAAAGAGTAGATCAAATCAAAGAATACCTCACTTCCACCCATAAAATTGACCCTGAAAGAATTGTTACCAATGGTTATGGAGAAGCTCATATCCTCAATGACTGTTCATGTGAAGGGTCTGAAATAAGTCCATTCACCCCATATATTTCCGGAGTCACCAAGAAACTTGAATTGGAGTTCGATGCCCGCGGTTCTATTTTCGGTGAAAAACTTGAAGATTACACACCAAGAGAAATTAGAATTGTAGAAGGCAATCCATTTGTTGCTTGTAATGATAAGCAACACCGACAAAATGAGAGAATTACCATGCGCATCGATACAAGTTATTATAACATTTGTATCGATAAAGTATATAAAATGAAGGAACCAATACCCGAACCTGAAGAATTACGCTTAGATGAAGGTTTAGGTATAGAATGGTTCAACATAGAAAATGCTTTGAATCAAATCTTCACATTACCAATTTTCTATGACCTTGACAAAGCAGTCATACGTCCTGACGCCCAAAAAGTCCTTGATTCTTTTGCCATAAAAATTATGTTCAAATACCCATTCCTTATTTGTGAATTGGGTTCTCATACAGACTGCCGTATGCCCTATGACTACAACGAAAGACTCGCACAAAGGCGCGCAGATTCTGCTGTAGATTATCTTCGTAAACGTTGGAACCTCGGACCCAATAGAATTATTGCAAAAGGATACGGTGAAACACAACTTGTTAATGAATGCCATTGTGAAGACGAATTAAAAGTAGATTACACACCATACATCCCAGGTAGAACTGCAAAAATGATTGTTGATCTTGATGACGATGGAAAGGTGGTTGGTACCATCTACCAAGATTACGATTCTACAGAAATTACCTATTTCGGCGAAATGCCGTTCGTGAAATGCGAAGAATATCAACATAGACAAAATCGAAGAACCACCGTACGATTCACCAATGACCCCAAAAAATTTGGTATCACAGTTGATCAAGACAGAGACAGAAACAACACAAACGTCGGACAATCACAATACTTTGAGCGTATGAAAAAAGGTGGTTTGGGTCACATCAAAGAAAATGTAGATGAATTCAAAACCAATTTCACAGATATTGCAAATTTCAACATCAAAGACGCAATGGAAAAAGCTTACGCCCTTCCCATTTATTACGATCTTGATAAAGCAGAAATTCGTCCAGACGCACAGAGAGTATTAGACTCTTTTGTAATCAATATCATGCAGAAATATCCGCAATTGGTTGTAGAACTTGGTTCACATACTGATTGCCGTATGCCGTACGACTATAACGTCAGACTTTCAAAACGAAGAGCTGACTCTGCCGTTGACTATATCATTAAAACTTGGAAAATCGACCCCAAGAAAATTGTGGCCGTAGGTTATGGTGAACACCAAACCGTAAATGAATGCGCATGTGAAGACGAAAATGCGACTTCATACAGCCCTTACATTCCTGGTAGAACCAAGAAAATGCTTGTAGACCTAGATGATGACGGAAATGTTATCGGAGCAATCTATCAAGAATACGAACCCAAAGACTTCGTTTACATCGAAGGAAAACCCATGGTCAAATGCGAAGAATACCAACACAGACAAAACCGACGTACAACCGTCAGATTTGCCAATGACCCTCGTGACTTCGGTCTAGAAATTGATGTTGATATTGATCACAACAATATCAATAAACGAGACTAATTCGAACGTCTGCGATATATCAAAGTGAATCCATTTTCATTCACCTTATTATCAAAGTAAACGATCTCTTTTTTTTCACCAACCTGAGTGATTTCACCATCAGTGTTAACAGATAATTGAAACTCACCCAATATATAATCTCTCCTTTGCTTACTGTTTCCTGTATACATCAAGAAAACTACAGCCTCATCTTTGAAAAATATTCTTGTAACCTGAATTAAATCATCCCCCTTATTTTCTACCAAACATTCACCATAATTCAATGCCGCCGATGATTTTCTGAAATGATTCAAATTCCTGAAAACATTCAAATGTTCTTGCTCTTTTTCAGTTAAATCAAATCTCATCATTCTTCTACTATCTGGATCATTTCCTCCAGGCATACCAATTTCATCGCCATAATAAATTACTGGTATTCCAGGAATTACAGACATAAACGCATACAAGTTCCTCAATTTATGCAATGCCCTTTCATCTTTAATTTGGATGTCATTATTCCAGCCTGCTTGTTTGCCGTCTTCATTATCTTTCACACTTCCATCAGCCCTTGATACAAACCTAGGTCGGTCTTGATTACCGGTAATATTCCCCATCAAATGATGAGATCCATAGGTGCGCAATGATTCATTTAAAACTTCTGCCAATCTTTTACAACCCCCACTGTCAGACTTAAATGTATTGATTGCCGCATCGTACATATTGAAATCAAATTGCGCATTCAACAATCCATTTCCCAAATATGATCCTATCAACTCCGGCGAACCATAAGTTTCACCAATTTGATATAACTGCCTTGATTTGCCTGACGTTTCCAACTTCATCTTATAAGTCAATGCTCTCCAATATTCATTGGGAATGTGTTTCGTAGCATCGTGTCTAAATCCATCAATGTCATACTTCCTAACCCAAAAAATTGCGCTGTCAGTCATAGCATCAACCACCTCTGGTTTGAAAAAGTTAAAGGTGGGCATAAAATCATCAAACCACGTGGTCAATCTCTGTTCATCCCAAAGCTCTGTATTTTTCTTCCCGTTAGGTAAATACAACGATGTATACCAATCCGGCCTTTGTTTGTATAAAGAATGACTTTGATGAATGTGATGGGCCACATAATCTAAATAAACATTGTTATTAAATTTATGAGATACTTCAATAAACTTCTTCAATTCTGTCTCGCTGCAATATCTTGGATCTGTCAACGTACTTGAAATAGGCCAATACCCATGATATCCGCTGAACTTCGTGCGAGGCTTCCGCCATTGCCCCCATGGTTCTGAGGGATTCAACACTACGGGCGATATCCACAACGAATTAATCCCAAGTATCCCAAAATAACCACTTTCCAGTTTCTGCGTTATTCCTGCAACATCCCCTCCGAAATAATCCACCTTCCAATGTACCGAATCGTGTTTCAACGGCTTGTTATTTTCCTTGTTTCCATCAAAAAAGCGATCAATCATGATATTGTACATGATCATTCCTTGCGGATCTTTCCGGTCTCCAAACTTCATCAAATCCTTCATCACAAATCCATCAACCAACGGCACAAGAATATCATTACCTATTCCAAATTCATTATAAACCCAAATTCGAACATATGATTTATGAATTCCACCTGCTTCCTGAGGAACCCTTACTTTCAGCTGATATTCACTCTCACTTTCTCTCGGTGTTAGTTTCCAATCAACAATCACCTCATTTCCCCACATAGGTAAAACACCCACTTTTACAGAACTATTAATGAAAAACTCCAACTCCAGCGGTGGATTTTTCACTCCCGGCATCAATTTAGTATATGAAGAACTTATTACTATTGGCGCCTTATTTGGGTCTTTATTTTCCCTCTCGGGGGATGTCTTTACGGGGATATACATATCCTTTCCATCAGTAAAACCAATGCGAATAAATCCCATTTTGGCGCATCCTTTTACCGCCGAAATCACCAATGAATCTTGGCCCTTCGCCCAAATTATAGAGTAATCTTTATTGTTGACTTTTTTTAAATCAGAAGGCAAATTTCCTGATTTTATCCAGCCAATCTTCGAAACATCCAACACATAATCTTTCAAATAAACCGTTGTTTTTGATCCATTCATTTGGATGGGTTGATTCAAATCAAAATAATGGGATTGTCCATATCCATTTTGCCCCAAATAAAAAATTCCCGCCATTGCTAGCAGGAATCTCTTGATATTCAAAGTTCTCATTTTACAATTTTTAGTCTTATTCGTTTATTTTCAATATAAACCACGTTCAAACCGTGGTTCAAGTCACTAAAATACACATTATTTTCAAATACACTCGCTCTGCCTAAATGATCATAATTAATAGCCCCAATAACTTCTTTACCATTTACAACTAATTTCCCATCAACATCAAAATAGTAATGAATATCTCGTATTTCTCGTATGTCAGCATTCCTCTTCACAGGAAATTTTGTCTTTACAAACACCGGATAATGATCGCTCGTGGATGAACTATAACTTGAAATAAAGCTTCCAGGATTCAAAACCATTACTGAATCTTCAATAATCCTTCCGCGGAAATCCCCCGAAAGCACAATATGATCAATCATATCACTGTAACTAACTGTAGATTTTCTACCCTGATTACTTAATGCCAAAGTAGCCGAAACAAACGATGATGTGTCTTTTACAAATCCCAAGAAAGGGGAATTATAACCTGTCAAAATACTCTGATCAAGATCATCGTTCCAATCTCCCAAAATCACACCATTCTTAAATCCTTTACAATGTGTTTTTAGCGCTAATGCAGCGGTATATCTTCTATTGTATGCTTCAACCTTAGCACTGGTACTTCCAGTATTTGCTTTTAAATGAATCACCCAAAAATAAAACGTATCATTGTTTGGTGTCTTCAAACACACCTCCAATGGTAACCTTCCACTAGCAAAATCATAACTATATTTATCTAGCACATGTTTTTGATAAACCAACGAAAACTGATCTTTCTTATACAAAAGTGCCGTCTTCTGCGTTTGCGTCCATGTACTTCTAACTCCAGAATACTCTGTCAAGCTCTTAGTTAAATCTATCCATGCCTGATCACTACTAATTTCGCACAACCCAATTACATCAACATTATAATTCTTAATCACTTTGATGGCATTGCTCATTTGGATAGGCTCATTTGATGGACCATTATTCACATCTCCCAACCATTCCACATTCCAAGCCATCACATCCAGACGATCTATAGTGTTAAGGTTATAGTTCTGAGCTTGAGCTATTTGTCCAATCAAGCAAAGTAATATTCCTGTTATTTTTCTCAATTCTCTGACCTCCTGTCGTAACCCCAATTAAGCTTAGAACGCAAGTTATCCATAAAATTAGTGTCGTTCAATCTCAATAACTTCAAGACAAAATCAGCCCTTCTAACTGCCATAGTCACGTCTTTGGTAATACTTTGGCTTCTTGAGTCTAAACTCGTCAAATATGAATTAGCCCTACCTTCAATCTCAAAAGATATAACAGCATCATCAGGAATGACAACTGGTCTCACATTTAAATTATGCGGTGCAATGGGAGTTAATACAAAGCTATCTGACTTAGGAAACAAAATTGGACCACCGCAACTCAAACTGTACCCTGTTGATCCTGTTGGCGTTGACAATATCAATCCATCGCTCCAATAAGAATTCAAAAACTCTCCATTTAAATAAGCATGAACCACAATCATACTTGACGTCTCTTTCTTATGAATCACAAAGTCATTCAATGCAAAATTGAAATTGAACACCTTCTCTGAGGACTCTAAAGTAAGAAGTGACCTTGACTCAAGAATGTATTGACCAAGCTCTATTCTCTCAACCGCATCTTCCAATTCGGCTAAACCAACACCCGTTAAGAATCCCAATCTACCAGTATTAATAGATAATATGGGGATCTCACTAGATTTTACTATTGATAGAGATTCAAGCACAGTGCCGTCACCACCAATACTGAATAAAAAGTCAATAGGCCTTCCTATTCCTTCAACTTCATCAAAAACAAGCGGTGAAACATCTGCATGATTCATTCTAATAAAATCTTCCAACGATGGAGTAGTCCAGATTTCATGACCCCGTCGTTGTAGTATTTCTACCAAAACAAGCAACGCATCTCTATGTTTTGGATCATTGATTGATTTGGAAAAAACGCCGATTTTCATTGGTTCAAAGTTTATGATAAATTCTGAATTGGTAAGTGTATTTATCAGAATCCACAGTTTGAGATGAAGATTTTTGTTCAAAATCCTCCCATTTCAAATAATCTATCTTGGGAAAAAACACATCAGCTTCAGGAAATTCTTGATCTACATGAGTTAATATCAACTCATCTGCAAACTCCATTGCCTGATTATAAATATTCGCCCCACCAATAATCATGAGTTCTTCAAGGTTCAATTCAATGGCTTTCTTAAAAATTGAATCCCAACTTGAAAACCCCACAAACCCTTCAATAATATCTTCTGGTCTACTTGTTAAAACCCAATTTTCTCTATTCTTTAAAGGTTTTTTCAAACTTAACATCGTATTCCTCCCCATCACCATTGTTTTACCCATGGTTTTGGATTTGAACCATTGAAAATCTTCAGGAATATGCCAAAGGAGCTCATTATTAGCCCCTAACTCATTATTTCTGCCTACAGCAGCAATTAAAGAAATTTTCATTTGAGGATTGATTCCTCGCAAATTTAAATTATTATCCTAAGTTAAGGACGCTTTTAATTTTAGTCACCACCCTCATCAACTCAACCTCAGTTAAATTACTTCCACTTGGCAAGCAAAGTCCATGCTTGAATAATTTCATAGCTATACCCTTACCAAAATATGGAGCACTCTCAAATAATGGTTGCATATGCATGGGCTTCCACAATGGGCGTGACTCAATGTTCTCTTCGGCTAAAGCCAAACGAATATCTTCTCTTCCAATTCCACCAGTCAATTTAGGATCTAAAACAATTATAGTCAACCATCTATTGCTGATGCTTCCTTCTTGTTCCTTCAAAAAGGTAATACCCGGGATATTCCCCAAATGCTCTTTATAAAAATTAAAATTAGCTCTTCTACTTGCAATGCGCTCATCGAGTACTTCCATCTGTCCTCTACCAATTCCTGCAAGTACATTACTCATCCGGAAATTGTAACCCATTTCCTCGTGTTGATAATGCGGAAAGTTCTCGCGAGCCTGAGTGGCAAGAAATTTTGCCTTTTCTATTTTCTTGGGATTATCAGAAAGTAGCATTCCACCGCCTGAGGTAGTGATAATTTTGTTCCCGTTAAAACTTATGATTCCAAAATCACCAAACGAACCACACATCTTTCCGTTAATGGAAGAACCTAATGCTTCGGCGGCGTCTTCAATCACAGGTATCCGATACTTTTTAGCTATTCGCATGATCTCCACCATATTCACAGGCATTCCATAGAGATGCACAGGGACAATGGCTTTTGGTTTTTTCTCTAGGGATACGCAATGTAAAATAGCTTTCTCCAATAACTCAGGATCCATTCCCCAAGTTTTTGTCTCCGAATCTACGAAAATGGGTTGAGCCCCATTATACAATATTGAATTCGCAGATGCTACAAAGGTTAAGCTTTGACATATTACATAATCTCCTTTACCAACCCCCACTAATCTCAAAGCCATTTGCAAAGCTGCCGTACCGGTGGTGAGGGCTGCTGCGTATTTGGTACCAGTATATTTCGCTACTTGTAACTCAAACTCGTCAATATTCTTGCCCAGCGGTGCTACCCAATTTGATTCAAATGCCTCGTTTATGTACTTTTGCTCATTTCCACTCATATGTGGAGAGGATAGCCAAATCTTTTCACCGCTATCCTGCTTCTCAAGTTCAGAAGGTAAATTAGATTGTAAGTTCGATTTCATTAATTAGTTTTTAAGATAAAGTAAGATGCCTGTAAACAATTCTTATGCCAAAGCTGAATTACAAAAATACAACTCCTTTGTTATACACACAATATCATAAAATATAACATATCATAACACGCCATCCAACTCTTTGATGACTAGTGAATGAATATCTTTGTAACAATATTGGTACTCCTTATTTAGGCATTTGTATTGTGTACATGGAGAACAAGCAACATCTTTCTTTTTAATATTCAATACTTTATCACCAATTGGATGACAAAATTCCATCTTGCTTGGACCAAAAATCACTAACGTATTCAGTCCCCAACCCGAAGCTAAATGTGCTTGAGCACTATCAGTTGTGATCAAAATTTGAAATTTCGAAAGTTCAACAATAAAATTACTCAAGCTGCCCTTCCAAATTTTAAAATCATTCACTCCAAACATCTGCAATAACCGTTCAGACATTCCTTCAGCTAAACCTGGAGCTTCAAAAAAAGTAACTTTCTTTCCCCTACTTAACAAATCTTCAATAATTTTAAACAGCTCTAACTCTGGTAACTGCCTTAATCTTCGGCTCGAACCAATATGAATAGCTATTTCATCTACTTTCTTTTTTTCGAGGGATGTTTTGACTGGCAGGAAATAAGAATACTTTACATCATCATCATACAACCCCAAGTACTTACCAAGCTGTATTTGACGATGAGAAATATGACTCATCTCTCCAGCATCAGCTACAGCATCTAAAAGAAAATCTCCTCCCGAAAAATCAAAACTTAAAACATACTTTTTAGATAACATCCTTCCCATCAGGATATCCCTTACATCACCTCGCGGACAAATTACCAAATCATATTGTGCTCCAATTTTACGAACACTGTTGAATCTCTCGAACCAACCACCTTTGATGTTTATTACATTTGATAAGTTGTCATCGTCTGCTAAGATATCCTTCAAAAAGGGTAAACCAACAATAGAGATTTCAAGATGAGGATGTTGATTTTTTAAATCCCGAATAAAACCACTAGAAACCACAATATCCCCAATTTGTTGAAAATCAACAATTAGTACAGAATGAATCAGCTTTAAAACTATCTTCTTAAATTTCTTGCGAAAATCAATCAGCTCAGATATGGTTTTTATTATTGAAATTAGAAAGCGATATCTTTTGTTAAAATACATTAATATTCAACCAATTCAGAACAGATAATATTCTTTGTACTTATTGATGCCGTTCCCCAAGATAGACCTACACCAAAACCACACATCAATAAATTCAAAGATTTTACTTCTAGTTCATTCTTCAGATTAGTTACCATCAACAACGGAATCGATGCAGAACTACAATTTCCAAAATCAGCCAAATTATACGGAACCTTCTCAGCAGGAAGACCCAACTTCATCCTAATTTTCTCGTTCATTTGCTTGTTGGCTTGATGAAATAAGAAATAATCAAAATCTTCAGCGGATTTTCCAAAGTAACCCCATAAACTTTTCACCGTTTTTGGAGCTCTTGAGATACCAAATGAAAATACTTCCAATCCATCCAACCATGAATGAACCTTTGCTCTAACCACTCCGCCACCGTAATCTACCATTTCAAAAGACTCTGGTTTAACCCTGTTTCTAAATCCACTATGCGGTGTATAAATTGCCTGATAACCTGATCCATCTGTCCCAAAATCAAATAACATAGGCTCAGCTGTTTCATCATACTCCAAAGCTGTTGCAGCACCAGCATCCCCAAAAAGTAAAGCCCTGCTTTTATCTAAAGGAGATGAAGTCTGGTTTGCAGTATCTCCAACCAGTAAAAGACCTTTCTTTAGTTTCCCAGCCGACATCAATGACCCAATAATTGATAATCCGTATACATAGCCAGAGCATCCCAAAGAAACATCCAAAGCCATACATGAAGTTTTTAATCCTAATCTGTCCTGAATAATACAAGAAGTAGCGGGGTTCCTAAAATCAGGGGTCTGTGTAACAAAAACCAGAACCTCAATATCTGATTTATCCCATTTCAAATCAGATATTAATTGGTTTGCAGTTTTCACACATAAATCCGCGGTCGTAACCCCTTCAACAGTAGTTCTTCGTCTATATATTCCAGTTGTTTCACATACTTTAGTTAATTCATCTGCTGTAAATAAATTATTTAGACTGTTCTCCTCAATATGTTTCGGAACACACGCTGAAACACCAGAAATTTTAACATTATTTATTTGCGAATTAGCCATTATATAAATTTAATTCCCCCATCCAAGTCAATTGTTGATCCTGTCATCCATGAGGATTTATCTGACAATAAAAACATGGTTAAATTAGCCACATCTTGAGCAGTCCCTAGGCGTTTCAATGGAATTTTCTGAATAAAATCATTCATTGAATCATCAAGTGCGTAAGCATCTTTCATCTTTCCTTCCAAGAGTCCAGGTCTTATAATATTAACTCTTATCCGCTGAGGAGCCAACTCCAGAACCAAAGTATTCGCATAAGCCTCCAAAGCCGCTTTACTTGCACTGTAGGCAGCATTAGAAACAGAGTAATGAATTGCAGAAATAGAAGAGATAAAAACAATAGATGCCTCTTTGTTTAATTTTTTGGCTTTTAATAGACAACGCATAAATTCAACAGTATAATTAAAATTTGCACTAAAAACCTCACTTAATTTTTCAGTACTTAAAAATTTAACCGGTGATTTATCATTAATTCCTTGACTAAATATTACTGCATCAACCATTTCTATTTCAGCAATACAATTTTCAACTTTATCTAAAGTTATTTCATTTATAAGTATTAAAGAGTCGTTAACAGGAATTGAATCAAATTTTGATGTACTTGTAGAATAAATCTGATATTTATTATCTATTAATTCATCAATTATTGATGATCCAATATTACCGCGACCACCAACTACCAAGACCTTTTTCTTATTAACTAACATAATTTTCAGTTTTCAACAATACTTGAAGATCACAGATTAGACATTCTTTATCCAAACTAAAGTAAACACTACCCCAAGACAAACCAACTCCAAATCCACATGCAATAAATTGCTTATTCAATAAACGAGTTTTGTCAATTTCAGTTACAACAAGAAGTGGAATTGTTGCACCGCTAGTATTGCCAAATTTTTGAATATTCACAGGGACTTTAGATAAGCTAACACCTAATTTTTTCGCAATCTTTTCAATCATCATTTTATTTGCTTGATGTATAAGAAAGTAATCTATATTATTAAAATCAATATTATATTTCTCTATAAGATTCTTTATTGATCTTGGTGCTGTACTAATTCCAAAGCTATAAACGTTCATTCCATTAAGTCTTTCATGAAGTCTGCTTCGTCGGTTGCCATCATCATCCTCCTCTATATCAAAAGAGGAGAATGTAACAGGATTCCTTGCTCCCCCATCTGGTACAATAATATCAGCAAAAGATGAACCATCCGTGCCTAAATTGAAATACAAAGGCAAAGCATTTTGATCATACTCCAACAAAATTGCTGATCCCGCATCAGCAAATAACGGAAATACACTCATATCGGTTGAAGTTGTATATTTAGATTGAGTATTTCCAACTAATAAAAGACCTTTCCTGATTCCAGTTGATAACATTAAACTTGAAATAATCTGTAACCCATAAGGAAATCCCGAACAACCCAAGGTGACATCAAAAGCAATTGTTGAAGTAGAAAGACCCAATTTATCCTGTAAAATACAGGCAGTAGAAGGAAGTTTGTAGTCTGCGGTATGAGATACAAAAATTAAAATCTCAATATCACTTCGGTCTATTACTAAATCATTAAAAATTTTTATTGCTGACTTATAACACAAATCAGAAGTACATTGATTATTATCAACAACATGACGTTGAGTAACACCAACATTTTTCACAAATTTATCAAAATCCGTTTTATCAAAAAATTCAGAATTATCAACTATACCTTCTGGAACACAAGCCGCAATAGCTTTAATCTTTATGTTCTTTATCTCAGAAAACGCCATTATTGAAAAATATTTATTTAGAGTCAGTACTATTTAAATCCCCTAATAAAATCTCTCTTAATACTTTACCAAAATAAAGTGATTCAGAATCCAAATTCACTTGATTTAATCTTACTCCAATGGGATCAAATTCTAACTTAGCAAACGATATTAAAACCTTATATATATTTTCAAGGATATTATTGAAATTAGGTCTGTTAAAATCAAATTTTACAAAAAATATTCTACGCAAATATTTTGTCTTTTTCTGTTTTAAGATTGACTTCATAAAACCCAAATGAAAAAACATATTTTCATTAATACAATTCCGTATTTCAACACTGGTAATACCTAAAAAACTACTGTGGCTCAAGTTTTCTGGAACTCGATTCAAAAAGATACCTCCTAAATAAAAATGATTTACTACCATATTTTCGTAACAATCAATTTCAAATATTTCAACGTTACTTTTTTTACTAATTTCAAATAAATCGCTTGAGAAATAATTGGTATAATAATGAATCTTAAAATGAGCATTAGATAAAAGGTTAATTACTTTATTAACCTCTAAGTGCTGTCCACCAATAATAAATATATATTTTTCTTCCAATGTTAGATTAATGAAATGCCACCGTCAACATTAATAGAAGTACCTGTAACCCACTTTGAATTTTCAGAAAGATAAAATAATATGGCGCCAATCACGTCATCTGACATTCCTATTCGCCCCAATGGATAATCGTCTGCGTGCAATTTATACTGTTCCTCAGATATCACGGTTCCATTGCTGAAACCTGTTTCAATTAAACCAGGGGCAATACAATTAACTCTAATTTTATTTTTCGCCAATTCTGGTGCACACCATGCGCTAAATCCTTCGACTGCGGCTTTGCTCATACCATAAATCAAATTACCAATTGAAAACCTTGTTTTACCTGCAATAGAAGTAATAAATACTACACTCCCTTCAGTGTTAATTTTATTTCCTTTGACTAACGCCGTTAAAAAGTCAATTGGACTAAATAAATTGACATTGAAAATTACTTTCGACTTTTCAAAATTTAAATTTCTCAGAGTTGTAGAATGAGTTGCCCCTGAACAATTTACAAAGAAATCAATGTTGGGCAATTCTTTTAGGATAGAATTAAAATTTAATTCATCATTAAAATTTAATTGTAATATTTGATTATCATGACCTTCTAGTAGTTTATTAACTTCTGTCAATTTTATCTCGTTTGTGCCATGTAAAATTATTCTGCAACCAAGTTTAGATAAGACAATAGCCAAATCTTTTCCAATTCCAGAACTAGAACCAGTTATTAAAGCAGTTTTATTTATAAACTGACTATAATTAATCAACCTTGACTTTTTACTTTTACAATTTCAAACAAGTCCAAAATTGAATTTGAATTTCGAATGTCATCACCTTTTAAATAAACACCATATTCATCATCTATCATGCTAATAATATTTAAAGCTGTTAATGATGAATAATCTTCTAGAGTTTTAAAATTCGTACTCTCAGATAATTCCAAACCATTTAATTCATCGAATTGATCGGCCATGTTTTTAATAAAACTATTTAAATCCATATTTATAATTTTTTTAAGATTGCACTGTAATAAGTACCTTGATCACCTATACTTTTTGTTAAAAACGTATTTGGGGCTATTACATTCTTGTTTCCAATGGAAATCCCCTGGATCATCGTACTATTCATTCCAAATTGATTGCCGTTTCCAATTTTAACCATTCCCGAAACCTTTGAACCCGGCATAAATGAGTTATAACTTCCAATCATCGAATCGTGACCAATACTAATTGACCCGTTGAAAATATTAAAATCGCCTACATAAGTATCGACACTGAAGTTACATTTAGAAAAGATTATATTTCCCTTTCCAAAGTGATTAATATCTTTATCGAAGATTATTACATCGGAATTTATTAAATTCGGAAATTTTATTTTATCATTTATTATTTTAGAATAAATGAAACTTCTAATTTCAGGATTAGAAATTGCAATAATTACATTTAATTCTTCGCTCCAATTATTCAGTATTTCTATTCCTCCCAAAATACTTCCATATTTTAAGTATCCCGTATTTATAGGTGTACCATCATCAAAAAATCCTATAAAATCCCAAGGTTGATTAATTCTAGCTTGATTCTCTCGAAGATAACAAAAAACCTCCCTTCCAAATCCACTAGCACCATAAATAGCAAAACTAGATTTAATCATCTAAATTCCCTTTAAACTCTCCCATTGTAATATTCTCTCCCGAATTAATTCCTTCTCGTTTTATCACTTTATTGATTGTCATGATTAATATCTTCATATCTAACAAAAAGGATATATGATTCACATAATACAAATCAAAGTTAAACTTTTCTGACCAACTGATTAGGTTTCTGCCGTTTACTTGTGCCCAACCCGTTATACCAGGTCTCACATTATGACGCTTTTTTTGTTCTTGGTTATATAGTGGCAGATATTTAGGTAATAAGGGTCTGGGGCCAATAAAGGACATATCTCCTTTCAGAACGTTCCATAGTTGCGGGAGTTCATCTAATGACAATTTTCTAACCCATCTACCTACTTTAGTCATTCTTTCAGCATCACTTAACTTTACACCATCTCTCTCTATTTCTTTTACCATGGTGCGAACTTTGTAAATGGTAAAAATGATACCATTCTTACCAGGTCGTTCTTGTTTGAACACACCTAAAAACAAAACCAATAAAACAAGCAACGGAAACAACAACAGCAATAACAGTAATGCTAATAACCGATCAAATGTAGATTTGACTATTTTATACAACTTATATCAATTCGTAATAACCGCCAATTTCAAATTTAATCTTCATATTTATTGAACCATGATTGCTTGGTTCATACCGTGAATAAGGCATCACACGAAAATCAACACTCACTCTTGTCTTGCCGGTGGAATTGATTTTATTTCCATGCGTTAAATTGCTACCATCCCATTGAATACATTCGCCAAACTTACAATCCATAGCGTAAAAATCCCCTTTATCTTCTACAGTTTCAACCCAAATGGTATTGGTATCAAAAGCATCAGTAAAGGGTAAAAAGAAATTATCTTCCTGTACCTTTTCCGCCCATTCAATATTTCTATAGGCCTTATCTTTATGGAACTCGCCAACTGCTATGTTATTTTGGAAAGCAATTCTAAAAGTAGGTATCTTTTGATAGACAATTTTCTCACCGTATAGAGGTTTAATATTTTGCTCAATAAAATCTCTATATAGAGATTGAAATTCATCAGTGTATGCCCAATCGTAATATTTTTTATGATAAACAGTTGATTGGTCATTTTCTCTCTTTAAAACATCAATATTTTGATTTAGATTTTGTAATTCACCTTCATTAATTACTCCTTCTAAAATTTCTTTAAAATTAAATTTAACAGGATTGTAAGATATTTTTTTCATAGCTAATTAAGTTCTCTATATTTTTCGCAATTGTTACGGTGTTTAACTGCTCATTCACTTTTCTAAACTTCTCTAACTCCGGAAAATCCTTGCGCTCAAGGTAATCAATCAATAATGTTGCAAAATTAACTATATTAACCTGTGAACCAACTCCAAACTCATGCAAAATTTCTTCTGCATCACCCTGAAGGGTATTAAATACATAAAGATTGCAGGCTAAATAATCGTATAACTTGTAACTCATGCTAACCAACTCATTCGGTTTGAATAAATTTAGACCAATTTGACATTCAGACATTTTCGCCAAGTAATGATCATAAGATATTTTACCAGTTATAATGGTTCGGAAATTGGTATATAATCTTGATTTCTCAATTAACTCAGATTCCAAATCTCCACCCCCAATTATCCAAAATTCAATATTATGTCCTTTTTGTGTAGCTTGATTAATTCCATCAAACATTAAATCAAAATCATAAATATTTCCTAAACTTCCACCATAACAAATTTTAATTAAATCTGTATGGCTATTATCCTGTGATTTCACTATCGTACTAGTCGAACTCGAACCGAGAAATGCCCTATTAACTTTGACTTTACCATGAACTGCTGTCTTTGCTATTTTAGCATAGTTAGAATTTGCTGCAAATATCAAATCAGAATAACGCAAAGATTGATTGAATAATATTCTCCAGGGATATAAAAGAGTCTTAAGATAATTAAATATTGGCTTTACCGGAAATAGTCCGTCTGGCCATACATCAATAACATCTGTTACAAAAAATATTCCATGCTTTTTAGCAAACTGACCTGCTATCAAACAACTTGAAGGCGTTGGTACCAAACAATAAATTACTTCAGGTTTTTGCTCGAGCGAATAAAGATAACCTTTTAATCTAAAAGCAAAAATCCAATGACTGATAATCCTTCCTAAGCTAATATTAGATTTGTATTGAGGAACAGGTAAATAATGAGCGTTTCTCAATTGAAAATTACCCGATCTCTTGGACTTTTTCAAATGATCAAAGTCCGTAATAACTATAGACTTATTTTCAGTTTCAAAGTTATCATATAACGTACAAACACGGTCATTACTGTATTCCTCAGTCACTTTCCCAAAAGCTGAAATAAATAATATTGATTTAATTTTATTACTCAACTGAATAAAAAATTATGATATTCAAGGCCCAATTTATTTGGAGAAAATCTTCTAATATTTTGAATTGCAGCACTCCTCAAATCACCCCTCAAATTATCTGATTCTATTAGCCCTTTTAGTTTTATACTAAATTCATTTATATCACCTACAGGGATTAAAATACCATCCACCCCATTTTCAATAATCTCCGAAGGGCCTGTTTTACAATCATAGGCAACACATGCACATCCGCAAGCCATTGCTTCTAACAAGGCATTAGGAAATCCCTCAGAATAACTTGGAAATGCAAAAATTTCCGACTTCAACAAATATTCGGTGATGTTTGGAGTCGAATTTATTTGAATGATTCTAGGATTCGATATTCTACTTAGTAATGATTCAATAGTTTTATAATATTCACCTTCCTGTTTACCAATCAACACCAACTCCCAATTGTCATCTTTTATTGCATCGAATGCATTGATAATATCTTCAACACCTTTCAAAGCCTCATATCTGCCAGCCCAAACTATTCTCTTTATTTTATTTTCACCTAAACTTCGTTGAACTAATTTCTCAACGTCAAATAAAATATTAGGAATCACCCTAATTGGAACTCTGGAAAACTCTTTTTGTTGAATGAATCTAGCTTCCTCAGTTTGCGCAATGATTCCAGCAGCCCAATGGTAGGTTATTTTTCTAAACCATCCCGCTGGAGGTGATATTTTCCTGTATGGACTTGCTCTATCCGAAATAAAGACGCGCTTTTTTAATCCAAAAGCAGAAAGCAACACCAAATAATTAGCATATTCGTGATAAGAAAGAATGGTACTATTCTCTGAATTCTTAAATGATTTCCTTAGAAATTGAATGATTTTAAAATATGAGCTGATTTTATTTTTAGGATTATAAAGAAAATTGGGTTCACTTATTCTAACAGAATGTGGCAAGTTAAAGAAATGAGGAAATCTATAAATACAAATCACTTCCACATGAACACCCATAGCCACAAATGTATTTGTTAACTCTACCAAGCTCTTTACAATTCCAGTCATTTGAAGACTGGTAAATACTATGGTGATACTCTTACCTTGTTCCAATTTTCAATTTCTCGCCCAATCTAAAATCCCAATCCTCAGGTTGAATCTGATCAAAACCACCGCCATGACAATGGGTTATCTCACCGAAGTAAATATGACCATTGATGTTGTACAAGTCTACCCTCACATAATCATAATTTTCAGCAACCTTTTCCGCAATTTCTATCATTCTCTCAAAATTCAATGGAGGCTCAATCTCAGGTCCTCTTAGCTCTTTATGGTTCTTGTATTTTTTTGCCCATGTAAATAAAAGTGGTTCCCAATCTCTAGAATAAATATTTCTTTTATTGATTCCTTCTCTATCTACACTTACATAAATAAATTCAACTTTACCGTTAAAACAATTGAATTTATAATCATTGGGTATCTTACCTTCATCTTGAAGCAATTTTTCAACGATAATCTTAGGTTCAATTTCCCCATACTGCCACTCTCTATCTATCCAATAATAATTTCTCCTTAATGCCCAGTGCATGTCTGCTTTAATTATATTCCAATTCGCCTGAAATTTATCTTTTACAATATGAAAATTACCAGAATCATGCGTGGTTTTTATAATAAAAGGTTCATCTGGAAGATTCTCTATTTTGATTTCCTTGTAACTCTTAAATACATTAAAAAGCGGAATTAAATAGTCTTCTCCAAATTGATTGCGCACATAATCTCTTACAGCTAATTTGTCTGCATGCTGAACCAAAATTTGCCTCTTATCATTTAATTTTAGCCACTGTAATTTTTCATTTAAGGATCTAGGTTTACTAATATTTAATGAATAATTATGTGCATATTCAAATCTTTTTGTAAGGTATTTTATATCACTGTTCCAATTATACAAGATGAAATTTTTGATCTTTGCAAAAATCAAACCCACTTCAAAACCTATAACTCCAAAATATCTTAAATCTCTCATGCCCATTTCAAATAATCAAATTCCATTGCCCATTTAGGACAATTACCTTTACCCACTACTACTCCTTTCGTGGCCAATTTCAACAGCGGTAAATCTGTCGACGAATCTGTGTAAACTGTTATTTCTTTAGCTTCTTGGGGACGTTTTAACTTCTCCAGCCTTCTACTTTTTTCACTACCCAAACAATCAGTTCCTTTCCAAAATCCTGTAAATCGATTTTCCTTATAGGAAAACTCCGTACATTCTAAACTGACATCCATACCCAAGAACATATTTTTTAAATAGATATCATATCCCCCGGAACAGATAATCACAGAATCTTCACTATCCAAACTATTCTGTAAAATATTCCAAATTGGAATAATTCTTAAATCATTCAGTTTGACTATAAATTTATCGGTCTTACTTTCTAAATATTGTTTCGTTAATCCTTTAAGTGAGTATAACCTCATCGCTTTCTCCAAACTATTATCTCGAATGATCAACTTCAGAATGGCAAAAAATCTTAACCATACAAGTAATTTGACAAATTTGAAATAAGAAACACGAAAAAAATTATTAGGAACTTCTCTATCAGACATAACGAAATCCACAAATGCATCTGCCGACTGTATATCAACTAATGTTTCACAAAAATCAAAAATAGTAACTTTATTGTGCTTCAAATTGAATCATCGAATTTACTACACGCTCCATTTGAATCATCGTACCAATGGTTACCCTTAAGCACTTCTCCAAATTAGGATGATGAGTTAAATTTCGAGTATAAATATTTTGATTTGACAAGTATTCAAAGAGCTGATTCTTAATTTCAACAGAATTGAACTGAACTAAAACAAAATTACCAGCACTTTTATAAACCCGAGAAACTGAATTCAATTCATTCAATTTCTCCGAGAAATATTCCTTTGCCGAATTCACCTCCGCAACAAAATTCTTCATATAATCAATATCCTCCAGAACACCAATTACAGCCTCTTGAGTAAAAGTGGTGAAATTCTTAGGATTCTTTATTTTAGATATTTGAGCTATGTTTTCTTCGTGCGACAGAATATACCCTGCCCTAAAATTCGCAATTGCAAACGCCTTTGAAAATGTTCTCGATACAAATAAATTCTGATACTGGTCCACCAAATCCATTACCGTTCCACCGCTAAATTCGAAGTAGGCCTCATCTATCAATATTACTACATCTGGGTATTCGCTAAGAAGCTTTTCAATATCCGTTCTGGGAATTAGATTACCCGTAGGATTGTTTGGGTTACATATATATAGTAACGATGGTCTTACTCTATTTATAGTATTAATTAACGAAGTTAAATTCCAAACAAATCCATCATCTAAATCATGATAATAAATTGTAGCGCCTTGAGTTTCACTTGACAATCTAAAATTATCATAGGTTGGTCCTAAAATTAATATGGGATCACCCGCTGAAACATACGTTCTCACAAGATATTCATGTGCAGCATCCGAACTCGCAAAATATTGGATCTTACCCTCCGAAAGTCCGGTATAGGCAGATAATAATCCTAATATTTTCTTGTTGTGTGTGCTAGGGTATAAAAAATAAGTGTCTGTTTGCTCAATAACTTGACGAAGTCTGTTTTGTACATTTGGCGAGGGCGGAACTGTGGCTTCATTCCAATCTAACTTCAAAATTTGAGTTCTCTCGATTGGTTCTACTTCCCAAATTTTATGTGATGCTACTTTATATGGAGCTAAATTTCTTAAATATTTATTGATAAATCGCATTTAATCTATTTGTTAATTCAGAGGTTGAAATAAATTCGGCATCAGGGTAATTATAATGAATTCTCCCAACCAATTCTTTAAGTTGTGCAAATCCGTATTCTCGATTCTTCTCACTTCTTCCCCCCACGTAATTGACTCTGTGCGTATCAATTACAACGGGTAATCCTTGTTTTATTGCTGTTTCAATTTGTTTGGATGCTGACTCAATCTGAGGGGTAAATACACGATTTTGATGGAGTGAAAACAGGTCTTTCGATGGCTCAAATTGAACATTTCTTACAATGGAAATCAAATTCTTGGACCCTTTTTCTGTACCACCCATTTTTCTTGGGACTTTTTTTCTATACTTAAGAATCTGACTGAATTGGGGTTGAATTAAATACTCTCTACCTTGGATAGATTTAATTCCGTGGTTCTCCAAAAAATTTAAATTACCTATCGGAAAAATATAATTATTCGGTGCGAATGAAAACGGTTGAATTTTGAAATACTCTTGAAACAACTTTAACCCCTCAACAAAATTTAATTGATGTGTCTCATTTGGATTTTCATCCCAGGTAGCCATGAAACTTTTCTTTTTTTTCTTTGTGTAATCAGTTGAAAGTCCCCAGAAACCCAAATCAAATGCCGCTTTTGCTAATGAATCATTATTCTGAAGTGCTTTCAACCACAATGTAGAATTTACATGTTCTCTACTGTGAAATTGTAAATCAAAAACATCTGAATTTAAAATTTTGATCCAGTGTTCATTTATTAAATTTTGATTAAATCCATAGTATAAATAACTCTCATTTAAATCCTTAACATAATACTCATGGAAGTTATTTTCCTTTATTTTTTCAAAATGAGGATTTCCTGAAACAATATTTAATGTAAATTGAACATTTAGACTCTCTATTGCATCCTTCAGGTATTCTAAATCAGTATGATCTTCTAACGTGTCATATTGAATAAATTCATTTTGATAATCTAACTTGATTCTAGAATCTACGTTTCGAGGAATTCTTTGAGAACCCCAATCATCTGACTGAAAAACAATTAAAGGTTTAGTCAATCTATTTAATGATTCCCATTAATTGTTTCAAATTCCATTGTCTATTTTCATAGTATTGGAATAAATCTTTTGTATGAACAAAATTGACCTCAGGCCATCTTTTATTAATTTCAATCAATAATTCAGATAATTTATCCAAACCATTTTGTCTATTGTCCTTACTAATCCTCCCTACATAATTTACTCTATGTGTAGAAATTACAGCGGGTTGATCATACTTAAACGCATGTTCAATTTCAGACAAACAAGATGTAACCCAGTCTCTAGAGTTATCAGCCGGCTCAAAAAAGCAGTTTCTTTTGATAAATCTCTGTCCGAATTTATTCTTTGATCCTGGAATTCTGAAGAGCTTCTTCTTTTTACCTTCTCCCAAACTATCTATATGAATTCGAGCAGAATGCACCAACTTTATTCCATTCTCGGCTAAAGGCTTTAGATACGCTGAATTCATACCGCCTGTTGGAGGAACAAAATAAATAGGCTGAATCCCAAAAAGCTCTTTGAATTTCTCAATCCCATCTACTAAAATGTCAATATAACTTGGAATATCCTCTTGAAACTCTACATCATAAGCTGAATTATAAAACACAGAGTATTTATTGCTGTTGTCATAACCCCAGTATTTTAAATCAAATGCACTAAGGGTTTGCTCGTCTTGTTGTTTAAGATACCTCATCCAAACTGGTACATTCAGATGCTCACGACCATGGAACTCTAAAGAAATTAAATTCTTATTAACTAAATCCTTTAAATTGTTGAGATAATTTGAATCACCATAATTCTCATAATCAACTTCAATTGAATGATTAGAATATATTGTGAAATTTGATTCTCTAATTTTATCAAAATCTGGATTTGACGTCAGTTGTAGAAAAGTAAATTTAGGCGTGCTTTGATTATTACTGTGTTGACACAAAACTTCAGATAGCAATTTAATATCCTCCGATGACTCCAAGGTATCAAATTCATTAAAGAAACCTGCTCCGCAGGTATGAGTAGGTATGTTAGCTTCTTGAAGTTTATTGAGAGTATTAGGATTCTCTAGCCTCAAGCTTCCCCAATCGTCTGATTCAAATACAATATGGTTTATTTTCAAAATTAGATTAGTTGTTTATTAATAAATGTTCGATACCATATTCCTAATTGGATAATTCTCCAATAAATTGGATCGTACTTTTTGTTTAAAATCATTTTATCATAACCTTTTAAAGCTAATTCTGGATGAATATAATCACTCAAATATTTCAAATTTTCTAAGAGTAATTCTCTGAATTCTTCCGTGTATTTTGACATAATCCAGAATTGTTCTGAATTTGCAAAACCTTTTTTATCTGTCCGAAATAATATTCTATCAGAAATTTTGTCCTTATATGTTCTCCTTAGTATAAACTTGGTAAATCCTTGGTTATATCGAAGTTCCCATGGTATATTCTTTGCTATTGAATAAATAGTCTGTTGCAGAAAAGGGACTCTTGATTCTATTGAATGTGCCATTGACAGTCTATCCTCCCAATGTAGATATCTTGGCAAAGGATCTGACATAATAAAGTAATCTATTAGAGAATTCAAATTGAAAAATGGTTTCCTTACCCTTCTAAAAAAATGCTCTATTTTATTTGAGTTATTCTTCTTTAAAATGGTATGAGATTTAGGACGCCAATAATAACTCAACAGAGTATCTAATTTATTTGTAATAAACCCTGGTAAAATCTTAAAATATCGAGCAAAATGAAATTGTCCATATCCACCAAATAATTCATCAGCACCTTGCCCACAAAAAGACATTTTCACGCCGTCTTTTTTCATGGATTGATAAACAAAATAATTGAAATATGCACTCATGGATTGAGTAGGTGTTTCGAGATGATATACAATCAGTGGAAGACAATCTTTAAACTCAGTAAAATCCGTTTCTACTTTCACAAGATTATAACCTAACTCCTTCGCGATTGTTTCAGCCCATGCTTCCTCCGAGTTATTTGAATCACCGGAAACAGCGGTATATACATTCTTATTAAACGGTTTATTGGATGCTTGAGTACTTAAATAAGCAAGTATACTTGAATCTAATCCCCCACTGACTGATAAGGAAAAAGGTACTGTAGAATTAAATGCTGATGACAAAGATTGATTCAAACTACTACTGTAATCATCCCCAATAGAAATATTCTCAAAGCTCAATTTCTCTTTTTTATCTAATTCTTGATTAGTTAAATTAAACTCATATATAAAACCAGGATGAAACTCAAATACTCCCTCAAACAATGTTTCATTGCTAAAATTAGTCACACCATAATTTAAGAAATAAGATAAGGTCTCATCATTTACATTTAAATTAATAGTGTCAAGAATTTGTTTTACCTCCGAAAAACAGTAAAACTCATCACTTTTATGATAGTAAAATAAAGGTTTTATACCAAATGGATCTCGGCTGAAATAGACAGAAGAACATAGCTTATCCCAAATGACAATAGACCACATTCCTTGTAATTTTTTAAAAATCTCTAAACCATAATATTTAAAACCTTGAATTATAACCTCTGTATCTGAATCAGTAATGAAAATAGCTCCGTCTGATTCAAGAATACTTCTTAATTCCTTATAATTAAATATTGCACCATTAAAAAGAATAACATATTGATCATCTAAAATAAACGGCTGATTTGCTAAACTAGAAAAATCAGTTATAGCCAGCCGACGATGACTAAAACTCAACGAAAATAGTTTGCAAGGTTCTTTTACATTATAATGAAATTCATTCGTATTATTAAAATCAGGCCCTCGGTGTTCAATTCTATCAATAAGTGAAGCACGCGTTTTAATTGCTGCCTCATTTATTATACTCAATCCAATTCCACACATGTCTAATTAAGAACTATATTTTCCGAATAATGCATAATAAAAGTCTAACATCGAGATATCATTTCCAAGGAAATAGATAGAGAACATATTGCCTAAAAAAAATCCATAATTAAAAAACTCAAATCCAAATCGAATTTTTATTACTAGAATAAATAATAAAAAGAAAATCATAGAGTATTCTAATAAATAGTAGAACAAGCCTTTTCCACTATTATATTGATTAATGAAAACGTATAATCCGATAAAAGTATTCCAAACTAAAAACCTACCAGATGAAATACTCGGGTGAAGCGCTATTAAAGAAATTATTGACCCGATAATAAACAATTCTTTCGAATTAATAGCACCAAAAATAGTATTGTTATTAGTTTTTATAAAAATAAACAGACCTATTGATAAAATCAAATTAACCTGTTTTGAAAATTCAGCACTCCAATTTAAAAACCAACTAGATTGTTCAATGTCTTTTTCATTATCATTATTATAAGCAGAGGTTTTACCTTCTAAGAGTTCACTACCACCTGATCCTAAATCTCCAATAAATGCAGTTTGTGAAAACGTAAATCTAAATCCACTATATACAACAATGCTAGTCAATAAAAATATATTTCTTAATATTTTTAACGAAATATATTTCTGTACCAAAACAGAAATCAAATAAATTAATGAAAAAATAAAAAAGCTTGAATGAAAGAAAGGTGGAACAAGGATGACATATGCCTTATCCAAAAGAGTATTCTTTGATTTAAGAAGGCCATAAAAAACCGCATGAAAGCCCGTCCACATTCTTACACCATTTATTTCCCAAATTGGGAGAATAAGTAATAAATATGCAAATACTAAATATTTTAATTTTGTTGATATTTTATTATTTAAATTATTTAGAACAATAAAAATATTACTCGAGTAAAAATAACCAAAGAACAAAGCATAAATGCCAAATAAAAAGCGGTGGTCTGGAGTAAAGTAAGCAATTATGAATGTTACTATTGGGCTAAATGGATCAGCATACTGAGTATATATAAGACTTAATAAATCAACAAAACTAAAGCCTAATTTTATTTTGAAATGGATTTCTTTTAATTCCTCAGCATATCTATAACTGTCACCTACATCCCCTTTCAATACAAATCCAAAACCGAAGAATACACACAAGAACCAAAAAACATTTCGAAACTCAATATCAATTTTACCCCTGAATAAGGACAAAAATGAAGCAAAAGGCCAAATTAACAAAAGTAAAAATGAGTTAATGCTCATTACTTATTGAATACAGATATATATTTTTCAATGATTAGCCTACTATCATATTCGGAACTATTTATGGCAAGTGGTTCGCGAGTTCCTGAGATTAATTCATCAACGAGCAAATCACCATCCGTATCCAAATTCACAGTAAATATAGGTCGTCCCAAAAAAGAATATTCAATTATCTTCGAAGGGCTTTGTGTTTTTGAATGATTCTCAAAGTTCAAAATACAATCCATGCCTGCCAATAATCCATAAACATCTACTCGAGGCATTAAATTTTGAATGATAAATCGCTCGTCACTAAAACACTCAGAGGGTATTAAATCTAGATTATTTACAATTAAATAAAATCTAAAATTCATTTTAGACGTTATAACCTTTTTCAAAAATCCTGAAGGATTTCTTCCAAATTTATACAAAGTACCAGCATAGCCAAAAGTGAAAATAGCATTATTTACATTTTCTTTCTGAAAACTACTAATATACTTACCGTCAAACCCTTGTGGAATAACTCGAAATTTGGACCTAGCAAAACTCGGATATGCTGTTATTGCTCCCTCAAACGGAACAATAACTTTATCAACTCTCTTTAAAAAGGATCTCTCTAAAAATCGAAAATAAAATGGTTTGGGGAAAATATCCATACCTTTAGTAAAGAAAGGATCGCTAGATTCTGCTATCCAATAAATCTGCTTATTGTTTGATCTAAGTAAGTTATTTATTCCCCAATGAATTGAATGGGGAACACCAATAGTAAGTATTACATCAGAATCTAATATATGTCGAAAATTCCTAAGCCAAAAGAATATTTTTATATCTGGATAGTCAAATATCAAATTAAATATTCTTAAAAGTATCCTACCTATCTTGCCACTAAAAATAAATTTTGTATTTCGTCCAAATGAATAAAAATTAACATTTATTTCGCTCTTTGTTTGATTTAATGGTGCCTGTGGCAAATAAACATTAATACTCCCAAAATAAGGAGCTAAACCAGAAACTAGATTAAAAATTCGAATTGCTCTTGGAGAGTTTGAAGGAGGGTAATCACCTCCAATAATGGCTAATTTTAATTCATTTGTAGTCAAAATATTATTTGAAAATCTTCTTTAAAAAATAACCATATCCCGTTTTCTTTACACCACTTCCATAATATCCATAACCATAGTTATATCCTCCATAACCATATCCGCTATAACCATAACCACCGTAACCATAATAAGCGTACCTACCTATCCCTGTTGGTTTTAGACCATTGAATATTAATGAGATATTTGGAAACAATCCGGTTTTTCTTGCTTTTTCAATGACCTCTACAATTGCATCTTTATGTGTTTTATTCTGCCGAACCACAAAAATGCTCATATCGACGAATTTGGCAATTAATTCTGCATCAGAAACCAGTCCTAAAGGAGGAGTATCAATAAGAATAATATCAAATCGTTTCTTTAATTCTGCAAAGAATACCTCCATTTGGTCTGATTCAAAGAGTTCCGTTGGATTTGGTGGAATCACACCAGAAGGTATGATTGACAGTCCATCATATTCTGTAGGATATATTATGGAATCTAAATCATTTGCTCCAGACAAGTAAGAACTTAGTCCATTTCGCGCTTGTAAATTAAAAGGCTTATGCAGTGTTGGTTTGCGCATGTCCGCACCAATTAAAACCACTTTTTGACTAGATAAACTAAAACTGATTCCCAAGTTAATACTAACAAATGTTTTACCTTCCCCAGGAACAGATGATGAAACAAGAATGGTATGAACCGATTTCTTTTTTTGCCAACGGAAATTGGAAATTTTTGTTCGGATGCTCCTAACCGATTCAGCTATGATTCCTCTATCCTTAATGCCCACAATAATGGTTCGTTTTTGATTGTCATACATGATTTCACCAATAATGGGAATCTCAGTTAATGACTCAATATCTTCTCTAAATTTGATTTTTGGATTTAATAGTACCCACCAATAAACGATTAAAAACGGAATAATAAAACTAATACTAAATGCAAATACGTAATTCATTGAGGGTTTAGGCGCAATTTGTGACCCACCAAATGCCTTCTCTATGATTCTAATATCTGAAACAGTAGCGGCAAATGAAATTGCCGACTCCTCTCTTTTTTCTAAAAGGTAAGTATATATCTCATTTTTTATCGATTGTTGCCTTGATATGTCTACTAACGTGCGCTCCTTGGCTGGAATTGCACTTAACAATCCGTTTTTCTCTCCCGACTGTTGGGTGTAATTTATTTTGGCTATGTTCAGATTTGATCTGATGTTTCGAATATTTTCTTTAATACTGCGTTTGGTTTTTATGATTTCCTCTTCGAGTGTAACATAGGTTTCATCTTGGTACCCTGAAATCTTCTTTCTTTTACTTAAATCGGTTTCTAAATCGTATAATTTACTCAATAAAGCACTTAATAAGGGTTCATTGAAACCCATAACTGATGGAACCGTACCTGTTGTATTCTGTTTCTGATTGATATAATTTTCAATATCGGCCAATACAGATAATTGCAAATCTAGTTCTGCAATCTTTTGATCTGTTTCCTTTACAGAGGACAAATACAAAGTAGCTTGAGAACTAATATCAAATATTCCATTAGCCGATTTGTATTGTTCAATGTTCCTTTCAACACTATCTAATTCTCCATTTATGAGTCTAAGTCTTTGATCAATAAAATCAAGGGAAAATTGAGCTGAACGACGTTTATCAGCTACCGATGAATTTGTATATACGTCTACAACTTCATTTAAAACTCTTTGTGCATTTTCTACGTTCTGGTCGCTGTAAGTAATTGCGATGATGGTTGTTTTTTTACCTACTTGAGCTGCGGTAACCGAATTAGAAATTCGCGCAGTTTCAGATTTAATGTCCCTAATCGATAGATAATAAGGCGTGTTGAAATTGACTTGAGATGCAAGAAGTTGATCTACTGTCAATTGATACGATGTTCCATTGATTGTAATAATTTGATCTTTGAGTGGGTATTTTGTGCCAGAAATGGTGAACGACTTTCTATCAGAGTTGAATACAAGTTCCAAATTGCTTGCAGGATTAATTGAGTCCTCATCCAGTGCCTCAAAATTAATAGCAAAATGAAAAGGCATAACATTGGTCCTAACCTTGCCTTCTTGACGAATAGAAATATATGTGTTAAGATTGCGAGCAACCTTGTTGGTGATATCAGAAGAACGAATTATTTCTATCTCGTTGTCTACTGATTTTTGAGCTGCAAAAATGTCAAATTCTTTGAGGATTGCCCCTTCTGCGCCGCCATTTTCTTTCAAAAGGACTTTCCCAAAGACTTGATAAACAGGAATTTGGTAACGAATGTATACTCTGGCTGCAAAAAAAGCAATGACAAGGGATATTGCATAAATGGGCCAAAAAGGTAAAATTACCTTCCTAACAATATCATATGGATTGAGCGCGCTGCTTTTTCCTAGTTTGGATTCCGATTGTTGGTAAACATGTCCAGGATTGAGTGGATTTTGTTCCATGTTCTAATGATTTTTAGAGTCTTCCTGCTATTCCCATTAAAGCAACTATCAGTGTGACTCCACTGGTTATTAATGGATATAATTGAAATGTTAAACTGCTCGTATTCTTCTTGGTCTGGTTGGCTTCAACGTATATTAAATCTCCCGATTGCAACTGAAAGGTTGAACTGCTAATAACCTTTGGGTCTGTTAAATCAATTCGATGTACCAATCTCGTTGAATCTGTTTGGCGGATTAAGAGCACATCAGATCTTCTGCCGTAAGGTGTGATGTCACCCGCCTTACCTATGGCTTGATAAATATCTACGTTAGGAGTTGAAAAAGTTAATTGACCGGGATGTCCTACTTCGCCCAAAACGGTAATCCTGAAATTTAAGAGTCTAACTGATACAATAGGACTTTTCGTGTATGAGGCATACAATATTTGAAGCGTATCAATCAGTGCTGCATGTGACATACCTTCTACCTTGAGATTGCCAACACGGGGAAGGTTGAGAACGCCTTTTTCGGTAACAAAATACCCTGACTGGGTTTCACCGCCTGCAGATTGACCTGATACGGCATTCGCTTGATTGACTATCTGATCCATTTCAGGATTCAAACTTGCAACTGTGATTGACAATTGATCTCCTTTGTGAATAGTTACTTCTTTCCAGTAAACAGAATCAATTACTGTACTATCTTTTAGACCTGTGAAATACACCTGGTCTTTCGAACTACCGCAGAAAACCAAGAAAAAGGAAACAAAAAATAGAAACGTTATTCGTCTTATCATGTATTTAGATCAAACTTAAGGAAAATCAATGGCTTGTAAAAATTTTACGGCTCCGCCCGCTCAGTTACATGTTGATTTTTGAACTGAGAAATGAAAGTTTGAAAGTTACTGCACCTCCAATTGGCATATTTCGTGCCAAAATAAAGATTACACAAAGTTAATTTAATTATTGAGTAGTAAACTACCCTAATTGGGTTTAAGCCCCATTAATCAATCCCCTTTTATAACATATGCCCTAATAAATGTTCACTTAGCATAACATCGGTATTTTCTATCGTATCTTTGCAGGATGAATCGAATAGTAGCCATTGTAGGTCGTCCGAATGTTGGAAAAAGCACCTTGTTCAATCGTTTGACGGGTGAGCGGAAAGCCATCGTTGATGACTTTAGTGGGGTTACACGTGATCGTCACTACGGTAGAAGCGACTGGAACGGCGTTGAATTTACGGTGATTGACACCGGTGGATTTGTTCCTAAATCAGAAGATTTATTTGAAAATGCCATTCGCGAGCAAGTTCATATTGCCATTGAAGAAGCTGCGGTGCTCATTTTTATGGTAGATGTTCAATCAGACATCCATCCCTTAGATCAGGATTTTGCTCAATTATTGCACAGAAATAAGAAGCCTGTTTTATTGTGTGTAAACAAAGTAGATAATGAAAGTTTGAGGTTGCAAGCCCCATCGTTTTATGCTTTAGGGTTTGAACATATTTTTGAAGTTTCAGCTACTAATGGTTCTGGTACTGGTGAATTATTAGATGCAGTAACAGAGCATATTAAAGAGTTGCCCGATTCTAGCGAAGATGAACTTAATCTTCCTAAAATTGCCATTGTAGGGCGACCAAATGTAGGCAAAAGCAGTATTATTAATTCTTTGTTAGGAAAGGATAGAAACATTGTAACCGATATTGCGGGTACTACTAGAGATAGTATTGATACCCACTACAATGCGTTTGGAAAAGAAATGATTCTTATTGATACTGCTGGTATCAGAAAGAAAAGTAAAGTACATGAGAATATCGAATTCTACTCAGTAATGCGCTCATTGAGGGCGTTGGAAAATGCGGATATTGTAGTTTTGGTTTTGGATGCTACTCAAGGACTTGAAGCTCAAGATCTGAATTTATTTTGGATGGCTCATAGACTGGGTAAAGGAGTAGTTATTTTAGTAAATAAGTGGGATCTTATTGAAAAAGATACGAATACGCACCTTGCTTTCACCGAGAATATAAAGCAAAGAATAGCTCCATTTGTAGATGTTCCTGTTTTATATATTTCGGCGTTGACAAAGCAACGTATTTTCCAAGCAGTTGAAATGATTACGAAGGTTTATGATTCATTAAGTACAAGAATTTCAACTCATAAACTGAATGATTTCATTTTACCAATCATTGAAAATTATCCTCCGCCAAGCAAAAAAGGGAAATTCGTGAAAATCAAATTTGTGACACAACTTCCATCAAAAAGAGTTGCATTCGCATTTTTCTGCAACCTTCCTCAGTATGTTGATGATTCATACAGCCGCTTTTTGGAAAATAAACTCAGAGATTCATTTCCGTTTTCTGGGGTTCCAATTATGATTTATTTTAGAAAGAAGTAAGCTTGATGAGAGATATCCGAAATCTCAAATTAGAAGAACTCAATTCTTGGTTTTTAGAAGTAAAACAACCAAGCTTTCGGTCTAAACAAATTTGGCAATGGCTTTGGCAAAAGGGTGCGAGATCATTTGCTGAAATGAGTAATCTTCCAAAAGATCTTAGAACCTTATTGGAAGAGAATTTTACCTTTCATCAAACTGAACTCAGTGATGCTCAATACTCAAAAGATGGCACCATTAAAGTGCTTTTCAAATTATTTGATGGCAATAAAGTTGAAGGGGTTTTAATTCCAACTAAAAGTCGTACCACAGCATGTGTGAGTAGTCAAGTGGGATGCTCATTAGATTGTAAATTTTGTGCAACGGGTTATTTAAAAAGAGAACGTAATTTAACTGCAGGTGAAATTGTTGACCAAGTAAACTTGATCAATGAACTTGCCGAAAAATACCATGGAAAACGTCTAGATAATATTGTTTACATGGGAATGGGTGAACCACTTTTAAATTATAGTGAAGTGTTGAGGAGTGTTGAACTCATCACTTCCCCCGATGGAATGGGAATGAGTCCAAGTAGAATTACACTGTCTACCGCTGGAATCAGTAAAATGATTAAAAAGTTGGCTGATGACGGTGTGAAAACCCATCTCGCATTGAGTTTACATGCTGCTTCCAACGAAAAGCGAAGTGCAATAATGCCAATTAATGACAGCAATCCGCTTGAAGATCTTGCTGAATCATTGCAATATTGGTACGAAAAGACCGGTATTCGACCAACGTTAGAGTATACAGTGATTGCAGGGGTTAATGATGACTTGCAGTCAGAAAAAGAATTGGCCGCGTTTGCTCATTCATTCCCAAGTAAAATCAACCTAATAGAGTATAATCCTATATCAACTGCAGAGTTTATGCCTACTAGTAGATTGCAGGAATTTGCTGATGGACTCAGCAACCGGAGATTGATTGTCAATGTGAGAAGAAGTCGTGGAAAAGACATCGATGCGGCTTGCGGACAATTGGCCAACAAGCTATCTCAATAAAAAAAGGGCACTTGGCCCTTTCTTAAAAAATTATTTGATGAAATCTCTGTGATGAGCTTCTTCGTAAAGGCGTTCTTTAGGTAAAGATTTGAAATAATCCCAAGTGATTTTTAATCCTTCGCTTCGATCATAACGGGGCTCCCAACCTAAGATTTCTTGTGCCTTAGTGATATTGGGTTGACGTTGCTTTGGATCGTCAACAGGAAGGGGTTTGTAAACTACTTTTTGATCTGTACCTGTAAGTTTGATGATTTCTTCGGCGAACTGAGCGATGGTTATTTCTTTGGGATTACCAATATTCACAGGGTCAACGCAATTGCTCAATAAGAGGCGATAGATCCCATCTACCAAATCATCTACATAGCAAAAACTTCTGGTTTGACTACCATCACCAAAAACAGTAAGGTCTTCACCACGAAGTGCTTGTCCCATAAATGCAGGAAGTACGCGTCCGTCATTCAGACGCATTCTTGGACCGTAGGTATTGAAAATTCTGACTATTCTGGTTTCTAATCCGTGATAAGTATGGTAAGCCATGGTAATAGCCTCTTGGAAGCGTTTAGCTTCATCGTAAACGCCGCGAGGACCTACTGGATTTACGTTACCCCAATAATCTTCTGTTTGTGGGTGTACGGTTGGATCTCCGTACACTTCACTCGTAGAGGCTACCAAAATTCTAGCCTTTTTGGCCATTGCTAAACCCAAAAGATTGTGAGTACCTAATGAACCCACTTTCAGAGTTTGAATGGGTATTTTTAGGTAATCAATGGGGCTTGCGGGCGAGGCAAAATGTAAGATATATTTTAAATCACCTGGTACATGAACATATTTGGAAACGTCGTGGTTGTAGAATTCAAAATCGGGCAACTTAAATAAATGCTCGATATTTCTAAGATCGCCTGTAATTAGATTATCCATTCCAATCACATGGTAACCCTCTTTGATAAAACGATCACACAAGTGAGACCCTAAAAACCCGGCTGCACCGGTAATTAAAACGCGTTCTTTCTTCATTTAATGTCTTTTCTTCCGATACTGTAGTAGCTGAAACCGTGTTTCTTCATTGAATCTAATTCAAAGAGGTTTCGTCCGTCGAAGATAACCATTTCTTTGAGTGAAGCCTTAATTTTATCAAAATCAGGTGTTCTAAATTCAGGCCATTCGGTAGCAATAACCAAGAAATCTGCACCTTGCATTGCATCATAAGATGAATCAGCATAAGAAACTTTATCTTGAATGGTGTTCTTTACATTCAACATGGCTTCGGGGTCATAAACCTGAACTTTTGCACCTCTAGCAATTAATTCATCTATCATTTCCAGTGCTGGAGCCTCTCTGATATCATCGGTATTTGGTTTGAAAGCAAGTCCCCACATAGCAACCGTTTTGCCGCTGATAGAGCCAAAATGTCCATCTATTTTTGGCAAAAGGGCTTTCTTCTGATCTGCGTTTACATCTTCTACCGCTTTCAAAATTTTAAAATCGTAGTTAACCTCAGACGCACTGTGAACTAGCGCTTTAACATCTTTAGGGAAGCAACTTCCCCCGTAACCAATACCTGGGAACAAGAAACGCTTACCAATTCGATCATCGCTTCCAACGCCTTTTCTTACCATATCAACGTCAGCGCCCAATAATTCACACAAGCGAGCTATCTCGTTCATGAAGGAAATTTTGGTTGCTAAGAAGCTGTTAGCGGCGTACTTGGTCAACTCAGCAGAACGCGTATCCATATGCATTACTGGATTTCCCTGACGCACGTATGGGGCGTATAGTTCATCCATAACTTCAAAAGCGCGTTGGCTACCTGCACCAATTACTACGCGATCGGGTTTCATGAAATCATCAACGGCTACACCTTCACGAAGGAATTCTGGATTAGACACCACATCAAAATCCCCTTTAAAATTAGCTGCGATAGCTGCATGAACTCTATCTGCTGTACCAACTGGAACGGTGCTTTTATCTACAATAACCTTGTATCCAGTCATGATTTTACCCAAATGATCTGCAACTCCTAATACGTAACGTAAATCAGCTGATCCATCTTCACCCGGAGGGGTTGGCAGGGCTAAGAAAATCACTAAACTATCTTTGATGGCTTCTTCGAGATTGGTGGTAAACTGTAATCTACCTTCTTTCAAGTTTCTCTTGAAAAGAACTTCTAAACCGGGCTCAAAAATGGTGATTTGTCCGTTAGAAAGTCTATCCACTTTTGATTGATCAATGTCAACACAGATTACATCGTTTCCGGTTTCAGCGAAGCATGTTCCGCTAACCAAACCAACATAACCTGTTCCAACTACTGCAATTTTCATATAATTTTAGGGTGTTTTAAGCTTTAAAAAATGTGTTTACGTGTTCAATGATATAATCTTGTTGCTCATCGTCAAGTTCAGGACAAATGGGTAAACTGATTACTTTTTCGGCAAGTTCTTCTGAGATTGGAAGGGATTGACCGTTGGCATAAGCATTTTGTTTATGCAACAGAATGGGATAATAAACCATGGTTGGAATGCCGTTAGCTTCTAGGTAAGACTTGAACTCTTCTCTATTAACATCATTCAATTTCAAGGTATATTGGTGAAATACGTGGGAACTATCATCGGTTAAAACGGGAGTAATTAACTGATTTAGACCGGTAAATGCTTCATTGTATCTCTGTGCACGATTGAGGCGTTTCAAATTAAATTCCTTCAGATGGGGAAGTTTCACATTCAAAATGGCCGCTTGAAGAGTATCTAAACGAGAGTTTAGCCCTATAATTTGATGGTGATATTTCTTGATTTGTCCGTGGTTGGCAAGCATACGGAGTGTTGTTGCCCATTCATCATTGTTGGTAAAAACAGCACCGCCGTCTCCGTAGCAACCCAAGTTTTTACTGGGAAAAAACGAAGTTGTTCCAATGTCCGCCAAACATGAGGCAAACCCTTCTATTTCATCTGAACAATATTGAGCTCCTAGGCTTTGAGCACCGTCTTCAACCACAAATAAATTATGCTTTCGGGCTATTTGAAGAATTTGTTTCATTGGTGCTGCGCACCCAAAAAGATGCACCGGAGCAATGGCTTTTGTATTTGGAGTAATTAATGATTCCAACGCTGTATAATCCATTAAAAAAGTGACTGGATTCACTTCAACGTAAACGGGTTTTATACCAAGCAACAAAAGAACTTCAGGCAATGCTGCATAAGCAAAACTAGGTATGATTACTTCATCACCGGCTTTTAGTCCCAAGGCCATAAAAGCCAGCTGTAGGGCATCTGTTCCGTTAGCGCAAGAAATCACATGCTTCACTCCCAAAAAATCGGCTAAATTCGATTCAAACTCTTTTACATTAGGACCTTGAATAAATTTGGCTTCAGTCATTGAGCCTATCACAGCAGCATCCATTTCGCTTTTATAGCGAATGTATTGCGACTGCAAATCAACCATTTGGATCGGTTTCATAATCAATGCACAAAATTAGTGCATTATTCTGAGTGGGGTATCTATTTATTTGGTGCGCTGACGAATTATTTCATAAACGACCACGCCGGTAGAAACCGAAACATTCAATGAATCCACTCCACCTGCCGACATTGGAATTTTGACCAATTGATCGCACAACTTTAGTACATCAGGCGATAGTCCGGTTTCTTCGTTCCCCATTACCAATGCAACTGGGCCCGTAAGATCTGCTTGATAAAGCCCTTCGGCGGCTTTTTCTGTGGCACCAATGATGGTTAAACCACTATTTTTGAGCTGTCGAATGGCGTGATACATACTGTTGGTTCTTGCAACTGGGATTTTCAGAAGCGCACCAGCCGAAGTTTTTACAGCATCTGGACCAATGGGTGCACTGCCCTGTTCAGGTACAAGGATACCGTGAATTCCTGCACAAGATGCAGTTCTAGCGATAGCACCGAAGTTTCTCACATCTGTAATACCGTCTAGAACTAGAATAAACGGATCATCACCGTGAGAAAAGGCCTCAGAAATAATAATATCTAACGGCGTAAAGTCTACTGATGATAGCGCGATTACTACACCTTGATGGTTTCCTCTTACCAAGGTGTTGAGTTTTACCGTTGGAACTTGCTTCCAAAGAATTCGTTTCTGTCTCAGAATACCCAAGATCTCAGCCAATTGACCTTGAAGATGGCCTTCTTGGATCCAGACTTTGTCAATGGTTTTACCTGATTCTAATGCTTCTAGTACGGGGTGTACCCCGTAAATTAATGTATTTTGTTTTTTCTCCATAAAAGGGTGGGCAATTATAAATTGCCCACTTTAGATGCTTTTTGTCTGTATTCTTTCACCCAAGCCATTTTACCACGACTTTCCAAGCTAGTGAATACTCTTTTTAAATTCTCACGTGAGAAATATACCTCACGTTGTGCAAACATGGTATTGCTACCGTTATCAATCATATCATTGAAGAATGTGAAATAATCTACATTCTCTTTTACGCTTAAATCAAGTACCTTCTTCGCTTCAGTTTCGTCACCCAACTCCAACAAGGTCAATCCGTAGTCAACTCTGTATTCACGGCGCATAGGCATAACTCTCTCCGGAATTTCAGTCATGATGTGCTTCAACACTTTTTGCCCTCTTGTTCTAAAAATAGTAACTGAATCTTTATAGAAATTGTAGTAGTCCCAAGCAGTACCATATCCATCTTCAGGAGCTGCCGCTTTGGTGATGCTTTCAGGGGCTTTATCGTATTGAGATTTAATTGACTCAATGACTCTTGCTTTATCTAAATAATATCTAGAAAGAAGCAATCCCATCTGAACTAAATCACCAGGTACGTAAGCTGCCTTATCATCTAAGAAGAAGTTTTCTTTTTCCTTCATTCCATAGTATCTGTACTCATTGACAAGATTATTATACACTTTAAACTGATCAATTCTGTTAGGTTGTCTGCTGGATGAACCACCTTTAATGGGGACTAAACGATAAACTAAACCTTCCAATTGTAGATAGTCGTTAAATCCTCCAAAATCGAAACCAGAAACGGATGTGAAGTAAATGGGGCGTTTCCAACCTTGGCGATTCATTTCAGATACCAAATCATACATGACTAAATCACCTTTTGAAAGATAATCACCGCTCACATTCACTTCAATCTTATCAGCTATTTGACCTGCATGGCTTGGATGTACTACACCTGCTTTAACGACGGCATCTTTATTGATAGGTACATATACACGTCCACCTCTCCAAGAAAGATTGGTAGTTTCACCTTGAGCAGATTTTCTTCCATCGCGTAATTCTTTGATGATATCAGACACTAAGCGAACCTCTTTAACTTCTCTATTTACTGGGATACCATATTCAAAACTACCCGTTTGTAAATCTTCCTTAGTTAAAGTTAAAGGAAGTGGTGTTGATTTATAAACAGTATCAAGTAGTACAGAACTATACCATTCAGTGGGTAATAGTGACTGGTTTATGATTCTAACATCGGTTCTAATGCCTTCTACGTTTTGAGCGTACCACAATGGATAGGTATCGTTATCACCGTTACAGAACAAAATGGCATTGGGTTCTAATTGATTCAAAAAGTTTTTTGCCATGTCTATACCAATGTATCTACCTGAACGATCGTGATCATCCCAGTTTTCCGCTGCCATATTCATTGGAACCAAAACAATGCTCAATACGGTAGCTATCAACGCCGAGGATTTTCCCAATTTTTTCTTGAGGATGTCTGCGAGGGAAACCACTCCCAAACCTACCCAAATACAGAAAATTTGGAACGACCCTACTACGGCGTAATCTCTTTCACGTGGTTCATAAGGAGGCTGATTGGTATAAATAACAATTAAGACTCCAGTAAAGATGAACATGGTCATTATCAACCAGAAGTCAAATTTTTGTTTGCTCCACTGCATGACCAATCCAAGTAATCCCAAAAGCAAAGGCAAGAAATAATATGCGTTTCTACCTTTTTGATCTTTGTAATAATCGGGCATGGTATCAACATCACCTACAACAAATTTATCTACAAAAGGAATTCCACTGTACCAATTTCCGTCAAGTTGGGTATTCCCTGAAACTGCTTGCTGATCATTGAAACGACCTACGAAATTCCACATGAAATAGCGCAAATACATGTATCGAATTTGATAATTGAAGAAGTAAGTCAAGTTATTTCCAAAAGTTGGAATTTGATATTTGAGCATTTGAAGTTGACTTTGTTGCTCTTGGGTAAGTCCTTTTTGACTACCCATCTGCTCCAATTGATCAATTTGATCTTGAACTTCTTGCATTCCACCGTATGATCTGAAACCTCTATCGTCATTGGGCTTATTGCTTTTACCCATACGAGGAAATAGTGTGTTAAAATCATCTGGCATTCCATCGCCGTCTACATCTACAGCATCATAAACTGCATCATAGATATCTCCGCCTTTTTCGTATTTTTCTTCACCCTTGAAATAACGTGTACCTTTTACTTTATAGTTGGTTTGAGGGGCGTTGAAATAAGGACCATAAGCTAACGGGCGGTCACCATATTGTTCACGAGTAATATATCCGTAAAATTTATAAGGGTCTTCAGGATTGTTCATGTCAATCGCAGGATTTGCCATTGAACGAATTACCACCATTGCGTATGATGAATATCCAAAAACAATAAATCCGATGCTCCAAAAAATAACGTTCAAGTTGTGTTGGTGTCTTTGGTGAGTACGGTGAAGCATGTAAGCAATACCACCAAACACCAAAATGATCGCCGCGATTGCTCCCGAGTAAAATGGCAATGAAAAACTATTGACAAAAAGGTGATCTAATTTCGCCAATAACCAAGGAATACCAGGGTAAATAACTTTCATCACCACACCCAAAGCCAAGGCAGATGCACCCAAAGCGTAAATGACACCGTTGCGTGAAGCTTTGTATTTTTTAAAGTAATAAGCTAAGCAAACTGTTGGAATAACCAACAAGTTCAGCATGTGCGTACCAAGTGCCAAACCAATCATGAAAGAAATAAATACAATCCATCTATCTGTGTATTTATTGTTTTCCATTTGATACCATTTCAACACCGCCCAGAAGGTCAACGATGTAAAAAATGAACTTAAGGCATAAACTTCCGCTTCAACAGCACTGAACCAGAAAGTATCAATGAAGGTATTGGTTAAACCTGCAACCAATCCAGCACCAATCATTAAAAGACTACGATTTTCGTTGTTTTCATCTATCATTTTACCGGCGAAATAGACGGTAATCCAATAGGTAAACATAACAGTACCTGCAGATGCAGTAGCTGACATCATATTAATCCAGAATCCTACGGCTTCAGGATTCGGAGCTAATAAAGAAAACAATCTACCCATCATTAGGAAGAATGGCGCTCCTGGAGGGTGAACTACTTGGAGTCTGTATGCGGCCGATGCAAATTCACCGCAATCCCAAAGGCTGACAGAGGGTTCAAGAGTTAGAGTGTAAACTACCAACGCAATTAGGAAGGTAATCCATCCGAAAATGATATTTAATTTTGAAAATGAACGCATGCGTGTTTCAATGAAATTGGTTCTTAATTGGCGAAAATACGCTTTTGATTAGGCAATTGAAAATGAAATTTTGTTACTCGCTGATTTGATGCGGTGAATAACCTCCTCTTTACCGAGCAAAGCAATCATCTCCCAAATGGGAGCTCCGGTGCCTTCCCCGGAAACGGCAACTCTCAACGGTTGAAGTAAATTACCTGATTTTAGGCCTTTAGTTTCGCAAAATTGTTTGAATGTACTTTCGAAGTTTTCTGGAGAATCTGAGTCTAATAATTTTTCGAATTCAGACGATAGCTCTACCAAATGACTGTTCATATCTGCAGTCCATTTTTTTTCAATGACTTGTTTATCGTATTCAGAAGGTGCTTCAAAGAAATACTTACCTTGTAATATGGTGTCTTTCGCAAACTGCACTTTTTCTCTCATCATTGAGATAACGCTTTCTACATATTCTTGGCACACATCATACCCCAATGATTCAACCAAAGGTTTTACCATTTCATAAACTTCGGATGTAGGTTTCATCTGAAGATATTGTTGATTGAACCAAAGTGCTTTATTTAAATCAAACTTTGCTCCTGATTTACTGACTTTTTCCAACGAAAAAGCTTCAATCAGTTCATCCATGCTGAATAATTCCTGGTTGTTGCTCGGGTGCCAACCTAGAAGGGCTAACATATTCGCAACTGCCTCAGGAAAGTAGCCTGATTCTTTATATCCAGAACTTTTTTCACCGGTTTTTTCGTCCTCCCAATTTAATGGAAATACTGGAAATCCGAGTCTATCTCCATCGCGTTTGCTTAGTTTACCATTTCCTTCTGGCTTCAAAAGAAGAGGTAAATGGGCAAATTGAGGCATAACGTCTTCCCATCCCAAGAAACGATAAAGCATTACATGCAAAGGAGCACTTGGCAACCATTCCTCACCTCTAATTACGTGAGAAATTCCCATTAAGTAATCATCAACTACATTTGCAAGGTGATAAGTAGGCATCCCATCACCTTTAAGTAGCACTTTATCATCCATTTGGGTAGTGCTAACCACAACCCATCCGCGAATTACATCATGAAATCTTACTTCTTCTTTTCTAGGAAGTTTGATGCGGATCACATAATCGTCACCTCGTTCAATTCTAGCCTTAACTTCTTCAGCAGACAAAGTCAGAGAATTCTTCATACTCATTCTACTCACCGAATCGTAAGCAGCCTGCATCTTACTTGCTTCTAAACGCTTACGCATCTCGTCAAGTTCTTCAGAAGTATCAAAAGCATAATATGCCAATCCTTTTGCAATCAATCCTTCAGCGTACTGACGGTACATGGGCTTGCGTTCACTTTGTCTGTATGGCGCATGCGGACCACCCTGATCTGGGCCTTCTTGAATTTCAATACCTACCCACTCCAAACTTTTCTTGATGTAATCTTCAGCTCCAGGAACAAATCTTGTTTGATCTGTATCTTCAAGGCGAAGAATCATAGTACCGTTGTGCTTTTTAGCAAATAAATAATTGTACAAAGCCGTTCTAACTCCGCCAATATGCAAAGGCCCCGTTGGACTGGGCGCAAATCTAACTCTAACTGGTCTGTCCATTATTTAAGCAACTCTTTTACCAAGTTCGAAATCAATTTGCCATCGGCTTGTGAGCCCAATTCTTTCATTGCCAGCGGCATGATTTTACCCATGGCAGCCGGTCCAGAAACGCCTTGTTCCTCAATAATGGATTGAATTTTGGCTTTTACCGTTGCCTCATCAAGTTGCGCAGGCAAATATTCTTCTATGAATTTTAACTCAGCTCTTTCAATTTGAGCAAGGTCTTCTCTATTTTGCTGCTCGTAAATCTCTAAAGAATCTTTTCGCTGTTTGGCAAGTTTCTGTAAGGATTTTAGGTACATATCTTCAGTAACCTCGGTCACACCTTCAGCAGTTTGGAGCAATAAAAAGGCACTCTTGATGCCACGTAAGGCTCTTAAGCGATCAGTATCTTTGGCCTTCATGGCCTCTTTGATTCCTTCGTTGATTTTCTCTGCGAGATTCATACCGCAAAGATACAACGCATTGTCCTTTAAATTAAATAGATCGCTAACGCCAATGAAATCTTTCCTTCAGAAATCAATTTACGAGCCATAAGATCTGTTGATTCCGCATAATTCAGATTTTTGGCCTCTTCGAGGATTTCTGAGGACGGCCATTCTGTCAAAGCTGACAACTTTCCTACCTCATTGGCAGACAGTACGTTGTTTTGTTTAATGGCATCAGGTAATTTATCGTAACCAATGGTCGGAGACATGGGCTGTCCTAATTCAAACAAATCAGAATACGTGTACCAACTGGCACCCAATCTTCCCACTAAATCAATTTTGTGTTGATCAATTTTGCCCTCTGCATTTAAAACATCTTCATTGATGTGCAATCTCAGCACTTTACAAATGACCATATTTCCTGCTCCACCGCCTTGACCAAAATGTTTAACTTCCATTACTTCACATTCAATTTGGACGGGGCTCTCTGCTACTCTGAACGGCTCAATCAAGTCTGATTTGAGCGGAGTAAAACCAGCCTTCTCAAATTCACTAATGCCTTTACTCCAAGGAGCAGCAGCAACATTCATTTTCTCCACAATTGAATTGGATACCACGTTTATCACCACTTGTGGCACCTCCAAGACGTTTAATAATGTGTCTTTGGGTTCACCGGTTCTACCGCTGTTATTTGGTGCAAAAGCCAAAATAGGAGGATTAGCGCTGAATACATTGAAAAAACTAAATGGGGCCAAATTGGGTTTACCATCCTTACTAATGGTTGATGCAAAACAAATGGGACGCGGACCAATACTACCAATTAAAAATTGGTGCAGTTGTGGTATGGGTGTTTCTGATGGATTGACAACTAACATAATATTATTGAGCATCTAAATTATGTCCCATTTTGGTGCGCTTTGTATCTAAATACTTAGCATTGTGTGGATTAGGCTGAACTTTAAGCGGAACATTTTCAACTATTTCTAACCCATAACCAATAAGTCCAGTTCGTTTTCGAGGATTGTTGCTCATCAATCTCATTTTTCTGATTCCCAAATCTCTCAAGATTTGAGCGCCAATTCCGTAATCGCGTTCATCCATGCCAAAGCCTAACTGTATATTGGCTTCAACAGTATCAAGGCCTTGTTCTTGGAGTTTGTAGGCTTTCAATTTATTGAGCAAACCTATACCTCTTCCCTCTTGGTTCATGTAAACAATGACACCCTTACCTTCTTCCTCAATTTTTTCCATGGCCTTTTGAAGTTGCTCTCCACAATCGCATCTGCAACTACCAAAAATATCGCCTGTTAAACAACTGGAGTGTACTCTAACCAACACAGGTTCATCTTCGGTCCACTGACCTTTGATCAGTGCTAGATGTTCATGTCCAGTGTCTTTTTGTCTGTAAGCAATTAAATCAAAATCTCCAGAATGGGTGGGCATTTGCACAGAAATTTCACGTTTAATGAGCGACTCATGTTCTATTCTGTATTTGATTAAATCAGCAATACTTACAATCTTCATATCAAACTTTTTGGCCACCTCTAAGAGATCAGGTAACCTTGCCATAGAACCATCTTCGTTCAATATTTCTACAATACATCCAGCAGGTTCAAATCCAGCCATTCGAGATAAATCAATGGCGGCTTCGGTGTGACCAGCTCTTCTCAAAACGCCTTCAGCTTTAGCCTTCAAGGGGAAAATATGTCCGGGTTTTCCTAATTCCTCATTTTTGGTATTGGGGTTGATCAACGCCATGATGGTTTTTGAGCGATCTTGGGCAGAAATACCTGTTGTGCATCCATGTCCCAACAAATCAACAGAAACAGTAAAGGCGGTTTCGTGAGTGGCAGTGTTTTTACCTACCATCATATCCAGTCCCAATTCATCGCAACGTTCTTCTGTGAGCGGAACGCAAATCAGACCGCGTCCTTCACGAGCCATGAAATTCACCAATTCTGGCGTCATATTTCTAGCCGCTGTTAAGAAGTCACCTTCATTTTCACGATCTTCATCGTCAACAACTATAATGACCTTACCTTGTTTAATGTCTTCAATAGCTTCGGCAATGGTGTTAAGTACAACGCGAGGTTGGGAATTCATATTTACAAAGGTACAATTAATCGTACATTTGAAATGTGACTATTCCTACAAAAACCGAATTAATCACTGATATTATCAGACACTTAGAACTCGCAGTTGCCGAAGCCCAAGATTCGTTAAACTCATTAAATCATTCCATGACCGAAGAGACTAAAAGTAGTGCCGGAGATAAATATGAAACTCAGCGAGAAATGCTTCAAGCCGAGTTAAATCTTGCCGAGAAGCAAAAATCACTTCGGCTCTCCAACTTGAATACGTTTAAACACTTGATTTCATCTTCAGATAACTCAACAGATCCCCAAAAATGCACTCCCGGAAAATTCCTGCATCTGCATTTCCAAAATCAGCCCCTTTTGGTTTTCTTTGGATTGGGATTTGGTGACATTAAAACAAATGCGTTATCAATAAAAGGTGTGGGTGGAGATTCACCCCTAGGACAAATACTCCTGAATCAGAAAAAAGGAGACCAAATTACTTTTAATCAAAAATCAATTTCCATACTAGATTGTTTTTAAAATTATGTCATTCGAATTGCTCAAAATTCAACAAGAAGAGTTTCTAAAAAAGGGTAATCTTCTTTCTATTGATTATAGAATTGAACAATTGAACCTGCTGAAAAAAGGCATTCAATCTCTTGAAAATGAAATAATCGAGGCGTTGCATTTAGACTTTGGGAAATCAGAATTTGAGGCCTATTCAAGTGAAGTTGGTTTTATATATCAAGACATTAATGAGACCATAAAAAATATTAAAAAATGGGCCAAGCCACAGCGTATGAGTACCGCTCTTTCGTTGTTCCCATCTAGTGCAAAAATTTATTCTCAAGCTTATGGCCGTGTCCTGATTATCGCACCATGGAACTACCCTTTTCAGTTGTTAATTGCCCCACTGGTGGCTGCAATTTCCGCGGGTAATGCTGCTTTATTGAAACCCAGCGAGTTAACTCCCAAAGTGTCAGCGGTTCTTAAAAAATTGATAGAAAATACGTTCAAACCAGAATTTGTAGCTATTGTAGAAGGTGAGGGAGGAGAAATTGTTCCTAATGCCATTGAAAATTATCGCCCAAATCTCATTTTCTTCACCGGTTCAACCGTTGTGGGACGAATTATCTCACAACAAGCGGCAAAATATTTAATACCCTGTGTTCTTGAATTAGGTGGTAAAAGTCCTTGTATCATTGATCAATCTGCCGACTTAAAAGTGGCTGTAAAACGCATTGCCTTTGGAAAATGCATCAATGCCGGACAAACCTGCGTTGCACCTGACTATTTCATCGTTCATGATTCGATAAAGAAATCATTTATTGAAGAGTATCAAAAAACGGTATCCGAATTTTATGCGGGTGATGCTTTCGAAAGTTCTGATTTCACTCAAATTGTCAATGAGAGACACTTTGAAAGGTTAGAAAGATTGTTGCAAAATACTCATATTCTAACTGGTGGTCGAGTTAATAGAGAAAAAAGAAAAATTGAACCCACTTTGGTTGATGGCGACCTAAATCATCCCATCATGCAAGAGGAAATCTTTGGTCCAATCTCACCGGTATTTACTTTCACGAAAGAGTCTGAGATATATGACCTCATAGAAAAGAATAAAAATCCATTGAGTCTATATTTATTCACCAAAGATTCAGATTTAGAAAAGAACATCATTCAGCGTGTTTCTTTTGGAGGAGGTTGCATCAACAATACTTTGATGCATTTGGTTGATCCCAAATTGCCATTTGGTGGAATTGGGAATTCAGGACAAGGCGCTTACCATGGAAAAGCAGGATTTGATGCCTTTTCGCACAAGAAGAGTGTGGTCAAAACCGCTACTTGGTTTGATTTAAAGCAAAAGTATCCGCCTTATACGGAAGGTTCCTTAAAATTGATTAAGAAATTCCTGTAACCTGAAATTGGTAACAGTAATTAGTAATTGATAAGCCAGGAAAGTCTTTCTAAGACCTTATCAGCATTTGGAAGCATTTGGGCCTCCATACCCATGTTGAGCGGCACTGCAGGAATATCTTTACTTCCAAGAGTTTGCACTGGTGCATCCAAGTATTGGAAACACTCTTGAGCAATTCTTCCAGCCAAAGCTTCTGCAAAGCTATTTCTTAATGTTTCTTCTGTCAATACCAACACTTTTCCGTGTTTTTTGGTTAACTCAAAGATGGCCTCTTCATCGTATGGCGCGAGAGTTCTTAAATCAATAATCTCAACCTGACCTGCAAGCTTCTTTGCTGCATTTAGTGCCCAATAAACTCCCATTCCATAAGTAACAACACCCACAGATGAGCCATTGGTAACTTGAGAATCATCGGCTTCTAAAACTATACGCGCTTTACCAAATGGAATTACATAGTCTTCAGATGGTTCAGGTGTTTTGGCCAATTCGGTTCCAGGCACTTTACTCCAATACAAACCCTTATGCTCAAACATAACTACTGGATTGGGATCATAAAACGCAGCTTTCATCAATCCCTTCATATCAGCAGCCGTACTTGGATAGGCAATTTTTATACCTTTAATGGGTAAAATACTACTTTCCACAGTTCCGGAGTGGTAGGGTCCCCCTCCACCATAAGCACCTGTTGGAACTCTAATAATGGAAGACACAGGGTATTTGCCCATAGACAAATAGCAACTTTTTGATAATTCAGTAACCAACTGGTTTACTCCAGGCCAAATGTAATCTGCAAATTGAATTTCAACAATGGGTTTACATCCCACAGCGCTCATACCGGCTGTACTTCCAACGATATATGCTTCTTGAATGGGTGTATTGAATACTCTTGATTTGCCATATTTATCTGCCAAAGTAGCGGCTTCCCTAAATACTCCACCAAGTCTATGTCCTACATCCTGACCATACAACAAGGCTTCAGGATGATTTTTCAATATCTCATCAACTGCAAATAATGCAGCGTCAACCATCACCACAGGTTCTCTCCCTTCTGGAGACCGAACGCCTTTTTCTTCAGTAATGCTTGTAGGCGCTAATACATGATCAAATAAGGTGTCAAATTCAGGATCTGGAGCATTTTTAGCCTTTTCAAAATCTTGGCTGACCATTTCAGCAACCTTCGAAGCAATTGCATCAAGCTCAGCCTCAGTCACTGCTAAACTCAATAAAAGTTGTTTTAAGCGAGGTAATGGATCTTGTTTTTGCTGTTTCTCTAAATCGTCTCTGTACCATTCACTTCTAACACCAGAGGTATGATGTCCCAATAAAGGAACTTTAACATGAACCAACATGGGTTCTCGATTGGCTCTAACAATTTCAATGGCGCGCTTCATTTCATCATGACACTGAACAAAGTCAGAACCGTTAATTCTAATTCTGCGGAGACCTTTAAAACCTAAACCATATTCAAAAGCATCCATGGCGCGCATTTCATCGCCCGATGCCGAAATACCCCAATCGTTATCTTGAATCAAATAAATGATGGGTAATTTGTGCAGAACGGCCATCTGCAATGCTTCGGCAACTTCGCCTTCGGTAACTGATCCGTCTCCCAAAGAACATAGTACTACAGGTTTCTCGGCCGAGGTAAGTAACCCTTGACTTTCTTTGTATTTCAGTCCATGAGCTGCACCAGTTGCCGGAATGGCTTGCATTCCTGTTGCACTACTTTGATGCGGCATTTTAGGCATATCTGGCCTATTCAAAGAAGGGTGTGCATAGTAGGTTCTTCCACCACTAAAAGGATCTTCTGCTTTGGCTAATAGCTGCAGCATCAACTCGTAGGGAGTCATACCCATTGACAAAAGCATGCTCTCATCTCGGTAATAAGGATACACAAAATCTACTGATTTCATGTGTAAACCGGTAGCGATTTGAATTGCTTCATGACCCTTAGAAGTACTGTGAACATACTTGGTTGTGGGTCTATTTTCATCATATATTGCGGCCATTGCACGGGCAGTTTGCATCAATTCCCAGGCCTTAAGAAGTACTTGTTTATCTATCATTCGAATCGCACTACAATTTTAGGCAATTTAATTTTCAGTTTTGAATCGAATCTAAAAACATTATCTTGCAAGAATATCTGTATTTTATGACAAAGCGCAACCTACTGATTGCCTTATTCTTTATTGGCTTAAATTCTTCCCTTTTCTCTCAAGGGGAAGGCGATACGGGTCAAATTGACCGAATAGACGAAGTTAGAATTAAGCAAAATCGACTTAAAGAAAAGCTGAAAGAGTCGGCTCTAACCGTTGAAAGCATGACGGCTCAAAGCATCAAAGAAACTCCAGCATCTGATTTTTACGAGGCATTGGGTCACCTCAAAGGCGTTGATGTGACTTCTGCTTCCTTGGGATTTAGAATCGTGAATACTCGTGGATTTAACTCAACCTCGCCGGTTCGTACCCTTCAAGTGATTGATGGTGTAGATAACCAAAGTCCTGGTTTGAATTTTTCGTTGGGCAACTTCTTGGGAGCTTCGGAGTTGGACGTTGCTGATCAAGAAATTGTGGTGGGAGCGAGCTCCTCATATTATGGTCCAGGTGCATTTAACGGAGTCATTAGTATGACCACCAAAGATCCCTGGAAAACCCCAGGATTCAGTTATAAATTTAAAATGGGTGAACGGCAATTGATGGAAAACTCATTGCGTTACGCCAAAGTTTTTTACGATAAAAAACACCGTGAATTGTTTGCCTTTAAGACAAACTTTTACTACATGCAGGCCTATGATTGGGTTGCAGATAATCAAGACCCAGTTCAAGATTCAAAAGTAGCAAGAAACAACCCAGGAGGTTATGACGCTATCAACAAATACGGAGATGAAGTGCTTAGACCGGGCGAATTCGATCAAACTAGTGTTGCGGGTATGTGGGATGTTCCCGGATTGAACCGCTATTTCAGGGATGGTTATTGGGAAAAAGACCTCGTTGATTACAACACATACAACTTAAAAACCAGTGCAGCATTTGCAGCAAAGCCCTTCAAAGACAAAAGAAAAGAATTCATCTATCAAATCAACTTTGGGATGGGTACCACGGTTTATCAAGGGGATAACAGATATAGTTTGAACGACATTCAATTCCTTCAAAACAGAATTGAATACAAACACAAAGACGGTTTCATTCGCGCCTACGCTACTCATGAAGATGCGGGAAATACCTACGATGCCGTATTTACTGCTCTACTCATGCAAGATGCAACTAAACCAGACGACTTGTGGGGCGGAGACTATCAAAACTATTGGCGAACTAAAATAAAGTCAAAAGTTAAAGGCCTTCCAGGATATCCCAATTTCTTCCCTGCAGATAGCCTTCCACTGTTTAAAAAAATGATGGCTGATTTGGTTGACAACAATAGAGATCAATTCACCCAATGGCACAACGAAGCCCGCGCTAAAGCAAACTCAGCCAATGATTTTAGAGGGATTCAACATCCGTTTGATGTCACTTATAATCGATTTGAACCGGGTTCTGAGAGATTTGATTCATTGAAAAACGCCATCACCAGTAAAAAGAGCTTTGGTGAAGGGGGTAGTGGATTTTACGATAAAAGTGCACTTTATAATTTTCAAGCGGAGCATAATTTCGACTTGGGGAACAGACACAAACTTAAATTAGGTGTCAGCGGTAGATTGTACACTCCCAACTCCGCAGGTACCATTTTTTCTGATACCAACGGCAGAGTCATTACAAATACCGAAGCAGGTGCTTACGCGGGTTATGAGAAAAAGTACATGAAAGACAAGTTAAAGGTAAACGCCACCTTCAGGGTTGATAAGAACGTGAATTTCCCTTTCGTATACTCTCCTGCCCTTTCTTTTGTTTATACTCCTGATAAAATCACCTATTACCGTCTTTCATTGACCAGCGGCGTGAGAAATCCAACGTTAGCTGATCAGTATTTGTATTATAACGTAGGAAGAGCCATTCTATTAGGAAATATCAAAGGTTATCAGAATTTGGTTACCATGGAGTCTCTCAACGATTATTTCTTGGTAGCACAACCTGACCTCAGCATTCTTAAGTATTTTGATGTTGCTCCGGTGGTTCCAGAAAAAGTGAAGAGTATTGAAGTGGGATATAAAGCTTTCTTACTGAAGAATAAGTTAAATGTTGATTTTAGTGCCTACTACTCCTATTACGAAGATTTTATAGGATATAAAATTGGATTTGACCCATTCATTGATCCTCAAATTCGTAAGATTCTCGGGGGACAAGTTTACCGAATTGCTACCAACGCTGAAACGCCCGTAACAACCCAAGGTACTTCCATAGGTTTGAATTATTTCTTCGGAGATTATTACACCATAGGATTTAATCATTCCTACAACCAATTGAATAAACAAGATAATCAAGATCCCATTATTCCCGCATTCAACACCCCTAGACATAAATTCAACTTTAGTTTGTCAGGAAGTCAGATGAAAGTAAAAAATGTGGAGCAACTTTCTTTTAATATTAACTTTAAATGGGTGGAAGGTTTTGTTTTCGAGGGAAGTCCACAATTTACGGGTAACATACCTTCGTATTATTTAATTGATGCAATGGTGGCTAAAGAAATCCCCAAATATCACCTACAATGTAAACTTGGAGCATCCAATTTGACCAACAATATGGTGATGCAAGTATATGGTGGGCCGCGTATTGGACGAATGGCCTATTTCTCTGTGTTGTATGATTTACCAGCGAAGGCCCATACACACACCAACAAGTAAATGAAGAAATAATCATTTATTTTATTAATTTCGTTTAAAACTAAACTAGAATATGAGAAAATTATTACTTGTTGGGTCGTTTGCTTTAGCTTGTATTTCAAGCATTTCGGCTCAAATTCGCTTCGTTGACAACGTCATCGATCGTTCAAAAATTACGGTAACAAAAAATGTTACTTATGCCCAAAATTACACGGTTCTTTATGGTGATTTGGATACCACTAAAGCTGGCCCACAATTCATGTTAGAATCATTGAAAATGGATGTTTACGCTCCTACTGATGGATCAACCAATCGTCCGTTGATTATTTATCTTCACACAGGTAGCTTCTTGCCACGTTACATCAACAATACTCCTACAGGTTACAAAGATGATAGCGCAACTGTAGAAATGTGTTATGAGTTTGCTCGTAAAGGTTATGTAGTGGCTTCTATTGCTTACCGTCAAGGTTGGGATCCTCGCTCATTAGACGAAAACGTTCGTCGTAGCACCATCATTAACGCTGCTTATAAAGGCGTGCAAGACCTACACTCATGCATTCGTTGGTGGAAAGAAAACGTATCTGCTTTTGGCAATACTTTTAGCATTGATACCACTAAATATTGCGTTGGTGGACAAGGAACAGGTTCTTACATCACCTCAGCTTACGCTGCGTTAGATCGTCAAAGTGAGATTGTTATTGATAAATTTAGAAACCCAAGCAATGGTCAAGCCATGGTTATGGATGCTATTTGGGGTGACCGTTATGGTTACGGTGGAATCACGGTTCCAACTCCTCAAGGTGGTCCTTTCAACTTTGTAAACACTCCTGGTCACTCTTCTGATGACGCTAAAATTGCCTTCCAAATTGGTGGTGCATTGGGCGATTCTTCTTGGTTGGAAAAAGGTGAAATTCCTATGTTGTGGTCTCATTCTGTAAACGATCCATTCGCTCCATATACTACAGGTATGGTAAACGTTCCTGGTACTACTCTTCAAGTAGTTGAGGTTTCTGGAGGATATGATGTTATGGAACGTGCTGACAATTTTGGAAACAACGATGTGTTCAAAGGCAAAGTAATGGATGACTACACCCGTGCTATTAACAAAGTGAACAACGGAATTGATGGTTTATATCCAATAGTAGGATTGGTAAATGCTTCAGGTCCTTATGAGTGGTGGGATACGGCCGCTATCAAAATGTTGCCTAAGCAATTCTACCCAGTTGACGCTATTCTTGCGGGTGCGAAAGCTACTAATCCTTTTATGAGCAAAAATCGTGCATTGCTTTTCATTGATAGTCTTCAACGTTATTTCTCACCACGTATGGCAGTTGCTATGGGATTGGTAGAAAGCGTGGGCATCAATAAAATCAACTGGGCTTCTAACGTAACAGTAGCTCCAAACCCAGCAAAAAATCACCTTACATTGCATAACAATTGGGAGAACAACAATTTGATGGGTGCTGAAATCAGAAACATCAACGGTCAAAAAGTTCGTACGTTGGCGGTTTCAGGAAATCACAACGAATATACCTTAGACTTACCCGCTGGTATTTACTTGATTTCAATGCAATTTGAAAATGGAACAGGCACAACCAAATTGGTGGTTGAATAACTGATTCATTATCAATAAAAAATATTAATTTAACGAAAGGCCGCTTCAAATAAGCGGCCTTTTCTTTTGGGTCAAAATCACGTATTTTTGCAGTTTTACGTAATTCCATGTATTCTACTCTATCACAACTGAATTGGCCTGAAATAGAGCGCGAAATCCTAAAGTTCTGGGAAGATGAAAAAGTCTTCCAAAAGAGCATAGATTCACGCCCAGCAGATAAGTCATTTACCTTCTTCGAAGGTCCGCCATCTGCCAATGGGATGCCCGGTATTCATCACGTGATGGCGAGAGCCATGAAAGATATTTTTTGTCGTTATAAAACCTTGCAAGGGTATAGAGTAGAACGTAAAGGTGGCTGGGACACCCACGGATTACCCATTGAGTTGCAAGTAGAAAAACGCTTGGGCATTCGTAAAGATGATATTGGAAGTAAAATCTCAGTGGCAGATTATAATAAGGAATGCCGCAAGGATGTATTGGAATTTAAAGATAAATGGGATGACCTTACCAAAAGAATTGGCTTCTGGGTTGATCTTGATAATCCCTATGTTACCTATGAAAATTCCTACATTGAAACCCTTTGGAACCTATTAAAAAAGCTCTACGATAAGGGCTTGTTATATAAAGGACATACCATTCAGCCGTTTTCACCTGCGGCGGGAACGGGCTTGAGCTCACATGAGTTGAATCAACCTGGCACCTACCAAATGGTAAAAGATACTACCATTGTTGCCCAATTTAAAAAATTAGGTACTGACAATGAGTTTTTCTTGGCTTGGACAACCACTCCTTGGACACTTCCATCGAATACGGCATTGGCTGTGGGTGCAAAAATTGAATATTCAACCATCGAGACATTCAATCCTTATACCGGTGATCCAGTGAAGGTCACATTGGCTACTGCCTTGGTAAACAAATATTTCAGTGCAGAAAATGAAAATGGTGATTTTAATGCCTTCAACAAGGGAGATAAAAACATCCCCTGGAAAAAAATAAACACTCAACTCGGAAAAGACCTTGAAGGACAATTATACGAACAACTTCTTCCTTATGCACAGCCAACAGATGGAGATGCATTTAGAGTGATTTTGGGTGATTTTGTAAGCACAGAAGACGGTACGGGTATTGTTCACATTGCCCCGAGCTTTGGTTCAGATGACTTTAGAGTTGCCAAACAAAACGGCATTGGTAGTTTGACTTTGGTCAATAGAGAAGGGAAGTTTGTTGAAGAAGTGCTTGATTTTGCAGGAGAATATGTGAAAGAAGCTTACTTGACAGATGCTGAAAAACTAGAACAGGCGCAAAAACAAGGCCGCGATAAGTATTTAAGCGTAGATGAAAGAATATCCATCAAACTAAAAACAGAAAATAAAGCGTTCAAAGTTGAAAAATACGAACACTCTTATCCGCATTGTTGGAGAACCGATAAGCCTATATTATATTATCCCTTAGAAAGTTGGTTTATCAAAACAACTGCGGTGAAAGATCGTATGGTTGAATTGAATAAAACCATCAATTGGAAGCCCAAAAGTACTGGTGAAGGCCGATTTGGTAATTGGCTTGAAAATCTCGTTGATTGGAATTTGAGCAGATCGAGATACTGGGGAACCCCACTGCCCATTTGGAGAACTGAAGACCAAACAGAAGAAATTTGCATAGGAAGCTTGGAAGAACTTGTACGCGAAATTTCAAAAGCAAACGAACAACTTGGACTCAACCAATCAGTTGATACCGCAAATTTTGACCTACATAGACCTTTCGTAGATGAAATAACCTTGGTTAGTTCAACTGGCAAACCCATGAAAAGGGAATTAGACCTCATAGATGTTTGGTTTGACAGCGGAGCTATGCCATATGCCCAATGGCATTGGCCTTTTGAGAATGAAGATGTATTCAAAAAGAACTTCCCTGCTGATTTCATAGCCGAAGGAGTTGATCAAACCAGAGGTTGGTTCTTTACTCTGCATGCATTGGGCGTCATGCTTTTTGACGAAGTTACCTTTAAGAATGTCATTGCCAACGGATTGGTGCTCGATAAACACGGCAACAAGATGAGCAAACGATTGGGCAATGCTATTGATCCTTTTACCACAGTTGATAAATACGGCGCAGACGCTGTAAGATGGTACATGTCTACCAACTCACAGCCTTGGGATAACCTAAAATTTGACCTAGAGGGCGTAGTTGAATCTCAAAGAAAGTTCTTGGGAACCTTATACAATACCTATTCTTTCTTTGCAATTTATGCGAACATAGACAGTTACAAATATTCAGAAGAATCTGAAATCGCTATAGATCAGCGCACAGAACTAGATCGTTGGATTTTGAGTAAACTTCATTCTTTGGTTAAAGAAGTGGAAGAGTCTTTGGATGATTATGATCCAACCAGAGCTTCACGTGCCATCGAAGAATTTGTGGGAGAACAATTGAGTAACTGGTTTGTGAGACTTTCAAGACGCAGATTCTGGAAAGGCGAAATGAACCAAGAAAAACAAGCCGCGTACGACACGCTTTTTGTTTGCTTAGAAACTGTTTCAAGGTTAATGTCGCCCGTTGCACCATTTTTTGCCGAATGGTTATTTAAAGCACTAAATACACCGAGAAACTTACAAATTCAATCCGTTCATCTGAGCGAATGGCCCAAATATAATTCGGCGATCATTGATTCATTCCTTGAATCTCAGATGGAAAAAGCACAACGAGTGTGTTCTTTGGTATTATCGCTTCGCAAAAAAGAAAAAATCAAAGTAAGACAACCGCTTCAAAAGGTTCTTATTCCTGCACTGACTGATAAAATGAGAGAAGAATTGGTGAACGTTTCTGATATCATTAAGTCTGAAGTAAATGTCAAAGAAATTGAATTCTTAGCCGCTGATAATCAGCTTCTGGTTAAAAAAGTCAAACCCAATTTCAAGTCCCTCGGAAAACAGCTAGGGCCGCATATGAAAAAGGCTGCGGAGTTGATTTCTGCGTTCGGACCAATTGAAATTGCAGAATTGGAGAAAAATGGAGAGGTTGCCATAGATCTACCTGAATTAGCAAATGTAAAGATCAACATTGCCGATGTTGAGATTAGCGCACAAGACATGCCAGGTTGGTTGGTAGCGAATGAAGGCGACATTACTGTTGCCCTTGACATTCATATTTCTGAACCCCTTTTGCAAGAAGGTATTGCCCGCGAATTGGTGAATAGAATTCAAAATATTAGAAAAGAATCTGATTTTGAAGTCACTGATAAAATCAGCGTTCAGTACAAAGCCGATGAGCATGTTGTTAACAGTATAGTAGCATTTTACGATTATATTTGTAAGGAAGTACTTGCAATAAAAATTGAATTCAACGATAATTGCAGTTCCCACCCTACCGATGTTTATGAAACAGAGGTCTTTATAAATATCGAAAAAGCATAATCTTTCAAACCATGGAAAAGGAAAAAACACGCTACAACGACGACGAATTAGAAGAATTCAAAAATTTGATTCAAGCTAAATTAGATAGAGCCAAAGACGAATTCAAAACTCTTCAAGGTCAGTTGAAATCAGGCAACGAAAACGGCACAGACTCAACAAATAATAATTATTTAACACTTGATGATGGCGCTGAAACAGCCGAAAAAGAAAAAATCAATCAATTGGCCGCCCATCAATTGAAATTTATTAAAAGTTTGGAAGCTGCTATGGTTAGAATTCACAACAAAACATACGGCATTTGTAAAACTACAGGTAAATTGATTCCTGCTGAGAGATTGAGAGTGGTTCCTCACACTACAGAAACGGTTGAGGCGAAAAATCGCAGGTAAGTTTATATGTCGTTTTTCAACAATATAGCCCCTAAAAAGGCATGGACAATTGCGTTGTCAGTAGTTTTTATTGGCCTTTTGATTGATCAAATCATCAAAGTATACGTAAAAACCCATTTCGTTTATGGAGAGACTTACCCATTATTGGGTGATTGGTTCAAGATTTATTTCATTGAAAATGACGGTATGGCCTATGGTATAACCTTATTTGGAGGAGGGAAAGTAGGGAAACTATTTTTGACTTTTTTCAGAATAGCCGTTTCTATTTTCGGGTTTTTCTACCTCAAAGCCATGATTCGCGAAAAAAGTCCGTTTGGATTGATCTTTTCCATTTCATTAATCTTGACTGGGGCTATTGGAAACATCATAGATTCCGTTTTTTACGGAGTGATTTTTGACGATATCAATGGGTATGTAGCAAGCTGGTTTGAAGGCCATGTTGTTGATATGTTCTATGCTCCTCTTTGGGAAGGTGTCTTGCCAGAATGGATTCCATTCAGCGGCGGAGAACATTTTGTGTTTTTCGCTCCTATCTGGAATTTCGCAGATGCCTGTATCACTGTGGGTGTTGCAACCCTATTAATTGCTCGAAATCAGTTTGAACTTCCATCGGTAAAAATAGTTTTTCCAAAAAAAGCAGCAAAAGATCCTTCATCAGAAGATTCTGAAGGTTAACTTTGCAGCTGATTCATGGAACCTTCTTTTAACGAACAACAACTGCTTCGTCGTCAATCGCTTGACGAATTGCGTGCATTGGGCATTGATCCCTACCCAGCTGAACTATTTCCGGTAAACACCACTGCCGAAGAAATCAAAAATGAATTTCCTTCGAATCCAGAGAAATTCAAACACACCGTAATAGCCGGTAGAATGATGGCTAGACGCATCATGGGTAAGGCCGCTTTTGCTGTAATTCAAGATAGTACCTCCAAGATTCAAGTCTACATAAATAGAGACGAAGTTTGTCCGGGAGAAGACAAAGAACTCTACAACACGGTATTCAAGAAACTCCTCGACATTGGTGACATACTTGGTTTCGAGGGATATGTATTCAGCACACAAACCGGAGAAACTACGCTGCATGTACAATCATTTAAGCTTCTTTCTAAGTGCTTAAATCCGCTTCCTCTTCCCAAAGAAAAAGATGGAGTTGTGTTTGATGCATTCACTGACCCTGAGGCAAGATATAGAATGCGTTATGTGGATTTAGTGGTAAATCCTCAGCACAAAGAAATATTCCTTAAGAGAACCAGAATCATCCAATCATTGAGAAACACCTTCAATGATCGCGGTTATTTAGAAGTTGAAACCCCAACCTTGCAGGCGGTGCATGGCGGAGCTACAGCACGTCCATTTGAAACCCATCACAATGCTCTTGACATGAAATTGTACTTGAGAATTGCCAATGAACTTTACTTGAAGAGGTTGATAGTAGGCGGGTTTGATGGCGTTTATGAATTTGCCAAAAACTTCCGAAATGAAGGTATTGACAGAACCCATAACCCTGAATTTACCGGTTTAGAAATCTATGTAGCTTACAAAGATTACTATTGGATGATGGATTTTGTTGAAGAAATGATTGAAAAATGTGCCAATGACGTCAATGGAACTACTACTGCCGTAGTTGGAGAAAATGAAATCAGTTTTGCACGCCCATATCAGCGATTGACCATGGCAGAAGCCATTTTGAAATACAGTGGATTCAACATTGATGGCAAAACAGAACAAGAATTAGGAGACTTTGCAAAGAGCATTGGTTGTGAAATAACATCCAAAATGGGTTATGGAAAGTTGATTGATGAAATTTTTGGAGCTACTGCTGAGAAGCATTTGATTCAACCAACCTTTATCACCGATTACCCTATAGAAATGAGTCCTTTAACCAAAAAACATAGAAGTAAACCGGGTTTGGTAGAGCGATTCGAATTATTTGTAAACGGAAAAGAAATTGCAAATGCTTACACGGAGTTGAATGATCCAATTGACCAAAAAGAACGTTTTGAAGAGCAATTGGTATTGGCAGAACGAGGAGATGATGAGGCCATGGCCATGGATCACGACTTTATTCGTGCCCTAGAATACGGAATGCCACCAACCAGCGGATTGGGTGTAGGTATTGATAGATTGACTATGATGCTCACCAATCAAGCATCCATTCAAGAAGTATTGTTTTTCCCTCAGATGAGGCCTGAAAATCACGGGTAATTCCATGATTGAAATAGGCAAAGACGAACTTTTGGTGATGAATCATTTGATTCACGTCGAAACTTTACAGCAGGTCGTCGAAGAAATTAATCTAAGTCGACCTGTTATTATTGACATCGTCAAGCAATTATTGCACTATCGGTATGTTAAAGCCCTTGATTTGTCGAACAATCAACGACTCACATTTAATGTTGATCAAATTCTACAAACCAGATTTCAGCTAACCGCAAAAGGTTATGAGGAGTTGGAAGCCCAATCAAATTAAAGTATATTTGTAAAAACCTAGAAATTCACCAAAAGAATATGTCAGAAAAAGCCAAAATCATCTTAGACGGAAACGAGTTCGAATTACCTGTAATCACTGGTTCAGAGGGCGAAAAAGCCATTGATATTGGAAAATTACGCGACCTAACTGGTTACATTACGTTAGACTCTGGTTTCAAAAACACAGGTGCAACCACCAGTGGAATCACCTTTTTGGATGGTGAATTAGGCATACTCCGTCATAGAGGTTACAACATTGAAGATTTGGCAGAACATTGTAGCTTTTTGGAAGTTTCATATTTGATTTTAAACGGTGAGCTTCCAACCAAAGAACAACTGGCTGAATTTGAAGCGAAAATTTCTGAACATACATTGGTAAATGAAGGACTAGAAGCCATGTTTAAAGCTTTCCCAACGGGCAGTCACCCAATGGGTCAGTTGAGCAGCATGATTTCTTCATTGAGCTTATACTACCCAAAATCATTAGATCCAAATCGCCCAGAAGAAGCGGTAAAAAGAACCATCATTCGCTTGATGGCAAAAATGCCAACCATCTGTGCTATGATTTACAAAAAGCGCAATGGTCATCCTTTAGTATATCCTAACAACAAACTAGACTATGTAACTAACTTCTTGAACATGACTTTTGGTCAAGTGGCTGATCCAAGTTATATGGCTGATCCTGTGATTGTTGATGCTATGAACAAATTACTCATTCTACATGCAGATCACGAGCAAAACTGTTCTGCTAGTACCGTTCGCGTAGTAGGAAGTTCACAAGCTAACCTTTACAGCAGTATATCAGCAGGAATCAACGCCCTTTGGGGTCCTTTGCACGGTGGTGCAAACCAGGAGGTGTTGGAAATGTTAGAAGATATTAAGAACGACGGCGGTGACGTTGAGAAGTACATCAATAAAGCAAAAGATAAAAATGATCCTTTCCGTTTGATGGGCTTTGGGCATCGCGTTTACAAAAACTTCGACCCAAGAGCAAAGATCATCAAGAAAGCTTGCGATGACGTTTTAGATAAATTAGGAGTGAATGACCCCATTTTAGAAATTGCAAAAAAACTAGAAGAAGCGGCCTTGAACGATCCTTATTTCGTAGAACGCAAATTGTTCCCGAACGTTGATTTCTACTCGGGTATCATCTACCGCGCTTTGGGCTTCCCAACTGATTTCTTCACCGTTCTTTTTGCTTTAGGACGTTTACCAGGTTGGATTGCACAATGGCAGGAAATGCGCACAGACAAGCAACCCATTGCACGCCCTCGTCAAATCTACACTGGTGCAGCACCACGCCCCTTTGTAAGAATGAACGATAGAGCTTAATTTCAGCGGATTTTTTCCTATTTTCCTCGTTTCCAAAACTTTCAAAGTCCATTAAGGGTTACTTTTGCACGCCGTAAGCGCATGTATGAGGATTCTTAAGACTTTCACTTTCATTTTATTTTCAGTTGGGTTATTCAATTCCGCTTTTACACAATCATATACCCTAAGTGGTTTTGTTAAAGACAGTTTAAACGGCGAATCCATCAAAGGTATCCAAATAACCGAACTTACCTCAGGAGCCACTGTGAGTTCTAATAGTTATGGGTTTTACAGCATAACATTAAAAACAGGCAATTATAGTTTTAAAGTTAATTCTAGTGACTTTGAGTCGAAAACACTGAATATTAACTTAAATAAAAATATCGAACTCAACATTGAATTAGCTCCAAAAGCAGAAGATATTGGGGAAGTTAATGTAAGAGCAAAAAAGAATGACAACGTCAAAAAAATTGACATCTCTACACAATCGCTGTCAGGTAAGGTTATTAAAAAAATACCTGCTTTTTTAGGCGAAGCAGACGTCATCAAAAGTATACAACTTTTACCCGGTGTAACTACTGTTGGTGAAGGAGCGTCTGGATTCAATGTGCGTGGAGGTTCAATTGACCAAAACTTGGTACTCATGGATGACGCACCCGTTTTTAACTCTGCTCACTTATTTGGGTTTTTCAGTATTTTCAATCCAGATGCTGTAAAAGATGTGCAACTCATAAAGGGTGGTATTCCAGCAAATTATGGCGGTAGATTGAGCTCTGTTTTAGATGTAACAACCAAAGACGGAAACAATAAAACCTATCAGGGCAGTGGTGGAATTGGTACCATATTTTCAAGATTAACGCTCGAAGGTCCCTTATTAAAAAACAAAGCAAGTTTCTTGGTATCTGGAAGACGAAGTTACATAGATGTATTAGCCGCACCCTTTTTGAATGACGATTTGAAAGGCAGCAGGTTCTTCTTTTACGATTTAACCACTAAATTCAACTACCAAAACAAACGCAATCGTTTTTTCATCTCATCTTATTCTGGTGATGATATTTTTTATGCCGCAGATGCTTTTGGTGTTAAATGGGGTAATAACACCGTAACCGCTCGTTGGAATCATGTATTTAACAAAAGGCTCTTCACCAACTTAACCTATTATTACAGCAGATACCGCTACAACTTGGAATTTTCGAATGGTGATGACTTAAGTTTTAACTGGACATCCTATATTTTTAACAACAGCCTGAAATCAGATGTTAAATATTACCTAAACCCTAAAAATGAATTGGGGGCAGGTTTTCAAAGCACTTACTACATTCTTCGTCCTGGAAATGCCATTGCAAAAAACAGTTTAGGTTCTAATAATTTTAGTTTGCCAGATAAATTCGGTTTGGAAAATGCGGTTTATTTGACCGAAGATTTTAACAGCACTGGTAGATTTTCTCTTCGTGTTGGAATGAGAATCAGTCAGTTTTTATATCTCGGAAAAAGCAGTGTTTATACCTACCGTCAACCATTTGCTCCCGGTCAAAGAAGATTTGTAGATTCTGTATGGCAAGCTGGTGATAATGAAGTAATCACTAACTATATCAATCCCGAACCTCGTTTGGGATTCAAATATCAATTAAACAAGTCTGCATCTATCAAAGGTGGATACAACCGAATGGTTCAATATCTGCACCTTATTTCAAACACTGCAGCCAGCGTTCCTTTTGATGTTTGGTCACTATCCACAAACAACATTAAACCCGAATTAGCTGACCAGTACACCCTTGGATATTTTAAGAACTTCACTCTCGGGGGATATGAATTCGAGAGCTCCTTTGAAACCTACTACAAAGACCTTCAAAATCAGGTTGATTATGTTGATGGTGCTAATCTATTGCTCAATGAATATCTCGAAGGAGAATTAATCAATGGCGTTGGTAGAGCATACGGCTTAGAAGCTTACCTGAAAAAGAGCACAGGCAAACTTACAGGATGGATCAGTTATACACTCTCTAGAAGTGAGAGACAATCTGACGGCATCAATGACAATGAATGGTATCCTAGCAGGTTCGATAGATTGCACAATCTTTACGTAGTAGCGCAATATCAGCACAACAAAACCTGGGACTTTGCAGCCAATTTTGTTTTGAGTTCAGGTACACCAACTACTTTCTACACTGGACAATATACGGTTCAAGGTTACACTGTTCCCGATGCTGGGAGCAATGCAAGAAATAATATTCGCAACCCCTACTACCATAGGCTTGACTTATCAGCCACATATACAAAGAAAAAAAAAGGAAAATGGGAATCCAATTGGGTATTCTCGGTTTACAATGCCTACAACCGAAGAAATCCTTTCTCCATTTACTTCTCCACCAACCACGAAAATTCAGGTATGAATAAAGCCATCCAATTCAGCGTGATTGGTAGCATTGTACCAGCTATTTCTTACAATTTCAAATGGAACTAACATGAAGCGTTTTTTATACATACTATCGGTTTCTCTTCTTATGCTATCAAGCACTTCTTGCGAAGACATTATTGACGTGAACGTAGAACAGAAGCAGAAGAAAATTGTGGTTGATGCTTTTGTAAATAATCTTGATACTACCCAACAAATCAAACTTACCGAAAGCATACCTTACTTTTCCACTCCGGGAATGGAACCCTTTATTTCTGATGCCACAGTAATCATCGCAGATACTAGCGCCAGCAATATTAAGATATTCCCCTTCATTCATAAAGACAGCGGAGTATATGAATGGACACCCAAGCCCGCCAGCGGAGATACCTTTCAGGTTGGCCGTCAATATGCATTGATCATCATCCATCGCGGTGACACACTGATTAGTGCATGTAAATTAAATCCAACGGTATCTGTGATTGACAGTTTGCGTGCCGTTCCCGTTGAAGGAAACGGACCTCCATTCATTGATTCTGGTAAATATGTTGAATTATTTGCCAATGATTTGCCCGGAATGGGCAATTTCTATTGGGTAAAAACCTTCCGAAATGATAGCTTCCTAAATGATATCCGTAATTTAAACATCTCTCAAGACATGGGTAACAATTCTAATGGACAAGACGGAGGATTGTTTATTTACCCCATCAGATTCTCTGGTTTAAACCAATTTTTAAGACCTTACAGAGAAGGCGAAAAGGTTCGAGTTGAAGTACATTCCATTACCTTGGAAGCATTCTTTTGGTTCAATTTAATTGTAAATGAGAGAAACAACGGGGGACTTTTTGCTACACCACCTGTGAATATTCAGTCTAATATTATTGCGCTGAATAAGAACATGGAACGAGGAATTGCAGGATTCTTCTGCATAAGCGATGTACGCAGCGCAGAAATTACGGTAAAGGAATTTTAAACTTCTTGAAGTTTTAACTTCATCGCATCCAACTCATCTCTTAAACGTGCAGCTTCCATAAACTCCATGTTTTTGGCTGCTTTATACATGTCTTTTTCGGTCTTTTGGATGGCTTTCTGAAGTGCGTTTTTATCCATGTATTGAAGTATCGGATCTGCCGCTATTGGAGCAGAATCTTCCAAAAACGCTTTGTAGGCCTTGTCATTATCAGATGCCATTGAATCAGCCACTGATGTTTGCCTGAAAATCTCTTCGCGCGTTTTTCTCACGGTTCTTGGAGTGATACCATGCTCAGCATTGTATTCCATTTGTCTTTCTCTACGACGGTTGGTTTCACGGATGGTTATTTCCATGCTCTTGGTGATTTTATCGGCGTACATAATCACCTTTCCACGGTCATTTCGAGCAGCACGACCTATGGTCTGCACCAAACTTGTAACACTTCTCAAAAATCCTTCCTTATCCGCATCCATAATAGCCACTAGTGACACTTCAGGGAGGTCTAATCCTTCTCTCAGTAAGTTCACACCAATCAGAACATCAATTCCGCCCAATCGGAGATTTCTGAGAATTTCTACACGCTCTAATGTTTTTACTTCGGAGTGGATATATCCTACTTTGATATTAAGTCTTGCCAAGTACTTAGATAATTCTTCGGCCATTCTTTTGGTCAGGGTAGTGACTAGAATCCTGTCACCCATTTTGATGCGCTCGTCAATTTCACCAATGAGATCATCTACTTGGGTATCTAGAGGACGCACCTCTATTTCTGGATCCAAAAGTCCTGTTGGACGAATCAACTGTTCTACAATAACACCTTCTGACTCTACTATTTCAAATTCTGCAGGGGTTGCAGTAACATAAATAGATTGATTGACAACCGAATAAAATTCTTCAAATTGCAAGGGTCTATTATCCATGGCAGCTGGCAATCGAAATCCATACTCAACCAAATTGATTTTACGACTCCTATCGCCGCCATACATGGCACGAATTTGAGGAATGGTAACATGGCTTTCATCCACCACCAATAAAAAGTCCTTCGGAAAATAATCCAACAAACAAAAAGGCCTATCACCCGGGTTTCTTCGATCAAAATACCTAGAATAGTTTTCAATGCCATTGCAATAACCCAGCTCTCGAATCATTTCTAAGTCAAAATTGACGCGTTCCTCGAGACGTTTAGCTTCTAGAAATCGCTGCTGCTGTTGGAAGAATTCCATTTGAAGCACGAGGTCATCTTGAATTTTATAAATTACATCTTGAAGTCTATCTCTTGGTGATACATAAATTTGGGCGGGATAGATAGCACAATCAAGCAAAGAATCGATTTTCCTACCTGTTTCTGGTTCAAAACTGTAAATTTCTTCAATTTCATCCCCAAAGAAACTGATGCGATAGGCAAAGTCGTTGTAAGCTAAATGCACATCAACGGTATCACCTTTTACTCTAAAAGTACCTCTTTTGAATTCAACGGTGGTCCTGGAGTATAAACTCTCAACCAATCGATACAACAACTGTTGACGAGAAATGTGCATTCCTTCACTCAAACGAATGATGGTATTTTCATAATCTGACGGATTTCCTGCACCGTAAATGCAACTGACAGAAGCCACAACAATGACATCTCGGCGACCTGAAAGTAGAGTTGAAACCGTTCGTAAACGCATTTTCTCAATTTCATCATTGATGCCAAGGTCTTTCTCTATGTAGGTATTGGTTGTGGGAATAAATGCTTCGGGTTGGTAGTAATCGTAGTAGCTGACGAAATATTCCACCGCATTATTGGGGAAAAACTGCTTGAACTCGCCGTACAATTGGGCAACCAGGGTTTTATTGTGAGACAACACCAAAATTGGGCGATTTACCTGCTGAATGACATTGGCAATGGTAAAGGTTTTTCCAGATCCAGTAACTCCCAATAAAGTCTGTGCCCTATGCCCGTTTTCAATTCCTTGAACCAATTGTTTAATGGCGTCTGGCTGATCGCCTTTGGGTTCAAAATTGGATACTAGTTGGAATTCAGGCATGGTGTTGTACAAAGTTAGGGTATATTTTTTCGTATCTTTGCAGTAATGCAAGAAGTGGCAACAAAATCAGCAGACATTACTCAGGAAGAATTCGTTTCAACCGTACTTTCCGATTATAAAATTGCTTTTCAAAGTCGTCACGCTTCCCTTATTGGTAGGAAGGAAGTGTTGACCGGTAAAGCCAAATTTGGAATCTTTGGCGACGGTAAAGAAGTGGCACAAGTGGCCATGGCCAAAGTTTTCGAAAAGGGCGATTGGCGAAGCGGCTATTACAGAGATCAAACTTTTATGTTCGCTCTTGGACTTTCAGACGTTCAAAAGTTTTTTGCTCAATTGTATGCGCATGCTTCTGTAGAAAAAGAACCCGCATCCGGCGGACGAAGCATGAACGGACATTATGCAACCAGATTGCTTGATGATCAAGGTGGTTGGCTTAGTCAAAGCGACAGATACAACGTTTCAGCCGATATTTCACCCACCGCTGGACAGATGCCCCGCCTTTTAGGATTGGCACTCGCCTCAAAATTATATAAAGAAAATTCAGCCCTCCACGGAATGAATGAATTTTCAAACCAAGGTAAAGAAATTGCTTTTGGAACCATTGGTAATGCTTCAACTTCCGAAGGTATTTTCTGGGAAGTCATGAACGCAGCTTGCGTTATGCAAGTGCCTATGCTTATGAGCGTTTGGGACGATGGATACGGTATTTCTGTCCCCGCAAAATATCAAACAGCAAAAGAGAACATTTCTGCTATCATGAGCGGTTTCCAATCCAACGATAAAGGTGTGGGTATGGAAATTTTCACCGCCCGAGGCTGGAATTATGCAGAACTTTGTAACGTTTACAAGCAAGCAGCCGATGTTTGTCGTACTAAACATACACCCGTATTGGTTCATGTAACAGAAGTAACTCAACCCCAAGGTCATTCAACTTCTGGCAGTCACGAACGATACAAATCTAAAGAACGCCTCGACTGGGAAATAGAATTTGATTGTATCACCCAAATGCGCCAATGGATCATAGATAATGGTTTGTGTACCGTTGAATCTTTGGAAGCACTTGAAGCGTCTGCCTTAAACGAAGTAAAACAGATGCAAAAAGCGGCTTGGACTGATTTTGTGTCTGATATTAAGACGGATATTCAGTCTTTTGCTCAAGTTTTACAACAGTTGATTACATCTCAAATTGCTCCAGCTGAGTTGTCGGCAATTAGAGATAAAATGTTGTCTATATCAGACCCCATTAGACGAGATCTAGGTACGGCCATTCATGAATCTTTACGTGTAACCATTCACCATACTCAAGCACAGAAACAAGCGCTTCTTGATTATCACAAAAAGTTCATTGATGATAACCATGACCGTTACAGTTCTAAATTGTACTCTGAAAGCAATGAAAGTGTATTCAAGGTTCCTCATATTCCATTAGAAACTAGCGACGAACAAGTTGATGGATACCAAGTGGTTAGAGCATGCTTTGAAGCAAATATGGAACGCGATCCTCGTATTTTTGCCTTCGGCGAAGACGTTGGTAAAATTGGCGATGTGAATCAAGGTTTCTCTGGTTTACAGGAAAAGTTTGGTGAATTGCGTGTAACAGATAAAGGAATCAGAGAATGGAGCATCATTGGCGAAGGAATTGGTGCCGCTATGCGCGGATTACGTCCTATTGCTGAAATCCAATATTTAGACTATTTATTGTACGGATTGGAACCTTTGAGCGATGATTTAGCTACACTTCAGTACAGAACCAAAGGCGGACAAAAAGCTCCATTGATTGTAAGAACCCGTGGACATAGACTAGAAGGAATTTGGCATTCAGGTTCACCTATGGGAATGATCATCAATGCCGTACGCGGAATGCATGTTTGTGTACCTCGTTCCATGACTCAAGCCGCAGGTATGTATAATACACTCTTGAGAAGCGATGAACCGGCATTGGTAGTGGAATGCTTGAATGGTTACAGAAGCAAGGAAAAAATGCCCAAAAACATCGCAGATTTTACAGTTCCCTTGGGAGTAACTGAAACTTTGCGTTTTGGAGAAGATGTTACTTTGGTAACATACGGTTCAAATGTAAGAATTGCAATGCAAGCCATTGATTTGCTTGCTGATTACGGAATTAGAGTGGAACTTATTGATGTTCAAACTCTTCTTCCTTTTGATATCAACCACAGCATTGCTGAAAGTCTTAAAAATACCAACCGTTTAGTTGTTTTTGATGAAGACGTGCCAGGCGGTGCTTCTGCCTTCATTCTACAACAAATTTTGGAAGTTCAAAACGGTTATAAGTATTTGGATAGCAAGCCGTTAACCATAACTTCTAAAGAACATAGACCTGCTTACTCTAGCGACGGTGATTATTTCTCAAAACCCTCTGTTGATGATGTCTTTGCAGAAATCTATCAAATGATGCACGAGTCTAATCCCCAAAAATGGCCCAGCTTATTTTAAAAATTTAACACCCAAATGTCCGAAACTAAAACCATTCCTAATCTTTTAAGATTAAGTGGACTTGAGCCTTTCACATTAACAAAAGAGATCAATTTTGTCAATATTGGGGAGAGAACCAATGTAACTGGCTCAAAAGCCTTTGCAAAATTAATTTTACAAGGCGACTATAACAGCGCACTTGATGTAGCTAGGCAACAAGTAGAAAACGGAGCTCAAATCATAGACATCAACATGGATGAAGGAATGTTGGATGGCGTACAAGCCATGACCACATTCTTGAACCTAATTGCTTCAGAACCTGATATTTCAAGAGTACCGGTGATGATTGATTCCAGTAAATGGGATGTCATTGAAGCAGGTTTAAAATGTTTACAAGGCAAAGGCATCGTGAATTCAATTTCTCTGAAGGATGGAGAAGCAGAATTCATTCACCGTGCGAAAAAAGTAAAACGTTACGGTGCAGCGGTGGTGGTAATGGCCTTTGATGAAACCGGACAAGCAGATTCCTTCCAACGAAAAATTGAAGTTTGCCAAAGAAGCTACAACATCTTGGTAAACGACGTTAAATTTAATCCTCAAGACATCATATTTGATCCTAACATACTCACCGTTGCAACAGGAATTGATGAACACAATAACTATGCTGTTGACTTCATTGATGCAACCCGTTGGATCAAACAGAACTTACACGGTGCCAAAGTATCTGGTGGTGTATCCAATATTTCATTCTCTTTCCGCGGAAATAACCCAGTAAGAGAAGCCATGCACAGCGCATTTCTCTACCATGCCATCAAAGCAGGTCTGGATATGGGAATCGTTAACGCGGGTATGATTGAGGTTTATGAAGACATCCCAAAAGATCTTTTAGAACGCGTAGAAGACGTACTTCTAAACAGAAGAGCTGATTCTACAGAACGACTAGTAACTTTCTCAGAAACTGTAAAGGGTAAAAAAGCAGAAAAAGTAGACGTCCAAGAATGGAGAAGCCTTCCCATCAAAGAAAGACTTCAACACAGTTTGGTAAAAGGTATTACCGAGTTCATTGACCAAGATACTCAAGAGGCTCTAGATTTATTGAAAGAACCGCTTTCTGTTATCGAAGGACCCTTAATGGATGGTATGAACTATGTGGGTGACCTATTTGGAGCAGGTAAAATGTTCCTTCCTCAGGTAGTGAAAAGTGCCCGTGTGATGAAAAAATCGGTGGCATATTTGCAACCGTTTTTGGAAGCTCAAAAACTCAATAATCCAAATGCAAGAGCTCAAGGAAAAATATTACTCGCAACCGTAAAAGGCGATGTACACGATATTGGTAAAAACATTGTAGGCGTTGTTCTAGCTTGCAACAACTACGAAATTGAAGATATGGGCGTGATGGTTCCCGCCGATAAAATCCTTCAACGGGCCCAAGAATGGGGTGCCGATATCATTGGTTTGAGCGGACTAATCACTCCCTCCTTGGATGAAATGGTTCATGTGGCATCTGAAATGAAACGCCTTGGCATGAAGCAGCCCCTTTTAATTGGCGGTGCCACTACTTCTAGGGTACATACTGCTGTTAAAATTGCCCCTCAATACCCTTATCCTGTTATACACGTCAACGATGCAAGCCGCTCGGTACCCGTTGCTGGACAATTGCTAAATCCTGATACGTATGACAACTATGCTAATACCATCAAGGAAGAGTATCAACAACTAGCTGAAAATCACGCTCAACGACAAACCATCAAAAACCTTGTTCCATACGAACAGGCATTGAAAAATGGCGAAACCCATAACGGAATTGTTCAGAAACCCAATAAACTTGGATTTTTCTCCTATGATTCTGTCACTGTAAAAGATTTGAGGCCTTTCATTGATTGGACACCCTATTTCCAAACTTGGGAACTTGCAGGCAGATACCCAGATATTCTAAATGATGAAGTGGTTGGCACGGAAGCCCTAAAAGTGTTTGATGATGCCAATAAAATGCTCGATGCCTGGGAGCAAAACCAACCCATGAGATGTAAAGCCACCGGTTTTATATTACCTGCTGTTAGATGCTTGGATGATGTAGCCGTTTACAGTCCCAATGAAGATGCCTCCGAAGATCTCACGGGTAAAACCCCCTTGGCCGTTTTCCATTTCCTAAGACAACAACGAAAGATGTCTGATGGGATTCCCAATTTGTGCTTGGCCGACTTCTTGAAACCAAAATCAACCGATTATTTAGGAGGATTTGCCGTTACCACAGGTCTTGGACTTGAAACACTCATTGCTCAATACGACACAGACCACGATGACTACAACAGCATTATGGCGAAGGCTTTAGCAGATCGATTGGCAGAGGCATTGGCAGAATGGTTACATAAAGAGGTAAGAACCAACCTTTGGGGTTACTCTGCAAATGAATCACTCACCAACGAAGACTTGATTCGCGAAAATTATCAAGGCATCAGACCTGCTCCTGGTTACCCTGCATGTCCAGACCATACCGAAAAAGACATTCTTTTCAAGTTGCTCAATGATCATGTGAATCCAGAAATTACACTTACCGAAAGCATGGCTATGTTGCCAGTTTCTAGCGTAAGTGGTTGGTATTTTGCAAATGAAAAATCAAGGTATTTTGGACTTGGAAAAATCTCCGAAGACCAGTTAGTTGATTACGCTGAGAGAAAAGGAAAGAGCCTCGACGAAATGCGTCGTTGGTTGTCTCCTATCTTATAATCTTATTTGGTAAAAGGATTTGAATACTTGGGATTAACCAAGAAACTAGAATCCGTCATGCTTTTTAGATAAGCAACCAAATCGGCTTTTTGAGTTTCGGAAAGATTCATTTGAAAACCACCATGTGCTGCTAATTGCGGGTGAATGGTAGGATTTTCATATCTAATTCCGGTGCTGTAGTGCTCTATGACCTCTTCTAAAGTATTGAATCTTCCGTCATGCATGTAGGGCCCAGTGACAGCAATATTCAATAAGGATGGAGTCTTAAAGGTTCCCATGTCTTGGTCTCTATTGGTCATTGCACCAAATCCTTTATCTGTAACTATTGGATCTAATCCGTTATTGGCAATTCCACCCATGACAGGATTTTGTTGTTGAGCTAACTCGCCACCGTGGCAGTGAAAGCAGTCAGCACCCTTGGTTTTCATGTTTGCATCAAAATCAACCAATCCGTTAAAGGCAAAAGCGCCCCTGAGTTCTGATTGATTCATCACTTGAGGATTATCACCAGGGAAGAACTTATTGAATCTAGAACCGTTGCTAACAATGCTCAGAAGGAACTGTTCAAGGGCAAGAGACATATCCAATAAATTGGGTTCTGAATTAAATGCTTTATTGAAATAATCTTTGTAACGCTCTACCTTTTTTAGTCGCTCGTTGAGCAATGGCAAAGTCATGGCCATTTCGTTGTGCGCTTGAATGGGCTCAAAAACCAAATCTCTCAAGGTATTGACTCTAGCATCCCAAAAAAACTTACGGCTGTAGGCCATATTGAAGAGTGATGGAGCATTTCTATGGCTCATTAAGCCGTATATACCCTTTGAAAACTGTCTTGGTTCGGCGAAGGCAAATTCTTGCTGATGACAAGAAGCGCAACTTATGGAACTATCGAAAGAAAGAATGGGATCATAAAAGAGCATCCGTCCCAAATAAATACCCTCTTCGGTGAAAGGGTTATCTTTGGGAAGCTGAGGCATTCCGAATTCAGCAGGAAATATTTCTTTGGGATCAACCAAAGTGGGTTGATAATTCTTATTATTCTTTGCAGAAGGATCTTCTTCTCTTCTACAGGAAGTTGCCGTTGTCAACAACAACAATGCACTCAGCCAAACAAAAGAATTCAACCTCATACTCTTTGACGTTTATTTCAACCCTGTAAATTCAAATACTCCAAAATCTTGAAGTCCCTCACCACCCATATTGGATAGAAGAGAATTCATCAATAAAATCTCTTTAGTACCCTCAGAATGGCTAACAGATCCATCTTTCAACTTGATTTTCACCTTTCCGTCGAAGTAATTCTCTGCGTGAACGTTTATGGTGCCTTTTACAGCAGCGCTAGGAACTAATTCAAATGACTTCAACAAGTCATACTCTCTAACCATAGGCATGGTTGCTGTATGAAAGCTGAAACTAGTGGGTAAACCGGTTTGTCCAACTTGTCTATACATTCCATCCAAAGCGTGAAATATATATCCACCAGACCAACCCCAATGCAACCCAGTTAAATTGGGATTCAAAGGGTGATCTGCAGGCCAAATGTTGGGATTACCATGATTTATCAATGAATCTAATCCTACCTTGAAATGAATGCCCTTATAAATGCCAGCAGGAATATTCTCATAATCAAACGAAGTACGATTGTTTCTGAAAGCCAGCCATTGATATCCATCTCCTAAAGAGAGTAATTCACCATTCTCCTTAATTAAGGAAAGTTCTGATAATATCATAGACCAATTACTGATGGTAATTTCTTCGCTATCTCCTTTTGAACGATAGTCACTGACACCCAAAGCTGGAAGTTCTTGATCATTCAAAAGACCCTTAAATTCTAAGGTGAATTTTTTTACATCCGTATTTCCGTTGTCTATGGGTTTTTCCTCACATGCTCCTAAAAGCAAAAGAGGCAATATCCATATTATTCTATTCTTAGCCATTTATCCAAATATACAAATTTATCTGTGTAAATACGCGTGAAATAAGGCCCAACAGGCCACTGTGTAACGTTTATCACCCAAGTCTGAGTAGAATCTCTTTGCTCTTCATACATCAATTGACCCAAAGCATTGTAAATTTCTACTTTCTTTAAAACAGGATTTCGGGCAAAAATTTGCAATACATCTGTTCCAGGATTCGGTGCCAATATAATCTCTTGTTTTTGCTGTGCATCCAAATTCATTCCACCCACACTCGCTTTTGCCAAAACAGAAACTTTGGGATCAAAAACAACGGTATCTGTAGCAAAATCAATATCTAAGGTGTAATTCTTAGTCAAGCTGTCAGGGTAAAAAACAACATATTTACTGCTTCTGTTGCCATTCACATTTTGCTTGGACATAATTTCTAGAGGAACAGGAATTTTCCAAAATCCCATCAGCGAATTGGACGGCGTTTGCTCTACGGTCAACTCTAGTTTTCGACCCCGCTGTTTCCAATTGATTTTTAAATCGGGGTGACCTTGTCCTTCGTACCACTGTTTGAAAAAAGTATCCAAATTTTGACCAGAAACTGACTCCATGATGGATTGGAAGGCTGCCGTAGTTGAAAATCCATAGGCCTGTGCGCCGCTCAAATGCTTTCTGCATCCCTCGAAAAACAAAGAATCGCCCATTTTGTGGCGCAACATGTGCAACAACCAAGCACCCTTTCTGTAGGTAAGTCGACCATTAAACAAGATATTCACTTGATTGGTATCTGCCGGTTTTACACTCCCATTTGGGTCTGCAGTTATGTTGGCCCTCATGGCGCGCATCTTTTTCTTGAAAGACTCATCGTTTTCCAAATACTGATAACACACCTCCGTTAGGTAAGTTGCAAAGCCTTCGTTGAGCCACAAATCGTTCCAACTTCCGCATGTAACCATGTCACCAAACCATTGATGAGCCAGCTCATGTGCAATCAAATCGCGCGAAAAATTCCCCATGAAACTCATGGTCTGATGCTCCATGCCCCCTCCCCACGTAAATTGTGCATGTCCGTATTTTTCATTGGGATATGGATACGGAATGAACAAACTATCCATCAGCCGCAGCATGGGCAAAGTGATTTGAGCTTCTGTTTTGGATGAATTTAAAAACTGCGGAAACACATAATTTACCACTGGAAGTGAATCAGATCTATTCCAAAACTTGGCATAATCTGTAAATTCAGCATAGTTGGTAACCGCTATAGCCACTAGGTACGTAGCTACAGGATAGCGGTGTTTCCAGTGAATTTTATGCCATCCAAAACTCGTAGGAGTGGTATTTTGCAGTACTCCGTTACTGCCCACTTTAAAATCAGAAGCAGTTTCAACGATAATATCAATGCTATCAATTTTATCGTTCAAAGACTGTTTACAGGGCCACCAAAAAGGAGCTCCGTAGGGCTGAGATAGAGTATGAATAATGGGTCCTGTTTGATGATTATCATAAACGTAGGAACCAAATCCGCCTGAAACCGATGCTGGATTTCCTCTGTAGTAAACCACAAAGGAATCAATATTACTTTGGTTCCATTTTACCGAAGATTTAGAGCCTGTTTTCCAAACAAATACCCTGTTGGCTTTTCGTTCATAATAAAGAAATTGACCGTTTCGAGTAATACTGTCAATTTTTAAATCATTGACCAAGTCAAAAGCCAAAGAATCAAGTTCTCTTTCAGCCCTAAATTGAAACAGTATACGACCTTCGATATTTGAATTGAGTTTAGGATTGAGTTTCCATTCACATCTATGGTAAATAATATCATATCCGTGAAAAACGATCTCACCTGACCGCTTTTTCATTTGATTTCGACCCTCAAACTGTGCTTTTTCAGCACACACTATTTCATCATGAATCGTGTAATCCTGTACCTCTGTTAATTGAGCGTGCAAACTACCCATTCCAAAAATAAAGCACAAAAGGAAAATGCTTCTTTTTGTTAAAAACGCAAAAAATTCTACACGCATGTTTTACAAATTTCGCAAATAATATTCAGTGCTGCGCCGAATCACAAATTTAACCGACTTTTGCAGCGTGAAATACTCGTGGTTACCCGCCGTTTTAATTATACTTTTAGGCTGTATTTGGGGAAGTTCATTCATCCTCATGAAGCGCGGACTTTTAGTCTTCAGCCCTTTACAAGTCGCGGGAACACGCTTAATTTTAGCCGGCGCTGTTTTGTTGCCTTGGGTATTAAAATACACCTTCTTTAAACCCAATGATCCTTCCGATTCCTCCAAAAAAATATTGGAAAAATCTGACTATCTCTGGCTATTTGCTTCAGGAGTCTTGGGTAATGCCATCCCCGCATTTTTGTTTTCTTACGCAGGAAGACTCATTCCGTCTGGGCTATCTGGAATTCTGAATGCCTTCACGCCGCTTTTTACCCTGTTCTTTTCGGCATTTTTATTTCGCGAAAAATTCACTCGCGAAGGCGGCATTGGGGTACTCATGGGCATCGTTGGAGCCGTTTTCCTTTTCGGCCCCTCCCTTTTGTCATACGGTCAACCTATCAATCTTTTAGGAGCGTCTCTTCCACTAATAGCAGCCCTTTTGTATGGACTTAACATAAATATAATTAAGCACAAGCTTTCGCATCTCCCTGGCATGGTTAAGACCGCTTATCCGTTTGTTTCTGTTGGAATCATTTACGCCGTTATTCTATCTCAAACCAACTATTTCGATGCCTGGAATCAATATCCTGGAGGGTTGTTTCAAGAAGGATTTGGATTCTTTGACGAAGGAAATATTTCAGCAAACTCAGCCTTTTTCTATTTATTTCTCTTAGGATTCATGGGCAGTGCCGTCAGCATGATCATCTTCAACTGGGTCATCAAATACGTTTCATCTCTAGTTGCTTCAACCAATACTTTCATCATTCCAGTTACCGCTGTTTTCTGGGGATTTGCAGATCATGAAAGCCTCAGTTGGAACATTTACGTAGGCATGTTCTTCTTGTTGGCAGCCGTATTTTTGATCATCCGTCCAAAAAAATCCTAAAAAGAACCACAGACAAATTTGTAACTTGCAGTCATGGATAAATGGACTGCACTCGGTTTGACCAATAACCTTCCTTCTGGAAGCACAGGAATCAATCACCTTATTTCTAAAGGAACAGCTACTCACACCGATTTCAGTCCGGTGGACAACCAAATCATAGCCACATGGAACGAAATTTCATCTTCAGATTATGAACATATTGCAGCTACTGCCGCAAATGCCAGCCAAATTTGGAGAACATGGCCTGCACCAAAACGCGGAGAAATTGTACGACAGATTGGCGATGAACTGCGCAAAAACAAGCAACTTTTGGGCGAATTGGTCAGTTATGAAATGGGCAAAAGTCTTCAAGAGGGATTGGGTGAAGTTCAAGAGATGATTGACATCTGTGACTTTGCGGTAGGATTGAGTCGTCAGCTTCACGGTTTAACCATGCACAGTGAAAGGCCTGAACATAGAATGTACGAACAATGGCACCCGTTGGGGGTTGTTGGAATCATTTCTGCCTTCAATTTCCCTGTAGCCGTTTGGAGTTGGAATGCCATGATTGCTGCTGTCTGTGGTAATGCCAGCATATGGAAACCCAGCGAGAAAACTCCGGCCACCGCTCAAGCAGTTCAAAATATTCTAAAATCTGTTCTCATCAATAATCACCTTCCCGAAGGACTTTTTTGCATCATCCAAGGCAGTAAAACGGTAGGAGAATGGCTTTGCAACGACCATCGAATTACCCTTATCAGCGCAACCGGAAGCATCAGAATGGGAAAGGAAGTTGCACAATCTGTAGCAAAACGATTAGGCAAAACCCTCCTCGAACTCGGCGGAAACAACGCCATTATCATCTCTCCCAACGCCAATTTAGATATGGCCTTGAGAGCTGTAGTTTTTGGTGCCGTTGGCACAGCCGGACAACGTTGCACAAGCACCCGAAGATTGATCATTCACGAGAGCCAATTTGATGAAATGAAGTCGAAATTGATCAAGGCTTACGAACAAATTAAGATTGGTGACCCTCTCAATTCCGAAAACCATGTTGGTCCATTAATTGATACCTTGGCCGTTAAAGCCTACCAAAACGCTCTTGAGCAAGTCGTACACGAAGGAGGTAAAATCATATACGGAAACGAAGTCCTTCAAGGACCTGGTTATGAAAGTGGCTGCTACGTTCGACCAAGTATTTGCGAAGCGCAACCGCACTTTAACATTGTACAAGAAGAAACCTTTGCGCCCATTTTGTATCTGCTTAAATATTCGGGAGATATCCAAGAGGCCATTAATATCCAAAACGGCGTAAAACAAGGCCTTTCCAGTGCCATCTTCACCGAAAATATCAGAGAATCGGAGTTGTTTTTATCTGCTTTGGGATCTGACTGCGGAATTGCCAACGTAAACATTGGCACGTCAGGCGCTGAAATTGGAGGTGCCTTCGGTGGAGAAAAAGAAACCGGCGGCGGACGCGAATCTGGCTCCGACGCTTGGAAAGCCTACATGCGCAGACAAACCAACACCATCAATTACGGAAATAGCTTACCCTTGGCTCAAGGGATTAAGTTTGATTTTTAAGTCTTTGGGTATTGGTCTTTGG
>CAZGQS010000003.1:75151-156622 GCA_964527775.1 uncultured Rhizobium sp. | reverse complement strand
GCGAGTTGCGCTTCGAGAGAGGCAATTTTGGCGTTTAAGGTTGTTACGTCTGAAGAAGATTTCTTCGCTTCGGCGAGTTGCGCTTCGAGAGAGGCAATTTTGGCGTTTAAGGTAGTTACGTCTGAAGAAGATTTCTTCGCTTCGGCGAGTTGTGCTTCAAGAGTGGCAATTTTAACTTTGTAAGGACTGCAATCTTCACCCGATGCTGGCAATGGGGTGTTATTGATTTTGTCAGAAAGTACTTTTTTCTCTGCGGTTAATTGTGCGACCTGTTTTTTAAGTGCCTCGTTTTCAGCGGTTAGTTGAGCATTTTGGGTTTTGAATGGCGTGCAATCTTCAGAAGCTGATATTTTACTGCTAGCGGCGGTTAGCTTCTCCTGGCAAATTTTATTTTCAGACTCAAGATTCTTGATCTTTAGCTCTAATGCTGCTTTTTCAGACTTCAATACCGCTACTTGCTTGTCACAATCATTGATTTTATTTATTAAATCTGTGTTGGCTTTGGTTGCATCAATTTGTGAACCTGACTTAGTTTTTTCAAGGGCTAAATCTGATTCACATTTCTTCTTTTGGTTCTCCAAAAGGTTGATGCGATCACCTAAAGTTGAATTTTGAGATTTTAATGCTTCAATTTGAGCTTTATTTCTTAAGGTTTCATTTTCAAGGGCTAACTTTTCATTTTTTAATGTTGCTACTTCTAACTTCAATGCAGAAGTCTCAGTACAACATTTCTTTGCTTCATTTAATTGGGTTTGAAGAGCTGTTTTCTCTGCAATACAATCCGAAAGCAATTTATCTGAAAGTCCAGAAGAGGTTGCCTTAATCTGATCTTTTAGATTTACGATTTCAATGTCTGCTTTTTCTTTTTGTCCTTTCCAAACAAGAATTTCGGCTTGGGCCCTATCATTTGCTTCCTGTAGTTTCTTTTTCTCTTCGTCGCATTTCTTCTCAGTTGCTGCTATTTGAGCTTTCACTCGTCCTAATTCTTCATAGCTATTCTTCAAGTCTGCTTTGGCTTTCTCAACATCAATTTGAGCTTGAGTTAACTGTTTTTTGCATTCATCGCAATTGTTAATAGGTGAAGGAATGGGAGAATTTTTCAGTTTTTTTAGCTCATCTTCTTTGGCTTTTATATCTGCTAAAATTTGAGCTTCGCGTTTCTTCCATTCAATGGCATCAGCTTTGAATTTATCTAATTCTTTTTGAATGTTGTCTTTTTCTAAAGCAATTTGAGCTTTAGATTTTTCACAATTTGTCTTGTCCTGCTGTAATTTGTCATTCTCTTTTTTGAGTTTATCTGCCTCGGCTGAAATTTTAGCCACTTCCGGATTAACCTTATTTCTTTCGGTTACAACGGTGGTATCGTTAATGGTCTTTTTAACAACTATTTTAACCGTATCATATTGGTAGGTAGTATCGTATTCGGTTTCTCTTTGAGTGAAAGAGTACCAATCTCGTCTGTTGTAGCACCCTCCTATTTTTGATCTAAATCCAAAATAGAAACTAGCACCTGTATAATTATTGTTTGCAACGTAATTACTCAATCCATACAGATTATCGGAACCTATGGTTACTGGACCCATTCTCACGTAAGCACCCACTTGTTGTTTTGTGTAATCGTGTGACAAGGTCAAAGGAAATCCATATTCTAAATTCTCAGATTGGAATCGCGGAACTACGCTCAAGTATGAAGCACGTCTAAGTCCCACGGAATTCCACTGTCTTAAACTATGAGTCCAATATGCACCGAGATGCCATCCCCCGAAAAAGCGTTTATCAAACTGCATATTAAAGGCAACCGGTGAGTAACTCAAGAATTCATATTCTTCGTTGGCGCCCAAATCGCCAAACAATCGATTGTGGAGATCATCCAATTTATTGTCGCCCTGGGTGTATTGACCGTTCTGAATGATTAGTGGATCAATTTTCCAAACTTGATTGCTTGTAGAGAGTATTTCGCTTGCACGTCCCCAATAAGAAATAAAGCCCAAATCAGTGATGCTAGCGCCCCATTTCCAAGAATATTGAAGACTTTTTTCGCGATCACACATAGAATTGCTTAAACGCTTCATTCCTGCATTTGGACGATATTCGTACATCACACCTACATCCATACCTGCACCAGCACCTTCTACAAAGTCAAATTTCCCTCCAAACGGACGAACCAACGTTCTCATGTTTCCTGCTGAAGTAAGCAAACGCGCGTTCATCTGATTGATGGTTAGTTGTGTGGGACTATTGATCGTGAAAGAAATATCATCGGCCCCAAGATGACCAACTCCCATTCCTAGTAACAATTTGGATGTTAATCCCCATCTCCAAGAATGTTGTTTTGAAGTATTATTGAAACCTGAGAAGGTCATATACCATTCTTGATATCTCTCTGTATTCATTGAGAAATGGTTCTGATTGATGGTTTGTCCAACTTTGTTATTTACTTGTGGCATACCATAACGCATGATTCCGCCCAAATCTGCGTCTAATCCGTTGATTGAAAAACCAGAAACTGCTTTCATACCAAATCCCATAGCACCAAAAGATCCCAAGGGAAAGAAAATGGACGGTCCCCAAACTTCGTTCAGGTAATTCAGATTCCAATTGTCTTTTCCTAAATTGGTTGGTAGCCAATCTTGGTTAAATGCTAAGGTTCCGTTGGTATTGACTAATTCTTCCGGATAATTGCCGTTTGCCCATTGCCCAAGACGAAAAGGGGCATTGTAAGACATGAAATTATTCTCAGCATTTACCGAACCACCCCACCAGTTGATGTAAAGTCGGTTTCCGGGATTGGTTCTTGAAAGAGCCGGATTCAAAGAGTAGGAATAAGGGCTGTTAAAGTCCCCAACCATTAATCCAAGAGGATGCTGAGCAAATGATGCTGATAAAATTCCAAAGGAAACAAGGGCCGCAAAAATCTTTTTCATAGTTTAAACGAATTCACAAATTTATGAGAATCACAGCATAAACCGTGCCTTAACGTATCACTTGAATGTAACCCTTGAATTTTATATCTTGTTCAGTGTGTTTCAAATAGTAAAAATAGACGCCGTTTTCGAGCTCTTTACCGTTTGAATCTGAGCCATTGAATGAGTTATCGTAGGGTGATTTTTTCATAATTACGGCGCCTTGTCTGTCCATGATAGTGACTTCATATTTTTCAAATTCTGGCAACATATCTATGCGCCAGGTTTGATTTAAAGCATCTCCATTTGGACTGATAATATTTGGTAATTTAACGCTGTAAGGATCTAAGACGGTTACACAAACCGTATCCGTTCCGATACAGCCATTTGCAGCTTTGCCATATACTACATAACAAATAGAACTTTGCGGCTCAGCTAGAACTACATCACCTGTTGAATCACTCAACCCAATAAACGGTCTCCATGAATACGATTGTGCTCCATTTGCAGTCAAGAAAACACCATAACCTTTATAAATAGATGTATCTGAAATGGTTGAAACCCCATAAGAATTCACATTGGCTACAATTGAATCTTTCACGCTTGTGCAAAATCCATCATTTTGAGTCAAGTAAAATACCTGTCTAAACAATGAATCAACTCTAGGGGTGGGAATAGTATCAGTTCCTGATGTATCATTAAAGGATGAATACCATTTGATGTTTGAACCACTGACTTGTAAACTATGCGGTTGGTTTAGACAGAGTGTTAATGGAGATGCATAAGTTGGCTTGGAAGGCAATGAACGTACATTGATTTTTACTTTACTCAAAGCCGATAAACATCCTAACGGACTTAAGTACTGAGCATATCTGATGATTGAATCTCGTTTTGCCGTAATTGTATATCGAGAACCTGTATCTAATACCAATCCGTTGGTATCTGACCATTTGATAATAAACCCTGGTATATATGCAACTGTCAATGTAATTTCTTGATTGTCGCAAACAACTGTGTCAATGGGTGTTGGTGGTTGTAAATTCTGGAACCCAATAACAGCAGAATCTTCTGAAATACAACCATCTAATCCTATTATTTGAACTTTATACTTTCCAGGTAAAACACTATATACAGTGTCTCCCAGTATATTGTTAGACCAAAGTAATGAATCTATAGGTCTTGATCCGCTGTATGTTAATTTCAGGCTACCGTCGTTGGTGTTTGCACATCTCGCGTCATAAGATTGAATGGTTACACTATCAGCTATCACTATACCTTTTATTTTGTAAGACACCAATGGGCCAATACATCCATTTTTATTATTAAATGCATAATAACCCATTACAGAATCACCTACTTGTTGATTTATTTGAAATTGATTGCTGTTTGATTTTTGGATTATTTTGGAAGTATTAAACCAGTCAGCTGTGTAATTGGTTGAATCTGTGTTATACAATACCAATTTCTTTCGTGCTAATGCGCAGAATGATGTATCAATGGATAGAGGTTGTGGATTAAATACATTATGGTTAATGATTACCGTATCTGTTCTAGAACAACCCTTTACATCAGTTGCTGTAATGAAATTGAGTCCTGATTTTAAATTTGACACTGAATCTGTTGAAGATCCGTTTGACCATTTCCACGATTTCAAGGCATTTAACCCGTTGTATTTTGCTTTTGCCTTCCCATCAAATGAAGTGGAACATGTAGCATTATAAGTAGAAATACCTAATTTCAAAGGGGTAAAAATGACTTTACACGTATCGTATTTCCAACAGGTATCACCACGGTAAGTAAATGTTACTTTAACCCAATATTCGCCTGTTTTTTTAATTTTAAGTGTTGGCTTTGTTGAACCGGTGCTCCATAAATATCCGAAAGCACCTTTATAGAAGTTTGTATTCAGAGTGATAGAATCGCCTTGGCACAAGATGGTGTCAGGACCAATTCCCAAGTTTTGTTTGGTGGTATTTTCGAAAATCCAATTTTTATTTCCTGAAACGTCTACACTGTTTGATCCAATTTTTTGTTGAACTGGTGACAATGTTAGTTGATCTCTCATTTCCACAAAATCAATCAAAGTACTCGTGGTAGAGCTGAACTTTAAGGTATCTACATTATTTACCAACGTTGATTGTATGGTAATGGGGAAACAAGAATTTCCTACGGCATCAAATAATTTATTGACGGTAAAGCTCTTTTGATTTTCGAATTTATAGATTCCTCCAGGGTTCAACTCTAGAGTGTCAAACCTTTGGTATCCAAGGAAATCGCATTCATTTTCATACTTTGCATACCTAATGGTGGCATGTTTGATGTGATTCCTATTTTCTATATTAGGGTTTGCATCTGAGTATTGACCATACACTTTCTCTTTTGCATGAAGTTTTCCAATTTTTGCATAAGGAATACTCAATTCTTGAAGGTAACTTTCGAAGTACAATTCATTGAATTCTAAACTGTCCGTTGCTCTAAAAAAGTCAGTACCTTGGGGATTGCTGCATTTATCAAGGAATGAAATTTTGTTGAATTTTACTCGCGGATAAGTAGACATATGATAAAACGCCTTTCTCCAATCTTGTCGTTTCATGGCTAAATGAGAGCGATCAGCAGATAAATAAAAGTTCTTTCCGTGAACTTCCCATCCGTAATCTGGAGGATTATTAGCTTCTACATAACTACCTACCATGTTCCAATGTCTATCAGCCTCACCATACGAATAGTATTTTCTCATTCTTACATAATTCCCTTGAGTGATAAATGTTCCTGAAGTATGCATAATACCCCATTGATCTCTATCACCTATTACTTGCAAAGAATCATACAAACGCCATGAACCTGTACCTACAATATTCAATCTTACAATTGGCTTAAAGTAGGGATAAATTGCATTTCCAGTATCAGTGGCTTCTAAATTCACAAAACCCTCGAATTTATAATCAACGTTGGGCCTAAGTCTTAAATCTCCAAAGATTTTCAATGTACTGGTGTATGGACCTTTTAATATTGCCGGTCTCACGGTAAAATCCCAGGTCATGTTATTGCAACTGGCATTTTCTAGATCGATGTAAACTATTTCACCGTTCTTGCTGAATGAATTTCCATCGAAAATGACATTATCTAATTGACTCGGAATACAACCTGAAGGAGAGCCACCCGAAGTTAATGACCAATGATTGGGATTGCTCCACATACCCGAATCGTTGACCCAATAATAAGTTCTTCCAGTTAGAAGAGAAATATTCCAATTCTTATTCCCTCCTCTATCAGAGGCATTTTTGGCAATGTATTTGGCCGTTCCCAAACCTTCAATATCTTGAATTGCAAGATAATCGCCATGGGCGGTATCCTTTTTATAATCAAACTTAGTTAGTTCACCTTTTTCACTAGATGTGAGCGAAATCAGTCCTCTACAATTCCCCTTGATACCCAAATATTTATTTACTGTTTGGGTATTTCCTTTCTGAAATTGATTGGCTGAGCCAGGGTAAAAAATTAGACTATCAAAAAGTGTATTACCATACATAGTTACATCTTTATGATATCTAGCAGTGTTGATTTTTGCTCCTTGAGAATTCTGATAAAGCACCTTCTCAAAACAGTTTAACCTATTAACTACTGCCCTCTCAATGGAAAGTTCACCTACGTAACTTTTAAGATTCAACTCACCAAATCCTGCGCTATCGCTGATTCTGATCATATCCGTTCCTTGGGGATTTTGGACAAGATCCTGAAAACTTACCTTATTGTATTTTACGTAAGGAGATTGTGCGACATGGAAGAACACTTTTCTCCAATCAGACCTAAAGATTTGAATGTGGTAATTGGTAGAATCCATTTTGAATTTACTTCCCTCAACATACCAAGCTGGCTCCCATGCGTCTCTTGAATACCAATTTGATTGTCCCATTTTTATTTCTCTTGAACGGTGACCGTAACTCACAAACTTCTTGGTATTAACTGGCCGGCTACTAGTAACAAAAGTTCCAGATTTTAATGTTAAAGCTTCGTAGTTTATTCCGTCATTGAAACCGAGAACGGTTAATGAATCAAACAATCCCACTCCACTAATTGCAGATTCACAGTCAATTTCGAGTCGAGAAAATGGAAAATTCGCAGTTCTTAAAGAATTCACAGCTGCTTCAAAATTGTTAATGATCCATCTACCTTTCATGTCGTTTTCAGGCTTAGAATAAAACAAGATATTTCCCGTAGTTCTTAGCGTATTAGAATCCGTTGAATGGAATACACTTGTGTTTGCATTTACAGCATAGTTAATTTGGAAACAGGTGTTTTCTCTTAGATCTAGAAATAAGGTATCTAAATTATTAGTAAAAGAATTTTGATCAAAAATCACATAGTCTATTGGCCCAGGGATGCAAGCTTGTCCGGCACCGCCGCTAGAAGTAGACCAATTGTTTGGATCAGACCATTTCCCTTGTTGCCCCACCCAGAATAAAAACTTTGTCGTTAAGTTAAACGTACTACCCAATCCGGACACTGTAGATGTTGGGATGTGATTGTACGCGGTAACTGCAGACGAACCTGTGAATTTCAAATGATGTAATCTGCAATAATCAATGCTTTGAGCGGCTGGGGTATTGATGGCAAACTCTACTACATTGCCAGGAAAATTGCTTCTCACATTCACATGTCTTCCACAAGACCCTTTCCAATCTATGAGTTTATTGACAGTTATGATTTGCCCTCCACCAAATTCGTATGTTGCACCGCCTTTTAGTGAAAGCGTATCTACGGTAAAACTTCCATCAATAAATGAAGAATTGCGCATTACCAATTTCCCGATTTTCGCAAAATTCAATCTCATATTATCTACGCGTTCGTGACAAATGAAGGTTTTAACATTGATTCCACTAAACTCAGCATCATTAACAGTACTTTTAATTTCAATTTTATTAAAACTAGTAGAATCGCTAAAGTTGAAATTATCACCAATCATATCTTTGGGGTATCTATATTCTACATTTAAATTATAAAATACCGATTTAGGGCTTTGCACCCTATGGAAAAAGTGTTTTCTCCAGTCTTTATACAATAAGTTGATTTGAGAAGTTCCGGCGTCTAGGTGGAAGTTATTGTCTTGAGCATACCACCCTCCTTCACCATCAACTAGATTTACAATCGAACTTCCTAAAGTTAATTTTCTCCAATTGTTACCCAAGGAAATCAGAGACCTCAATTGTAATACTTTATTATTTGATTTTAAATGTCCTGCGCTTAAGACCAAGGCCCAGCCATTTACATCGCCGTATAATTTTAACGAGTCTTGAAGGGTCCATTCGCCATTAAGTCCCTTAAATTCAAACTTCTGAATTCTAAAATTGGCAGTGGTGATTTTATTTCCGGTGGACGTTGCTTCGAAGGTGAAAAATCCATCGAAAGCAAAATCCATATTTTTATCTAACTGCAAGTCTCCATAAATACGGATGAAGTAGCTTTTATCGCTGCTCGTGAATTTGGGTTTATTTTTAACTCCATTCCAAATCAAACTCCGGCATACTGCATTAGAAACATTCAAATTGATTGACTCACCCGCATTGCTAAACGAATTGATATCAAAGTACACATCATCTTGAAAGGTGGGAACTTGATTGTGATATGAACTACCTCCAGAAGATGTGGCCCAATGTGTTAAATCTGACCATGATCCACTTCCACCAACCCAATAATAATTTGCTGCGAAAATGATGTTTGTTACGCCCAAAAAAACTAGGGAAGTTATGATGCACTTTACTCTATTCATGAAGCTACAATTTCTACTTTTTCAATATTAATCAATATCTTAGCCACATCCAAAATGGCTTAGTGAATTATCGGACTTATTGATTCATTCAACGAAGATTCTATTGTGGCGTTTTCATTTTTAGTAAATTTGTACTTTTATGAAACGGTTTCTCAAATACTTTGGAGTATTCGTACTCGGATTTTTCTCATCAATTGTTATTGTGGTAATTCTAATTGCTATTTCAATTGCCCAATTTGGAGGAGAAAAGGAACCCGAAAAACTCTCTGAAAACACTTGGTTGAACTTAAGTTTACCGTCAGTTTTGAGTGACAAATCTGATTCGGATCCATTCGGTGAACTCTTTGCTGGTTTTGCGGGACAAGAACCTGTTGGATTGAATCAAATATTGACAGCTATTGAGAATGCGAGCACAAATCAAAACATTACAGGTATACTGCTTGACCCAGGTTATTTCGCAAGCGGATTTGGACAAGCCGAAGAAATTAGAAACGCCCTTATATCCTTCAGGAAATCAGGCAAACCGGTAATAGCTTATTCTGAAAATTACACTGAACAAGGATATTATCTCGCTACCTCTTGTAATAGAATCTTTTTAAATCCTAAAGGATTAATTGAATTCAACGGACTTTCAAGCGGCATCATGATGTATAAGGGCATGCTGGATAAATTAGGTGTTGAATTTCAGGTTTTCAAGGTTGGTAAATTCAAAGGAGCGGTTGAACCATTTATTCAAGATAAATTATCAGAAGAAAATAAATCCCAAATTCGAGACTACATCACAAGCATACACAATCATGAAATTTCGCGAATATCAGAATCGAGAAGTTTAGCTTTTGATTCATTGAAAATGATTTCGAAAAACGGACAAGTATTTTTGTCAAAGCATGCGTTGAATTTCATGTTCATTGATCAATTGGCGTATAAAGACGAAGTGGATGCTTGGGTTGAAAAAAAGTACAAAACCAACAAACAAATTACCCTAAAAAAATTCTTGAAGAATGAAGTTGAATATACCTATTCTGAAAATAAAATAGCGGTATTGTATGCAGAGGGTGAAATTGTAAGTGGTGTGGCTACACAATCGGGAAATCAAATTGCAAGTAACGACTTGGTCAAAGAAATTCGAAAAATCCGTGAAAACAATCAAATCAAAGCATTAGTTCTTAGAGTCAACAGTCCAGGTGGAAGTTCATTGGCAAGCGATATCATTGCTCGAGAAATTGAATTGACAAAAAAGAAGATGCCTGTTATTGTAAGTTTCGGAAATGTTGCCGCATCAGGAGGGTACTACATATCATGCTTAGCCGACAGTATTTTTGCACAACCAAACAGTATAACTGGAAGTATTGGCGTGTTTGCCTTATTTCCAAATACCCAAAAACTTTACAGAGATAAATTTGGTTTAACCTATGAGTCCATTAACACCGGCGATCATTCAGAGTTGTGGAGACCTGACCAAGGTATAAGTCCAAGTCAAGGTGCTAAAATTCAAGCAATGGTAGATCAGATCTACGATGATTTTTTAACGGTTGTATCTAAGGGAAGAAAGATGAAAAAAGAAGCGGTTCATGAGATTGCTCAAGGTCGAGTTTACAGCGGTGTTAGAGCAAAAGAATTGGGACTACTTGACGACCTTGGAGGCATTGATAGAGCAATTGCATCTGCATCTAAAAAGGCGAATTTAAAGGATTACAAAATCATGGTATTTCCGGAACCCAAAAATCCTTTTGAAAGCTTACTTGGTGAAGAATTTAGCGATGCTTTCGCCAAGCAACAAATTAAATTAGCGGAAGATTTGGGAATAAGCGCTTCTGTAGTTCAAGAACTGCAAGCCATTAAATCAATGCAAGGCTATCAGATGAGATTACCTTGGTCGATGGATATACGCTGATTGTCGATATATCTTTACAATTGGAAACTTTAATTAATCAAATAGTTTCCAAAGCCGTAAAATTCGATAATTTTGCGGCGACTTTATGAATCTTCGATCCGATTTGGAAAAACGTATCATAGAAACCGCTGAGGTTTTATACTTTGAAAAGGGTATCAAAGCAGTTTCTATGGATGATGTTTGTCAACGAATTGGAATATCAAAGAAAACCATTTATCAAATCTTCAAAGACAAAGAATCTCTCGTCAAAGAAGTGGTATTCAATCATTTTGAGCAAATTGAATCGAGTATCAAAAGGATTGAAATTGAGGAACCCCACCCCATTAAACAATTATTAAAAACAGCAGAGTTCGCCATTGAGCAGTTATCGAAGGTAAACCCTGTTATGAACCAAGATTTAAAAAAATACCACCCTAATATCTACCAAGAAATGGTTTCAACCAGAGGAGCATTCATAGCTAATCACTTGATAAAGAACATTCAATTGGGCAGGGAAATGGGATGTTACCGTTTAAATTTCAATGCAGAGGCAATTGCCCAAGCCTTTTCATTATTGCTTTATGCTACAACAGATGCCATAAGCCGAGGCGAGAGTAAATTTTCACCCAATATCATCACCGATGTCATTGTTTATCACCTCCGTGGAATAGCGAATGAAAATGGCACATTATTTCTTGAAACAAACAACACACATGAATAAATATATTCTCACAATTTGCCTTTTAATAGGCAGCCAAACGAACATTGGCTTTGCACAAAGCGATAGTTCGTATGCAGGAATATCGCTTTCTCTGAAGGAGGCCATGGAAACTGCCGTAAAAAACAATTATGAACTGAAAAAAGCTGGAATTGATGTTAAGATTTCAAGTGAAACTGTCAAGCAGACCGTAGCTATTGGATTGCCTCAGGTTTCTGCCACTGGAAATTATCAGAGTTTTGTAACCATTCCTGGACAATGGATCAAGAATTTTGCTCCAACACCAGGAGCACCAGATTATATTTTCCTACAGTTCCAGCAAAAATATGTGAGTTCAGGATCTTTGGGTGTCAATCAACTTTTATTTGATGGTTCGTATTTGGTAGGACTGAAAGCCACGCAAGAATTTCTCAATATGAGTAAATACTTAGAAGCAAAAACCAAATATGATGTGCAGGTTAATGTTTGTAAATCTTATTTGATGGCTGCAAGCACCCAAATGAACTTGGAGTTGATTCGATCAAATATTAAAGCCGTTGAAAAAACACTGAATGATGTCAAAGCTCTTAACAAAGAAGGATTTACAGAAGACCTTGATGTGAAGAGACTTCAATTGTCTTTGAATAATTTAGTGGTTCAAGAAAAGAAGATTCTGAATGTGATCGAAACTTTAATGAACTTATTGAAAATTCAAATGGGAATAGACGTTACACAAAAGATTAATTTGAGTGACGACATAGAAAAAATCAATTCCATTTTTAGTATCAATGTTGATGGTGAAATTTCCTTGAACTCAACTCAGAATAGACCAGAATTCAATATTTTAAAACAGAGCATTCGCTTGGGTGAATTAGACAGAAAAAGATACCAAATGGGTATGTTACCACGTTTGGTGGGATTCTATCAGCACCAAGAAAACACCCAACGTTCTGAATTCAACTTCTTCAAAGATCAAAATTCATTAACTATAAATAATAGTTGGGTTCCATCAGATGTAGTGGGATTACAAATACAATGGACACTTTTTGATGGATTAAGCACTGTATCCAAAATCAGAGAAGTTAAATACAAAACCGATAAAGCTAAAACTGATTTAGCAGCATTCAGTAACGCCGCATTTGCTGAGGCTGTTAATGCTCAAAACACCTATATCAATCAATTAGATCAAGCCGCAAGTCAGAAACAAAATATGGATTTGGCTCAAGAGATTTACAAGATGGCCAATCTGAAATTTGCTGAGGGTGTGGGAAGTTCATTGGAAATTGTACAAAGTGAAACGGAATTGAAAAATGCCCAAATCAATTATTTGAATGCTTTATATGATTTGGTTATTGCAAAAATTGACTATCAGAAGTCATTGGGATTGGGAATTAATTTTTAACAAAATGAAAACAAAAAAATATATAATCAATGGATTGGTACTTTTAGGAGTATCATTTATTTCAAGTTGCGGAGGTGGTTCTTCAACAACGAAGGAAGCTAAACTGGAAGAATTGAAAAAGATCCAATCTGAAATTGCTGCACTTCAAATTAAAGAAGCGGCCTTAAAAAAAGAATTGGATGTTAAGGTTACACAAAGATCAAAATTAGTAGAACTTGATACCGTTGCATTTGGAATATTTACAAGTGCTCTTAGCCTAGAAGGTGTTGTTGACGCCAAAAGTAGCACAATAGCCACCTCAAAAGTTCCAGCCGTTGTTTCTGAAGTATTCGTATCAGAAGGACAAACCGTTAAAAAAGGACAAATTCTTGCTCGCTTGGAACAAAGCTCACTTTTGAAAAGTAGATTAGAAATTGAACAACAATTGAGTTTTGCTAAAACCTTGTACGAAAAACAAATGAGACTTTGGAAAAATGGAATTGGTACAGAGGTACAATATCTATCAGCAAAAAATCAAAAGGAAGCATTGGAGAAAAGCCTAAATACCTTAGATGCGAACATTGATATGTACAACATCAAATCTCCCATTGACGGAAGTATTGAAGCCGTTGATATTAAAGTGGGACAAACAGCGGCACCGGGTATGCCTTATTTCAAAGTAATAAACATGAGTTCTGTTAAAGTAGTTGCTCAGGTTTCAGAATCGTATTCAGGAAAAATAAATAAGGGTGATAAGGTTAAAGTTAATTTACCTGATTTAAATAAAGAGATTTCTGGCACTGTTTCATTTGCGAGTAAATTCATAGACCCTTTAAACAGGACATTCAAAGTAGAAGTTTCATTGGGTAATGTTGAGCAAATTAAACCTAATATGATTGCGAAAGTAGAGATTGAAGATTATGCAAACAATAAAGCTATCTCTATACCTACTAATGCAATTCAAATCACAGAAAATGAATCTTTTGTGATGGTTTTGGTTGATAATTCAGGAAAATACACAGCCAGCAAACGCCCTGTGAAATTGGGTAAATCAAACAACACTCATTCTGAAATAGTTGCAGGATTAAATGTTAATGACATGATCATTGTGACGGGTTTTCAAGAACTAGCGGAAGGACAAGCGGTAGAAATTGCAAAATAAAGTCATGTCGAAATTCAAAGAATTTAAACCCACTAGTTGGAGTATAGATAATAGAACGAGTATTTATATTCTGACCTTTTTCATCAGTGTTGCAGGTATATTTGCATACGTCAATTTACCTAAAGAGCAATTTCCTGATATTGTCATTCCTACCATTGTAGTTCAAACGGTTTACCCAGGTTCTTCGCCTAAAGACATTGAGAATCTGATTACCAAACCATTGGAAAAGAAGATCAAATCAATTTCAGGTGTAAAGAAACTTACCAGCCAATCAAAACAAGATTTTAGCATTGTAACGGTTGAATTCAATACTGACGTTGATGTAGCACAAGCTAAATCTAAAGTCAAAGACGAAGTTGACAAAGCGAAAAGTGATCTTCCAACAGACTTAAAAATAGAGCCTTCAGTGATGGAAGTTAACTTTTCTGACATGCCTATTTTATACGTGAATATTTCTGGAAACTATTCTCTTCAAGATTTAAAGAAATATGCAGAAATGGCCAAAGACAAAATCGAGTCTTTGCCAAGTATAACTAGAGTTGATATGGTAGGTGCTTTGGATAGGGAAATTCAAGTTGACCTGGACATGCCAAAAATGATTGCTGCAGGAATCACCATTGATGATATATCACGTGCCATTCAATATGAAAACATGCGTATTTCTGGTGGAAATATTGATATGGAGCAAATGCAGAGATCTATCAGTGTAAGCGGAGAATTTAAAAATGCTGAAGAAATTGCCGATGTAGTGATCAGATCAAATACGGGTGCTTCATTATTTTTGAAAGATGTTGCAACCATAAAAAATGGATTCAAGGAAAAAGAGAGCTACGCCCGTTTAGAAGGTAAAAACGTAATTACACTCAATATTGTTAAGAGAAGCGGCGAAAACTTGATTCAGGCCTCTGATGATTGCCGAGCGCTCATTGAAGAATTGCAAAAGAACGGTAGCTATCCAAAAGGATTAGATGTAGTTTTCACGGGTGATCAGAGCACGCAAACTAGAACTACAGTGCACGATTTGATCAACACCATTATTATTGGTTTCATTTTAGTAACCCTTATTTTGATGTTTTTCATGGGTGCAACCAATGCCATTTTTGTTGGTTTAGCGGTTCCGTTGTCTTGTTTTGTGGCATTTTTAATTATGCCTACAATAGGATTTAGTTTAAATTTTATTGTATTATTCTCATTCTTACTTGCTTTAGGAATTGTAGTTGACGATGCAATCGTAGTTATTGAAAATACCCACAGAATTTACCAATCTGAGAATTTAAGTATTATTGACTCTGCGAAAAAAGCCGCCGGCGAAGTTTTCTTGCCAGTATTTTCTGGTACACTTACCACTATTGCACCATTTATTCCTTTAGCTTTCTGGCAAGGCATTGTTGGTAAATTCATGTATTTCTTACCTGTTACTTTGATCATAACCTTATTAGCTTCATTATTGGTTGCTTATATCATCAATCCGGTTTTTGCCGTAGACTTTATGAGCAAAGAACATTCAGGGGAAGAGCATAAAGTAAATAATAAATCGTTTATAAGAAATTCAAAAATTTGGGCCTTTATTATCGTTGCTTCTTACTTGATTTTTGGGTTTGGATTTGGGAATCTTATGTTGTTATTCTATGCTCTTTATGCTTTGCATCATTTTTGGTTAAAGAGAGTCATAGATGGTTTCCAGAACAACTACTGGCCGAAGGTTCAAAATAGATATTCCAGAATGGTTACCTATACTTTACAAGGTAAACGTAGCATTTATATAGTTATTGGAACTGTTGTTCTTTTATTCGGAAGCTTTGTAATTACAGCAATCAGAAAACCTGGAGTTATCTTCTTCCCTTCTGCTGATCCTAACTTTACGTATGTTTATTTAACATTGCCTACGGGTACCCATGCAAAGCACACTGACAGCATTGTTAGAATTGCGGAGAAAAAAGTGTTTGCTTTATTGGAAAAAGACAATAACAAGGAACTAGTTGCGAGTGTTATTTCCAATGTAGCTGTTGGTGCTACAGATCCTAATTCAGGTGACAGAACTATTAGCAGCAATAAGGGTAAAATCACAGTTGCCTTCGTGGAATTTGCTGATAGAAACGGTAGAAGTACACGTAAAGTATTAGAATCCATCAGAGAAAGTATTGGTTCTATGCCCGGAGTGGAAATCATTGTGGAACAGGAACAAAACGGCCCGCCTGTTGGAAAAGCAGTTAACATTGAAATTCGCGGAGATGAATTTGAATCCCTCGTAAAAACTGGTGCTAATTTAAAAAGGTATTTGGACAACAAAAATATCTCTGGTGTAGAAGAATTGAAGAGTGATTTTGTGAGCTCTAAGCCTGAGTTGATGATTGTTGTAGACCGTGAAAGAGCTAATAGATTGGGCATTTCAACCGCACAAATTGGTGGACTTTTAAGAAACTCTATTTATGGAGTTGAAGCCTCTAAATTTAAAGATGAAAATGACGACTATCCTATCATGGTTAGACTGAAAAAGGAATCATCAAATAATTTAGAAGCATTGCTTAATACCCGAATTGCTTACAGAGACATGGTTACAGGGGGTATGCTACGTCAAATACCGCTTTCGGCAGTTGCAACCGTTCAACCTTCAAATACCTATGGGGGAATAACTCGATTGAATCAAAAACGTGTTATCACGTTGGCTTCAAATGTGTTAGCAGGTTACGCACCCAACGAAGTGGTTGAAAAAGTTACTGAATCTATTGAGGAATACAAATCTAAATTCCCCAATGATCAAATTGAAATTGAACTTACTGGAGAGCAAGAAGAACAAAAGAAAACAGCTGCTTTTTTAGGCAATGCTATGTTGGCTTCTATTGCTTTGATTATTGTAATCTTAGTGACTCAATTCAATTCCATTACTAAACCCATCATAATTTTAAGTGAGATTATTTTCTCCATTATTGGTGTACTATTGGGATTTGCCATTTTTGATATGGATTTTTCAGTGATTATGACAGGAATTGGAATTGTAGCGCTTGCGGGAATTGTAGTTCGAAATGGTATCTTAATTGTTGAATTTGCTGACCTCATGCGTGAAAATGGCATGTCCCTTAAAGATGCATTGATTGAAGCAGGACGTACTCGTATGACTCCCGTATTATTAACTGCGGCAAGTACCATATCAGGTTTGATTCCACTTGCTGTGGGACTTAACATGGACTTTGTAACTCTGTTTACAGATTTAGACCCTCATTTGTACTTTGGAGGTGATTCAGTTGCTTTCTGGGGACCTTTGAGTTGGACTATGATCTACGGTTTGACGTTTGCTACATTCTTAACATTGTTCATTGTTCCAGCTTTATATTATATCAATGAGAGATTCAAACAACGCGTTTACGGTTGGGTTGGAATATCTTATGATCCTGATAAAGAGCTTAAGCCAATTAAGAAATAACAAAAAAAGGGCGGCCCTAATGGTGCCGCCCTTTTTTTATGTTTAAATATTTTTTATTCCAAAACGAAGGTGTTTTTTTGTCTAAGTAAACCTCTTGTCCAAAGTTCAGTAGTGTATTTACCCTTTTTCAATTTACCTGATAGTGTACCAGAATTTGGGAACTTCCACTTTACTTTTTGAAGTGCACCATCAAAGGTAATATTATCAAGCATTGTGGTAACTTGTGACTTGTCTTGCAATTTCTTGTTAGTCAAACTCAATACACCGCCATCTGGATCTAGCAAACGGATGGTTACTTGTTCTTCAACCACTGTGGTAACCATTGGATTTTCTAAAACATCAAAAGTGATTGTGAACTTATCTACTTTTTTCGCTTTGTTAGTCAGCTCGCGTTTCTCGCTAAAAGCAGAAGTAATAAGAGTTCCAAATTGTGGCATTGCCCCTTTTTCTAATCTCTCTTTCAGTTCTACGTTTTCTACGCTCAAAGCTTCTTTTTCATTTTTAGCTACTTCAACATCCGTAATCAACTGATTTCTTTCAACCACGATGGTATCAATCTGACCAGTAAGTTGCTTAATTCTTTGCTTAGCTTCTTCAAGTTGTTTGCGAATACCGGTTAAATTAACCTTTGAGTTATCTTTGGTTGTCACATTGATATCTCCACCACCAACATTGGTAATTTGAGTTAATTGTCTGCGCAAACGGTTGATTTCACGGTAAGCAGCAAGAATTTTAGGATTGTTATCTCCTTCCAATTCAGTTACTTTGTTTACCAATGTGGTATTTTCTGCCTGCAAACTCGCAACTACCGCATTCAAGGAATCTTCCATTTTCAATAATTCTGCTTGCATGGAATCTCTCATTGCTACTAATTCTAGTTGCTTTTTTGCCACTGAATCTTGGTTGTTGTAATAGAGAAATGCATTTGTTCCTGCTGACAACAATAAGAGTATCAACAAGATAATAACTACACCTGTTCTTTTCATAGTATATTTAATCTTACAATATTAATGAATTCAACTCACTTATTGAGCACGATTGATATAATCCTCAAGGGATTGGAGGTTTGAACCAATGTATAAAATTCGGTTTTTGCGATCCAACAAGATGAACTGAGGCATCTTTTGAATGCTCAATTTTGATATAGTTTTTGAATCAGCAATTAGTTGTTTCACTGTTAGTGAAAACCTTGAATTATAACCAGTTATATATCGAATACTTCCTCCAAAATTCAATAATAAGGCGTCAAATTTGGGATTTGAAGCATTTTTTCTCAGGATTTGATGCAGAGCAGATGAATCTCTTTCGAAGTCTGAATTTATGGCGCTCCAAACATAAATCAATTTAACTTCTGCTTTTTTATTGAAAACCTTCGTAATTCTTCTCCTTTTTAATTTGCGCTGTAAATCAACCTTTTTGGTGCTTTTGGGTGTAATAAATGCTTTGACTTTTGGTAGTTTTTTACCAATTGATATTCTATTTTTCGATCCACCTAATTCTCTAAATACCAATTGATATTCACCTTTAGATTTAAGAATATTAAATTCATAATCCCTCCCCTTCCAGGGAACACGATTTGCCTTTGAAAGGGGCAAAGAATTGTCTGCATTGAATATGCTATCACTTTCTGATAGGAGTATCAAATCATTCTCATCGGTAAACGATCCATTGAAATCTCTGTCTAATACACCTACATGAGCACTTTCTAATGAATCTCCAATTGATGTATATAAAACTGCTTTTCTATTGGCCTTGAGTGAATAATTACTTCCCAAATAATGTCTTGGACCAATCAGTTCCTTCATGGCAGTATCATTCATCTGAGCAAATTTCCGGAACTGAGGCACTGGAAACCATTGCAAATCATAGCCTCCTCCAAATGAATCTAACTGAAGAAACCACTTACCTGTCCCGATAGATTTCAAATTGGGTTTAGGGTCATTTGAAAAATCTCCGTCATCATTAAAATCAACCCATATATTTAATTTATGGTTGGTTCTTTGAAGCAAGTAATCAGGGATAATAAAAGCCAAAAATTCTTTCTTTTTTGATTTTATCTCAAAATTCCGATAAAAATAACCATAGGCGACAGATTTCCATTGATAGGAAGATTCATCTTGGGGAAGAATTACTTCAGTAAATGCTGTTGTTACTTTAAAAATATCGGCGCCAGTTAAATCTACTGGTTCATACATGATAGCGTCTTGCAATTCAAACATGGGTATATGTCCCATAGATTGAAAAGCAGATTTTTCATAACCAATTTTATCTAAAGTCTTTTCAGCTGGTGTTTGAGCACTGAGAGATAAAAAAGAAAACATCCCCCAGAAAAATAGGCCATATTTCAAGGGGTATATCATTATTTGCAAAAACGAATCAACATAACAATCACGGCGAACAAGAACATAAAAATAGATATCTTATTAATGCCGTGCATCATTCTGAGATTGAAGCTTGGTTTATCGCCCGTTGATTTCTTAAAAGTAAGATAATCAATCATTTTCTTGAATACCATAAAGTCAAAGTTAATTAATTTTTATTCAGATTTATGGGATTCTTCACTTTCTCAGAAGTCAAGGCTAAATCTAAGACCTCAAACATATTTTGAACATAATGAAAAGTCATGCCTTTCAGGTAGCTTTGATCAATATCAAGGATGTCTTTTTCATTTTGCAAGCAGAGAATAATTTCTTTGATTCCGGCGCGTTTAGCGGCTAGAATTTTCTCTTTAATACCGCCTACAGGCAATACCTTTCCTCTCAAAGTTATTTCACCAGTCATGGCCAAATGAGATTTTACCTTCCGTTGAGTAAACAACGAAGCCAATGATGTTAGTACCGTTACCCCTGCTGATGGGCCGTCTTTAGGTATAGACCCAGCAGGAAAATGCACGTGTATTCCCCATTTTTCAAATACTTCTGGAGAAATTTCTAAATAATCAGCATGTGATTTGAGGAACGTATGAGCCAAGCTAACGCTTTCTTTCATTACATCTCCGAGTTGTCCAGTTACTTTCAATTCAGGCTTACCTGGAATCAAAGTGCTTTCAACGAATAGCACCGAACCACCTAACGGACTCCAAGCCAAACCTGTTACGACACCTGCAGTATGGTTATTTTCATACATTTCAGGTTCCATTTTCTCCGCACCTAAAATTTGTTCAACTTCTTTTGGGCCGATATTTACTTTTATTTCTTCATCGGAAGATGCAATGGTTTTTGCTGTTGATCTTGCCAAAGCAGCAATTTTCTTATCTAACCCACGTACTCCGCTTTCTCTGGTATAATTCTCGATGATGTAGGAAATCCCCGCATCACTTACTTTAAATTGTTTACCGGTTAATCCGTGAGCTTTTCTCTGCTTTGGAACCAGATATTTCTTCCCTATTTGCAACTTTTCTTCCATCGAATAACCCGAAACCTCAATGATTTCCATACGGTCAAGCAAGGCAGGCTGAATGGTGTCTAAAGAATTTGCTGTTGCGACAAATAGCACTTTACTGAGATCATAGTCCATCTCAAGATAGTTATCATAGAAATTGGTATTTTGTTCAGGATCAAGTACTTCTAACAATGCAGAACTTGGATCTCCCCTGAAATCACGTCCTAGTTTATCTATTTCATCTAGTACAAATACTGGATTTGAGCTTCCAACTTTTTTCAAGTTTTGTACTATTCTACCTGGCATTGCACCAATGTAGGTTTTTCTGTGACCACGAATTTCAGACTCGTCATGCAACCCACCCAAACTCATTCTAACGTATTTTCGTCCTAAGGCACGAGAAATACTCTTTCCCAAGGAAGTTTTACCTACGCCTGGAGGTCCATATAAACAGATGATGGGGCTTTTCATGTCGCCTTTTAGTTTCAAAACGGCGAGATATTCAAGAATGCGATTTTTGACTTTTTGTAGTCCAAAATGATCTTCATCAAACACTTTGGCTGCGTGTTTGAGATCAAAGTTATCTTGGGTGTAATCTTCCCAAGGAAGATCTAAAAGTAGCTGTACGTAATTTAGTCCAACGGAATAATCGGGAGAAGCTGGGTTCACCCTTTGCAAACGATCGAGTTCTTTTTCGAAGTGCTCTCTAACTTCAGGTTTCCAAGACTTGAAGAGGCCTTTTTCTCGAAGGTTTTGAATCTCTTTATCTGGAGAATCTCCCCCTAATTCTTCTTGAATTGCACGTATTTGCTGGTGAAGGAAATATTCTCTTTGCTGTTTATCAATATCAGTTCTTACCTTGTTTTGGATTTGATCTTTCAATTCCAACATTTGGAGTTCCTTTATCACGAACTCCAATACTTTTTGGGCTCTTTCCTTGGGATTTGTAGATTCGAGAATGCTTTGTTTTTCAGGAACTGTGATGTTCAAATTTGAAGCCACGAAATGAATCAAGAAGTTGCTTGAGTCAATATTACTGATGGCAATAGAGGCTTCACTGGGCAAATTGGGAGACAGATTAATAATTCTGTTGGATATATCTTTTACCGAGGAAATGATGGCTTTATACTCTTTATCATCTTTGATTTTCTCGTCAGGCTCAGCAGTAACTTTGGCTCTTAGATAGGGTTCGTGATGAACAATTTCGCCAATTCGAAGTCTTCTTTTTCCTTGGATGATTACCGTGGTAGTTCCATCGGGCATTCTCATTAGTTTGATGATCTTGGCCACCACCCCAATTTCATATAAATCAGAAGCACCTGGATCTTCAACGTCTGCATTTTTTTGAGCAACAACAGCGATGGTTTTATCGGCTTTGTTTGCATCTTTTACTAATTTGATGCTTTTGTCCCTTCCAACGGTAATAGGAAATATGACTCCAGGAAAAAGCACTGTATTTTTTATAGCCAAAACGGGAAGTTCTTCTGGTACCTCCATTTTATTGCTTTCATCTTCCTCTTGTTTCGAAAATAGAGGCAAGAATTCAGGTGAATCATCTACATTGTCTTCATCTCCGTTGAAGTGAATGAAGCTATTTTTCTTTCCAAACATGTTTGTTGCGAAGATACAAGACGCGTGCCACAGATTCAAAACCCGACATTCTGTCACCCGTGTAATTTTTTTTTCATCAATGTTGAATTTAACTTGGATTTATCGACATTTGTAAAAACCAAAAAAAGAAACATGAAATTCAAATTTTTTACATTGGCATTGGCATTACCCATAATGTCATTCCTTGCGTCTTGCGGTGGCGAAGACGAAGCAGCCAAACCTACCATTACATTAGAGTCTGGCGGAATTACAGCTAATAAAGATGTTGAGGCTGGTTCAAAAGTTTCATTCAAAATCAAAGCTGTTTCAGCTTCTGGAACTTTATCAGGTGTAACCATCATCGCTACTTACGGCACCAAATCAGTTACCGTACTTGACACTGCAACTGGAGCTGCTGACATGATCTTCACCAAAACGATTGATGCTATTGGATCTCCTGGGGACGATGTAAAATATACATTCACTGCAAAAGACGGCAATGGTGCTAGCAATTCAGTGGCAGTAACCTTGTCGGTTATTCCAACCATGGCTTCATTGGATGGTCAAAGTGGATTCCAAATTTACAATGCAAATTCAAGTGGGTTAAGTACCTCGTTTGATTTAGCAAAAGCTCAAGCGATGATTTCAGGTGCGGCTCCTGTAAAAGACATCGTTGATGGAACTACCTCTGGTTCTGCACAATGGTCTAAATCATGGGCTTCTGCCAACGGTTCTACTTTCTGTAAAGTGAGTGCAAATGATTGGGTAAACGCTTCTTCAACTACTTACCTATTTAACCTTTGGAAAGCCAACAAAGACAAGATGACAGCAACCTACACCAACCTAACCAAAGATGACGTAATTTTGGTTCGTTCTGGACAAGATTTAGATTTCAATTTATTTATTTTGAAAGTTACAAACGTAGTTGATTTACCTGCAGCAGGTAACAACAACGATTACGCCCAATTTGATTTCAAAGGCGTCATTTTATAATATAATTTTTTGCACATTTTCCAAAACCCCCGTTCAATACGGGGGTTTTGTTTTTAATTCGTGTCTGATTTATGGAAATTAAAAAAATAGGAGTTTTTACCTCAGGGGGAGATGCACCAGGAATGAATGCTTGCGTAAGAGCTGTTGTTCGTGCTGGCGTTCATTTTGGAGTGGATGTATATGGTATTCATGGTGGCTATCAGGGTATGATTGAAAATGAAATCACTCCCATGCAAGCATCTAGCGTTGCTAATATCATTCAATATGGTGGTACCATTTTGAAAACAGCTAGATCAAAAGATTTCATGTCCCCAGAAGGAAGAAAAAAAGCATATGAAAACATCCGTAACCATGGCATAGACGCGCTGGTTTGTATTGGTGGAAATGGAACCTACACCGGAGCAATGACCTTCCAAAATGAATTTGGAATTCCTTGCATTGGTTGTCCGGGTACCATAGACAATGATCTTTTTGGAACAGACTACACCATTGGATTTGATACGGCTATCAATACTGCTTTAGATGCCATTGATAAAATCAGAGATACAGCCGATGCACACAACCGAGTATTCTTCATAGAAGTTATGGGAAGGCATTCTGGACACATTGCACTTTACGCCGGTATTGCAGGTGGGGCTGAAGGAATTTTCATTCCTGAAAAGGAAAATGAATTTGAAGATATTTCAAATACCTATATCAAGAAATCGCGTAACAAGCAATTTTCCATCTTCGTAGTAGCAGAAGGTGAAGAAGACGGTCATGCCTATGAAATTGCTAAGAAATTTCAAGAGAGATTCCCCGAAACAGATTCCAGGGTCACCGTTTTAGGACATATTCAACGTGGTGGCAAGCCTTCAGCAAACGACCGTATTTTGGCTTCAAGATTGGGAGCGCACGCAGTTAAATCACTGCTAGAGGGACAAAATGGCGTTGCCGTAGGAATCATTAACAATCAGGTTACTTTTACCCCCTTTGAAAAGGCTATTTATGAGAAAAAAGACATAAATGAAAATCTTTGGATCATGAATAACATCTTGACTCGTTAAAATGATAAAAAAACTCAGCATCAAAAATTTCGCTCTAATTGAAAATTTGCAATTAGAATTTCACACCGGTTTAACATCAATAACAGGTGAAACCGGAGCTGGAAAAAGCATTTTACTTGGTGCAATTGGCTTGATTTTAGGTAATCGTGCCGATACTTCATCTATCAGCGAAGGAGCAGATAAATGCATTATTGAGGCGGAATTCGATTTGACCAATCATAATTTGAGTTCCATTTTTGAGAGCTTGGACCTTGATTATGAAAACCCTTGCATCATTCGAAGAGAATTGACATCTCAAGGTAAATCAAGAGCCTTTATCAATGATACTCCGGTAGGTTTGGCAGATTTGAAAACCATAGGTAGTAATTTGGTTGAAATTCAAACTCAAAATACCACTACCCTTGTATCTCATAAGTCTGAACAACTCAAACTTTTAGATGATTACCATTGCGGAAATTCACTTTACCATGATTATTCAGGGTTGTGGAAGTCTTATTTAAATAAATCAAAACAATTGGAACAAACCCGTATACAGTTGAATGATTTAAAAGCTCAAAACGACTTTAAGTCCTTTCTGTTTAATGAGATAGAAAGTTTCAATCTGAATATTGATTCTGATTCCAAAATGGATGATGAACTACAGTTACTTTCTGAAGTTTCAGAGATCAAATCTGCGTTGAACGGTTTACAAGATCTACTTTCAGATTCAGAATACTCTGTTCAAAACAACCTGATTTCAAGCGCTGGATTATTGAAACCCTATTCCAATAATTCAGATATTCAAACGTTATGGCAAAGATTGAAAACACTTCAAGAAGAAGTGATGGATATCTCAAGAGAATCTGAACGTTTCAAAGAGCGCTTAAGCGAAGACCCAGAAAGATTGGCTTTATTAAACGAACGCTCAGCGGAGTTAGATCGTTTATTGAAAAAACATCAATGTGCAACCGTTGTTGAATTATCTCAAAAATTTCTAGTCCTTGGTCAGGAATTAGAATCTACTGAAACTTTAGAACAACATGAAATTGAATTGACTCAAGAAGTTTCCAAATTGCATGTTGAACTTGTGAATTTGGCAAAAAAACTCCATGAGTTAAGAGTTTCTGCATCGACTGATTTAACGCAGCGCGCAAAAGTAATTTTAGGGCAATTGGCCATGCTCCATGCTCAAATTCAATTTGAAATCGAATTTAATGAGAAGTTATTGAATGATAAAGGCGCCAATCAAGTCACTCTTTTGTTTAATGCCAACCCGGGAGGAAAACTTCAACCCGTTGAATTGGTAGCATCAGGAGGTGAGTTATCAAGGTTGAATTTTGCCTTCAGAAGTTTAATTTCTGGAAGCAAGTACCTTCCAACCCTCATTTACGATGAAGCAGACACTGGAATAAGTGGGGAAATTGCAGGGAAAATGGGATTGTTATTCAGACAACTCGGACAAAGGCATCAAGTAATATGTATCTCCCACCTTCCACAAGTTGCAGCCAGCGGAGATCATCAGTTTGAAGTTTATAAACAAATAGAAGGGTTAAAAACACATACATCTATACGCGTACTTAATGAAAATGAGCGTATTAACAGCATTGCCAAGATGCTTTCTTCTTCTGAATTGACGGCTGCGTCTGTAAACAATGCAAAGGAACTTCTAAAAATCCAAAGTGCTTTCTGAGTTCTTAAGATTTTCAAAAAACTGATCTATTTTGGTTGGGGCATTTTTTGCCGCTGTAGTTGCTAACTCATCACATCGCTCGTTTTCTTTGATACCAGCATGTCCCTTTACCCAATTGAGTTCTAACTGAAATCCTTTACGCGTTTCCAAAAAGAGTTTCCACAAATCGGGATTTTTTACGTTTTTGAATCCTTTTCTCACCCACCCTTCCAGCCATTTTTTCTCAATGGAATCACAAACATATTTACTGTCAGTAAAAACCTTAACCGGTATTGATTTGTCTTTTATATTCTGAAGTGCCACTATTACGGCCAATAACTCCATTCGGTTGTTGGTTGTTAATCTATATCCTTCGGAAATTTCTTTTCTATGACTTCCATAAAACATCACCACTCCAAAACCACCAGGACCAGGATTACCCAAGGCTGCCCCGTCAGTATAAATTGTTATCCAATTCGACATATAAAAGATACTTCAGTAAAAGTTTCTTCAAAGATGAATAATTTTGCTTTATGAATGCTCAAATAATTACTATCGGTGACGAATTACTCTTGGGACAAACGGTAGATACCAATAGTGTTTACTTGGCTCAATTCTTGAATCCGTTGGGTATTCAAATTTCCAAGAAAACAGCCATTTCTGATTGCAAAGAAGATATAATCAATACGTTAAATTTGGCCCTTTCAGAGGCTGAAGTGATTATTATAACTGGAGGACTTGGACCCACTAAAGATGATATCACAAAGAAAACCTTAGCAGATTACTTTCAAACAGGATTCAGAATTGATCAGACTGTCTTAGACCATTTAGAAAACATTTTCAAATCAAGGGGACGTGAATTGTTGGAAACCAATAAATTGCAAGCCGAAGTTCCAGAAATATGCGAAGTCCTTTTCAATCAAGAAGGAACTGCACCTGGAATGCTTTTTAGAAGCACATTTAACGGCAATGAGCGATGGATATTCTCACTTCCGGGTGTTCCAAATGAAGTAAAATATATTTGCGAATATTCCATGAAGCCCATTTTGCTTTCAGAGGTTGAAGGAACTATTTTGAGAAATAGAACGCTATTGACCTTAATGCAACCAGAGAGTTTACTATCTAGAGATTTGGAAGATTTCGAACAGCAATTACCCGAACATTTAAAACTGGCCTATTTGCCCAGTTTCAATCTTGTAAAGCTTAGATTAACCGAGCAGACATCAGGATTAGAATCTACCTTTAATGAACATTGGATTCAATTAAAAGAGAATTTGGGAGACCGTGTTTATGCTGAAGGTGATGTATCTGTGATTTTACCCATAGTTGAATTTGCCAGACAAAACGGTTTAAAAATAGCCACTGCTGAAAGTTGTACCGGTGGATTTATTGGCAATCAAATAGTTAAAATACCTGGAATATCTGATGTTTTCGAAGGAAGTGTGATTAGTTATTCGAATTCAATCAAGACACAGCTTTTAGGTGTTAACCCAAACCTTTTCGAAGAAAAAGGTGCTGTCAGTGAAGAGGTTGCAAAAGAAATGGTTGTGGGTGTTTGTGGAAATTTCAACTGTCAAATAGGTATCTCAACTACCGGTATTGCTGGTCCCACTGGAGGAACCCCCGAAAAGCCTGTTGGTTTAGTTTATATAGGAATAAAATACCTAGATCATGTCATTGTTAAAAAGCAACACATCCGAGGAAACAGAGAGCAATTCATGGAACGCGTTCATAATGCGGCTTGCTTTTATTTAATGCAGTTGATTCGTGAAAGTTTATAAAGAGTTTCAAACTGTGTGATGTAAATTTGCATCATAAATGTCTGAGAAGATTCTTATTTACGATTTTGGTTCGCAGTACACTCAATTAATTGCGCGTAGACTCCGAGAACTAAATGTTTATTGTGAAATTCACCCCTACAATTCAACTGTAGCTGTTGATTCAACCACAAAAGGTGTCATTTTAAGTGGAAGTCCTTGTTCGGTAAATGATACAAACTCACCCGATATTGACTTTTTAGAAATCAGTTCTAAAGTGCCTTTGTTGGGTATTTGTTATGGTGCACAATTGATGGCGAAAAAACTAGGCGGTATTGTTGGAAAAAGTGAACATCGTGAATATGGAAGAGCAAACATGATTCAAACGGGAGAAAACAACGCCTTACTTGATGGTTTAAGTTTCGAAAGTCAAGTATGGATGAGCCACGGCGACACCATTACCCAACTCCCTGAAAACACTGTAATCATTGCCAAAACAGATTCTATACCTGTTGCCGCTTTTGAAGTCACAAATCAAACCAACGAAGTTTATGGAATTCAATTCCATCCAGAGGTTTATCATAGTACAGAAGGATTAGAACTACTCAGGAACTTCGCATTTAATATTTGTAAATGCATTGGAGATTGGACACCGGGTCATTTCATTGATGAATCTGTTGCTAACTTGCAATCCATAATTGGCGATACTGATAAAGTCATTCTAGGTTTGTCTGGAGGAGTTGATAGTTCGGTAGCCGCAGCATTGTTAAACAAAGCCATTGGAAGTCGTTTAACCTGTATTTTTATTGATAATGGCCTCCTCAGAAAGAATGAATTCCAAGAAGTGCAACAAAGTTATGAGTCGCTTAACTTAAATTTAATTGCTGTAGACGCTTCTGAAGAGTTTTATGGTGCTTTAAAGGGACTTTCAGATCCAGAAGCAAAGAGAAAAGCTATAGGTAGAGTATTTGTTGAAGTCTTCCAAAGGGAAGCTGGAAAGATTCAGGATGCCAAATGGTTGGCTCAAGGCACCATCTATCCTGATGTCATAGAAAGTGTTAGCGTTGGTGGTCCTTCTGTTACCATAAAAAGCCATCACAATGTAGGTGGTTTACCTGAAAAAATGCATTTGAAAGTGGTTGAACCTTTGAGAAGCCTCTTTAAAGATGAAGTCCGCAGAGTGGGCAAAGCCATTGGATTACCAGATTCGTTATTGAATCGCCACCCGTTTCCAGGGCCTGGCTTAGGAATTCGAATTCTCGGAGAAGTATCCAAAGAAAAAGTAGATTTGTTACAACAAGCTGATTATATTTACATTAGCAAATTAAAGGAATCAGGTTGGTATGATAAAGTTTGGCAAGCAGGAAGCATTTTACTCCCTGTATACAGCGTTGGTGTAATGGGTGATGAAAGAACCTATGAGCAAGTTGTCGCACTCAGAGCTGTAAGTAGCACTGACGGAATGACCGCTGATTGGGTACACCTACCCTATGAATTATTAGCTGATATTTCAAACAGTATCATCAACCGTGTAAGAGGAATAAATAGAGTTGTTTACGATATAAGTTCTAAACCTCCGGCAACCATAGAATGGGAATAAAACACAGACATAGCGCCTTATTTTTAAGTTTGATGCTAACCTTATCTAATTTGGTTAATGCTCAATCAAGTAATTTCAAAATTGGGATTTTGTTGCCTTTTCAATCTGAAAATACGGATGCATCTGCAAAAAATGCCGAAGCTATGCTTGATTATCTCGCTGGTGTAAGAATTGCATTAAATGAATTAGATGGTTTTGGATTTAAAGGCCAAGTTTTTGTGTGGGATCTTAGCACCCGAGACTCCTTAGATGTTGTTAAATTGGCAAAAAGCGCACAATTTCAAGAATTGGATGTTTTCATTGGACCCATATCACAAAATATGGTATCAGCCATTGCTCCTCATGTGAAAAATTCAAAGTTAACATGGGTTTCTCCACTTAAGAACTTGAAGCTTCCCAACACAAATACACATCTTAACTTTTTTGGGCCTGATTCAATTAGAATTAAAGGTGTTCTAGAAGGACTCAAAATAAGATTCCCGAGATATAAATATCTAATCGTTGGAGACCCGAAGAATCCTGAATTTACTGTTTATCAGAAAATGGCAAAAAGGGTTCTACCTTCTAAACGCGTATCCTACTACACCGTAAAGAATGGAACAATTACGCCAAAATTGCCTACAGGTGATAGTTTGATTATCATCAATACCCACTTACCCCAGTCATCAAAATCTGTTCAAATAAAATGGTTAGATAAAAAAACAGCTTCGTATTTAGTTGGGAATTTAGATTGGTTTGCTGATTTCTCTCAACAATCAAATGTCGATGAATCCAAAATAATTTATCCAACCATTAATTTCACCTCTCCATCAGATAGCGCACTTATTGAATTTGCCCAAAACTATCGAACCATTTACTTGAGCGAACCCAGTCGTTTTGGTTATCAAGGTTATGATCAAATGACTTTCATTGGAATGAATATGTTGGCCTTTGGTTCTAATTTCTTATTGAATACTCCCAATAGCGAGTTTATAGGATTAATCAATACCATTAAGCCATATAAAACCAACGCTACAAATTGGTATAACGAGGGCATACGCTTCATTCGATTTGAAGGATCAAAAAGGGTTTTAATCAGATAATTATTTTTGTTTATGAATGGAGCATCTTCACCCTATTTTCAAAAACAAATGAAGATAGCCTTCGAAATCATTGATAGCTTCAAGTTCAACGAGCCATTCCATATTTATTTAAAAAAGAAATTCCAACAAAATAAGAATTGGGGCAGTAAAGACAGGAAAAACTATAGAAATATCTGCTATATCTTACTTCGAAACTACCCTCTTTTTAAGGATTTGGATGCAGATAATCGGATTCAACAATTCAACCAATTATCCGATGGTATTGTACAATTTAATGCATTCGAGGAGTTAGCTATTTTAATAGACCCTAGCATCAATATCGAAGTAATAAATCAAAGTTTCAACCGCATTGCACCCGTTTTTTTTGTGCCTTTTTCTAAGACAAAATCCTTTGAAACTCCTGATTTTTCTCAACTGTTAGGTTATATTGGACAAATAGAAGAAACCAATAGTTTAATTTTTGATGGAAGCAGCAATCTTGATGAATATGTATTGGATAGATTGGGATACATTCAAGATTATTCTAGCTCAGCTGCCATTAAGAAAATCTCCAAATATTGCGATGACGCTTTAGTTTGGGATTCATGTTGTGCCTCTGGGGGAAAAAGCTTGGCGGTAAAGAAGTTTTCCAAACCTCAAAAACACTTTTGCAGTGACGTAAGGCCAGAAATCATCAAGAATCTAGTAAAACGGTTTGAGCTCTCACCTTATATGTTGCCTGAGTGTTTTGTACTAGATGCTCTTAATTCATCAAAAGACTTAATAAAATTTACAGGGAAAAGGAACATAATTATAGCTGATTTACCTTGTTCAGGCTCCGGAAACTGGCGAAGAAATCCAGAAAACCGCTGGACATTCAATGAAGGATTATTAAGAAAATACCAAAACCTACAAAGAAGTATTTTCACGAGTCTATATAATCAATTACCTGTGGATGGCTATATTTATTATATGACTTGTTCCATATTCAAAGCAGAAAATCAGGAGAATATAGAATACCTAAAAAACGAATATGAAGGTCTAAAAATAGAATTTCAAGAATATTTTGGCGGTACAATAAAAGGATATGATAGTCTATATTCAGACTATATTTTTGGTTGCTTAATTCAAAAAACTCAATAGGCCCATTTCAAATAAAGGGCACCCCAAGTAAATCCACCACCGAAAGTACTTAGTATTAAGTTATCACCTTTTTTAAACTGACTTTCAAAATCATATAGACAAAGGGGCAATGTTCCAGCGGTTGTATTTCCGTACTTTTGGATATTTATTAAAACCTTCGCCTTATCTAAGCCCATTCTTTCAGCTGTAGCATCAATAATTCTAAGATTTGCTTGATGAGGAACCAACCAATCAACCGTTTCAGAAGTTAAACCATTTCTATTCATTACTTCATAGCTAACATCGGCCATGTTCGTAACAGCAAACTTGAAAACCGTTTTGCCTTCTTGGTAAACGTAGTGTTTTCTTGCTTCAACTGTTTCCACTGATGGAGGTAACAAAGATCCACCCGCAGGCTGTTGTAAAAATTCTCTTCCTGAACCGTCTGAGTGTAATTTCGAATCTATGACACCATAACCTTCAAAGTTTGGTTCTAAAAGCACACAACCAGCTCCATCACCAAAAATGATACATGTATTTCTATCAGTATAATCAATGATGGCACTCATTTTATCGGCTCCAACGACCAAAACTTTAGTGTATTTTCCAGATTCAATAAATCTGGAACCTGTTTCTAGAGCATAAAGAAATCCTGAACATGCGGCTCCGATATCAAATGACCAAGCATTCTTAGCTCCAATTTTATCTGCGATAACATTGGCAGTAGCTGGGAAAACATAATCACCTGTTACAGTTGCACAGATGACCACTTCAATATCTAAAGGATTGATATTCTTTTTTGCCAACATAGGCAATATGGCACCTACAGCTAAATCTGATGTTGCCTTACCTTTTTCATTAAGAATATGTCTTTCTTCTATTCCAGTGCGTGTTCTTATCCACTCATCGGTAGTATCTACCAATTTCTCTAGATCGTAATTAGTGAGGATATTATCAGGGACATAACCACCTACAGCGGTGATTGCAGCATGAATACTCATGATTAATTCGTTGATTTTTGAGTTTCAGTAATTAAAGTTTCGAAAGCATCAGAAACTTTACCGCAATAATTAGACATGACAGAATTCCTGCACAATTCTACCATTTTTACGAATGTTTCAGCTTTCGAAATTCCATGTCCAACAACAACAGGGGCTTTAACACCCAAGATTAAACCACCTCCATGATTTTTGAAGTTCAACTGATTTAAGAATTCATCATTAACTCCTCTTTTGAAAAGCTTGTAGAAAAATCCTTCAATGACCTTAACAATAACATTTCCGGTAAACCCATCACAAACCAACACATCAAAATCATCATCAAACACATTTCTGCCTTCAATATTTCCAATGAAATTAACCTGCTTGGTTTGTCTGAGTAACTGATGAGCAGCACGCGTAAGGATACTGCCTTTTTCATCTTCTTCACCTATATTTATTAACCCTACTCGAGGTGAAGGGATGTTTAATATTGACTCTGCATAAAGACTGCCAAGTAGTGCAAATTGTTGAAGATGTTCTGGCTTACAATCGGCATTGGCACCCACATCAAGGATTACTCCGTGATTACCTGAAGGCTTAGGAACAGAAGCCAATAAACAAGGTCTATCAACCCCGTTTATAGCCTTAAGAATCTGTATAGAACCTACCAACATAGCACCAGTATTACCAGCACTTAGGAAGGCTTGTATATTGTCTTGAGCTAAAAAAGCGAATCCTTGGAAAATACTAGAATCTCTTTTAGATGCAATTGCTTTCACAGGATGCTCGCTCATCTCAATCACCTCAGAGCAATGAACCACTTGAACTCCATCCAGAATAAGATCATTATCAGCGGCAACACTTCTAATGACATCTGAATCTCCAAAAAGCACTATTTCAACATCTGTGAAAAGCTTTCTAGAATCAAGTGCTCCTTTAATAGCTTCGAGTGGACCGTGGTCGCCACCCATAGCATCAACCCCAATCCTCATTCTTAATTACGCTTCGTTTCTACCCTTCATCACCTTAACACCGCGATACATACCTGTTTCGAGGTTTACACGGTGATAAAGAGAGATATCTCCAGTAACGGGATCTGCAATCATAGGACGAACTTCTAACTTATCATGAGTACGACGTTTGTCTCTTCTAGTCTTGGATATTTTTCGTTTAGGATGTGCCATAATTCTATTTTATTTCTCTTTTTTATTTAATAATTGTTTTAACTTCTCCCATCTTGGATCTACGCTTTCTTCTTGGTTATCTCCATTTTGATTGATGATACGAGTAACTGAATCATCACAATCTTTATTTTCTAGTGTTTCACAAGACTTTACCATTGGAATACAAGGTAAAAAGGACTCATAAATACTTGAAGCTAGATTCAATTCAAAATCTGAAGAGCGTAAATAAATCAATTGTAAGTTAATATCATCATTTGATACTGTTTCAACTTCACTGGAATTCATGTGAGCGATAACCTTAAAATCAGGCTTCACATTAAACTTCACAGAATTCAAACATCTATCACATGTAGATATAAGTGACCCTTCACCCTTTAAATCAATAACGAGCATTGAATCACTCTTTATTATTGATGCTAAAAATGTAACAGAAGCCCCACTTATTTCTTGATTTCCAAAATATTCAAAGAACGCGTCGTCAACTTCATATGTAAATTGATGCTCACCATTCGGTAGTTTGACAAAGGTCAAATTGAAATAGTTGAAATCAAAGGACATATCGTTAAACGAAGCGCAAAGATAATGCTAATTTTCTAAATACACAATGCTAACCCATATAAAAGAAAAAGGCCTCGATATGAGGCCTTTTCTATACACTTTTTGAATTTTATTTAAATCAATACTCCCAAAGATCGTGTTCAAAAATAAATAGGTCATTTTTGATCTTCTCAGCTTCTAATAGAACAGCAACCCCATCATCTTTAAAATCAACTTTGCTAGAAATGTAAAGATCATCATAGTCTGTTTGTTTTACGATGTAACTGTCAAACAAACGATGCAAATTAAGTTGTTGATCCCAATTTAAACGCATCGCATCATTGTATCTATTGAAAACCTGAGATTTAGCTAGTGTAGGACGACAATCATCCATCAGTAACCAAAAAGGCTTACTTTCACCAACTTGTTTCTTCTGTGTAGTTCCATCAGGTAGTTGCACATCAATTACTTCAGGCTTGATGGGGGCGATACCTATAATAATAGGTTTCATTTCACCATGTTTGTAGTCAAACACCCAATCTTCCATAATTTCAAATTTCTTGATATCGTAATACTTAAATGTCACTACAACCATAGAATCGACATAATCATCTGCAGTAGCTTCCTCAGCGGCAACACCAGGAGCCAATACAGGAACTTTGTCTAAGCTAGAAACTATTTCAAGAATCTTTTCAGGAGTAACAACTCTTCTGAACGAATCGTTCGCATAGGCTCTTACTAAACCTTTGGTACCTAATTCCCAAAATACTTGGGTGATAGGACTTCTTGGCCAAGTCCAGTTCTTGTTAAGTTTCTGGCGTAAATCAATTACTCTCCAAACTCTTTTTCTGAACTTTACATCAGCCTGACGAAGATAAGGTCTACGAATCAAGAGTGAATCTCCTTGTACAAGAGAAAGATTTGTATCTTGATTAACATACTCAGGCTCATAATGTGCTTGAGGTGCGTCATCGTAGTGTGTACCAATTGCTTCAATTACCACCTTAGGCGCTTCTGTAGGTTGCGGTGTTGGTGTAGTAGCCGAAGATCCAAGATTTACTTCCTTATTAGTGGACTTACCACCTTTTCCAGTTGTAGTTTTCTTTGGTTCATCTTCTCCACTACCCCATCCTCCGCCCCAATCTTGGGCGCTCAATGGTAAACTAGCACTTACTAGTCCTAAAATTAAAGCTATGCGAAAAATCTTTTTCATATAATTATTTTACTTGTGCACTTGCGTTGTCAAGTAGACGACTTGTTCCATCGGGACCTACTGCTGTAATATCCGTAAATGTCATCAAATCACCTGAACCTAACATTCCAAGAATACCTTTTACAGGCTCTAAACTAGCTGAGCTACTTTTAGCGAAACGAGGCCCATTTGTTCTACGACCAACAGCCATAAACTTATAACCAGTTACTTTAAACTTAACTCCTTCGTATACGAATCCATCCAGAACAGCTGTAGCAGCTTGTTGATATTTCAAAGCTTCTAATGAAACAGAACCCTTAAATTCAACACCACCACAACGGAAACGTGGATCTGGAACTCTGTTCACCTTGAATACCTTCTCTCCCATAGATTTCACTCTACCGTCAGGAAGTTTTACAGCCACTTGAATCTTAACTTTAGCATCTTGACGGCTTGGTACGCTTACAGTATACTTACCTTTAGAACCAACAATCTTAGCATTTGTTGGACCGTCTTTTTCATTAACGATACGCACCAAATACTGTGAAGGATCTATACCACCAACTGATACTGATACAGGATTTTCTAATCCTACATAGAATACAGCCAATGCATCTGCAGAAATAGCTGCAGAAGGAGCAAAAGCGGTAAATTCAGCTTTCGCATCTATAGACTCTGATCCACCACCTGGTTTAGGAACAACTATCTTAACAGACATATTGTTAGTTCCAGGTGACTGGGGGGTAACTTTGTACTTACCTACACCAGCTTCAACAGGAATGCTGTTTCCATTAACAAAAACTTGCATCTGAGCTTTTGAGTTGTAAGCAGCCAATAATATATCAGCTTCGTAAGTTTGACCAGTTACAACAGCACCAGTTTTAGCTGATACTACAGGAATAATCGCGTCGAATTTGAAATCGGCAGCACTCACTGATTCAGCGAGAGTTTGACAAATTTCAGATTCTAACAATTTAGCATCATTCTCAATCTTAGACATGATTGCAAATACTGCAGCCAAAGGCGTACTGTGCATGTATACTTCAGCCCAATTTAACTCTTTTCCTTCGTGGTCTTTGATCTTACCTGATTTATTTGTAAGCGGATCTTTAACATCTCCAGCCAAAAGTGAGGTTTTCTGAGAAATCTCAGACAATTTACTCTTAAGGAAAGAAACAGTCTCAGGGTTTTTACCCAAATTAGGATCTTTTGATGCTTGGTTCAATAAATCTAACAATTTAGCACGAGTATCATTGATAGCAAACTCTAAATCCTTACCGCGTTTACCAGCTAATTCCTCATTGAAATAACGAACATGATCATCTAAGTTGTCACCTGCCTTTAATTCTGGCATCTCACCCATCTTGGTTTCAGCCCAAGGATAAGCTTTGAAAAACTTATATTCACTTTTCTTTTCTTCATCAATATTGAAAGCTTCTAAAGGATCTAACTCAGTCTGTTTAGGATCAGTTGCACCCAATGAGTATCTCAATAAATCTGTTTTGATAGTATGAATACTTTCAACAAAACCTTTAGTGATTGCGTTTGCATTATTAGTAAGCTTTAGCGCTGAAGCCGCAGCTACGTTATCGCCTGACAATTTCTGTAAGCTCTCAACCATTTTCACTGTCTTTAAGTCAATATTTGCTGTTGACTTCTTAAGTGAATTGTCGATTACTGTAAATGCCAGCAAGATTTCTTTTGTAACGTTCAACGCCAAAAGCGCGGTCAACACGAGATACATCATGTTGATCATCTTCTGACGTGGACTTTGTTTTCCACCTGCCATTTCTTCTTAAATTATTATGGTTAAATAAAAAGTTGGACTCAATTACTTGTTGCCGCCCATAGCGCTCAACATATTGCCATAAATGTTGTTCAAGTTTGACAAATTCTTGTTCAAATCTTCGATTTCAGATTTGAATTGAGCTGTAGCATGTTCAGTTGCTGTAATGTTACTCAAAACACCTGATAGACTACTTGAGAATGAACCTAAAGAATCTGAAACCACTGATGAACTTTCAGAAATACTGTTCATGTTAGCTGCAGCTTTGTTTGCGCTTTCAGCATATTCCTTAGTTGCTACTGCAGCACTTGACATGCTTGCCATATCTTTTACGTTTGAGCTCAATGACTGAAGACCAGTACCAAGGCTTTCAATCAATTCAGGACCTACTTTAGCTTGTGCCAACATGCTATCTAATTGCTGAGAAACACTGCTACCACCTGATGATTTTCTTGCAGTTGGTTCGCCACCTGCTAATTCTGGATATACTAATGTCCAATCTGGTTCAGAATGTACGGGTTCAAATGCAGAGATTGCGAAAATTGCTGCTTCAGTCAAAAGACCTACTGACAACATAAAGTTCGCACCTGCTAAGTGCAAAATTTTGAAAAGTGCTCCTACAATAACGATTGCCGCACCGAAACCATAAACGAAGTTCATGGTAGTCTTCCACTTCTTTGATTCAAAAAAACTTTTGCTCATTTTAATTTTTAATTAGTTTGGTTATTTTGTTTTAGTTGTTATTTAATTATTTGCTGTCTAGGTTAGAACGTCCGATGTATTCTTGTACACAACGGAATCCAACGTAACATTTACTTGTATCTTGATATTCGTAGGTTCTTGCACCACACTCAATGAAATAGCCTACGTCTTTCCATGAACCGCCGCGAATTACTTTACGCTTGCGAGAAATTGGAATTTTCTTAATTTTCTCTTGTTCAGCAGCATTCATAGAATGTTCTTTGATGTAAATATCGTAGTTACCATTTAGGTCATGTACAATAGAGTTGTTGGTTTCATCCCAAGCTGTAGATGTCCATTCCGCAACGTTTCCTGACATGTTATATAATCCGAAATCATTAGGGAAATAAGAATCTACACGAACTGGATAAACACCCCCATCACTGGCTCCATAATCTCCACGCATAGGTTTAAAGTTGGCAAGCATACAACCTTTGCTGTTTCTTGCATAAGGACCACCCCATGGGAATCTATTTCCTATTCTTCCCCCTCTTGCAGCATACTCCCACTCATATTCGGTTGGCAATCTGAAGTCTTCAGTATTAGGAAGACCCATTTTAGACCAATAAGAGGTTTTTAATTTAGTTCTCCAATGACAAAAAGCTCTAGCTTGTGCCCAGTTCACACCAACTACAGGATATTCATCATATTTAGGGTGCCAGAAATAGTTTCTAGCCATTGGTTCGTTGAATGAATAAGTGAAATCTCTGATCCAACAAAGAGTATCAGGATAAACCAATACATCTTCGTCAACCAAAAACTCACTCCTATTTTTAGGATTATACTTGTCTCTATCAGTATTTGCTGCTAGCACAAGGTCAATCCACTGATAATGGTAAACCAATTTACGAGTATCGATTTGTCGTTTAAATTGGAAACGCTCGTTTCCTTGGTAACACATCTTTTGATACAAAATTGCATCGAAGTTTTCACCGCTCTTTGCACGATATTTCCAATCTAAGGGTTCATCATAATTGATGAATTTCATTGGATTACCGTCGTTATCAAACGCGTTAGGATCGTATTCAAGATCTTGATCATCGTCAATTCTAGAATAGAACAATGCTGCTCCGGTTGCAGGTTCTGTAGGCTTTTTTGCAAGCTCTAAGTGCACACCTTCACCCGTTTCTTCGTTTAAGATGGTACGAGCCAAAGAATCAATAACGAAGTCCACGAATTGGCGGTACTCGTTGTTAGTGATTTCAGTTTCATCCATCCAAAAACCAGAAATGGTCATTTGTTTGTTTGGTTCTAGGTAAGACTGAAATACGTCTTGGGTTCCTTGACCTGTGTGGAAAGTTCCTGATTTAACATAAATCATTCCTGGAGGTTGTGGGTGAAACCAAGGACTTCTGCCTTGAACTCCGATCAAATCTCCCGTATCGCTAGGACAACCAGCGATAAACATGGAAACAGATACCATAGCGGCGTAAAAGAATTTACCTTTACCTAATACACCAAGGTTGATGCTCCTATTTTTCATTCTTGAAATGAAACCGTTAATTGGGTTTTTCATCATTATCAATTTTTTCTTAATCAGATATTTTTATTCCGAAGTTGCAAAAATATGGATTTCATTGAATTTTCCAAGTTTTTGAAACTTTCATTATTTCTAAACGTATTTTTTAAATGTTTATTGTGTGTGGATAACATTAATCAGACTTAGGGTCACGAATCATGTAACGAGGGTGACGATAAATCTTTGGTGGTCGATCAGGAAGCTCGAAATTAAAGCAATAGTTTACTTGAATTTCATGAGTTCCATAACTAGTTCTGTATACATTTGATAGTGTGATATCATAAGAATAACCTACTCTTAAATTACTTCTTTCAGCCATAGCTCCTGCTGGTAATGGTACATAATAACCTAACATTAAACTTAAAGCATCAATTCCCAATCCATATGCACGCAAATTCACACCACCGGCGTACAATGAATTCCAAGTAACCATTCCTTGAAGATCAAGTTCGGGCTTGATAAAACCACCGTTCTCTCCCATAGCCGATTTTAGCATAAAAGCGGGATCAAAAGTCAGAGCACCATTTCCAAGGAAGTTTTCTTGTTTGTATCCACCCATTACATATAAATGTCGTGCAGTAGTTACTTTAATATTGCCACTTGAACCATATTGAAAAGTTTGAGGAACAAGATGCGTCAATGAAACGCCCGCCCATGCACCATCCATGATGTTTGGATTTTGATAGTACGCACCAGCACCAAAAGTAACACGGGTATCTGCGACTCTAGCATCGGGGATAAATGGATCATTGGGATCATGGTATCTGAGCTTAGAACCATCTAATGCTTTTGATAATGAAGTGAATTCAAGTCCAAGACGAATATCAGAACCATCAGGTAAAGTATAGGCACCGGCAAACCCACCTCTCATGTAGGTATTCTCTTCGTAAGCAATGTTATCTTGCATAAAAGCACCGTACAATCCACCAATATTAATTTTTTCACCTTTAATATTCAGGGTTATGGGAGCACTGAAACCGATACCTGTGGTTTGAGGAGCTATATTGTTGACGAAATCCTCATTTATAGGAGTACCTCTCTTAGTTTTTATGCTAGACGTTTGATCTTCATAACCAATCCATTGTTGGTGGTTGATTGCATTCAGACAGAAATTACCAGAAGCACCTGCGTATGCAGGATTAAAAAGCAATCTATTGTATGCAAAATGGGTAAAGTTTGGATCCTGTTGGGCCCTCACATTAGAAGCAACTAGCATAAAAGCTGCCCCAATCCATAGTTTGTAGTTTCTCATCGTCAATCTGCGCATGATTTCCGTAACAATTTCAAATATGAGCCAAATACTACACTTTAACAAATATTTTTTGAAACTCGTCGTAAAAAAGAGTGTGGATTACAAGAGTATAACTCAGTAAACTGTCTAGTAAATAAATCACCATATTTGTAGACATAACCTGTAATAAATATAGTATGCCCAATATATTAGTGATTGATGATGAAGCACCTATCAGAGAAACGTTGAAGGAAATCCTTGAATATGAGAACTTTGAAGTGACTTTGGCTGAGAATGGTGAAAAAGCCTGGCAGATCATCCAAAAAAATGACTTCGATGTGATTTTATGTGATGTAAAGATGCCTGGTATAGATGGTGTAGAATTGTTGGAAAGAGTTCAAGCCCTTAAGCCAGAAATACCTATGGTCATGATTTCCGGACACGGAAATGTGGAAATGGCTATAGAGAGCACAAAAAAAGGCGCCTATGATTTCATCACCAAACCACCAGATTTAAATAGGTTATTAATCACCTTAAGAAATGCTATTGATCGAAACAACTTGGTGGTTGAGACAGCTGTCCTCAAAAGAAAAGTGGCAAAAACCTTTGATATAATAGGTGAAACACCTGCCATTCAAAAAATTAAAGACACCATTGAAAAGGTTGCTCCAACAGAAGCTAGGGTTTTGGTTACTGGTGAAAACGGTACAGGAAAAGAATTGGTTGCTAGATGGATTCACGAAAAAAGTTCACGTGGGAGCATGCCTTTAATTGAAGTTAACTGCGCTAGTATTCCAACTGAACTGATTGAAAGTGAGCTTTTTGGACATGAAAAAGGCAGCTTTACATCCGCAATAAAGCAAAGAATTGGAAAGTTTGAGCAGGCCCATGGGGGCACCTTGTTTCTCGATGAAATAGGTGATATGAGTATGGCTGCACAAGCAAAAGTTCTGAGAGCCATACAAGAAGGGAGAATTTCAAGAGTAGGTGGCGATAAAGAAATTAAAGTTGATGTTAGAATTGTAGCTGCAACCAATAAAAATCTACTTGATGAGATTGAGAAGGGTAATTTTAGAATGGATTTATATCATCGATTGTCGGTGATATTGATTCACGTGCCAACTCTCAATGAAAGAGTAGATGATATTCCATTGATTGCCAATAAGTTTTTAGGTGAAATTTGTCAAGAAAATGGGCTCCTTGGAAAGAAATTCACTGAAGATGGTTACCGCGCGTTGCAAGATGTGAATTGGTCTGGAAATATTAGAGAACTGCGAAACGTTGTTGAGCGATTGGTTATTCTCTGTGACAAAGAAATCACGGGTGATGACGTATACTCATATAGTAATCCTGCCCAAAGAGGTTCCGATCCTTTTGGTGTAGTAGACAACTATGCAACACTTCAAGATTTCAGAGATTGGGCAGAAAAAGTATTCATTGAGCGTAAGTTGATCCAAAATAACTGGAATGTTGCAAAGACCGCCACTGAAATTGATATTCAGCGCAGTCACCTATACAACAAAATTGACAAGTACACCTTAAAACGGAGATAATTGGGTTTGATAAAGCCAACAATCATAGGCACCGATATTTTTAAAGCTGCTGAATTCCTTCGAAACAATGAAACGGTGGGTATACCCACTGAAACCGTGTATGGACTGGCAGCCAATGCTTTGAATGAAGTTGCTGTCGCCAAAATTTTCGAGGTGAAAAACAGGCCGTTTTTTGATCCATTGATTGTTCACATCAAAAACGTTTCTCAAATACCCCTATATGCTACTGATGTTCCAAATTTAGCGCTGCGGTTAGCTGAAGAATTTTGGCCAGGTCCGCTTACGTTAGTCCTTAAAAAACAGGACATTGTTCCTGATCTTGTTACTTCGGGTGGAGATACGGTTGCTTTGCGGATGCCAAACAATGAAATGACTTTGGATCTTTTGAACACGTTAGATTTCCCCTTAGCAGCGCCAAGTGCAAACCCATTCACCTATGTTTCACCTACTTCTGCTGATCATGTTTTGGATCAATTAGAAGGCAAAATTCCTTATATATTAGACGGTGGAAGTTGTCAAGTTGGAATTGAATCTACCATTGTGAGAGTTTTGGAAAATACCATTGAAATATTGAGGCCCGGTGGCATTTCAGAAGATGCATTACGTGATTTTCTACCTGATGTAAATGTAGTTGGATTTCAAGAAAGTACATCCTCTCCTATTTCTGCTCCAGGGCAATTGGATCATCATTATTCACCGTTTTGCAAATTATACCCATTAGAAGTTTATTCCCAATTGAATGTCAGCATAGACGCAGTGATTTATTGGAGCAAAGAATCGATGAATAAATTAAACTCAACCAAGGAAGCATTTTACTTAACTGAAAATGGCAATTTCCTCGAAGGGAGTAAAAACCTTTTTGCATTGTTGCGCAGGCTGGATAAGGGGAACTTTAAAAATGTGTTGTTTGAATGGGCTCCAAACGAGAATTTGGGTGTTGCGATTAATGATCGGCTCAAGCGCGCGAGCGCAAAAAGGACTACAATAATCAAAGATTAGATCTGAATGTCAGAATCATCAAGTTCTTCGGTGATAAATTCTAGGGTATTATCAAGAATGAACCAAAAATCTTGCGGTGCCTCAGATAAATCCTTCATTGGGTGTTTGCAACCATAAGTATGATCTTGATTTTCAATTTCAATTTTTGTACTGTGGTCACACGCTGCATAAAGATTATTTGCTGCTGCAATGGGAACCACAACATCTGAATTTCCGTGAATGATTAACCAAGGTTTGGTCAAGGAACCTGCTGCTAAAAGAACATTGTATTCTTTGCTATGCATTTCAAGATCTTGCCAAATAATGTAATTCAAAGGCATTTCTTGTTGGGTTCTGGCATTCATTATTTGAACGGTTTCTTGGGACTTCCATTCGTTTTTATCGATGGATTTAAAAAGGAACTCGTAACTATCGATGGCAGACCAAGTCACTATTTTATCCACGTAATCAGGGAATTTTGAGGCGAATAAAATGACGTTAGCTCCTCCTCTGCTATGTCCGAGCCAGGAAATCTTTTCCGGATGTAGGTTGTATTCTTGGCAAGCTTCATTTACCAGCCAAAGTGCGATAGATTCCATATCGCGAAGTTCCTGGGTAACAGTATTATCAGCAAACCTTGGGAGATCATCAAAATCTCTGCGATCAACTCCATTGTGGGTGAAGTTAAACGTAACGACAGCTGTGTTTTCTGTTACCAGAAAATCATGCAAATGCGGAACAAAGGCCCAATCTTTAAAGCCCTTGAAGCCATGCACATAAACAATGGTTTGAATTCCTTCACTGGAAGGAAATTCGGGTAAAAACAAATCGACGGCCATGTTATGACCGTCGATTGTAGTGATTACCGATGAAATTTTTCGGTTCAAGTGGTGCCCAGGACCGGAGTCGAACCGGTACGAGGGTTAGCTCACTGGTGTTTGAGACCAGCGCGTCTACCGATTCCGCCACCTGGGCTTCTCATTTGAGGACTGCAAAAATACAATAATTTTCAATTATTGCAAAATTTATTGCTCAATTGGAACAGAATTATGCCTTTTCCATTCAATTATTTCCATGTTAGAAATGGTTCCTTGATTGATTTGAAACCTCAAAGCTGTTCTAACTTGATGAAAACCATGCAATCCGCAGGCACCAGGATTCAAATACATCCAACCAAAAATGGGGTCATTTTTTACTTGAAGAATGTGTGAATGTCCGCAAATAAATAATTTAGGTTTGAAGTACGCGGCCTTTCCGATGATTTTAGGATTGTACTTTCCGGGTTTACCTCCAATGTGGGTCATGAAAACCTTTACTCCTTCAATTTCAAAATGATTGATTAGGGGGTGATAATTTTTCACGTCGGTGCCATCTATATTTCCGTGAACGCCTCGGAGTATTTTTTTGCGTTTCAGAATAGCCTGATGCATATCGAGATTAAGCCAATCTCCGGCATGCCAAACTTCATCGGCCCATTCAACATGTTGTAGAATGCCTTCATCTATGTATCCGTGATTATCACTGAGCAGAAGTATTTTCATATTTTCTCCATCTTTTAAATAATTCAACCGCATTCAGTCCAACTATGATTGAAATGATAGAATACCACGGAAGTAAGTATCTAGCCGCTCCTACTGGCCCCAATAATAAGAGATAACATCCAAAAGCCATTAAAACTATGACCGTAGCAGAATCTATAGACTTCTTTTTAAAAAGCAAGAAAGTAGATCCTAACAATAACATTATTTTCAACAATCCAATGAAGGCGAAAATCACCATATAGATCCACTCGTAAATGGGTCGTTTTTGTTTCTGGGGATTTCCATCGTTTACACCTAAAAATCCGGATGATTTAGGCCAATTCCAAAAGACCATGGCGTCGTATCTGCCAGGATCTACTAGTGTTTGCAAGGATCCTTTAAAATGGATCCATGCATAATAAACAGGATATTTTATAATAGATTCTTGGGTTTTGGATTTCATAAATGAGTCTACCACCCTATTTACATGAATGTTTTTCTTAATGAATTCTGATTCCACCGAAAATATTGAATCAACACTTTCAGGATTCAACACTTGCTGGAGTAATAATTTGCGATTATAATAATAGGAATTCGTGGTTCCCATGGAGGTATAAGTTGGTAATTGATGTTTTTGAAGATTGAAGAATATCCATCCCCCGAAAAAGAAAAAAGGGAACATCATTTTGATCCAATTGCGCTCGTGATTCAAAAAAAACTGTATCACTGGAAAAATGAGTAAATAAAAGAAAATGGGCTTAAGTCCAATGACAAATGCCACTGTAAAGCCGGTATTTTTTCTTTGAAGAAGCTGTTTGAATATGATCAACAGCAATAATTGCGCGAGTATATCTGGCAGTTCCAAGGCTGTATAATAGAATTGAAGTGGGTAGCTTAACAATAAAATCAAGACCCTATTAAATTGTTTTTCAGCATTCAAAACTTGGAGAATCTGGTATACCAAAACCGGAATACACAGTGACGCCATTAATTGAATGAGTCTAAGTGAAAAGATACCGGGCGAATCCGTAAAAGGGAATTCAAGAAAGGAAAGCGCCGGATAAAGCGGTGATCTTCGCATTTCTGCCAATGGTGTATCTGAAATTTGGACTTTTGATATCCAACTAAATGCAGTTTTGATATATTCGGCAGTGTCTACCAACTCAGCTGGAAAAAAAAGATGCCAAAATACAGCTGAGAATGCAGCAATTGCATACACTTTTGCCCAAGTTTTGGAATAGGTATTTTTAATTTGAGCAATCATTTATAGAGCCATTGTAAAATAATGGAAATGATGGTTGTAAACAGAAATAGAGCTAGTTTAACTTCAAACTTTTGGGACTTATACACCAAAATGGACAAACCGAAAATAAGCATAGGTAAAAGAATGTGACGGATTTGAAACGGAGGCCTAAATTTAAATGGGCTTATAGATTGAAAGGTAGTGTTGTTGCTTTCCAAGGCAAACCGTGAATTTAAATAAATTGGGGTCAAATACACATAGGCCATTTGACCTGGTGTAACTCTGTAATAGGTGGCTTCATCCACTTCCACTTGAATCACTTGGCCCGTTTGTGGATCAGTCAAAACTAGAGAGAAATCGAGTTGTTTATTGATTTTAATTTCTTCTTGTAAATCAAGTGCCAAATCAGTCTTGGCAACCTCCATATTTTTGATCAATGGAGGAAGAACTTCATCGAGAATATGTAAAAGCGAGATAAAGCAGAATAACACAGCCAATAACGAGGCGAAACGAGAGAGTTTGACTTCCATTTCGCCTGTATAAGCTTAAATTTCTGTGTTACTATCCCACTGTTCGAGGTAGTCTGCTACTTTTCTCACGAACATACCACCAAGCGCTCCGTCAACCACTCTATGGTCATAACTGTGGCTTAGGTACATCATATGTCGAATAGCGATAACATCACCTTGTTCAGTTTCAAGTACTGCGGGTTTCTTACGAATAGCACCAACGGCCATAATGGCCACTTGGGGTTGATTGATGACAGGAGTTCCAAATACATTTCCAAAAGAACCCACGTTTGTAACCGTGTAAGTACCGCCTTGAATTTCATCTGGGCTTAATTTGTTGTCACGAGCTCTAATGGCAAGTTCATTAACAGCTCTTGTGAGGCCTAAAAGGTTCATTGAATCAGCGTTTTTAATTACTGGCACAATGAGGTTACCATTTTTCTGAGCAACAGCCATTCCTATATTGATAGACTTTTTCTTAATGATTTTATCTCCATCAACTGAAACATTGATCATTGGAAAATCTTTAATTGCTTTAGAAATAGCCCACAAGAAAATGGGGGTAAAAGTGATGTTTTGTCCTTCGCGTTTCTTAAACGAATCTTTAACTTTATCTCTCCATTTTACCAAATTGGTCACATCTGCTTCTACGAAACTCGTTACGTGTGGAGATGTCTGCATACTCATCACCATATGATCAGCGATTAGTTTGCGTACTCTATCCATCTGAATGATTTCATCTCCGTTATCCAGAGACTTAGCCACGGGTAGCTGGTTGTTGGTTGCTGGTACTGGACTTGGTGCAGATTGTACTTGGGTTGCAACTGGAGCAGGAGAAACTACAGGAGCTTGAGTTTGAATGGCAACATTACTTCTATTGTTCAAATAAGTAAGAACATCTGATTTAGTCACTCTGCCTTCTAGTCCTGTACCCGGTATTTTCTCTAATTCATTGAAAGATATTCCTTCTTGAGAGGCGATATTCATCACCAATGGAGAATAGAATCTCGATCCAGAACCTTTTGTAATTGGGTTTATTGTTTGTTCAACAGCTGCTTGAACTTGATTTTCTAAGACATTTACTGCTTCTGCAACCATTTCAGGCACAATAGTGGCAGTACTTTCAGCAACGGGAGTTGGTGAATTAGCAGCACTTGCGCTCGCACCTTCTGCATCAATAAATGCTATGGGCTCACCTACTTTAACAACGTCTCCATCTTGAAACAATTGCTTAGTCAGAATACCTTCTTCAGTGCTAGGGATTTCGTTATCTACTTTATCTGTAGCGATTTCAACCAGTGGTTCGTCTTTAGCAACGTGATCACCTACATTTTTCAACCAACGAATCACAGTTGCTTCGCTGATACTTTCACCCATTTTGGGAACGAGGATTGGTTTTTCTGCCATAGGAATTAAAGTACAAATTTCGTATTTTTCATTGGGTTCGCCAACTCAAATTTCAGAACCAATACCTACAATCTTCATAAGTGCTTCAATTTCATGTTGTTTTTCACTGTCATGTTGATCACCATAAGCGAAATGTAGATTTCTAAGTACCCTTTTAAAGAAGTCAATTGGGGTGCAGGGTTGATAAAATTGAGATTGTTTTTCTACCTTAATCACTTTCAAAAAGGCATCAATGCTTTCTTCTGCGAAGATTTGTCCTTTACTGAACGGATTTATATAAAATAAAACTTTGCCACTGAAATTTTTCAGATTTATGTCTTCCGGATCATAAAAACCATTGGTTTTCATGTCTGAATGCAATTTACCATAGGCTAAAATAAAATGTTGAGGTAAGTTTACTCCAAATAAAGGTATTCCAAGACTATTAGCAATCTGCATGTACAGCATGGCCAATGAAATGGGATTCCCTTTTTTAGTCTCCATAACCCTAGTTATCAAAGAATTATCTGGTGAATGATACTGTGTATTATTTCCCGTAAAACCATATTCTTTGAATATAACATGATTCAAAATTTGAATTTGATCTAATGGATTTTCTACACCCGATAATTTTACCCAAGCATCAATTTTAATTCTATTCAAATGGGCCTTAATAAGTCCCTCGCTTAGACCTGGATATTGAACTCTACTGGCTAAAACCCAAGCCTGTAAGGTATTTCTTTGATCATCAAGGAGCCAATCGTTCACAGCCGAATGAAGTGCTTTTCTCTGAATGAGTTTGAGAATTAATTCTATTTGATTGGAACAATCTTCAAACTGTTTTGACAAGTACGCTTCTTCTAGGTCAGATAAAATCTCATCGCCCGATTCAAGAAGTTTATTTTCAACAATTTGAACCACTTCTTCATCTGAATCATCCAATAGTTTCAGCAGAGCATGAAGTTCGTTTTTCTCCATTTCAAAAAGCAATTACTTTTTTGCTGCCTTCTTAGTAGCAACTTTCTTCTTCGGAGCAGCTTTAGCACTGGACTTGGTAGCTGTTTTTGAAGTTTTAGCTGACTTTGAAGTTTTAGAAACTATATCTTTTGCCAATTCTTGAATTACTGCATAAGTAACGTCTTCAACTGCCATTCCTTTTGGCATTTTTATATTTTCTTTCCCGTATTTTATGTAAGGACCGTATCTACCATCCTGAACTGAAACATCTTCATTTTCAGTGAAGGTTTTTAAGATTTTCTTACTATCTGCTTCCGCTTTTTTAGTGATTAACTCGATAGCTGAGTCTAATGTTATTTGGAAGGGATCCTGATTTTTGGGAATACTCGCAAATAAATTACCATGTTTGACGTACGGTCCGAATCTACCCGCTCCTACAGTAACCTTTTTATCTTGGTAAACACCAAGATCTAATGGAAAACTTGGTTTAGAAAAATGATCATCCAAAAGCGCCGTAATTGAATCTTGATTCAGACTCATTACATTGATTTCCTTGGACAGATTGATGTATTTATCAGCTAGCTTTAAATATGGGCCATAACGACCATTACCTACCACAACAGGCTCTCCCTTATAATCGAAACCATTGTTCAATACCGAAAGCAATTGAATGGCATCATTAAATGTCACAGACTCTAGTCGTTGGGTAGACAATAAACTAGCATAAACTGGTGTTTCTGTCTCTTCTCTGCTTCCTAATTGAACCATGGGTCCATATTGCCCCATTCTAACCAATACCGTTTTACCGCTTATTGGGTCAATACCTAAAATTCGTTCCCCATTTACTCGAGATGCTGTTTCAGAAACAGATTGTAAATTGGTTTTGAAGGGACCATAAAACTCTTCCAGCATATTTTGCCAGCTTTTAAGTCCTTCAGCAATTTCATCAAATTCTTTCTCAACGGCAGCCGTAAAGCCATAATCCATAATCTCAGAAAAATGGCTGGCCAAGAAGTCGGTCACTAGCATTCCAATATCAGTAGGAAATAACTTATTCTTTTCAGCTCCAAAATTCTCTTTTATGACCTGGTCTGTCAAATCTGATCCCTTGAGTGTATGGATTTTAATGGAACGCTGTTGAGCTATTCTTGATTCAGTTTGAATGTAGCCTCGTTGTTGAACAGTTTTGATGGTTGGAGCATACGTTGAAGGTCTACCAATGCCTAATTCCTCCAATTTTTTAACCAATGCTGCTTCAGAATATCTTGGAGGATGTTTATCGTATTTTTCTGTGGCTACAACCGAATGATTAACCAATGCTTCATTGACAAACATTGCAGGCAACATTCCTTCTTGGTCTTGATCATTTTCATCGTCGGTACTTTCTAAATACACTTTGAGAAAACCTTCAAATTTAACTACTTCTCCTTCGGCTTTGAAAATGCTGGCATTCTTGTTATTGCCAATATTTACAACGGTTTTCTCTAATTCTGCACGCGACATTTGCGAGGCAATTGCACGTTTCCAAATTAATTCATACAGCTTTTTTTCCTGGGGATTAGAACCCGCTGAATGATTGTTGAAATACGTTGGCCTTATGGCTTCGTGAGCTTCTTGAGCACCTGAAGTTTTTGTATTGAAATTACGTGGATTAGAGAATTTCTCTCCGTATGCAGATAATATTTCATTTTTTGCACCCTCAATGGCTGTACCACTAAGGTTAACAGAATCTGTTCTCATGTAACTGATGTGTCCGTTTTCGTAAAGTTTCTGTGCAATTTGCATAGTACGAGAAACGTCATATCCTAGTTTCCTAGAGGCTTCTTGCTGTAGGGTTGAAGTTGTAAACGGAGGCGCTGGATTTCGGTAAGTTGGTTTTACTTCAATAGTATTCACCTGATAATGAGCACCTTTTAATGTCTCTAAGAAGTTTTTGGCTTCTTCGCTAGTTTTAAACCGTTGAGGTAAATCGGCTTTGAATTTTTTACCTTTCGAAGTTTCAAATTCTGCACTTACCTTAAAATCTGCGGTTGTATTGAATTCGGTGATTTCTCTTTCGCGCTCAACAACCAATCTTACAGCAACCGATTGTACACGCCCCGCACTCAGACCGGTTCTAACGCGGGTCCATAAAACAGGAGATAATGAATACCCCACAATTCTATCCAAAATTCTACGTGCTTGTTGCGCATCTACCAGAAATTGATCAATGTCTCTAGGATTTTCAACGGCTTTTAAAATAGCGGGTTTAGTAATTTCATTGAAAACAATTCGTTTTGTTGGGATTTTTTTAAGCCCCAATTCTTCGTAAAGGTGCCACGAAATAGCTTCACCCTCACGGTCCTCGTCCGTTGCTAACCAAACAATTTCAGATGATTTTACGAGTTTTTTTAGTTCACGAACTAGCTCTACCTTGTCATCAGAAACCACATAATGGGGTTGAAAGCCATTTTTGATATCTATGGCATTGTTTCCGTCAACTAGGTCACGTATATGACCTTTACAGGAAACAACTTTAAAATCAGCGCCTAAAAACTTTTCAATGGTTTTGGCTTTTGCTGGTGACTCTACGATAACGAGGTTCTTCATAAATGTGGAAATAAATTATTGAGCTGAAAAAATGATAGTTCTTGAGTAAGTACCGGTTTCTGTAGTGAGTTTAACAAAATAGATTCCGTTTTGTGTGTTTTTGGGCGCTTCAATTTTAAATTCTTCGGTTCCCAAGTTAAGGGACCCCTGAAAAATGTCTTGAATTTTACGACCTGAGTAATCATATAATGCTAATGAGGCATTTTGAGTTGGAACTGATGAATTAATAGTGAAGGTTGCGAATTCGTTGGCCGGATTTGGATATAATTGAAATTTAAATCCTTCCTTTTCCAGTGTACTTTCACCGGCAAACCATTGACCAACATTGATATTATCAATATAAACGGGGTTTCCACCTGCACTTTGAATCTCAAATTTAAAAATTACATTGGTTTTATTTCCGTACCCTATGTTGTCTAAATTTCCTATACCGTGTCTTTTCCAATGACTGGGTGAAGTTGGTACCCAATTAGAGGCGTAAGAAGCTCCAGTATATGAAAGTGCGGTACCAGATCTTTCGTAAATTTTCTTGAATGTGGCGCCACAATCATCTGATGCGTAGACTCTCAGAATTTCGGTTACATCAGCTTTAGATTGGGTGTAAGAACAATAAAAAGTCATTTTACCCCCTGAACCACCCGGAATTTTTGTCATATCGATATTTGGAGTAACGAATGTATAAAGGTTTCCAACATTGGTACTATTAGTTGCGATATTGGCTACATAACATTTTGACCCCGTAAAAGCTGTTTTATTGGTTACCGCAAATTGATAAGGAGATGGCGACAGATTTTTGAAACCTAAGCTTTCGGGGTCTGCGCCTTCAAAACCTTCCTCATAATTTGGAATTAGCGTGCCATTTTTGGGTAATACAGTGATGTAATTGTCTTTTTTAATGGTATTTGTTCCTTTTGAATTTTGCGCCAGCAAGGAAACCGAATAAACTCCAGGAGTTTGGTAAATGACCGTAGGGTTAATATCTGATGATGAAGGCGTTGAAGCACCATTAAAGGTCCAACTTCTCACTGTTGGTGAACCTTTACAACTAAGGTCAAAAAATTGAACAGGACTACCTGCACAAATCACTCGAGTACTAGAATTGAAATCTGCTGTTGGTGCAACGGATGACTTTGTAACACCTGTTGCTAGTAAATTCGCTGCGGTTACATTGGAAGAACGTGGTGTACTCTGAAGTTCACCATGCATAATGGCAATTTGATCAAAAGTAAACACTGACATACAGTCTCCTCTGGAATAGTCCATGAAATTCTCCCACATATCAGGAAGATTTGGATTGTCATTACTGCAGGAGTTTCCGTTAGATGGGCAGTTTGCATTGGTGAAAGTACTCGCAACTGGAGGAGTATCATCGCATAAATCACCACCATTACAACCACTTTGGAATGTGTGATACAATCCTAACCAATGACCAACCTCATGAGTAAGTGTTCTTCCCATATCGTTCGCATCTGCAGTTCCGATGGTACCAACTCTATCGTGTCTGATTACAATTCCATCTTTGGTGAATCTAGCAGAACTAGGAAAAACTGCGTAACCTAAGACAGTTCCTCCAGATGCAGAGGAGGAAACAATATTGTCAACTACCCAAATATTGAGATATTTTTTATAATCCCAATATATTAAATCTTTTACAGGCTCTTCATCCATGTCCATTTGCAAGCCAACAGTAGATTCTACACGATTTATTCCATCGAAACATTTCCCGTTAGGATCAACCGAGGCCAGAACAAAAGCAATATCTGCTGACCCTACAACATTTTTAAATGGTTCTCTTAGTTTTGCAATAGTAGAACCTTTAAAGCTGAAATCTTCATTTAAAACACGCATTTGGTCGAGAATCTGCTCCCTAGAAATATTATTGTCTCCATTTGTGTGCACCACGTGAAAAACAACGGGGATGGTATATTTAATGGCTCTTTTTTGAATGGATTTATAGTTTTTTTGAAATTCAGCCACTTCTGTGGGTCTATTTTGTTCTAAAATTCTCAACTCCGGATGCTTTTTAGATATATTCTGAAGGTGTAAATCAGACCCACAAACATGTTGTGCATGAGCCAAATAAGTGCTTGCAACGGCAATGGATAACAGAAGGAGACGTTTCATTTTCGCTTGCAAATAAAGTTTAAAAGTGTGGTACATGGTTAAAACTGTCATAAAAATGAGATGTATTTTGTGAATAACTAGTGTGAATAGAACAAGATATGGGGTGTTTGAAATGATATATATATTTTCCATAGGAAAAATAAACCACCGCTAAAAAATCGATTTGGTACCTTTTTATGTGTGGATTAATTTTTCTGAAATTCCTTATGGCCAATTTTAAGTTTTCTTGTTTTTTACGATTGAATTGACGGTCAAGTAACTCTTGAATTTCAGAAAATTGTGCGCCCATAATTGGTTTGTTGATGAATCTAGTTTTGACCTCGGTGAAATGACAACATCCATTGATTGATGAAATGATATCAACTTCAAATTTGCCGGTTCTCCAATTTTGTTCCATAATTTTATGTCCGTTTGAAATCAACCAATCTTTTGCTTCGGCCTCCCCCATTCTTCCCCAAAATTGATTATTAATGTACATTACGCCTCATTTATATCTGCAATTATATAGGAGTGAGTCTTTGGTTCCTAAGGATAGTATTAACTTTGCTCGATGGATTTTTGCGTTTTTCACAAATTAACGAATGAGGGTTATTCCATTACGTGGAACAAACAAAAACAATTGTTTCAGCAGTTAATTGACAACAAGAAGTTAGGCGCAGATCTTCCTCATCATTGCATCAGTGTTGAACATCCGCATGTTTACACCTTTGGCTTGCATGCAAAACAAAATAACATGTTGGCCACACCTCAGTTGCTACAAAGCTTGGGCGCAGAAACCTATGAAATTGAACGCGGTGGAGACATTACCTATCACGGACCAGGACAACTGGTGGTTTATCCCATTTTGGATCTAGAAAAATTGGGAATAGGTCTGAAAGCGTATGTGGAAGGATTGGAGTCTTGCATCATTTCGGTTTTGTATGAATTTGGAATTAATGCTGGAATCATTAATGGCCGAGTAGGTGTTTGGGTGGACATAGGATCGTCCGCAGAAAGAAAAATCGCCGCAATAGGCATTAAAAGCAGCCGATATGTTACGATGCATGGAATTGCTTTGAATGTAAATACAGACCTTAACATGTTCAATCATATTGTTCCCTGTGGGATTGTAGATAAGGGAGTGACTTCGATGGAAAAAGAATTGAACGAAAAAATTGATCTGTTTGAAGTAAATCAAACTTGGGTAAACCATTTTTGTCGTAAGTTTGGAGTTATTGAAAAACATGAAAAAGCCTAATTACTTAGTTATTGGTATCATCGCCTTAATATTTACGATGGTTACCTACAGCTGCTCTAGCTACAATGGTTTGGTAGATCTTGACACAGAGGTTGAAAAGACTTGGAATAATGTGGAAACACAGTACCAAAGAAGGGGTGATTTGATTGAAAACTTAGCCAAGACAACCATGAAATCAGCTGAAGTTGAAAAAAGCATTTTATCTGAAGTAATTTCAGCGAGAACTGCTGCTAAAGAAATTAAATTAACTCCTGATCAATTGACACCTGAAAACTTGCAGAAATTCCAAAAAGCACAAGATAACTTAAACAGTGCTTACAGCAGAAGCATCAATGTTTTATTTGAACGCTATCCAGATTTGAAAAGCATGCAGAACTTTGCAAAGTTGAACGATGAAATTTCAGGTACTGAAAACAGAATTAGCACTGCTAGAACTGACTTCAACGAAGCCATCATGAGATACAACAAAAAAGTGCGTAGATTCCCGAGCAATATTTTTGCCAATATATTTGGGTTTGAAAAGAAAGAAGGATTTAAGGCAGATGAAGGCAATGAAAAAGCGCCTGATATGTCTGAAATATTGAAATAATATCCAATGTCAAGAATGTTTCCATTTTTACGCAAATTTTCGCTTGCTGGACAAATCAACGGCACGTTGGTGAGCGAAGCCATTGCGAAAGTTGAAACAACTACATCTGCTGAGATCAGAGTGCATTTCACCACTTGCCCATCAAAATTGTCATTGTTAGAAGAAGCTCAAACGGTTTTCAACCAGCTTCAAATGCACAAAACAGAGAGTAGAAACGGGGTGCTTTTATTTCTCAGATTAAAATCTAAAGAAATTGCTGTGATTGGAGATGAAGGCATCCATCAGAAAGTGGGTATTGATTTCTGGGAAGCCGTTAAAGAGGAAATCATTGAAACGATTCACAGTAACAACTTGAATGATGGAATTGTGAGAGGTGTTGAAGTGGTGGGTAGGCAATTAGCGAAACATTTTCCGCCTTCAGCGGAGAATCCCAATGAACTTTCTAACGAGGTAACCAGTTCTACCGGCTTTTTTTAATTTTTTTGAATGCGTTTTATTCTTTTTAGCTGCTTTTTTCTGTTGAACCATGCGGTTTTTGCTCAGCAAAAACTCCCAAAATATGTTAATTACGTCAATGATTATGCTGATGTTCTGAGTAAAGACGATGAATATTATCTCAACAATGAACTTCTTAAACCATTCACCGATTCTACTAGTGTTGAAATTGCCGTTGTCATTGAGAAATCTTTGAATGGAGTTGATGTCTTCGATAGAGCCATGTTCATAGCTAGAGGCTGGAAAATTGGTGATGAAAAATTAAACAGCGGTGTACTTGTATATTTGGCAGTAGATGATCGGAAATACCACATTGTTACCGCCGATAAAACTCAAGGATTACTTACCGATGGTGTTGTGGGTGAAATTGGAAGACAAGAACTCGTTCCTGGATTGAAAAAAGGAGACTATTTCAATGGAATCAGAAATACTGTTTATGCATTAGCTCTCACCGTAAAGGAAGATTTTAAGGGTAAAACCCGTGAAAAGAAAAAGAAAGAAGAATTTCCCTATGCTGTAATTCCTATTTTATTTTTCATCCTGTTCTATCTAATTTTTATTCGCAGAGGCGGCGGCGGTGGATTTTCTCGAAGAGGATTTTACAGCCCCCCTGTTTTTTTCTGGGGAAGCGGTTTCGGCGGAGGCAATTCGCATGGAGGTTTTGGTGGAGGCAGTGGCGGTGGATTCGGTGGATTTGGCGGCGGCGGCGGATTTAATGGTGGGGGTGCCGGCGGAAGCTGGTAATTTTCGTAAATTCGCGGTTTATGTCGGATTTCCAGAAAGACATCCATACTCCTGGGCCTGAAAAAGGCATCATTGAAGTAATTGGTGCAAGAGAACACAATCTTAAAGAAGTATCGCTGGAAATTCCACGCAAATCTTTGGTGGTTTTTACGGGTCTCTCGGGGTCAGGAAAAAGTTCACTAGCTTTTGATACCATTTTTGCAGAAGGTCAACGAAGATATTTAGAGAGTTTCTCTGCCTATGCCCGACAATTTGTTGGGAATATGAAACGCCCTGACGTTGATAAGATCAAGGGATTGAGTCCGGTAATTGCCATTGAACAAAAGACCGTTTCTAGAAATCCTAGGTCTACTGTTGGTACTGTTACTGAAATCTATGATTTTCTGCGCTTACTTTATGCTCGAGCTGGTGAAGCTTTTAGTTATTTGAGCGGAGAAAAAATGGTTCGCTTTTCAGAAGAACAAATCCAAGAATCCGTATTAAAGTCCTTCGAAAACCAAAAAATCACCCTTTGCGCCCCAGTCATTAAGGGTAGAAAAGGGAATTACCGCGATTTGTTTGAGCAAATTAAAAAACGCGGATTCAATAAAGTGTATGTAGACGGTGTAGTTATGGATATCACCACTGGGATGCAATTAGACCGCTACAAAATTCACGATATTGACATTGTAATTGACCGTTTGGAAGTCAAATCTTCATCGCCACAAAGGCTAAACGACAGTGTAAAAACCGCTCTAAAAGTGGGTGATGGTTACCTAACAGTGTTGGATGAAAAAGGCATTCCCTACCCTTTTTCCAAGTTTTTAATGGATCCTAAAACGGGATTAAGTTATGCCGAGCCTCAGCCCAATTCCTTTAGCTTCAATTCTCCTTACGGGGCTTGTCAAGCTTGCGAGGGACTTGGAGTAAAATCTGAGGTGAACCTTGAATTCATCATACCAAATCCTAAAATATCGATTAACAAGGGCGGCATAGTTCCGGTGGGTGAACTGAGAGAAAATTGGACATTCCAGCAATTGCGCAGCATTGCTAAAATGTATAAGTTCAGTTTGGCTGACCCCATTGAATCATTGACAAAAGAACAACTGAACGCTGTTTTATATGGGGTTGAAGATCCCATAGAAATTAAAATCAACAGCGGTGAAAATAAAGGCCGAACTTATGAGAGCACCTTTAAGGGTGTTATAAAAATCGTTTCAGACTCTTATTTTGAATCTGATGATGATAGAATGCAACAATGGGCCGAAGAATTCATTCACGAAGTAAAATGTCCGGAATGTCAAGGTGCGAGATTGAAGCAAGAATCACTGCATTTCAAGATTGGAAATAAGAATATTTCGGAGTTGTCTTCCATGAATATTTCTGATCTCCATGATTGGATTATGCAGGTGGAACCGCTTTTAACAGACAGACAAAAAAGCATTGCTACAGAACTTTTGAAAGAAATTTCAGCTAGATTGTCTTTTTTGGTGGGTGTTGGATTGGGATATTTGAGCTTGAATAGCCCAGCAAAAACTCTTTCTGGGGGTGAAGCACAAAGAATTAGGTTAGCCACCCAAATAGGTTCTAAACTGGTTAACGTCTTGTATATCTTGGATGAGCCGTCTATTGGATTGCATCAAAGAGACAATGAAAAACTGATTCAGAGCTTAAAAGATTTGCGTGATATGGGCAATTCTGTGCTTGTAGTTGAGCACGACAAAGATATGATGTTAGCGAGCGATTGGTTGGTTGAAATTGGTCCTCATGCCGGCAAAAAAGGCGGACAAATCATCGCCAGTGGAACCGTTTCGGATTTCTTAAAATCAGATACCACAACCGCAAGATATTTGGCAGGAAAGGAACAAATTGCCGTTCCAAGTTCAAGGAGAAAATGGACCGATAGCATCAAATTAAAGGGATGTAAAGGACATAATTTAAAAGGGACAGATTTAGAAATTCCTTTGGGAGTTTTTGTTTGTGTGACAGGAGTAAGTGGTAGCGGAAAATCATCGATGATCAACGAGACCCTCTATCCTCTTGCTCACCAAAGAATATACGGCTCACATTACAGAGTTTTGGAACATGATTCTATCTCTGGCTTGGAGCACATTGATAAAGTCATTCGAATAGATCAAAGTCCCATAGGAAGAACCCCCAGAAGCAATCCAGCGACGTATGTAGGTGTATTTCAAGAAATAAGAAATCTTTACGCGAACCACCCTGAAGCAAAAATCAGAGGCTATAAACCTGGAAGATTCTCATTCAACGTAAAAGGTGGAAGATGTGAAGAATGTTCAGGTGGAGGTAGAAAAGTGATTGAGATGAACTTTTTACCCAATGTAGAAATTGAGTGTGATGTATGCCTTGGTAAACGCTACAACAGAGAAACATTAGAAGTTAGGTACAAGGGAAAGAGTATTTCGGACGTGTTAGACATGCCCATTTCTCAAGCAGTAGAGTTCTTTGAGCACATACCCTTAATTCACCGGAAGATCAAAACGATGGAAGAAGTGGGCTTGGGTTATATCACTTTGGGTCAAAGTAGCACCACATTGAGCGGCGGAGAAGCCCAAAGGGTAAAACTCGCTACAGAATTGAGCAAAAGAGACACTGGAAAAACTCTTTACATTCTTGATGAACCCACTACGGGTCTTCATTTCGACGATATCAAACAACTTTTAGGCGTACTTCAAACGTTGGTAGAAAAAGGCAACACCGTTTTGGTCATAGAGCACAACATGGATGTCATCAAAGTGGCAGATTGGCTGATTGATGTGGGTCCAGAAGGCGGTGTTGGAGGTGGAGAGATTGTGGGAGTTGGAACCCCTGAGAAAATTGCAAAGTTACCTCAATCACATACGGGAAGATTTTTGAAGTTGGAGTTTTGAGGATGGTGATCGGTTATCGGTTATCGGTTATCAGATTTCAGCGGACAGCCGATCACCGATCACCGATCACCGAAAACCGATCACCGAAAACCGATCACCGAAAACCGATCACCGATCACCGATCACCGAAAACCGATCACCGAAAACCATTTAAGCCTTCGGCTTTTTGATGGTTGTTGCAGGGGGCTTGATGCCGGGGAATGCCTTTGTTCCACTTGATTTTTTGGGAGTAGTTGAAGAGGGTGAACTGGGTCGGTTCCATGTTGGAGTTGATGGTGTAGACCTATCAGCATTTATGGTAGAATTATTTGAACTTGAGCTAGAACCTGTATTTGAATTAGAATTGATTCCTGAATTACTGCCTGATGGTGTAGATGTTTTCACAGGGGCTGATTTTAATTCGGAATTGGAGTTATAAGGATTGGAAGTTGTAGGGTTGATTTGACCTGTATTTTGGATGGGTTGAGTCAAAACTTTGCTATTGTTGTTTTTTGAATTCTTTAGTGTATCGCAATAACATGTTTTACATTTCGTTAAATAATATCCCTTGAGGCGTGAGTCTCTTACAGAAATTGTTTCTTCACGGTATTGAGGTTCTTCAAGCCACACAGTGTCAAATACTACTAAATTGGTGGTGTAAGTGGTATCGTTTCGGGCAGGTAATACCAAGATTTTTTCTCTTTCGGCTGCACTGAAATTTATTAAAATGCCGTATTTAATATTACCAACCCGGTAATCAACGGCTCTTACATCATTCTTATATTTGAAACCATCGAAAGATGAATTAGCTAAATTCACCACTTCTAACTGGTTTCCTGATCTATTTTCATATGATGCAAAAAAGCTCATTCCAGAGTTAATTCTTGCTCTTAAGCCCAATTCATATGAGATAAACGGTGTTACAGAAGTTGAAAGATTGTCTGAATTGGTTGATTCATATTCGGCCAATGTTCTGTAGGATTCTATGTATTGATGGGTAGAGTAAAAGTTCATTCCAAACCTGACTGCTGCGAATGGGTAAATAGGGCCTACCCTTTTTTCGAATCGAGCCATTCCATGAAAATTGAATGCAGATGTTTCTAAGCGCGTGAATCCTTTATCTTCGGAGTCGTTATTAAAGACAACTTCGCTTTTGGGTCCGTTTTTGAAATGATTGAAGTCCATTCCGAAGCCCCAGTTGAATGATCCTAATTGGGTTCTTGGTATGAATTTACGTCCCCCGAAAATAAAATGAAAACCTACGCCGCTGACTTTGTTCATTTGAGAACCAGGCACGAATCGGGAATCTGAGTTACGGTAGCGGAGAGAGTCCCAAGAAATGGGATCTAAGAATGACTCATTGGAATAATACAACCCGAAAGCCACGTCATCGATGTACCTTTTGGGCTTATTTTCATAGCGGTAAACGGGTTCTGTTTGAGTGATGGTATATGCTACGCGTTCGTGTTGACTGGCAACCACGTACTTGGCGATGCTTCGATTTGAAGATGAAATACGAATGGTGTCGATGCCTGTGGATGGATCTGAAACGGGTTTGGTAGACTCAACAAACACCCCTGAATTGGGGGCAGGTTGAATTTTATAATTGCTATTTTGTGCTTGAATTTTTGAATTTACTGCAACAAAAAGAGATAGAATTAGGGTGAATTTGCGAATCATACAAACTATTTAACACCAAATTTAAGGTTATCCCCCAAGAAAGAAGAATATACTTAACTTTGTAAGCCAGTTTATGTCAAGTTTGTCAGCCATCAGCCCCATTGACGGAAGGTATTCCAAAAACACCCAACCCCTACAATCGTTCTTTTCAGAAGCCGCTCTCATTCAATATCGTGTTCGAGTTGAAATTGAGTATTTAATCGCATTGTCGCATGTTTCATTGAAAGGATGGGACTTCGGAATGCTCTTGGATAAAGCCGTTGAATTAAGAAATTGGGCTAAAAACCTATCCGAAGAAGAAATTTTAGGAATCAAAGAAATTGAAAAAACGACCAACCACGATGTAAAAGCGGTGGAATATGCCGTGAAAAACAAGCTTGATTCTTTGGGACTTGATTACTACAAAGAGTTGGTGCATTTTGGATTGACATCTCAAGACATTAACAATACGGCTATTCCATGGTCATTGAAAGATGCAGTAGATCAGGTATTGATGCCCAAATTGATGAGCATTGTGGAGAAAATTGAATCACAAGGCGATCAATGGAAAGACCAACCTATGTTGGCTAGAACTCATGGACAACCAGCCAGTCCTACGAATTTAGGAAAGGAATGGTACGTGTTTGCCATTAGATTGAGGGGGCAAATTGAACCCTTGAATCACATTCCATACAAAGCTAAATTTGGAGGTGCGACGGGTAATTTGAATGCCCATCATATTGCATTTCCAGAAATTGATTGGATATCGTTTGCTGATAATTTCGTGAATTTACAGTTGGGATTGGTCAGGAATTCTATGACTACACAGATTGAACCTTATGATTCATTGGCGGCTCAATTAGATGCATGGAAACGCATTGGTAATATTATGATTGATTTTTCAAGAGATGTTTGGACGTATATATCTATGGATTATTTCAAACAAGAAATCAAAGCGGGTGAAGTGGGCTCAAGCGCAATGCCGCATAAGGTGAACCCAATTGACTTTGAAAATGCCGAAGGAAACTTGGGTATAGCCAATGCCTTGTTTGAGCATCTTTCGGGGAAATTGCCTATTTCTAGATTGCAAAGAGATTTAACTGATAGTACGGTTTTAAGAAATTTAGGGGTACCCTTTGCCCATCTTTTGATTGCGTTGAATAGTTTGGAGCGAGGATTGAATAAAATCATTCTGAATGCTCAAAAAATGGATGAAGATTTAGACAACAATTGGGCTGTAGTGGCAGAAGCTCTTCAGACCATTCTTCGTCGTGAGAAATATCCAAATCCATACGAAACCTTGAAAGAATTGACCCGAAGCAACAGTAAGATTACCCGTGAGACCATTCACGAGTTTGTAGATACCTTAGATATTGAACAACGAATTAAAGATGAACTCAAGGGAATTTCTCCGAAAAATTACACAGGTGTTTACCCCAAGAAGGGTTAAAATACTCGGATTTATAATAATTGGATTTTTCACCTTGTTTACCGGTGTCTGGATGCTTGGTAGAAAGGCTATTGTTGACTGGGGATTAAAAAAGGCTCAATCAAAATTAGCGAATAAAGGCATAGAATTCAAGATTAAGGAAACTTCTTTTGACGGGATTTTTGGTATCAGATTAGGCCATGTTTATTTGGGGTCTAATTCTTCAAATCAATCTCTCCCACCCTTGTTTGTATGCGATACATTCGGTTTTTCGGTAGATTTTTGGAATACCCTTTGGCATGGACCGAGTATACAAAATTTGAAAATTGCTCAAGGTGAAATGAATTTGTTTGACTCTGCAGGAATTCAAAATTTTCAATTTAAATCTGAAGAAGAAGAGGTTGTTAAAGAATCTCGTGAAAAAACAAACATCATTAAAGCGGCTAGGAAATTATTGGCGCAGGTTCCAAAAAATTTACAGATTCGAAATTTCAAGATTCGTGTACAAGATTCTGCTGAAATTTATAAAGCAGCTATACAAAGCATTCATTTTAAGGGAGAAAGCCTCAACGCCAAAATTGATCCTTATGTAATTACTGGAGAACTAGATAGAACTGATCTCACAGGCAATATTGAATTTAATTGTATGGACCCTAAGGGGCAAATCAAGTTGCCCGGTGGATTCTTTGGATTCGGAAAGGCAAAATTCGAAATTCAAGATCTCATTGAAGGTGGTAATAATGAAATAGAAATTGTTGCTGACGGAAACATTGAAAACTTAAGACTGCTTCACCCTAGAATTTCTGATACTACTGTTCAGCTGAGCAATATTGCAGGTAATGTGAAAGTAAAATACAATTCAGGTGTGTTGGAACTTGATAGCAACAGTGCATTTAAATTAAATGCCCTGAATTTCACCGCTGGAGGACATTATGAATGGGACCAAGGAAAAACCTATTGGGTTAACTTTAAAATCCCCACAAACCAAGGGAAAAATTTATTTTCTAGCCTCCCTGCAGGATTATTTCAAAATACATCGGGAATTAAAACAACTGGTAGCTTTGGTTATCGCTTTTTTGTTTACCTAGACGGAAACAAACTAGAAAAGACTCGTTTTGAAAGCGAGTTAACTGCAGATAAAGATTTCAAAATCATTCAATGGGGACTTGCACAGCCATCGAAATTAAATGGTTCTTTCAGTCATACTTATTTTAGGGGAGATAATGCAGTACGAACCTTTATGGTGGGGCCCAGCAATCCTAATTATACCAACTACAATGAAATCTCGCCGTTTGTTGTGAGAAGTGTTTTGAGATCTGAGGATCCTTCTTTTTTCTATCACAAAGGATTTTACACCGAAGCCTTTAGAGGCGCATTGATACACAATTACCGAGCGAAGAGATTTGCACGCGGAGGCAGTACCATAAGCATGCAATTGATTAAGAACGTGTATTTGAGACAGCATAAAACCTTAGCAAGGAAAATAGAAGAAATCATGCTGGTTTGGCTCATTGAACGTGAAAAAGCTGTCAGTAAAAATCGCATGATGGAAGTGTATTTGAATTTAATTGAGTGGGGACCCAATGTGTTCGGTATTGGTGAAGCCAGTTGGTTTTATTTTCAGAAATATCCCATGCAATTGAGTATTGGAGAGAGCGTATACTTGGCATCGTTAATTCCTGCGCCAAGCAAAGCGCGCTGGAGTATAGATTCATCGGGTGCAGCAAGCGAACGTTGGAGCCGTTTTACCGTATTAAGAAATCGTTTTCTGGCTGTAGATAGTTTAGAATTTGACCGAGAAGATTTCAAAGTTCAACTACACCCCATGGCGGTGGAAAGGCTTAGGGGTCCACAAAAACGACAAATTGACGTTATTCCTGAAGAAATTGAGGATTTAAACTGACGAATTGACGCTATTTTAAGGGTGGAATGAGATTTGTGCGTTCGAGAGCATGAATACACAACAATTCACCATCAAGACTCAAGAGACCTTGAATAAAGCTCAGAACATGGTTCTGGCAGAAGGTCAACAGAGTATAGAATTAGCGCACTTGGTGTTAGCCATACTTAGAGAAGACGAGGAAATGATGAAATTTGTCGCAGGTAAAACTGGGGCCAATCTATCCAATCTCGAAAAAGTACTTGAAATTCAAGTCAAAAAGTACCCTAAAGTTGCTGGAGGACAGATTTACGCATCGCAAGAAGTGAGCAGAGTTCTCGCTGTTGCTGAAAAATTCATGAAAGAATTCGGAGATGAATTCATCACCAACGAACATGTATTGATGTCGGTTCTTGAGAGTTCCGATGAAACATCCAGAGTATTAAAAGATGCTGGATTTAAGTTAAATGATTTAAAGAAGGCAGTTAAAGAACTTCGGGGAGGCCACAAAGTGGATAGTCAGACGTCTGAAAACCAGTTCAACGCATTGAAGAAATATGCACTTAATTTAAATCAAATGGCTCGTGAGGGCAAACTGGACCCGGTGATTGGAAGAGATGACGAAATTCGACGGGTTTTACAAATTTTAAGTAGAAGAACGAAGAATAATCCCGTTTTAATTGGTGAACCGGGTGTGGGTAAAACGGCCATTGCAGAAGGACTGGCTCACCGGATCATTAGAGGAGATGTTCCTGAGAATTTAAAATCAAAGCAAATTTACAGCCTTGACATGGGTGCTTTGGTAGCAGGTGCAAAATACAAGGGTGAGTTTGAAGAACGTCTGAAAACAGTGGTGAAAGAAGTCACTCAAAGCAGCGGAGAAATTGTGTTGTTTATTGATGAAATTCACACCTTAGTTGGGGCTGGAAGAAGTGAAGGTGCCATGGATGCAGCAAATATTTTAAAACCTGCATTGGCAAGGGGCGAACTTCGGGCCATTGGAGCCACTACCCTTGCTGAGTTTCAAAAATACATTGAAACTGATAAGGCTTTAGAGAGACGTTTTCAGAAAGTAATGGTTGAAGAACCTGATACTCAAGAGGCCGTTTCAATTTTACGAGGACTTAAAGAGCGCTACGAGGTACATCATAAAGTTAGAATCAAAGACGAAGCCATCATTTCAGCAGTAGAAATGAGTCAAAGATACATCAGCGACCGATTTCTACCTGATAAGGCCATTGACCTTCTGGATGAAGCTGCCAGCAAATTGAGATTGGAGATGGACTCTGTTCCCGAAGAATTGGATGAATTGAACCGTAGAATCATGCAATTGGAAATTGAGCGTGAAGCCATTAAACGTGAAAATGATGAAGCCAAACTAGGCAAACTCAACGAAGAAATCGCCAATTTGAGTGTAAGGCAGAACGAACTCAAGGCCCAATGGGAAAATGAGAAAAATATTCTCACTCAAATCCAACAGAAAAAAACAAACATTGAAAGTTTAAAATTGGAAGCTGAGCAGGCTGAACGTGAGGGTAATTATGGTAGAGTGGCGGAGATTCGATATGGTTTAATTAAAAACAACGAAGAAGAGTTGTATGCATTGACCATGAAAATGCGTGAAAACAAGACGGGTAAAGCTTCGATGGTTAAACAAGAGGTAGACTCTGATGACATTGCCGAAGTAGTTAGCCGATGGACGGGAATTCCAGTGAGTAAAATGCTTCAAAGCGAACGTGAAAAATTGTTGAGACTGGAAGATGAATTGCATAAGCGAGTAGTTGGACAGGAAGAAGCTATTTCAGCGTTGTCGAACGCCATTCGAAGAAGTCGAGCGGGTCTTCAAGATCCCAAGAAACCCATAGGATCATTCATTTTCCTAGGAACCACGGGCGTTGGTAAAACTGAACTCGCAAAGGCGTTGGCAGATTATATGTTTAACAGCGACCAAGCTATGGTGCGCATTGACATGTCTGAATATCAAGAAAAACACACGGTGAGCAGACTCATTGGAGCGCCTCCAGGTTACGTGGGATATGACGAAGGTGGACAATTGACTGAAGCCATCAGACGAAAACCCTACAGTGTAATTTTGTTGGATGAAATTGAGAAAGCCCACCCCGATGTTTTCAACATTCTATTGCAAGTATTAGACGACGGCCGGTTGACCGACAATAAAGGTAGAACCGCTAATTTCAGAAATACCATCATCATCATGACTTCTAATATTGGAGCGGATGTAATTAGGGAAAACTACGAGCAACTAACCATTACCAATTCCGAAGAAGTTCAAGCAAAAACCAAGATTCAGGTTTTCGATATCTTAAAGCGCTCCATTAGACCTGAGTTCTTGAACCGAATTGATGAAATTGTGATGTTTGAACCGTTGAACAGAGAAAACATCAGAGCCATTGCTCAAATTCAATTTGATCTTTTGTATCAACGATTGAACGACGCAGGATATCGATTGGATATCACTGAGGATGCGTTGGATTGGTTGGCACAGTTGGGCTTTGATCCACAATTTGGTGCTCGCCCATTGAAACGCGTAATTCAGAAAAAAGTAATGGACGAGTTAAGCAAGTTTATTTTATCTGGTTCTGTGGATCCAGCCAAACCCATAAAAGTAGATTTGGCTGGAACAGAATTGGAATTTTCGCAGAATTAATGCGAAATGTATCTTACAAAATACTTACTAAAGAATAAATTAAAGCCGCAACTAAGGCACTTACTGGTATTGTTACTATCCATGCAAAAAGCAAGCTACGGGTAACCCCCCAGCGCACCGCACTCAATCTTTTGGTCGCTCCAACGCCAATGATTGAACCTGTGATAGTATGGGTAGTACTTACTGGAATTCCCATTTGAGCTGTTAAAAACAGAGTAATTGCACCAGCAGTCTCAGCTCCTACTCCTTCGAGTGGTGTAACTTTGGTAATCTTGGTTCCCATTGTTTTCACAATTTTCCAACCTCCACTGAGAGTTCCAAGGGCTATTGCAGCATAGCATGCCAACGGAACCCAGTTGGGAATTTCTTTAAAATCTATGATTTGTCCGCTTGCAATCATTGCAGCACCTATTATACCCATTACCTTCTGCGCATCACTGCCGCCGTGTCCCAAAGAAAAAGCTGCAGACGAAAGTAATTGAAGCTTTTTGAACATATTGTTCATTTTTGCAGCAGTTGGAACTTTTATCTTTTCGACATAGATGTAGATAGCCGCAAAGATGGCAAACATAAGCATCATGATGTAAGAAAGTGTTCTATTGTCTGCTTTTTCGAGGTCTGTTGTCAAGGATTTGGAAACATCAATTTTATAGGCGTCGATGAATTTAATTCTCTCCTTATCTCCTAATGCAAGCTTTATTGCAATTGCTCCAGCAGTTGCAGAATCACCAATATTTGAAAGATTTTCAAATTCAGGTTGACAACTGTGAATTTTTTCTTTTGCTGCCTCATAAGCAGCGATTTTTGTAGTATCAAAGAAAGCATCTTTCTTTAATGCCCCAAATCGAAGGATTTTCTCTACTACTTCTCTTTGCTTATTTATTTGAATGTCTGATACATCAACATGTGAAATAATATTGTTTACTACATGTTCGGAACCTTTAGATTTATATTCATCGAGAAATGGTTTTGATTCTTCAAAGTGCTGTACAGCTAATTCATAGTTGGCTTTAATCTTCAAGTCATCTGGGTGTTTTTTCCATTCCTTTTTATATTTGTCTACACGGTAAAACTTAGATAGGTTCTCTTCCAATTTTTTACCCATGTAATAATCAAAAATCAGGAAAAGCGCAACCGAAGACACGGCAATGAAACTCAGTTTGAGCCACATTTTTCTAGAAATTGTGACTAAAGTGATATATGCCGAAAGAACCATACCTATGATTGGCGCTAAGAAGATAAAATAAATGGTTTTCATGATGCTATCAGACTCAACAATTTGACTGATAGGCATCATGCCTTTTTCCATAAATGCGTGTATTACTGCTGCACCAGCAAATCCGCCAATAAGAGTATGTGAAGAAGACGAGGGAATTCCGTACCACCAGGTTAACAAATTCCAAAATATGGCAGCGAGCAAACCAGATAAAATTACATCTAAAGTGATATAATTTTCAGCAACTGTTTTTGAAATTGTATTGGCAACAGCATGATCTTTAAACATAAAGAATGCCACGAAATTGAACATTGCCGCCCAAAGTACTGCTTGGAACGGGGTCAATACCTTAGTGCTAACGATTGTAGCTATAGAATTGGCAGCGTCATGGAAACCATTGATATAATCAAATACCAAAGCCAAAACGATAATCAAAATTACCATTGAAGTCATGGCAATGATTTTATGCGTATTTAACTATGATGGTTTCGATCACATTGGCTACATCTTCAAACTTATCTGTAGCTACTTCCATAACCGTATATACCTCACGTCTTTTAATCAATTGCTTGAAATCATTTTCCTTCTCAAACAATTCACGAATACTCAAATCGAATACATTGTCTGCATGATTTTCAAGACTGTTAATTTTTACGATCGACTCCATAATCTTCTCAGGACGTTTCAACTCGCGTAATTGCATAATTACTTTTGAAACTTCATTTGCTCCTTGACAAATTAATTCAGCCAAGTTTTGAATACCAGTATCGTTCGGATTAACACCATGAAATTGCATTTTCTTGCTAGAAGCGTATATGTAATCAGCTACATCATCAGTTGCAGTTGCCAAATAATGAATATCTTCTCTGTCAAATGGCGTAATGAAGTTTTTACCTAGCTCTTGAAAGATTTGATGCGTTATTTCATCGTTCTTATGCTCAAGATCCTCAATTTGCTTATTGATAATTGATCTTTTCTGTTCTTCAGGTTCGTATACAAATTCTTTGAATTTCACTCCCATCTCAGCAATATTTTTTGCAGTCTCTTCAAAAAGATTGTAAAAAACTTGGTCTTTGGGCAGGAAAACACTGAGTAAATTATTTAAAGCCATTAGATAATTGTTGATATGCGAAACTAATCAAGAAAGCTCGGTGTTGGACGTGTGCAACATATATTTAATATTTTATTAACATTGGCCGTGGGTCTTTGGGACTGGTCTTTGGTCTTTGGTCTTTGGTCTTTGGTCTTTGGCTGACGGCTGACGGCTGATAGCTGATAGATCAGCGAAGCTGATGGCTGGTGGCTGAAATCAATTCGCATCCCACAACCGGTAAGTGCGCAAATTGCCCCGCGATTGGAGATTGATGGTAATGACATCTGAGAAGGTTACCCACATAAAGGCTTTTTTCAGCTTATTGTAACGATATTCTTGCTCGGAGTTAAGTCCAACTGAAGTAACCTCCGAAGTCGGTTCATTGGTGTTGTTTCTGCTGCGGAGGTATTCTTGGCATTCTTGTAGAAGCAAGGGTTTTTGATCTGGGCCCGCTTGGTTGTGAGCAAGTATATTGACAGTGTTACTGGAGCCTTCTTTGTATTCGGCGTAGTAGTCGCCCAAAATTTCGAGATCTTCTTGGGTGAAGGGATCTTTTACCAGTTTCAATCTCAAATATTTGACGTTCAAATCAAAAGTATCCCCGTAGGGAAGAAAAAGATAATGTATATCGCCCAAAACGAGCTTTTGGACTTCGTCGTGGTTGTTGAATTGAGCTTTGCGTTCAGCGAATAAGGAGGAATTGATCAGATTTTCCCGAGCCTGAACTGAGAGGGCCGACACGAACATGTCTCGGAATTCTTTCCAGTTGTAGAGTGAATCAATTTCGCCTTGGGCATTAAATTTTATCAACCACTCCTTTTTCTCAACGGAAGTAATGTTTTTCGCGGGCTTTTTGCCTTTATCATCGCCAAAAAATCCGATAGAATAGACATCTTTGATTTTGGGACTTTTTTTGATGATGATATAAGTGGTGTCTAATTTTACATCCAAGAAAAATTGGTTTTCGTTGGTGATATATTGTTGGGTGATGCGCTGATAGATGATGTTTTTGTATTGTGAAAGTCCGGAAGTGATAATTTCTAATTTCGGGGGAACCACATTCCCGTTGGAATCAAGCATTTGAGCTTGGGTTTCGGGTTTGTTGGTAATGAGTTGAGCGAAAGAGGAAGAGAAGCTGAAAAGTGAAGCAATGATGATGAGTTTGCGCATAGGTGATGTTTAGACGGAAATTGAATAAAAATGGTTGACCGGGAAATTACAAAATTGGAAAGTAATAAAAAAAGCCACCCGATGAGGGTGGCTTTTTGTTTGATTAATGTTTTGGTTTGGATTAACCGTTCATTACTTGATCGAAGATGGCTTTGAAAGCAGCAGTATCGTGAACGGCAAGATCTGCCAACACTTTACGGTTGATTTCTAAAGTACTTGCGTTCAATTTACCCATGAACTGAGAGTAGCTTACACCTTGCTCGCGGCAAGCTGCGTTGATACGCATAATCCAAAGAGCGCGGAATTCGCGTTTTTTGGCGCGGCGATCGCGGTAAGCATAGGTTAAACCTTTTTCAACGGCATTTTTTGCAACCGTCCATACGTTTTTACGTCTTCCGAAGTAACCTTTGGCTAACTTCAGGGTCTTTTTTCTGCGCGCCTTACTGGCGACGTGATTGACTGATCTTGGCATATTATATTAGTTTAATGGCTTGAGCGGCACAAGGCACTTGTTTGCTCCGGCCAAAGTTTTTCTATTATTTTCCTAAGCGCAACATGAATTTAACGTTGCTCATATCTGAATCATGAACCAATGCAGGTTTTGCAAGGGCTTCTTTACGCTTCTTAGACTTTTTGGTCAAGATGTGGTTTTTAAATGCTTTCAGACGCTTAACTTTACCGGTTCCAGTCACTTTGAAACGCTTCTTAGCGCTGGAATTTGTTTTCATTTTAGGCATATACTTAATTCTTTATTATTTTTTTCCTTTGGGTGCTAGTAAGATAACCATTTTCTTACCTTCTCTTTTGGGTTCCATTTCTAACTTGGCGTGTCCACCTTCAATAAGTTTATTTGCAAAACCCATCAAAAGTTCAACACCGCGCTCAATGAAGATAATGGTACGACCCTTGTAAAATACATAAGCTCTTACCTTATTTCCTTCATCTAAGAACGCTATGGCATGCTTGAGTTTGAAGTTCACGTCATGCTCATCTGTGTTTGGACCAAACCTAATTTCTTTGATCTCTTGTTTGATGGCGTTGGCTTTGATTTCTTTCTGTTTCTTCTTCTGTTCGTAGAGAAACTTCTTGTAATCAACCACCTTACAAACAGGAGGCTCAGCATTGGGACTGATTTCAACTAAATCCAAGCCTAGTTCAAAAGCAATTTCAATTGCTTTCTCTGTTGGATAAACGCCCATTTCGACGTTGTCACCTACAAGACGAATTTCTTTTGCCGAGATCCTTTCATTGATCTTGTGCGGGTCTTCCTGGCGTCTGCCTCTTGGTTTAAAGTTTGGATTCATTCAGTATTCTTTCAGCCAATTGCTGTGTTTCCATTGATCCTAAATCTGTACCGCCGTGCATTCTAACAGAAACGGTTCGGCTTTCTTGCTCCTTCTCTCCTACTATAATCATGTAGGGGATTTTCGCTACCTCAGCGTCTCTGATTTTCTTGCCCGCCTTCTCAGATCTGTGATCTACGGAGGCGCGAATATCGGATATTTTCAGATATTTTCCAACTTCCTCTGCGTAATCTGCATATTTATCTGAAATTGGAAGTACAATTGCTTGTTTTGGTGCCAACCAAACTGGGAAGTTTCCAGCATAGTGTTCCAATAAAAATCCAATGAATCTTTCATGCGTACTCAATGGAGCACGGTGAATGATGATGGGTCTTACCTTTTCATTGTTCTCGCTAGTATAACTTAAATCAAATCGCTCCGCTTGAGCAAAGTCAACTTGGTTTGTGGCTAATGTAAATTCTTTTCCGATGACGCTATACACCTGAATGTCAATTTTGGGACCGTAAAACGCGGCTTCGTCTTCTACTTCTACGTAGTTAACACCCATTTTGTCTAATACCTTGCGAACCATGCTTTCGGTTTTCAACCAAAGCTCAGGCATGTCAATGTATTTTTGTCCCAACTTAGCCGGGTCGTGCTTAGAAAAGCGCATCACATATTTTTCTATACCGAACTTTTCGAAGTGTTTCAGGTACAACGCATTTACCGCTTGAAACTCTGATTCGAATTGCTCTTCGGTACAATAAATGTGCGCATCGTTCATTTGCAAACTGCGAACGCGCATCAATCCAAACAACTCACCGCTTTGCTCGTAACGGTAACAAGTTCCGTATTCAGCAAAACGAATAGGTAAATCGCGATAACTCTTGGGAGTTGCAGCAAAAATTTTGTGGTGATGCGGACAGTTCATCGCCTTCAAATAGTAATTCACACCGTCAATTTCCATGGGCGGAAACATGCTATCCTTATAATAAGGTAAGTGTCCGCTCTTTATATACATGCTTTCGCGTGCAATGTGGGGAGATTTTACTCTGAAGTAACCGGCTTCCTTTTCTATTTTCTTTGCGTAAGCTTCCAATTGCTCAATGATGATTCCGCCGTTGGGCAACCATAGGGGCAATCCGGGTCCTACATCATCATCGAAGGTATAAATTTCTAACTCCTTACCCAATTTGCGGTGATCGCGTTTTTTGGCTTCTTCAAGAAGTTCTAAATATTCGTCTAGTTCCGATTTCTTGGGGAAGGTAATTCCGTAAATACGGGTTAATTGCTTATTTTTCTCATCTCCGCGCCAGTAAGCTCCTGCGGTATTCAGCAACTTGATGGATTTGATGTGGCCGGTATGCGGAATGTGCGGACCGCGGCACAGGTCAGTAAAATTGCCCTGTGTATAGAAGGTAATTTGACCGTCTTCGAGGTCTTGAATTAATTCCAGTTTATACGGATCTGCTTTTTCTGTAAAATACTGAATGGCGTCTGCTTTGCTGACTGATTTACGCACAAACGAACTGTTGGATTTAGCCAGTTCGCGCATCTTGTTTTCTACCTTCTCGAAATCGTCGGAGGTGAATCTCATGTCCCCAAAATCAATGTCATAGTAAAATCCGCGGTCAATTGGCGGACCGATGGCCAATTTGATGCCGGGATACAGGGCTTCTAGGGCTTCCGCAAGAAGGTGCGCTGAGGAGTGCCAATACGTCTGTTTGCCTTCATGGTCGTTCCACGTCAACAAGCTCAAGGTAGAATCTGTGGTGATGGGCGTATTCGCATCTACCACTTGATCGTTCACCTTTGCCGACAACACGTTGCGGGCAAGTCCTTCGCTGATGGATTGGGCAATTTCCATGGGGCTTATTCCGGCGTTGTATGAACGCTGGGCGCCGTCTGGAAATGTAATGACAACTTGACTCATGATTTTACAAGTTTGCAAAGGTCGTGAAATCATTGAATATTCCCAAGTGATTTAATTGCGTAACTTCGTGAATAAGCTATGAATTGGAAGTATTTATTTTTTCTGGGGATGTTTTGGGCGCAGGGCGCCGTTTTTGCACAGAATGCGGATGTTGATTCGGCAAAATCAAGGGTTGAGATCAAGACCAGCGATGGAAACGTCCACCGTGGAACGGTAAAAAAAGAAGACCCGAGCAGCATCACCATATTAAGGGAGGATGGTTTGGAAATAGAAATTCCCAAATACGTTATAGTCTACAAGAGAAACGCCAACGAAAAATCTACGCCGGCGCGCGCCAGTGAACATGCCAGCAGGTATTTATATTCGCCGTCTGCTTTTCCAATCAATAAAGGAGAGGGTTACATCAATTTAATGTATTTCTCTGTGGTTCAGGCCCAATATGGTTTGACAGATAACCTTTCTATAGGAATTACTTCAACGGCCATCTTAATGCCCACCCTTTTGAATGCCAAATATTCAGTCAAGATTAACGACAAGCTTCATTTAAGTGTGGGTGGACAATTTGGTAAGTTGTGGTTTGCCGACGAAGAAACTTTGGGAATTGGATTTGCGAATATGACTTATGGAGACAAAAAAGAGAACATCACGTTGAATGCGGGATACGGTTTTTATACGGGTTTGGACGAGCAGTTGCCCATTTTTTCGGCATGTTATGCTAGAGAAACCTCTGAGAAGGTGGCTTTCATTGCAGAGTTTTGGGCCATGTTTCCTCAGAGCGAGGGTGCCGTTTATGCGGGTGGTCCGGCGATGAGAATCAAGGTAGGCAAGAATTTATTTTTCGATGTGGGTGTTTTGGGATTGAGTTTCACCAGCAGCGGTCAGTACTACAATGCCGACAATGGAACGTATGAATTCAGGAGGAACCGAGAGACTTACACTCCCCTTCCCTTTTTGGGATTAAACTGGGGATTATAATTTTTTCAAAAAAAGCTGGAATTATTCCAAACAAATTTTATATTTGCAGCCCCATTGGTGAGGTGGGTGAGTGGCTGAAACCAGCAGTTTGCTAAACTGCCGAACGGGAAACTGTTCCGGGGGTTCGAATCCCCCCCTCACCGCGAAGTAAACCAGAGTTTACAACTTAAAACCCCGAGACTTAACGTTTTCGGGGTTTTTTTATTGGCAGTTACTTTTGAACAAATATGCTATTACTTTTAATGCTCTAATGCTGTGAGTTAATCATGAGTAGCTTGATAGTTGCTTGATTTTGCTCACGAATTACTTGCAATTTATTGTTATTCAACATATTGAATTGTTTCAAAATTCTAATTCATTGGAAAATAAGTCCATCCAAGATTAATATGGATGTTGATCAATTTTTCGTATTCATCAATCCTCAATCTCATGGTTGATGGTTACTACAACGACAAGTATTTTAGACGAAATTTTGACGGCTCTATCGATATCTGGCGTTTGTACAACCTGTTTATATCTGCTAACAAACAAAGTTGTATTGACCGTTTCTTGGATCGTGGATTAAATGCAAGGATGGTAGTTAATAACATTTCAAGTTATTTAATGTAAATATGGTTAATATTTGAAGTTATACCCAACTCAGAGATGTGTGGGGTAATTTTTTTCTATTTCTTCTTCCAATTGTAGAAGGACTGTTTGTTAATGCTAAGTTCACGACTGATGTACATGACAGATCGGCCATTTTCTTCTTCTTTGAGGGCTTTTACTATTTGACCCTCGGTGTATCTGCTTTTTTTATTTGACTGGGGAAATTTCGGATTTACCGAATTTTAACCAGTCCGAAATTTAAAACTAATTACAAATTTTCTCTTTAGAAAAAGTATGGTCTTCTTAACAAAAATACTTTTTGATATGAACCTGGGTGATTCGGGCGAATTTGTACATCGATAATCAAATATCCACTTGGTGATTCAAGATGATCCATCAACTTTGCTAATTCCTCAATAGTCTCAATATTTTCAAAAAAATCAGCATTAAGATCAGAATACATTCTCCTATTAAAATAATGAATTTCCTTGAACAAAATTTTATAATTTGACCACAGCGCTATTACTGAGGCAGGATAAATATACTCATTAATTGAACCATTGTAATGAATAGAATCATTAAAAGGATCCTCATGAATTAATTTTTCACCTGTAAATGGACAATAAACTGGTTGTCGAAATCTAACACCAGCAGAGCCAATAACAAAAGTTAAAATTTGAGTTTTCATAATTATGATTAAATATAGTTTTAATTTTGATCACTGTAGACCCTCAGTATAAATGGGACATACGCTTAATTAAACAAAGTTATACTTATAAGTACTTCAGTCCAAAACATAATTTTAGCCCCATTAATTAAAATACAAAACGGCAGATTAAAAGCAGCCGAATTGAAATACGATTATTACCGTGAAGAGGGTTCTTAACACTTTAGCTATTAAAAAGGCATCGTCAAGTAAAGCAAATGATACATTGAAATTTGATGGCTTATACTGCGCACTGAGTAATCAATAGTAAAAAAGGGAAGGCAATCGCTTTGTATTCTAATAATATCAATGACACCCAAGTGTTTTCAGGATTGTTTTTAAAAGTTTTGGTTAACTGATATTCCGTTAGAGAACACCTACAAATGATGGAGTACTGATTCACATAACTTTTTTTTAAATTTTACACAATGGATGATTAAATAGTTATAGAATATTGAGTTATCCAAAAAAATACTTGAATGTATCTCAAATAATATGCAATTAAAGGGGGATTTGATTTTACTCTTCTGAAATCAAGTGTAGAAACAAGTATAACTCGTTGATATTTATGTTAAATGGTTATAAATATGTTACATAATACATTGCCAATATATCGAAATTATAGAAAAAGACTCATTTTATACAATGATATATTTTACAATAAATTAATCAAATGATTTGATATTATAAATTGAATATTTATCTTGCAGTATAGTTTAAAAATTTTTAATTTAATGAAAAAATTTAACAAACCGCCTAAACTTGATTCACAGAGTTATTATGTCTGTTATATATGTAATGATAAGTTTTTAGGGTCAGAATACAAATCTCATAAATTAAAATGTGCTCCAAGATTGGGACATCAGAAATATTGTTGGGCAATAAAAAGAATTCAACCAATAAAAAAAGACTCCCCAAAACCCGCAGATAAAATTGAAATACAAAAAGGTTACTATGTATGTCCACAATGTAATAGAGCTGTTTTAGATAGGGATTTTAAAAAGCACTACAGCGATGCTCATCCTACAATTCAAATACCTCATTTATCCACTGTACATTTTTACAGAAAAGAATTAGTTAATACAAAAAAGAAGAATACAGTTAAATCAAAAATAAGAAAAGGTCGATATTCTGCTGCAAGTAAATATACCATTGAAGACGAAAAAGCTATCAACAAAACTATTGGTAAACGGGCATTTTATCCCAAAAAATAAGTGCTTTATTACATATTTCCTGGTTTTATTTTTATAAATAATAATTTATCCATAATAAAATCAGATATTAAATCTAGATTAATCATCAAAGTGCCATTTATTGCATTTTTTAATGAAATTTGATTAAATAAAGTTACTTTTGCATTAAATAATGCCTCATAATGCACTTTTCGGAATTAGTATTGACCATCAAGAAACGCAGAGAAGCGCTGCAAGTCACACAAGAGGATTTGGCGGAGATATCCGGTGTTGGATTGAGAACTCTAAAGCAGTTTGAAAGTGGCAAAGGAAATCCTACTCTATCTACACTGCAAAAAATCTCAGATGTGCTGGGCATGGAAGTTTGCCTAAAAATCAAAAATTTAAACCCATCTGAATGAGAAAAGCCAAAGTTTTATTCAAGAATCGAGAAGCGGGAATTTTGACCCAACACAATGACGGATCTTTTTCGTTTCGGTATTTAGAAGACTGGTTAACTCATACCAACGGGCAAGGAATCAGTCTCACGTTGCCTATAACTCAAAGAGAATTTCATTCAAAGTACTTATTCCCATTCTTTTTTAATATGCTTCCTGAAGGATCCAACAAAGAAGTGGTATGTAAACACAATAGAATAGACCGAGAAGATCATTTCGGCTTGTTAATGACCACTGCAAAAAATGACAGCGTTGGCGCAGTTAGAGTTGTAAAACTAGAATAAGAATGAGTTTGCCCGAAATTAAATACTGTCCTGCCACCCTATCGGAAGGCTTTAATACCTATAGCAGAACAGCTTTGAAACGGATTTTTCAAGGCAAGAAGGTATTTCATGTTTTACCTTACGATGCCCCAACATCCAATCCCGAAATGGATCATATGTTTGAGGAAAACCGTAGTCGCATGTCAATTTCGGGGGTACAAGAAAAATTTTTATTCCTTCTTGACAAAAACAAGTTAAGACTGATCCAAGAAAATGAACAGGGCACCTATATCCTAAAACCCATTCCAAGCGCAGGCAAAAGATCAGATCAAATGCCAGCTAATGAGCACTTAACCATGCAAATTGCCCGTCAAATGTATGGTATAGAAACGGCTGAAAATGCTATGATCTTTTTTAAAGATGGCTCTCCTGCTTACCTTACTAAGCGATTTGATGTGAAAGAAGATGGCTCAAAATGGGCACAAGATGATTTTGCATCCTTAGCACAAAGAACCCCACAAACTCATGGTGAACATTACAAGTATTTGGGGAGTTATTTAGACCTATTTGAGTTGATGCGCCAGTACTTAACTACATATAAGGTAGAAGCTCCAAAACTTTTTAGGTTACTTGTTTTTAATTATTTGTTTTCAAATGGGGACGCGCACTTCAAGAACTTCTCAATACTTGAAACTCCATTTGGCGACTACAGGCTTAGTCCAGCTTATGACCTGTTGAATAGTCGTATCCATATTGAAGACAGAGATTTTGCCTTGGATGAGGGACTTTTGCCACAAAAAATAGCTCAAGGAAAAATAGGTTTTCGGTTCACTAAACTCGCAGAAAAAGCGAAAATCAGCGAAAAGACATTTCAAGAAATCATGGGCTTAATGGTCTCCAAATCTGATTCAGTCGGCAAAATGATAGCTGCCTCTTTTCTCAACGATTCAACCAAAAGAAATTATTTCCAATCTTATCAAGAACGCTTGAACCAACTGACTAAAGGTTGAATTTCTTTATAGCACCCTCAGAAGCACCCTCAAATATTTTTTTTGAAGGGAGAAATTTGCGTCGTAAAATTATATAACCGATCGAAATTCCTAAAACTTTGTGAATTTTAGAAGTTTTAGGAATTTCAATTGTCATTTAACCACTTTGGAACTGCCTTAAAAGCGATGTCATCGGCCATTATCGTTGCTCACAACCACTCATCTAACAACCTGGTACCATCGCAAGAAGACGTGACTTAACCCTAAAGATCAAAGATCCAGGAAAGCTCCTCGACATCCACTTGTTAGATCACTTGATTCTAGGTACTGATGACAACTTCATCAGCTTTGCAAATGAGGGCTGGTTATAGCTGACCCTTACTTTATTAACCTATGATAAGTAGAATTTATTCCGTAATTTCCTCCAAATTATTTTTTTGTGATATGATTAATGATAAATGCTCCATAAGCTATATCGAACAACTAATGACTATAGAATGGCAAAATAGACGTCTGGAAATCCTAAGGAGGGATGAATTCAAATGCAAACACTGCCAAAATTCAAAGATTATAAATTCAAGCACTCCAGGATTAATAGTTCATCATTACAACAATCAAAGTTGTACTGTATTTGATTTAAAAAGTCGTAAGAATTTTGGGGCTGCTATTTATGATCCAACATACAAAAAAGAAAATAAAAGTAGTCAAATCTGCTATTACGGTCGAGTTAATGATAGATTTATCGTTTTAGTTTATCTGGAAAACTTAATTCCAATGAAGGTTAATTTATCATATTCAATGAGTTTAGAAGAGGACTTAGAAGAAGATCCAAAATTCTGGTTTGATTACTATCAAGCAGATATCGCTATTTCAATCTTACAAAATATTCAACCAGAAATGTTAAAATGGGAATATATATTCAACATGAATGTTCATCACAAATATTATCAAAAAGGGCTTATGGCTTGGGATTATCCGAATGAAGCGTTGGTTTCACTTTGTTGGAATTGCCATGAAGAGCTTCACGAAAATTCAACAGTTCCAGAACTAGATGTAAGTGGTTATTTAATCAATTACCATTCAAGGTGTCCTAAGTGTCATGGCGCAGGCTGGTTACCTCATTATCAACATGTCGAAAACGGTATTTGTTTCAATTGCAATGGATTACGTTTCAAATAGTCGTCAAAATTCGATTAAATGTGATTATTAATTCACTTTTTAGCTATTTGGCATCATTTTATGTTTAAATGAATTTTTGACAGAAAAGTCAAATTTTACTAAACTTTTCCATGGCAATTGCTGTGCCCATTCGCAATTCCAGACTTCCTCAAATATATGACCGTCTTTTTTTTTCCTTGCAAAAATCCTATTAATTCTCTGTTTGTAAAAATTAATTTTATCTAATTCATTCATTTTATTATATCCATAGCTTGTTTTACTATTTGAAGATTCAAAGAATTTCCCAATATAGTCAGAAGGTCGTTTAATCTTGTCATACCCTAGAACCTCTCCACTGTGATACTCAACGACTACTGTGGTACCTCCTGGTATAAATGACAATGGGTTAGTTCTGAATTTATCTTGTACCCAAATTATTTCTTCTGAAATATTCTTAGGTATCCCCACGTAAACATTAGCAATTCCTCGCTTATCAGATTCTGGCTTTTTTGGATGACGATTGTTTTCTTCAACTAACTCAATAACAGGCTGAGCAAGTTCTACTTTATCTAGTGCAGGTTCCACGTTAACTATTGCAGATTCGCTTTCGAGAAAATCCAGTATCCTTTTTGAATTAAATATGTTGGCTTTAGTGAAATTCACTTTGGCCCTATCCCATTTTTCAGACCAAGTGTAAGCACATGCAAGATTATAATAAATTTTACTATCCTTGTTCAATAATAGAGCAGCAGTAAAATTGCTAATAATACCTTTTTCTTTGTAAAGATAAAATTTCAAACAACCAATATTATTTGCTATCACAGATGTTGTGTATTTGTCAAGCTTTGAACCTTCCATGAGAAGTTCATTAAATATGCTTAGTGCTTCTGAGTGTTTTTTATCTTGGCAATGAATATATGCTTGTGCCAATTTATGTTGCAACTCCTTAGCCTCAATGTTAAATATCATTCCAATAATTTTAGATATTCTATGAACTCTCATTCCTACTTCATTCCATACTTCGATCATTTCCTGTTTCATTAATTCTCTCTCGAAATTAAGACTTACGCCCTGAGGACGAAGAATTTTACTATTATTGTAAATTTCTTTCCTGAAAATATATCTTCCGGCCCATGTAACCTCTTGGGGAAACTCCTTCAACTTCAAATCCTCCATTGCTTTATAATTTGGGGATATTTGAAGGAAATAATTAAACTCACTTACTAAAGTTCTAAAATACTCATCTTGAAGATCATGAAAAATCTCCAAGGTTTTTTTATCTAAACGATTATTCTGGCCTTTTGAGTCGCCAGAATTAAAAAATATCACAACAACAATTATTGCAACAAAGAAAAACACAAAACCTACTATCGCCATTCCTTCTACTTCAACCCCAGCATGATCTCCTTAAAACTCTCAATGCCAGATTGCAAATTATCAATGATCTCCTCAGCCAATACATCAGGATCAGGTAGGTTGTCCAAGTC